>JAAYAY010000129.1 GCA_012719125.1 Planctomycetaceae bacterium | reverse complement strand
CGATTATCAACGCTACCCGTACGCGCTATCGAAGCCCCGAATCGTCGATCAGCTCTCCTCTGACCCCGCCACCCCCTCAACTAGCCCGTTGCAGAACCACTCGATTTATGCAACAGTTGGGTATACTCAACAACACCAGCGCTACCTTGTGAGTCGAGCCAAACGATGGCTTGAGGAGTTCCCCGACGCCGATTGGATCCGTTTCGATCCGTACCATCTGGAGGTCGCCATCTTCCTGGAGCAAGAAGGCCTGTTGCCAGAGGGCACCCATGCCGAATGGAAACACGAGTTTGATCAGATCATCGAGAAACACGACAAGGTGGCTTACGAGGACCGCGACCCATTCGTCGACGAATGGGTCGCAGGACGGCGAGCCCTACAGCAATCGCCGGATGGAGATCAGGAGACTGCGAATGCAAAGACTTCACGATAGGAAAGGAGAATGACCAACCACCGCCTGCGGGCCTACTGGTGGAGGGGCGGGCCGCGGCATGGGAACTTTGGCGACTTGCTGACGCCGGTTCTGCTGGAACGTCTCTCGGCGCGGCCCGTCGAGCACAGCAGCCCACACGGCGCAAGACACGGAGTACCGCGAGGAACTCCAAAAGAGAATTCTCGTACGGAGCGAAGGCTTCTTTGAGGACATGGCGTCGGCGACGATCACCGTGACGGACGACGACCAGTGGATCATTTCGGCTGCGGCCGGCGAAGACCACGAGACCGTGGAGAGAGACTCCAGCGACTTGGCCTGGTTGACGATCAGCCGCAGCGCCGATCCGAACCTCACCTCCGGCGGCGCCACCGACACTCGCTACGAGATCGCCGTCGACTTCGTCCTGAGCGGCGGCGTTCGCGGCACGGATTACGACCTCTTGTGCGGCCAGTCGGTCGTCACGTCGAACACAGTCTCGATCCCGGAGGGCGAGACGTCCGTCGGCCTCTCGATCCGGCCGAAAAACGACGCCGTCAAGGAAGCCGACGTGTCGGTGACTCTCACGATCACGGGCGCGTCGAGCAGCGGCGTTTTCGATTCCGGCGGTTCCGGGTGTTGCTGCGCATGTTGGGGCGCGGGAGGCGACTTCCCCGTCGATGAAAACGCCGGGAGCGCCAGTGTGACGATTCTGGACGACGACCATTGGGATATCGCGATAGAGCGGACGTCGGCGGAAACGATCCTGGAACGGAGCCTGGCCGCAGCCCAATTCACGGTCACACGGGTGGACGACGGGACGGGGCGGAGCGGGGATTTGAGTTATGGGATTCTGGTGAACTTGGATCCAACGGGCGGTTCTGCCGATTTCGGCACCGATTTCGCTCTCTACGACGACGATAACTGCTATCTTGAATACTGGCAGATGACGATTCCCGTAGATGATGTCGATGCCGTCATCAAGTTGCTGACGAATAACGATCACCTATGGGAATCCGACGAAGACGCAGTCATCGCGATCACCGGCGGCACGAGCGTGGGTCTCGGCGGCGGGGTGTTTAGCGCGGACGCATTCCACGCGGATGACTTGGTCTACATCCTGGACGACGATCACTGGATCGTGTCGTTGGAGGAGGACGGCACGCCCGGCAGTCCGAGAACGGTGATTGCGGAGGAGCAAACGACTTCGGTTGATCTCACGTTGAAACGCACGCACGAGGTGATGACGCCTTCACGGACAGGGGATACTACGTATCCGATCGACGTGGAGTTTGACTATGCTGGCAGCAAGGCTAGCGGCGGCGACTATGTCATGATCCACAAGGACAAGAAACAACCCGACGGCAGCACGGCCGACGTGGAGTATGGGGGAGGAACGGTGAGTTTCGTGATCCAGAAAGACAACGAGAGCGAGACCATCGAACTGAAAGCGGTTGACGATACCTATGTCGAGTATCTCCATGAGTTGCTGAGGATTACGGTCACGAACGCAACCCACGGTGGACAGGCTTACGATATCGGGACCCCTGACACGGTGGAGATTGACATTGAGGACAACGACGAATTTGAGCTGCATTGGGCTGAGTTCGAGGACCATTTGGGGATGATCGCGGATCCTTCCAGTGGCCTTGACTACTCCGGCCACCATTGGCTCGACAACAATCGCAACGGAGTGATCGAGCCGGCGGAAGGGGACAAGAAACTTCCGGTGGCCTACCAATCTGGGAACCCGGTGAAGGAGACGGCCAGATTTGTGGGCATCATTGACCCAACCTACAGCGGCGAGACGCTCACCTTCTTCGCCAATGTGTCGGTAGACCCGGCCAATGGTGCGGCAGGGCCGCCGGCACCATTGGCCTACAAGACCTTCAATGTGACGGCGGGTAGCGGCGAGGTTGTTCTCTCGTCCGTGGAACTCACGACGCTTGCCGCCAACACGGCGCGACACTTCGACGATTTCAATGTGGGCTGGATGTTCCAGTTCGCCGGTGAGTCTCAAGCTTTGCGAGGCGCGGGGGCGCAAAAGAACGACCTCTATGCCACGTACCAGGGGGCTTTGACTGGGCAGTACCATACGGTGATCCATCTGGGAAGCCATTTCGCCAGCGGGAGAAGCACTTTGACGACGGTTATTGACGCTATCTGGACAAATTTCGAGGGTTTGGGTGTAACGACACATGATGGTCAGGCGTTGCACTATTACGGCTTGGATCCGTATCTTGCGCCACCTCCTCCAGTTCCAATAAGCCCCAATCAACCATCGCTCGCTCGTCAATTCAACGTGGGTAGTGTCGAACAACTCCTAATCTACAAAGACGGAAAATGCGGAGCCTGGGCGCATTTGCTTGATGATGTTTTCGAAGCACAAGGAATCGTGTCAGACCGGAAGAAATTTGTGGTTGATCCAGCGCAAGTAACGCCGCCCAACGGAGAACAACTCCTGTTGCGAGTTGATGCAGGACTCGCCGGGCAGAATACTGGCTCACCGAAGGAGACGATATGGCCTGACCACGTTGTCGTCCTGTGCAACGGCACGTACTACGATCCGTCGTACGACAAATCCAAGAGCACGATCCAGGGACTGGCAAAGGATGCAATCGTCGGCTACGGGTATTTGACAGTCGTCAATGGCGTCCCGACGTATCAGGAAATTGAGGCTGCTGATCCCACAGATGGCAATCCGCCAAAGATTCTTCCCGTGGAGGCTGATGACTGATATCCACGTATAGGCATGGCGCTATACTGTGCCTCGGTACGTGGCCAGGTGAAGAAGAAGCATTTCACTGCCCGTTGCGCCAACGGTTACAGAGAATGCTGGGTTTGTGTATTGTCGAAATCACGAGCCAAACGCTGCCTTGCGTCACAATTGCCAAAGGAGAAGAGCCCATGGCCTGTCTGTTCCTTGCTCTGGTCGTGAGTTGTACACCTCAGGAGTCACCCTCGCCGGATACGAATTCCGGTTTATGCAATCCTCAAGTATGGCGATGCGCCGACCGACTGGATCTGCTCTTTCCGAAATGGTTCCAGGAGAATGCTGCCGGTTCGTACCTTCTTCGATTGCAGCAATGCGCCGACCGGTTGGATGGGTTCTTTCCCATGTGGCTTCGGGAGAACATCGTTCCGCGCGGTCTCGACCGCGTCTGGGCGCGAGAATCACTTGATGCTTTCCGGGAGTTGATCGCCGTTTCCTGCCAGGCGGACGCAGCGGGTATTAACGAGTGCCTTGCGGCATTGCCGAAATCCGATCCGCGATTTCACGCTGCCATTCTCATCGTCCTCTTCGAACAACGCGATCCCAAGTACCTTCCGACCATCGCCAAGTCTTTGGACGATCACCGCGTCGTTTTCGAGTATCCGCAAGGATCACCGCTGAGCCGCTACGTCCAAGCCTTCGCGGGTGATTCCGACAGCTTACCATCTCATCATGAGAAAGAAACAGTCGCGGATATTGCCGCTTCGCTCCTCGGCATGTGGGGCTACTCGGAGAAGAGGGAGTCTTTCGAGCAGTTTTGGGGAGCGCGAAAAGACCGGCCGTTCTCGATCCGGCAGTATCATTTGCGCTCAATCGCTTGTCGCGACAGCGCAACTGGGGAGCCGGACGAAGACGCGATCGGCAAATTGAAGGCGGAAATCGCTGAACTGGAGCCGCCATCGAGGGCGCTGGTAGCCCTGGCAACGCGTTTCCCCGTTTCAGAAGAGGAGCGTGGCGTCAGCGATCGATGGAAACGCGACATGATGAAGTCGATGGATGTGAAGACCGCAATCGGTTTGTTGAAGAGTCCGGATCCGGTGATCCCATGGGAACCGGACTTGACTCCGAACCGAACCAACGCGCTCTATCGCGATGTTGTGTCTGCCCTGCTGGAGAATCACAACGTTGTGATGTCGGATCAGCAATTGGAGGAAGTGATGCGCGAGGCGAACGCCATAGCGCAGGATTGCCACCGTCTTATCAAGGAGGACCGGGGGAAGTAGCAGGATTCCGCGCGGGTATCTCAGTGATTCTCCACAACGACACGGCCATCCGTGACAGCGGCGTATCGCCACATTCACCCTGGACGAACTGTGCCCCTTGAAGGCGCGGGAGTCTTCTGGGCGTGTCTCAAACCGACAGAACCGCGGCCCGAGGGCGAAGGCGCGCGAGTTTGGAGGAGGAGTTGTGGATCAGGCGATGAACTGGCGAAATGGAACAGAAACGCTGCGCGACAGGAAGACCGAGAATGACCAAACACCCCGTGCGGGCGTACTGGTGGCGGGGCGGGCCGCGGCATGGCAATTTCGGCGACTTGCTGACGCCGGTTCTGCTGGAGCGTCTCTCGGGGCGGCCCGTCGAGCATTGCAGCCCGCAGGAGGCGGATATTATCG
>JAAYAY010000128.1 GCA_012719125.1 Planctomycetaceae bacterium | reverse complement strand
TGCGAGCGGAAGACGGAACGGTGATTCTCAAGCGTCAGGTAAGCACGCAGTGGGAGAAGGTTCGTACCTTCTTTGCCGATCTTGCCGAGAAAGCCCGCCCGGAAGGCGGGTTTCTGGCGATCCTGGAGGTGTGCGGCATGAATGCCTGGCTGTTGGACATGCTCCAGCCGTCCCCTCTCGTCCAGTCTTTCTGTCTTGCATCTTTCTGTCATCTATCATCGCCATGGGCGCGTGGTATTGGCCCACGCGAGAGACTACACTATGCAGGAAGCAACTCCACTCGGACCATCGGCTTGCATCGCGAACGTGCCCCGTTCACGATTCAAAGTCTCCAGGCAGCCGAACGTTCTCGGTGAACCTGGACAACGGACGCTACTACTGCCATAAGTGCCGTAGCCGCGGAAACCAACCAAAGCGGGGCAAGCCCGCAACCCAACCTTCACAAACATGTGCGCACGATGCGCACAAATCCAGCACAAAGACACCAAGGCGGGACAAGCCCGCAACCCAACCTTCACAAACATGCGCGCACCATGCGCACAAGTCCAGCACAAAGACACTAAAACTCTGGGCCGCCGTCGACAAGCTGTCACTGTGCAAAGCTGCATTGGACCTCTGTCGTGTCGTGGGACGCGAGGTCCCATGGATCGAACGCTGGTGATACTTCCACATTAAAGAAACAGAAGAGAAGAGGCACCGGTACTCTGAGCGGACAGGAGACGTTGCCTCACCCGAAACCCTGGCACTTGGAGTGTCTGTCAAAACGGCGCCCTCACCCCGTCTCCGTGCCCTCGTTTACCTTATGTTCAAAACAACTCGCGCCCCAATTCCACCGATCGATCCACCGGCCCGCTCTGTACGCAGAAATCGCCCTGACCGGCGTTGATCCGCCAAGATCAGCACCCCCCCAAGAAACCTCACCAAAGGTTCAACTTTCCTGTTGAAATATCCCGCCGGATTGCTAATATGTACGTATGAACACTTGTACATCCGACCATCCAGCCGGCCGCCTCCTCACCGACCACCCCGACCGCTTCGCCCGGCAAGGCGCCGTCGTCGCCGCCTGGCGAACCTCCCGCGGACGCCGCCTCAAACGACAGGCCCGCCTCCGCACCGCCCGCTTCCGGCAAGAGGTCATCCGCCCCCTCAATCAATACATCCAGCAGATGTTCGCCCTCTTCGGCAACGGCCTCTATCTCAAAGGTTCTGAAGTCCGCGGCATTCGACTCGCCGGACCACGCCTCACCGCCGCCGACGTGCCCGCACACCTCATCCCCGAATTCCCCTTCCCCCTCCCGGCTCCCCTCGCCGCACTGGCATCGCCCGAATTGGAATTCTCGCCGTTTGTTGACCAAAACGACCCCCACCGCTCGCAGCCCAATTCGGAATTCTCTCCGCTTGTTGACCAAAACGACCCCCACCACTCATCGCCCGAATTGGAATTCTCTCAGTCTGTTGACCAAAACAGCCCCCACCATCCACCTCTCGAGCCCAAGCCGCGGCAAGTCCGCAACCCGGCCTTCACACAAACACGCCCGTACGACGCATACAAACCCCGAACCAAGCCTCCAACTATCCATGCTCGCTTCCCCAAAGAAATCGCCGGTTCCTGCCACCGCCGCTCCCGCTCCCCTCCGCCAGCCCCAAAACACCCCGCATCTGCCCGCTCCCCCATGGAGAGGGGCCTGCCGGTTCTGCACCCCGAGAATCGCCGTAACCACCTGCAATACAAAACCTTAGCTACTGTATGTCCACCGCACCTATCGATCGACGTTGACGCCACCGACCGCACCAACCGTCCAATGGGGCGGGTGGCCCTGCTCGCCCACCAGCAACCAGACTCGTGTGCGACCTTGGCTTAACTAGACTCGATGATCTGGAGAGACGACACACCCGACAGTCATCCACGCACTCCAGCAACCCTTTGGAGCCCCACCCATGTCCAACCGCCGAATATTTCTGGCTCTATCACTGATTGTCTTCTGTGCAACTGCCCTCACCGCCGCCGAGCCCATGAAGGCTTTGATCGTCGACGGGCAGAACAATCACAAATGGCAGGAAACTACGCCCGTCCTCAAGCGGCTCCTGGAAGAGACCGGGCTGTTCACCGTCGACGTGGCCACTTCGCCCGCCGAGGGTGAGGACATGAGCCGGTTCAAGCCCGACTTCGCCGCCTACGACGTCGTCGTCAGCAACTACACGGGCGACTCCTGGCCGGAAGAAATCAACCAGGCGCTGATCGACTACATGAACGCCGGCGGGGGGCTGGTGATCTTTCACGCGGCCAACAACGCTTTCCCCAAGTGGAAGGAATACAACGAAATGATCGCCGTCGGCGGGTGGGGTGGGCGCAACGAAGAGAGCGGACCGTACCTGCGCTGGCGCGACGGCAAGGTCGTTCGCGATCGGATCCCCGGCAAGGGCGGCGGACACGGCCCGCAGCACGAGTTCCAGATCACCGTCCGCGAGCCCAACCACCCGATCACCAAGGGCCTGCCGCCCGTCTTCATGCACAGCGCCGACGAGCTCTACAGTTGGCTCCGCGGTCCGGCCAAGAACGTCACGGTCTTGGCCACCGCGTTCTCCGACGCGGAAAAGAAAGGAAGCGGCGAGCACGAGCCGATGCTGATGACGATTTCTTACGGGAAAGGCCGCGTCTTCCACACGGCGATCGGGCATGCGGCCGTGCAGTGCGCCAGCGTTGCGTTCATCACCACCTTCCAGCGCGGCACCGAATGGGCCGCCACCGGCAAGGTGACGATCCCGGTTCCGGACGATTTCCCCGGTCCGGATGCTCCGGTGGTGCGGGAGTGATGTGGTTGTTCGCTCCCGCGAACAAACGCCTGGTACGGAGCGGAAAACACCTCCCCCTGTGACCTTCCCTTGCCCTCGTGCATCCAAATCCAAGTCGACCGGCTTGGTTTGCACACTTAGAATGGACAACACCGCCGGAAAACGGATCTGCACCCACCCGCCCACGGAGGCCCCCGTGCCCGACCGACTGCCCAATTCCCCAACCCGCACGGTCACCAAGGAAGACCTCGAGGCGATTCTCGACGGCCTGGTCGAGGGAATCGTTACGTTGGATGATTCGGGCGCGATCATCGGCATCAATCGGGCGGCCTGCGAGATTCTCGAAACCGAGAAAGCTGACGCTCTGGAAACGAAATGCTGCGATCTCCTGGGCCGGCAGCTCTGCCAGTCGGCGGCGGGGATCCGCGAATCGATCCGCAGCGGGCAGCCGATCCGCGACGTTCAAATCCCCGTTCAGACCAGTTCAGGGAACCGCAAGGTCCTGCAGTTCCAGACCGCCATGCTCCCGCCCCGCGAGGGCCGGCCGCGGAGCAGCGTTCTGCTGTTTCGCGATGTGACGGAATTGGTCACGCTGCGCGAGAATCTCGAGCGCCGCTACCGGCTCCACAACCTGGTGGGCAAGAGCAAGCCGATGCAGGATGTCTTTGAGTTGATCACCGAGGTGGCCGACTCGGATGCAACCGTGTTGATCGAGGGCGAGAGCGGCACCGGCAAGGAACTGGTCGCCCGGGCGATTCACCACTTGGGAGCGCGATCGGCCGGTCCGTACGTGGCGGTCAACTGTTCCGCACTGGCCGAAGGTGTTTTGGAGAGCGAACTGTTCGGACACGTCCAGGGCGCTTTCACCGGCGCGACGCGCGACAAACGCGGGCGGTTTGAGGCGGCCGCCGGCGGGACGATCTTCCTCGACGAGATCGGCGACGTGGCGCCCGCCATCCAGGTCAAGCTGCTCCGCGTGCTCCAGCACCGGGTCATCGAGCGGGTGGGAAGCGACGAATCGGTGCCGGTCGACATCCGGGTGATTGCGGCCACCAACCGGCCCCTGGCAGAGATGGTTGCCGAGGGGAGCTTTCGCCGCGACTTCTATTATCGGTTGCGCGTCGTACCGATCCACCTGCCGCCGCTGCGGGAGCGGCGCGACGATCTGCCGCTGCTCGCGCAGCATTTTGTCGAACGCTTCCGCGAAGAAACCGGGCGCAATGTGGAAGGACTCGATCCTGAGGCAACAGCCCTATTGCTCGACTACCCCTGGCCGGGAAATGTCCGCGAGTTGGAAAACGCCATCGAATACGCTTTCGTCAAAGTCCGCGGCGGGCTGATCGGCCCGGAACATCTTCCACCCGAGTTGAGCAATCCCCGGCCGGCCGCGTCGCCGGCGGCATTGTACGGGGAAGGACCCGTTTCGGCAGAGCGTCGCGGTGTGCCGGACGAAGCAACGATCCGCCACGAACTCCACCAGGCCGGCTGGAACATCGCCCGGGCAGCCCGGCGCCTGCAAATCAGCCGGACGACGCTCTACAAGCGAATCTCGGAGCTTGGGCTGGATCGTCCGGGAGGCTGAACACGTCTGCTTGCCCTACCGCCGAATGGCGGCTGAGAAATCCGGCCGATCGGCGAACTCGTACACTCGGCGATTGACCCGAGCGTTGTTCTTCGTTCGTTCGAAGGAGACGTCCTTCTCGATCATGCTCAGGTCGTAGACGAGCTTGTCGAAATAGCCGGGCAGCAGCACGCGGTAGTCGTAGGGAACCGTGCCCGTGCCGAGGCTGTTGATATGGCGAACGATGTTCGTGGTGCAGTTATTGGTGAACGTGTTGTAGAACTCGGGCTTCTCGGCCAATTCGTTCACGCGGTGCATCATGTCGACAAACATGGCACGGACGACGTCGGGCGAAGCGTTTGCACGATAGACGTAGACCCCGTTGAGATATTGATCCGTGCAGAGACGTATCATGTCTCGCTCGTCGGCAACCACATACATCAACTCGAACTGACGCATGACGCCTTTGAGCGGGGCGTACGTTTCGCCTTTCTCTTTGCGGATCTCCACGGAAACCCCCACATACTCGTCGCCTTCGAATCCGAAGCTTACGGCGATGTGGGCAAGGGCCGGCATTTCAAGGAAGGGCACGACGACTAAATCCAGGCTCTCGATCTTGTTCAGGTCGAAGGTCTTGTCGTAGTGGGCCACATCGTAGTCGTCCGCCGTGCGGTAGGTGCAGTTGCGAACATTGCGAATCGTGACCAGATCGCCGTTGAACTCCGCACGAGATAGAACCGCCAGATCGGGCGACCAGTCTCGGTCGTTGGAAGGCACAATCGACTTGGCGGTCTCCTGGGGCAATTCGAGGACCGGTGCCGTCACCTCACCCATAGCGACTACCACCGGTTCAGCCGTTGGCAGAGTGGCACACCCGCTCGCGAGAATCCCGGCCAGGGCCAGGGCAACAACAGCCAGTTGTCGATTCGTACAGTTCATCGCAACGACAATCGCAGATTCTCCCAGGCAGAGGTGGTTCCGGTCCCAGGAAGGCGCAATAGAGAAGACAAGGAAAATAGACAAGCACTGCAAGCGGTCCCGCAACCTTGCGCAGCCTTGGTTGTGCGGTTGATACCGAAAACCGGGCCGCAGTGCAAGGTCAGGCGAACGGATGAAAGAACACTGCAACCGTTCGGTGACGATCGCCCGTCGGATTCGGCTTGACGCGTTTTCCGGTTCCGGCCAGGATAGCCCAGGCAACTCGGCCTTCAGAAAGACAGTGCGTTGGGGACTCGTTTTGTGAAGATCGCCTTGGTCCACGACTGGCTCACCGGGATGCGAGGCGGTGAGAAGTGCCTGGAAATCCTCTGCCGTCACTTTCCCGAGGCTCGGCTCTACACGCTCTTGCACAGGCCGGGAGCGACGAGCCCGACGATCGAGCGAATGTCGATCCACACGAGCTTCCTTCAGCACGTTCCCGGGGCGCAACGGCATTACCGTCATCTGCTCCCCTTGATGCCCCGGGCGGTGGAGCGACTGACCATTCCCGACGACGTCGATCTGGTCGTCAGCTTCAGCCATGCCGTGGCGAAGGGCATTCGCGTCCCGCGGGGCGTGCCCCATGTGTGCTACTGTTTCACGCCGATGCGATACGCGTGGCATCGCCGGGCGGATTACTTCGTGGCATCCGGGCGGTTTGCCGGGACGTCACTTTCCGCAGCCAAGGGGTGGGTCCTTGACCGGATTCAGGAATGGGACCGCCGGACGGCCGACCGGGTGACCCATTTCGTTGCGATCAGCCGCACCGTTCAACGGCGAATCGAGGAGTGCTACGGCCGGAGCAGCCGGATCATCTACCCGCCGGTCGACACCAATTTCTACACCCCGGCCCCTGAACCGGCGATTCGCGACGATTTCTACCTCTGCGTGTCGGCATTGGTACCCTACAAGCGGGTTGATCTGGCCGTTGAAGCCTGTTCGAGGTTGGGA
Organism: Planctomycetaceae bacterium; assembly: GCA_012719125.1. GTDB lineage: Bacteria > Planctomycetota > Planctomycetia > Pirellulales > Thermoguttaceae > JAAYAY01. Next base: position 10,902 of record JAAYAY010000128.1, on the reverse strand, counting down.
AGACGTCTGGTGGTCATCGGTTCGGGGCCTGAAGCCGCTGGCCTCCGCCAGATGGCAGGCCCGACGGTCGAAATGGCCGGTTGGTGTTCAAACGAGGTGATTCGCAGCCGGATGCGTCGTTGTCGAGCGTTGTTGTTTCCAGGCAACGAGGACTTCGGGATCGTGCCGGTCGAGGCCCAGGCATGCGGCACACCGGTCATAGCATACCGCGACGGGGGGGCAACCGAGACGGTTCAGGAGGCGACCGTTACAGAACCGGGCACCGGATGCTTCTTCGGTGAACAGTCGGTGGACTCCCTGATTGAGGGGGTGGAACGATTCGAACGAGACTGCCATCGATTCTCGGCCTCACTGGCTCGGGCGAATTCCGAGAGATTCTCGGTGGAACGGTACGAACAGGAACTGCTGGACTATCTAAGGGACGTTTCCGAAACCCGGGAATGCCCCCCGATATAACGAGGTTGAGGAATATCCGCCACCGAGGCACCTTCTTGACACTAGTGCCATGGTTGGGTATACCGTAAGATCTGCTGGGCGGCGCAAATCTGTTTGCTGTCAGTCATTTCGGGCAAGAATGGGAGATCGGCCGAGCATCAGGTTGCCGGCCCGATGTCTCGGTCGGGTTGTTCCTCTGACGGGCACGCAGGCAGGGCGTAGTGTGCCAACGATGCATGTCGTTCGACGGATTCGTCCGATTCACTGGTCCGGCGGAATCCAGCCCGTTCCTTCCGGCAGGTTGACCGGGGCGGGATCAGCAATTCCAGGAGTTTTGCAGCATGGCCGACTATCGCCACATTGAGGTTTCAAAAAACGGTGTCGTTTACGTGGCTCGATTTCTGGAAACCAAAATCCTCAATGACATGGTCATCGAAGGGATCGCTCGCGAGCTGAATGACGTGGCCGCTCAGGAAGACTGCACGAATCTCCTGTTGAACTTCTCCGGCGTCGGTTTTCTTTCGAGTTCCGTGTTGGGCAAGCTGATCACCTTGAACAAGCGGATGAGAGGCAAGGGCGGCCGAATGGTGCTTTGCGAAATGAAGCCCGAGATCTACGAATTGTTCACGCTTACGAACCTGACGAAGATCTTCGACATCCGCGACGATGAGACGAACGGGTTGATGAGCTTCTATTGATGGTCGACGGTTGCGCCCACTGTCACAGGCCCGACTCTCCACGCCGGGTTTCGTGGTATTGCGAGGTTTCTCCGAGCGGTTGTTTCTCGCCTCGGATGTCCGGCGGCAGCAAGGGTTCGGACGCCCCGTTCGGTCGTCGTGCCGAACCCGCCCGTCCCCGCGGCTGTCTGATCTTGATGGGATCGCGAGCTTGCCCGTATAACCTACGGGAGTTGTCTCCCCGCGGTCGAAGTGGCCGCTCCAATTCGGCGTCCTTTGTATCGACGTCGCCGTCCAGAAAGGAGGCCGCTTCGCTCTGCGGCCAGAAACGATGGTAAAAGTCAACCTCCCCGATGGAAGTTCCAAGGAATTCTCTCGCCGCATGCGTGCCATGGACGTGGCGGCGGATATCGGTTCCGGGCTCGCCAAAGCGACCCTGGCAGCCGTGGTCGACGGCAAGATCGTCGGCGCCGACACTTTTTTGCCCGAAGAAGGCGAAGTGCAGCTCCGGCTGCTCACGAAACGGGACCCCGAGGCGCTCGACGTGATGCGCCACTCCTGTGCCCACATCATGGCCCGGGCGGTCATGCGACTGTTCGACGGAGTGGAGTTGGCCTTCGGGCCCACGGTCGAGAACGGTTTCTACTACGACTTCTCTCTGGAGCACGCCATCAGCGAGGCCGACTTCTCCAAGATCGAGGCCGAAATGGCCAAGATCATCAAGGAGAACGAGCCTTTCGAGAGGGTCGTTCAGCCGCGCGACGAGGCGGTGCGGCTATGTGCCGACCTGAATCAGAAGCTCAAAGTGCAACATATCCAGGAGGGCCTGGCGGAAGAAGAGACCGTTTCGTTCTACCGGCAGGGCGAGTTCGTCGACCTGTGCCGCGGCCCGCACGTTCCCGCCCCCCAGGCGATTTCGGCTTTCAAGCTCATGTCGGTCGCCGGGGCCTATTGGAAAGGGGACGCCGCCCAGAAGCAACTCCAACGGCTCTACGGCACCGCGTGGTTTTCCAAGCAGGATCTGGACAGTTATCTTCAGCGGCTGGAAGAGGCGAAACGGCGCGACCACCGGGTCCTGGGCAAGCAACTGGAACTGTTCATGATCGATCCGGACGTCGGATCGGGACTCGTTCTGTGGCTTCCCAAAGGTGCCGTCGTGCGCCGCGAACTCGAGAACTTCATTTACGGCGAGTTGATCAAGAACGGATACCAGCCCGTCTACACGCCGGTGATCGGGCGAGTCAACCTCTACCAGATTTCGGGCCACTACCCCTACTACGCCGACAGCCAGTTTCCGCCCGTCGAGATGGCCGACGGCGATCGCTACTTGCTGCGGCCCATGAATTGCCCTCATCACATCACGATCTACAAGTCGAAGCCGCGGAGCTATCGCGAACTGCCTTTGCGACTGGCCGAATTCGGCACCGTGCATCGCTTCGAGCAGTCCGGCGAATTGAACGGGATGACTCGCGTGCGCGGATTTACCCAGGACGACGCCCACATCTTCTGCACCGAAGAGCAGGTGGCAGACGAGTTCCGCGGATGCCTGGAGATGACCAAGCACGTATTGTCGACCGTCGGCCTGAACGATTACCGGGTGCGGCTGAGCTTCCGCGATCCGGCCAGCGACAAGTACGTGGGCGAACCGGCGGTCTGGGACCGAGCGGAAGCCGCGCTTCGCGACGTCTGCGAGAACATGGATCTGCCCGATCTGGAAATCGAGATCGGTGAGGCCGCCTTCTACGGCCCCAAGGCCGACTTCGTGGTGGCCGACTGCATCGGGCGCGAGTGGCAGCTCGGCACGGTTCAACTCGACTACAATCTGCCCAGTGCGGAGCGGTTTGGACTGGAGTACATCGGGGCCGACAATCAGCCCCATCGCCCCGTCATGATCCACCGGGCGCCGTTCGGCTCCTTCGAGCGGTTCATCGGAATGCTGATCGAGCACTTTGCCGGTGCGTTCCCCTTATGGCTGGCTCCAGAGCAGGTCCGCGTGCTGGTCGTGAGCCAGAAATTCGAGGACTACGGACGCCAAGTGGAATCCCAGCTTCGGGAAGCCGGACTGCGGGCCAGCGGCGACTATCGTCCTGAAAAGATCGGGGCGAAGATTCGTGACGCCCAGTTGGAGATGATCCCCTACATGCTGGTGGTGGGAGGACGCGAAGCGGAAACCGGAACGGCGGCCGTTCGCGATCGCCGGCAGGGCGATCTGGGTTCCATGCCCGTGGCCGAGGTCATTTCCAGATTCCGCGAGGAGATTGCGGCCAAGAGGCTTCCTGCGGCAGCAGCCGAGAACTAGCACAAATGAGGGGGTCGGTCTGCCGTTCGCTGGCAAATACCGGGATTTTCGCCCGTGTCGAAGTTGACGAGGGCTTGTCCGTCATAAATACTCTTGAAGAATGTTGGCAACCGTCGATTCGGGTGCAGATGTCGCGGTTGCCGGTAACTACTCCCTTGGTCCCATCCGGATGCGGCCTGTGAAACGGAAGACCGCAGCGAGGCGGACCGCTACCCTTTAAGGAGGATTGCGACCATCGCAACCAAACAGCAGCAGCGCATCAACGAACAGATCCGCGTGCCCCAGGTCCGCGTCATCGGCATCGACGGTGCTCAACTGGGAATCATCTCTACCGACGAAGCCTTGGCGACTGCCCGCAATGCGGGACTCGATCTTGTGGAAGTTGCGCCGGACAGTAGACCACCCGTTTGCAGGGTAATGGATTTCGGCAAATTCAAGTACCAACAGAAAAAACGCCAGCACAAGAGCCACACCCATCAACAGAGAGTCAAGGAGATCCGGGTCCGCCCGAAGACGGGGGATCACGACATCAGCGTGAAGGTGAGCCGGGCTCGCGACTTCTTGGAGCATAAGAACAAGGTGCTCATCTCGGTGATGTTCCGCGGTCGGGAGATCACGCACGTTGAGGAAGGCCAGCGGGTTATCGACCAAATGCTGGAACAACTCGAGGACGTGTCGAAGGTTGAATCGGCCCCCTCACGGCAGGGGCGGCGTATCATCTGCACGCTCGCGCCGAAATAACCCGGACTCGAAACCTCTCCTTGCGGCGGAATGTATCTACTCCCTTTGCGGGGGTGGTGCTGTGTCATTGCCCAGGCTCTGGTCACGAGGGCCTGTTTGGGGGGATTGTTTTCCCACGGTTCTAGCCGATTTTCCCTGCCGACGGCGAGGGATTCCGGTCGATCCCCCTTTCTCATGGCCCTCAAGGATTTATAATGAGGGGCTAACTATTGGCATGGCCTCGAGCAGGGGGCCGTTGCCGGTAGAGACCGCGTTCCACGATCTGAGAGAAATTGATTGTCAGCCATGCCAAAGCAGAAGACCCACAAAGGGACGAAGAAACGTTTCCGCGTTACCGCGTCGGGCAAGGTCAAGCATCGCCAGTCGGGCACAAGCCACCTGGCCGCTCGAATGAGCCACAAGCGCAAGAGGAATCTGCGTGGGACGACCTGCGTCAATTCCCTCGAGGCGGGCAAGATCCGCGAAGCGTTGTGCGGAAACAGCAACTAGCCTTCCCCGAGCGGGGCAAGTCCGCGACCCAACCTTCACAAACATGCGCACACCATGCGCAGGAGTCCTGAACCAAGACTCCAAAAGATGGCAGAACGGGACGGGCATCCAAACGCTCCTGTGCTTCGGGCCGGGAGGGCCTTGATCCCGCATTATCGAAAGAGGTTTGTCAATGAGAACCACCAAGGGTGCCGCAAGGACCAAGGCCAAGAACAGGCTTTACAAGAAAGCCAAAGGCTATCGGGGAGGACGCGGACGGCTTCTCCGCACGGTCAAAGAAACGCTGGTTCGCGCCGGCTGTTACGCCTTCCGGGACCGGCGAGCCCGCAAGCGGGATTTTCGCCGCCTCTGGATCATCCGAATCAGTGCTGCCGTGCGAATGCACGGCCTGCGCTACAGCGAGTTTATCGCCGGACTCAAGAAGGCCCAGATCGAACTGAATCGCAAGTCCCTCTCCGAGATGGCGATTCACGACCCCGAGGCCTTTGAGGCCGTGGTCGACAAGGTCAAGGCAGCCCTCTGATCTTCGCTGGGCAACATTGGAATTCAACGAATAAGGCCGCCTTCCGGGCAGCCTTATTCGCTTTCTTGCCGTGCCGGTTCAGCTTGACCGCAGTCCTGGACGGATCGGGGCTGGAGACAGGCCGTATACCGTAGCTACGAACGATTCTGTCCTTGCCGGTACGAAGCCATCTGGGCCTGATGGGCCTGCGCCAAGGCTCGCTCGGCTTCGGAGATGCGGCCCGCCTTCTGGCATATGGTGCTCATGGCCACGAAACTGAACGGATCTTCCGGCTCCAGCTCGCAGACCTTGCCGGCATGCTCGACGGCCTCGTCATTGCGCTGGAGTTTCTGATAGAAGACGCTCAGGGCGGCATGGGCTAGAGCATAGTCCGGGTAATCGGCAGTCAACTGCTCGAGTTTGGCGACGGCTTCCTCCAGTCGGCCGTTCTGCTGGAGTTGAATTGCCTCGTCGTATCGTTCTACTTCACTCGACATCGCCCATTCGTCCTTCGCTTGATCGCAGTTGGCTGAAATACTACCGATGCTTCAGTTTACGCGTGGCGAGCCGGTTCGGCTAGTGTGCGAGAGACCGCGGTGAGTGCCGGCGATGTCACGCGGCACCGCGCGATTTGCCAATCATCTCCCTCTCACGAAGGGATGGCGTCGGCCGCAAAATCCGCGTATCAGCTTGGACTGCTACGACCCGAACGACCGATACATGGGGATGGGAGCCGGTGCGCCAGGATCCCGCAATCAGGCTCGTTATACCCGAGCCCAACGCACCCTCCGTCTTTTAAGCACACCAGGGGGAATCTGCCGTGAAAATCCATTCTTCGGCCGTTGTCGACCCAGCGGCCGTGATCTGCGACGACGTTGAAATCGGCCCGTTGAGCGTGATTGAAAGCGACGTGGTCATCGCCGAGGGCTGCCGGATCTTGCATCGCGTTGTGATCAAGAACGGCACCACCGTGGGCCCCGGCAATACCGTGTGTGAGGGGGCCGTTCTCGGCGGCCTTCCTCAGCATGTCAACGTCCCGGAAAGGCCGGGACGACTCGTAATCGGGGCCGGGAACATGATTCGCGAGAACGTGACCTTCCACCGCGCCATGGCCGAGGACGGCGAGACCGTCGTCGGCGACAACAACCTGTTCATGGTCAATACGCACGTGGCACACGACTGCCGGGTTGGAAACCACACGATCTTCGCGAACAATTCAATGCTGGCTGGCCACGTGACCGTGGGGGATCGCGCCTACCTGTCAGGGGCCGCTGCGGTCCATCAGTTCTGCCGCATCGGTTCTCTCGCCATGGTGGGCGGACAGTCTCACGTGAACAAAGACGTGCCGCCTTTCATTACCCTCGACGGCTTGAGCAGCCATGTCGTGGGGTTGAATACGATCGGGCTCAGACGCGCCGGTTTTGCATCAGACGAGATTCAGCGGCTCAAGCAGGCCTACCGCGTCATCTATCGCAGCGGGCTCTGCTGGAATGACGTCTTGCAGCGGCTCCGGGATGAATTTCCCGAGGGAGCTGCTTCGCAATTCTATCAATTTCTGTCGACGACGACCCGCGGCATCATGGCCGAACGCCGGTTGCCGCCCGGAGCCGTCGTGCGATTGCCGAACGAGGAAGAAGAATCCCAGCCGCAACTCCGAAGCTTCGCCGGGTAGGGGGCGACGAATCAACCAGTGTCGTTGTTCGCTCCGCGAACAAGCGCCTTTTCGCAGAGCGAAAAGCGACTATATGCGACGCCGATCTCCTGCCCGGTTCTAACGTACCAAGACGCTCGTGCGTGGTCCATCTTCGGTTCGTGGGTAGCTGAGGTCGCGCGACAAAAAAGAACGGCCGCCCCCGACAATCGGTTGTCGGGGGCGGCCGTGTCTGTTTCGTTCCTATGGCTGGCGAAACGAGCCGTTCATTCCAGCACGGGCAGTTCCGCCAGGGCGGCCTGAATCCGATCGATCGGATAGGCGAAATCTTCCAACTCGCCGGCAAAGTAGCGGTCGTAGGAGCCGAGGTCGCACAGTCCGTGTCCGCTGAAATTGAAGAGGATGCACTTCTCTTCACCCGTCTGCTTGCACTTCAGCGCTTCGACAACCGCGGCCCGGATGGCGTGCGAAGTCTCCGGTGCCGGAATCGTGCCTTCGGTTTCGGCAAACAGCTTGGCGGCCTCGAAACACTCCAATTGGTGGAATGCGGCGGCCTCGATCAGGCCCAATTTGGCGGCAAGACTGACCATGGGCGCCATGCCGTGATAGCGTAGCCCGCCGGCATGAATGCCCGCCGGCACGAAACTGTGCCCCAGAGTGTGCATCTTGAGCAGCGGCGTCATCTTGACCGTATCCCCGTAGTCGTAGCGGTATTGGCCGCGACTCATCGAGGGGCATGACTGGGGCTCGGCAGCCACGAAACGGATATCCTTGCCGGCGATCTTATGCCGCAGGAAGGGGAAGGCCAAACCGGCGAAGTTGCTGCCGCCGCCGACGCATCCGATCACGACGTCGGGATAGTCTTCGGCGATCTTCATTTGCTTCTCGGCTTCCAGGCCGATGATCGTCTGATGCAGCATCACGTGGTTGAGCACGCTGCCGAGCGTGTATTTGGCGTTGCCGCTGGTCACGGCCGCCTCGACGGCTTCACTGATGGCCATCCCCAGGCTGCCCGGGCAGTCCGGATCGGCGGCGAGAATGCTCCGGCCGGCGTTGGTTTCCTCCGACGGACTGGGAGTGACCTCGCCGCCCCACACATGCATCATCGAACGCCGGTAGGGTTTCTGCTGATAGCTGATCTTGACCATGTAGACCTTGCACTTGATGCCGAACTGGCTGCACGCGAAGGCCAGGGCGGTTCCCCATTGGCCGGCACCCGTTTCGGTGGTCAACTGGTGAGTGCCTTCCTGCTTGTTATAGTAAGCTTGGGCCACGGCCGTGTTGGGCTTGTGGCTGCCGGCGGGACTGTGGCTCTCGTCTTTGAAATAGATGCGGGCGGGAGTTCCCAGTGCTTTCTCCAGGTTGGTCGCTCGTACCAAGGGAGCCGGGCGCCAAATGGCATAGACGCGAAGGATGTCGTCGGGGATATCGATCCACCGTTCCTGGCTGACTTCCTGGGCGATGAGGGCCCTGGCGAAGATCGGCTCCAAGTCAGCCGGACCGATCGGTTGGTTGGTTGCAGGATGCAGCGGCGGCGGCACGGGCTCCGGCAAGTCGGCCTGGAGATTGTACCACGCCTTGGGCATTTCGCTTTCCGACAACAAGATTCGCTTGGAACTCATCAGATTCTCCTACCACGAGACTCTCTGGACGTCTGCATATGGAACGGACGGCTGAGAACACGGTTCCCCGAAAGATTGGGGCTTCCGTTGCCGGCCCTCCGTACATGAAATAGGCAAGCTCGATAAGAACGTTGCCCCTCGGCACCTCTCCCCGCCTTGCGGGGAGGAATTCTCTAGCCTAATCGATGCCCCGCCGTTTGTCGACGGCCAAATCGGCCCGCGCACGGCTTGGTGCGCCGTTCTCCTCGGCACGAGAGTCCGTCGGAACTGGGATTGCTGTAACTACTTATGAATAAACGCTTTGGGAGCAGACCCCGCGATCCGGTATCCGGTCTTCCAGTCTGCCATAATCTGCAAGACCGCCTTTCGACCGCCGGGGCGAGAGAAGGTATAGTAAACGGGAGAAAGGCCGTGGTACTTCTGTGGCGTGCGATCCTCGTTTGGCTTCCCTGAGCGTCTCAGCATGAATCGAATCCCCGTCTGCCGATCCTGTCTTGCCGGCTTGTTGCCGCTTGTGCTCGTGCTCTGCGGCGTGTTGGACGCAAGCGCGGCCGAGAAGAATGCCTCGCTGACGGCCGCCATCAACTCGATCGTGCCCGATCAGTTGCAGTCTCACGTGGTCATTCTCGCAGACGACACGATGGCGGGGCGCGAGGCCGGGACACCCGGGGGGCGAGCTGCCGCCGAATACCTGGTTGAACGCTTCGGCGATCTCGGACTCACGGCGGCAGGCTCCGACGGCGGGTTCTACCAACGCTTTGGGGCGGGCTACCGCAACGTCCTTGCGATCCTCAAAGGTCGCGATCCGACCCTCTCTCAAGAGACGGTCATTCTGTGTGCTCACTATGACCACATCGGGCGAGGCAGCAAGAAGACAAGCCTGGGCAGAATCGGCGAGATCCATAACGGCGCCGACGACAACGCCAGCGGAACGTCGGCAATCCTCGAACTGGCCGAAGCCTTTTGCATGCTGCCGGAACCGCCCCGGCGAAGCGTGCTGTTTGCATTCTGGGATGCCGAAGAGAAAGGGCTTCTGGGATCGAACCATTGGGCCGCCAATCCGACGGTTCCGCCCGGCAGAATCGTGGCAGCGATCAATATCGACATGATCGGCCGCCTGCGCGACAATCAACTGACTGTGTTCGGCTCGCGGACGGCCCAAGGCTATCGCCGTCTCATCTCGACGAACAATGCCCAGTCGGACTTGCGGATCGACTTCTCCTGGACGCTGGTCGCCAACGCCGACCACTACCCGTTCGTCCAACGGCAGATTCCGGCGCTGTTTGCCCACACCGGCGTGCATGACCAATACCATCGCGAGACGGACGACGCAGATCTGATCGATTCGGACGGGATGACCCGAATCGTTCGACTGTTGTTCGGCATGACCTACGATCTGGCGGAAGACGAGCGGTGCCCCAGATTCCGCACGGCCTGCCGAACTGAGTCGGCGCCGACCTGGGTCATTTCGCGGGAAGGAGCGGGCGCCGTGCCGCAGCGCCTCGGCGTGGCCTGGGACCCCCAGGGCGCCGGCGAGGACGGCGTCGAACTCACGTCGGTGACGCCGGGCTCCGCAGCCGACACGGCGGGCATCCGGCCCGGTGACCGTGTGGTGGAGCTGGCCGGCCACATCGTCCATTCCGGTGAAGACCTGGCCGGCGCCGTTCTGGCTGCCGTCAACCCGGTCCGCGTCGTGGTGAAACCCCGCGAAGACGAAGAAACGCGTGAGCTGGTGGTTCAACTCGAAGGCACTCCGTTGCGGCTGGGAATCACCTGGGAGACTGATGACGCGGAACCGGGAACCGTGATTCTCAAGCAGGTTTTTCCGGGCTCGGCCGCCGCTCGTGCCGGCCTGCGACCCGGAGATCGTATCTATCAGATAGCCGGCCGCGACTTCACCGACGACGGCCAGTTTGCCGAACTGGCGACCACCCTTCCGGGCCCCCTCGAGTTGCTCGTCGAACGGGAAGGCCGCCTGACGACGATCGTCGTTCACGTTGCCGACGAAATCAGCCGGCGAGCGGCGTAAGGCAGAAAAGGGGTCAGGACTCTTTGATTCTGTGCGGCTCCTTGCACTGCGCAGAATCAAAGAGTCCTGACCCCTCTTTTCGGGCTTCGCATCTCACCACGTCCCCATCCGCAGCAACCGATAGGCCAGAATTCCTTCGTTCTCCACGGCGATCGTGTCGCCGGGGCCGCTGTCCGTCGAGCGGGCGTAGACGTAGACAAAGTACTTGATCCAGAGTTCGTAGCTGTCGCCCGTGTCGGTCAGGGAGCCCCCCTGGTACTTGTCCTCTTCCCAAAACGCCTCGTCGAACGTGTCGGCGCCGGGCGAATCGTACAAGTAGGCCCGATCGCGCGACGGGGCGTTCTTGGAACCGGCGGCCGTCACCGAATGGAAGCCGCGAACGTAGTGGTAGAACGACTGGGTGCTGTCGTACAGCGTGCTGTAGGCCGGGTAGCCGCGATAGTTGTTGCCGCCGGTG
>JAAYAY010000127.1 GCA_012719125.1 Planctomycetaceae bacterium | reverse complement strand
TTGGCGGACGGCACGACGGAGCGTGCCTGCTACCTTTGGCGGACGGCACGGCGGAGCGTGCCTGCTACTTTGCCGTAACCACCTCTGGAGGCACGACGGCAACCAGGCCCGGCAGATCACCGATCATCCGATGAACGATTTCTGGCCGCGACTGGCCAGGGCCAACGCCAGCCGGCTCTGGATCGTCTGGGACGAGAGCATCGCCAACAGGGGCAAGCATCCCGAGGGCGCCAGATCACACGTCTGACGTCGCCTGTCAGGGCGCTGGAACTACGACTTTCTGCGGTGTAGGATGGCATCTGCATTTCACATATTGACACCCTGTGCGAGGAGCAGCCCCATGTCACTCCGTCGATTTCTGCCGGCCCTTGCCCTCTTGCTGTTTGCCGCTCCCATCGTCACGGCCGCCCCGCCGCTGAAGGCCCTGATCGTCGACGGGCAGATGAACAAGTGGCACCCGGGAACGGCCGTCACGCCGGTCTTGAAGAGCTGTCTGGAACAGACCAAGTTGTTCGAGGTCGACGTGGCCACGTCTCCCGCCGCCGGCGAGGACATGAGCGGGTTTGCTCCCGACTTCAAGGCCTACGACGTGGTGGTGTTGAACTATGACGGCGACGAATGGTCGGCCGCAACGAAGAAGGCCTTTGTCGACTACGTTCGCGGCGGCGGGGGGGTGGTGATCTACCATTCGGCCGACAACGCCTTTCCCAAGTGGCCCGAGTTCAACGAGATGATCGCCGTGGGCGGCTGGGGAAACCGTAGTGAAACCGAAGGCGTCTACATCCGCTGGCGCGACGGCAAGATGGTCACCGACGCCAAGCCCGGCAAGGCCGGTTCCCACGGTCCGCAGCATGCCTATCAGCTCGTGGTGCTGGCTCCCGAGCATCCGGTCACCAAGGGTCTGCCGGAGAAGTTCATGCATTCGGCCGACGAGCTTTACGACAGCCTGCGAGGCCCGGCCAAGAACGTGACCGTCCTGGCAACCGCATTCTCATCCCCCGACCAGCGCGGCACGGGCGAGAATGAACCGATGTTGATGGCCATCGACTTCGGCAAAGGCCGCGTGTTCCACACCACTCTGGGCCACGCCGGCGAGCAACTGCAGAGCGTCGCCTTCATCGTCACCTACCAGCGAGGTACTGAGTGGGCCGCCACCGGCAAGGTCACGCAGGCCGTTCCGGACGATTTTCCCGGGCCGGATGAGCCGAGTGTGCGGAAGTGAACATCGCGAAAAGTGACGTCGGACGCTAGAATGGCTGATGCTTCTTGTGCAGCCTGCTTGGTTCGACGGTGGGTGTTCCCAGGCGGGAGGAGGGGATAAGTGAGCGGTTCGGAGCGAGATTCCGATCAGAAGGGCGAACTCTTTGCCCGGCTGCTGGGCCGGTGTCAGCGTAAGGTGTTTCTCTATGCCTTGGGGCTGATCCACAATGCGGCCGACGCCGAGGAAGTGTTGCAGGAGACCAACATCGTCCTCTGGCGCAAGTTCGACGAATATGAACCGGGGACCTCGTTCGAGAGTTGGGCCTGCCGCGTGGCCTACTTCGAGGTGCTCAAGTACCGGGAAAAGACCGCTCGAGAACGACGCGTGTTCAGTCTGGAGCTGGTGGAGACGTTGGCGGCGGAAGCGGAGAAGGTGGCGGATGAGTTCGACGATCGTCGCGACGCCTTGCAGGGTTGCCTGACGAAGCTTCGCGATGTCGACCGAAAGCTGGTACTCAACCGTTACAGACCGGGTGCAACAACACGCGGATTGGCCGAAGCCGCCGGGCGGAGCGTCCAGGGAACGCGGAAAAGCCTTCATCGAGTCCGCATGACGCTGCTCGAATGCATCCAGCGAACCCTCACGGCGGAGGCTCGCCGATGAGCCGACCGGACGATATCATCCCCCGGGAACTCCAGGACCTGGTTGCCGCGGCCTGCGACGGCCCCCTCTCCGATCGGGAGACGGAGCGATTGGAGGAGCTGCTGGCAGACTCCGCGGAAGCCCGGCGATTCTACCTGCTTTACCTCCACCTGCATGGCGAGCTGCATTGGCACCAGGCCATGGCCGACGAGACGCCGGATCTGGCGGCGCCGTCGGCCGAAGGCCATGGGCTGCGGATTCCGACTCCGACGTTCGCACGCCCGAAGCCGGACCGGATCTCGCGTCTCCGCCTGATCGGCTTCTGCGCGAGCGCTCTTGTGGCCGTCATTTTGCTGGTTCTGGCCTATCGTGCCATCCCCGAACGCCAACGTCCCCCCTCCCCTGCCCCGCCTGAGCTTCTGGCATCTGCAACCCTTGCCGATGCGGTCCAGCCGCGTTGGGCAGCGGGGTCCGCGGCCCCCGCCATCGGCCAGCCGATTCCGTTGGACCGGCCGCTTGTTCTGGAACGTGGCGCCGTTGAGATCGCGCACGGCAGGAACGCCCGCCTTCTCGTCGAAGGCCCCTCGACATTTCGTTATCTGCCGGGAGGCCGAATCGACTTCGAGTCCGGCCGGGCAACATTCATCGCGGACGAACCGCCGGATTCTCTGATTGAGGTCGGTGGTGCGACGATCGAGCTCACGCGGGGAAAGGTTGGGGTGTCGGCAAACGGCGGGCGCGTCGAAGTCCATGCTCTCGAAGGAGAGGCGGTCATCCGCCGAGTCCGTTCCGAGTCCGACAGGTTCCAGGAAACGGAAATGAAGCTCACCGGTCGGACTGCGATCGCATGGGCAACCGGTTCGGCAGATCCGCCCCAGACCATGCCCGCCGATCCGGCGGGATTCGCCACGGCGTTGCCGGATCGCCTCCCAAGCCATTCTGTCGCCATGATGCGAGAGATCGTGGCCAACCATCCGCGGTTGATTCACCAGTACACGTTCGAAGGAACGAGTCGCCTGGAGAAATGCCAGGACAAGCGGGGATCGCTCCATTTGACCGAGGCGGTGATGGTCGGCGGACGCGGCCGGGGCTCGCTGGATTACACGGCCAGGGGATTCGACCTGACCACCGAAGCGATCCGTCCCCATCGGGAGCCGGTCGATGGGAACGAGAACGGCACGGCGTTGCAGTCCGAGGTTGTCTTCCGGCCCCTTGAAGCCATGACGATCGAGCTGCTGCTGCGGTATGAGACTCCGGAGGATGCCAACGATGAAACCGTGGCCTTGGCTGTTGCCACTCGCGATGGGGAGAGGGCCTGCGGGTTCTTTGTGGCGGCCGTGGGAGAGAACCACTTGAGTCTCTTGCTGGACGGTCAGGCCGACTGGGTCGAAACGAACACGACTCTTGCGGCGCAACATTGGTACTACTTGGCCGTTACCTTGAAGGCGGGTGAGGAAAAGACGACCGTCAACGCTTACCTTGTGGATCTGGCCGGGGGAAACCGGGAATTGCAGCAAGTTCTTGATAACAGAGAAGTTCCGGGCGTTCCGGCGACCAGTCGCTTGGGGATCGGCAAAGGATTTGACTACGCCGGCGCACACGCCTATCCTTGGTCGGGAGAGTTGGACGAGGTGGCCGTTTACGACGCCGTGCTCGGGGCAGCCGAGTTGCAGACGCACGTGGATGCGTTGCGTGCAGGAGAGTGATATGTCGAAACGGTTCAATCCATATCACTCCTGGTTGGGAATCCCGGTGGCGGAGCAGCCTGCCAATCATTACCGGCTGTTGGGGATCCCGCTGTTTGAAACCAATGAGGACGTGATCCAGAACGGGCTCGATCAGCGAATGGCTTACGTCAAGTCGTTCGCGGCCGGCCCCCATTCGGCCGATTCTCAACGTCTGCTGACGGAGTTGTCCCAGGCCGGCGTGAGCCTGCTGCGTCCGGAGAAGAAGCAGGCCTATGACAGCCAACTCAGGTCGAGATTGAAGGCTAATGCCGAAACGGTGGTTCTGCCGGCGGCCCCCCCGGTCGCTCCGCCCGACCCCGAACCGGTTGTCGCTCCGCCGGCCGCAGCCGGCCTGCCGCTTCAAAGGGCCGCCGGGCCGGCTCCGACTGACGAGATTCCCGCAGAGACAGGTCCGACGGCGCGATTTCCAATCGTTCCCACGATCGTGGGCAGTGCGATCGGCCTGGCTGTTGCGTGTCTCGTGCTGTTCCTGTTGTCTCCGGGGGGAGGTGGCAATGCGACGGTCGCACGGCACGATCCTCCGGACACGGCGCCGGCCGTTCCCGAACCGTCCGGTACCGCCAAGGGCGGAACGATTCCCCCTCCCCAACCTGAGCCGGCCCCGCCCGAATCGACCTCGGAGTTGCAGCCTCAACCCGCGGGGATCGAGCCGTCGCCGGTTCAGCCCGAACCCCAGCCGGTGGAGTCTCCTTTCCGGGCGTCAAATTCACCCCCGCCCAATTGGCCGACGCCTGTGCCGGGGAGCCCTGCGCCGACGCCGGCAATTCCGCCCTCGCAGCCCGCGCCTTCCGGAGTTACGCCGCCGCAGAACACGGCCTCGCCTTTCGGAGTGCCCGTCGCTACCGTAACGGGGCCTCCCGGCGAACGAAAGTCGATTGTGCTGGACCTCGAACGTTCGACGATGCGAGTTTCGGTTGCAGAGGAGGTGGAAGGGAAGGACGTTGAGGCTCAGATCCAGAGTATCAGCCAGCTCTCGACCTCGTATACGCTGCAACCGGACGACGGCATCGTCGCCTTCGGACAGCCGGTTGAAGTCGAGCTGTCCGAGTATCCGGGAGTGAAGATTCGGCTCTCCCTTCGCAGGCGAGGAACGATCGCGGAGTTGGAGGTGGCTCCCGAGATCGATATCGGCTCGGGTAAGACGATCGACTTCTCCAAGAAGACTCTCGATCGAGCGAGCGGTTCGATGAGAAATCATGCCACTGACTTGAATCAGCAACTTACAGCGTTCCAGGCCGAGGCCACGGCGATACAGAATTGGCTGGCCTCACCGGGACCGAAGCCAATCCCGGTGCGAGGGGCCAGAATGAAGCGGCTCAACGACTTGACGTCGCAGGCAATCCCCGCTCTGCAAAAGCAGATAGCGAACCATCAGTCTCGCATGGACGTCCTGCAGAAGTTCTCGTTGCTCGCGAGGCAAATCCATGAGAAGGCAAGTCTCGACCTGCTGGTGCAGGTCAAGCCGGCGCAACCTAAGCAGTAGCGCTGGGCGCGGTGACCTGGCCATCCACGCCCATCGCTGCGCTCTGAGCGTGCCGCCCTTGAAGAATCCGGGCGATCAGTCTGCCCGCCGCACCTCGTACTGAAAGTGCGGCTGCTGCGACTTGGCAATCTCGAATCCGGGGCGGCCGGCGAACGCGGCATGCACGGCCTCGGCCTTGGCCCGATCGTACGGCCCCCGGTGGGCCTGCAGCAGATAGCGCAAGGTCAACGGCGTCTGGGACGGAATCGAATAGCCCTCCTCGAGGCAGAAAGCGGCGCCCATCCACCCGTCGGCTCGCACGTGCCAGCAGGTGGGATACCGCGGGTTGGCGGGATGATCGAAGTAGGTGATCCCTTCGACGACGGCACGGCGTTCCGGTCCCGCGCCGACCGCGATCGGACCGCTGTAGTCCATCCACCGGGCCGACTTGCCGAAGATCTCCGGTTCGCCCTGCCGGCCTTCGCTGTCCGTCAGGCGGCCGCCCCCGAAATGCACCGAGAGCGTTTTTGCCACGCGGACCGCCAGGAAACCGAAATTGGTCTTCCCCAGTTCGACCGATTCCACGCCGCCGGGCGGACGCATCGTGATCTGGAATTCCACCGAGTGCTCGCCATCGGCCAACGGAATCAACGCAGCCACAAGGTCCTGCTCCATGAGTTCCTTGCCGGTGCCGTCATACCAGCCACAGACGGAAGCCATTACGGCCTCGTCGTCGCCGTCGCGGTAGGCGTACCAGTGTTTCTGCCGCACCCTGGCGTCCGTGTTGTCGCTCCAGAAGTCCACACCGGCCACGGCGTTGTGGGCAAACCATACGGAACGGTGGTGATCGTGATTCTCCGCACCCGGGTGCCCCATGCGGCTCAGAGACGTGCCGGACGGGCCGCTGAGCGGATAGAAGAACGGCCGGGGATACTGGCCGCCGAAATGCCAGCGTGTCTTCTCAATGCCATCGATCTGGAACGAGACCTGATGATCGGGCAACGGCAGGATTTCGCAACGTTTCAGCGAGAAAGGTGTTTCGGCATGAAGAGTTACTGCCGCGACCATCCAGCATGCGAGACTGATTCCAGTCGTGCGGAACATGAGTTTCTCCTTTCTCGCGACTCGCTGCATCACAAACATGTTCGTATCAAGGTGTTGCAGACATCTTACACAAATCACCGCGTCATTCCCGCGCAGGCGGGAATCCAGATCGTCGATTCCATGTGACGGTGCTTCTGGATTTCCGCCTGCGTGGGAATGACGGACGGGCTGCACGTCTAGTTCATGAATTGAGCCCCCTCTTCTGCCTAGGAAATATAACGGCGACAACCTTTATATTTCACCAGATACTGTGATATTTAATAGAACGAAGAGTCTATCCGGAACCAATCGGCGTTCTTCCGCGACATGCGTTCGGCGAGCTTCCTGGGAGGAAGGCGAGGCACACCTCAACTCCTGCAGACCGCTGGTCATTTGACACAAAACCATACAAAAACACAAGTTGCGGACATGGAAGTCGCCCGGCGTCTTCGTCCTCACTGGAGGTTCTTCTGGCCCGGTTCGGGAGTGGCGTCCTTGAATCCGGCTCAGTCGTGCGGGATTGGCATGGCTGTTGCTCCCTGGGGAAGATGTACGATCTCCAAGTCGACGCCTGGTGGCGCGACTGTTTTGCCGGGAAGGGTTGGTCACGATGCCTCTCTGCTATTTCGCCTTGCGGATTGAGTCGCACAGCCTGGTGGCTGCCGAGGTTTCCGATCAGACAGCCGCCTCTCTGCTGGACCGTGGAGAACCCTTGCTGCTGGGCACGTTCTCGGAACTGGGCGCCCTGTCTCACAGGCTCGGGCTGTCTTTGATCACGATCTCGCGGGCCGTCTCTCCGTCGCCCTGCAGGGGAAGACTTGGACTTGCCGGTGCCCGAGTGGCTGCGGTGGCTTGACGAACAAACGGGCACGAGAGGAGTTGCGGATGATGGATCGTCTTGTGTGGCGTGGTCATTATGCGGTTTTCTGTCTGTTTTTCGCCGGGATCGTGCTGTCGCTGGCCGGCTGCACAGGTTCTTCTTCCGATGGCGGCTCATCGGCCGGTAGTTCCATCGAAATTCTGAACGTTTCCTACGACCCGACACGGGAACTCTACCAGGACTACAACGCGGCCTTTGCCGAGTACTGGAAGGAGAAGACCGGTCAGGCGGTGACGATCACCCAGTCGCACGGAGGTGCGGGCAAGCAGGCGAGAGCCGTGATCGACGGACTGCAGGCCGACGTGGTCACCTTGGCCCTGGCCTACGACATCGACGCGATCTCCCAGAAAGCCGGCCTGCTGCCGGCCGATTGGCAGAAACGGCTTCCGGAGAATAGCTGTCCCTACACGTCGACGATCGTGTTCCTCGTCCGCAAAGGGAACCCCAAGGGGATCAAGGATTGGAGCGACCTGGTCAAACCCGGCGTGGAGGTGATTACGCCCAACCCGAAGACTTCGGGCGGCGCTCGCTGGAATTATCTGGCCGGCTGGGCCTACGCACTCAAGAAGGAATTGGGCGACCTGAGCAAGCTGAACGATCCTGCACAGGCGTCGCAAGTGGCGGCTGCCGAGAAGAAGGCACGCCAATTCGTCACCGAGTTGTTCCAACGCGTGCCGGTGCTCGACTCCGGCGCCCGAGGCTCGACGAATACGTTCGTGCAACGAGGAATCGGCGACGTCTTGCTGGCCTGGGAGAACGAGGCGTTTCTGGCGGTGACGGAACTCGGTCCCGACAAGTTCGATATCATCGTTCCCTCGCTGAGCATCCTGGCGGAACCACCGGTCACGGTGGTGGACAAATGGGCCGATGAGCACGGAACACGCGAGGTGGCCGAGGCTTACCTGGAATATCTCTACTCGCCGGTCGGCCAGCGCCTGGCGGCCAAGCATTACTACCGGCCGGTGAAGCCCGAAGGCGCCGATCCGGAAGACATGAAGCGGTTTCCGGAACTGGAACTGGTGCGTATCGACGACCTGTTCGGCGGCTGGCAGAAGGCGCAGAAGACCCATTTCGACGACGGTGGCATCTTCGACCAGATCTATACGGCGGGGAAGTGAAGAACTCCAGCGCGTCTGAACGAGGAGTAGGAATGGAGAGTCCGCCGTCCTCGCCTGCGTTTCGAGTTGGTGTGGGGCGCCGGCGGCGCAGCGTGCTGCCCGGTTTCGGGTTAACGCTGGGTTACACGATGCTCTATCTGAGCCTGGTCGTGCTGATCCCGCTCTCGGCCCTGTTCTTCAAGACCGCCACCGCGCCCTGGGAACACATTTGGGAAACGGTGAGCAGCGCGAGAGTGCTGGCCTCCTTTCGTCTCACGTTGGGAGCTTCATTCGTGGCCGCCCTGATCAACGCCGTGTTCGGCCTGGGCGTTGCCTGGATGCTGGTGCGGTACACGTTTCCCGGCAGGCGGATCGTCGACGCCGTCGTCGACCTGCCGTTTGCCTTGCCGACGGCCGTTTCGGGAATCGCCCTAACGACCGTGTATGCCCCCACGGGTTGGATCGGTCGCTGGTTGGAGTCGTGGGGAATCAAGGCGGCCTTCTCGCCGCTGGGAGTGACCATCGCCTTGACGTTCATCGGGCTGCCGTTCGTGGTCCGCACGCTGCAGCCGGCCTTGGAGGACCTCGACCCGGAAGTGGAAGAAGCGGCGGCCAGTCTCGGCGCCGGCCGCTGGCAGGTGTTTCGCTACGTGATCGTGCCCGCCATCCTGCCGGCCCTGCTCACCGGTTTCGCCTTGGCCTTTGCCCGGGCGTTGGGCGAGTACGGTTCGGTGGTCTTCATCGCCGGCAACATGCCGATGAAGACGGAGATCGTGCCGCTGCTGATTCTCGTGAAGTTGGAGCAGTACGACTACACGGGCGCGACGGCGATCGCGTCGGTGATGCTCGCCCTCTCGTTTCTGCTGCTCTTGTCGATCAACCTGCTTCAGTGGTGGAGCACGCGGCGCCAGGCCGCCGGATAGAGAGCTGAGCCATGGCAGGAACCGCGAAATCACGTCTGACCCGCCGCCGCACGGCGGCCACGATTGCCGGTACGGGCGATCCGGCCTGGGTCAGGTGGTCGATTTGCCTTGTTTCGCTGGCGTTCCTGGGGTTGTTTCTGGCGGTGCCGCTGGCGGCCGTCTTCACCGAGGCATTGCGAAAGGGCGTCGGCGCGTACCTGGAGAGCTTTCAGAACCGCGACGCCCTGGCGGCCATCAGGCTGACGTTGCTGGTTGCCGGGATTGCCGTGCCGCTGAACATCGTGTTCGGCCTGGCGGCTTCGTGGGCGATCGCAAAATTCGAGTTTCGCGGCAAGAGCGTGCTGATCACGCTGATCGATCTGCCCTTCGCCGTCTCGCCGGTGATCTCCGGGCTGATCTACGTCCTGCTGTTCGGCTTGCAGGGCTGGCTGGGACCGTGGCTGGCGGCACACCATATCCAGATCATCTTTGCCGTGCCGGGGATCGTGCTGGCGACGATCTTCGTGACCTTCCCCTTTGTGGCCCGCGAATTGATTCCGCTGATGCAGGAACAGGGAACCGAGGAGGAAGAGGCTGCGTTGGTGCTCGGGGCCAGCGGTTGGCAGACGTTCTGGCGGGTCACGCTGCCCAACGTGAAGTGGGGCCTGCTCTACGGAGTGATCCTGTGCAACGCCCGGGCGATGGGCGAATTCGGCGCCGTATCGGTCGTATCGGGACACCTGCGCGGCCAGACGAACACCATGCCGCTGCACGTGGAGATCCTCTACAACGAATACAACTTCGTGGCCGCCTTCGCGGTTGCATCGCTGCTAGCCCTGCTGGCGCTGGTGACGTTGGTCCTCAAGGCGATCGTCGAGTGGCGTACGCAGCGGGAATCGACGGAGCTTCCGGCTTCGACGCCGACAAGCCTCCAGGAGGTCACATAGTGAGTGAGAAAAAGGGGACAGGTACCTTTTGCCGGAACGGCCCTCCGGGTGCTTCGCACAAAAGGTACCTGTCCCCTTTTTCGATCAGGAGGCCGCATTGTGAGTATTGAAGTCCGCAATATCAGCAAGAGCTTCGGCAGCTTTCTGGCGCTCGACAACGTGTCGCTGCAAGTGCCCGACGGAGAACTGGTGGCTTTGTTGGGGCCCTCGGGATCGGGAAAGACGACCCTGCTGAGAATCATCGCGGGGCTCGAGGCGTTCGACCTGACCGACGAGAGTGCGATTCTGTTCGACGGCCGGGACGTGGCGAGGGAGGCGGTAGGCCGCCGGCGGGTGGGGTTCGTGTTTCAGCACTACGCCCTGTTCCGGCACATGACGGTCTACCAGAATATCGCGTTCGGCCTGCGAGTGCGTACAAAACAGACTCGTCCCACAAAGGATGAAATCGACCGGCGGGTTCGCGAGTTGCTTCAATTGATCCAACTCGATACGTTGGCCAATCGATATCCTTCGCAGCTCTCGGGCGGGCAACGTCAACGGGTGGCGCTGGCTCGCGCCCTGGCGATCGAGCCGAAGGTGCTGCTTCTGGACGAGCCGTTCGGCGCCCTCGACGCCAAGGTGCGTCAAGGCTTGCGGCGCTGGCTCCGCCGGCTGCACGACGAAATCCACGTGACCAGCGTGTTCGTCACCCACGACCAGGAAGAGGCGCTCGAGGTGGCCGATCGGATCGTGGTCATGAACCAGGGACGGATCGAGCAAGTGGGGACGCCCGACGAGGTCTTTCATCAACCAGCCAATGCGTTCGTGATGGACTTTCTGGGGAACGTCAATCTGTTCCACGGACGAGTGGAGGCGGGGCGGGCGGTATTCGGATCGCTGGTGATCGATCCGCCCGGCGGGTTGCAGGTCGACGGCGAATCGGCGCGGCTGCTGATCCGCCCCTACGACCTGGAGATCCACAAGGACAACCGGGGTCAGGCCGGTCTGCCCGCCCGGATCACCCGGATCCAGTCGGCGGGGCCGGTGGTCAAGATCGAGCTTGTCGGGGGCAACGACCAGCCGATCTACGTGGAGATGGCTCACGACCGCTTTCGGCAGGAGCCGCGCGCGGTGGGCGACGAGGTGTTTGTCTCGCCCCGCGTCTCACGGTTGTTTGTGGAAGACCGCCAGGACCCCGGCGAACGCGAGTAGAGAAGCGGCCGCTTGATCGCAACTCGTTTGGCGAACTCCAGTTCGGCTTGGACGCGTCGACCGGGATTTTTCTGGAGAATCTCGCAGAAGTCGGCCTTGACGCGTTTCGGGAATATTCTTATCCTGCCCGCCTCATGAGTGATTCATGAGGCCGTTCATGGATGAACGGCGAAGGGAAGCCGCCAGGTTTCCCGCGCATCAAGGTCCTGCATGGGGAGCATGTGGTAGCGTGCATGCTTCTGCGGACCGCGAAGTGCACTGCCGCAGGCACGGATGCTGAAGCGGACGCGCTTCGAGTTGAGACGGGCCGGTCAGGGCAAGCGCCCGAGGCCTCGTGCCGACGGTGGTTCCATTGCGAGCCATCCAATCGCTCCCGGAAAAGTCCTCGTGTCCTTCGCCCCCCTGGGACGCGACCTTTCCGGGGGCATTTTTTTTGCGCTCGTCTGTCGGCAATCACGCAACGGCGTTCAGAACTTCCCGTCGCGGGCCTGGAAGTGGGTGGGCTTGTTGTGGGTGTCGCCGCCGCGGAGGAGCCAGTCGGAGATCCACTCGATCATCTGCTCGACGCTGACGGTGGCGGGGCCGAAGAGGTCGTGAGCCCGGTCGGCGTCGCTGAGCAGAGCGGTTTCCGCCTCCTCGCCGACGAAGGAGACGTCTCTGCCCATCTGTTCGGCAAACTCCTCGGCACAATAGCGGATGCTGAGGGTCTCCAGCCCGGTCACGTTGACGACGAAGGGGGGCGAGGCGACGTGGTCGAAGCAGCGCAACGTCATGGCGCTGGAATCGCCCTGCCAGATCACGTTGAAGTGGCCCATGGTCACGTCGACCGGTTGGCCCGCCAGCACCTTCTGGCCGATATCGACGAGCACGCCGTAACGCATCTCGACGGCATAGTTGAGCCGCACAATCGCCACCGGAATGCCGGACTTCTCGCTGAAATACTGGAACATGCGTTCGCGGCCCATGGCCGACATGCCGTATTCGCCGACCGGCGCCAGCGGGGTGTCTTCGTCGGGACCGCCCGAATCGACCGGCGTGAGCGGATAGACGTTGCCGGTCGAGTAGGCCACGATGCGGCTCTGGGGGTATCGTTCGCAGACCATGCCGGCCAGGTAGGTATTCATGGCCCAGGTGCGGCCTTCCTGGCCTGTGGTGCCGAACTTCTGGGCGGGCAGGTAGAGGATATTGGGGACGTCGGGGAGTGCTGCCAGGGCGCTGCGATCCAACAGATCGCAGGCGATCGTTTCGAGGCCCCAGCCTTCGAGCTGTTCCCGCAGCCCCGGCGAACTGAACCGGGCCACGCCGATGATCCGCCGCCGGCGGCCGGCCTCTTCGTCGGCCCGGCGTGCCATGCGTGCCAGGGAGGGCCCGATCTTGCCGCCCACGCCGAGCACGAGCAGGTCGCCTTCGAGCCGGCGCATGGTGTCGACGACTCCAGGGGTGGGTTGGCTGAGGAGGTCTTCGAGGTGCGTGATGTCTTGAATCATGGCAAGGGCCCGTGGCGATCTTGTGTCGTGGAAAAATGAGACATGCGATTATGGAGGATCAAGAGGTTTCGCTCAAGCCAGGGAAGGGGCCGGTGATTGGGCAGGCGGGCGAATTCTTGTCCGACGCATTACGAACCAGTTCATGTCGCCGAGAGGTACGTTATGGACCGGTGGGGAAAGATGGGCCCCGAGGGCCGATCCCGTGACGGGCTCACTGAGGGGGTACCCAAGGCCGGACTGCCGCTCTCCGGCCAGCATCGGCTGCCGTGGAACGATTTGCTCTAGGGTTGCTGCAATATTGGAGCGTCACAAGCGAACAGGTGGTGGGGATGGTCTCGTTGACGCTACCCCACGGTTCCATTCTCGGCATTGCGGTATTTCTGTTCAGAGCGGCAAGGCGTCTGTCGGCCGCTCCTGGCGGCAAGTCAGCCTCGAAGGAAGAAAGAAGAGAAGAGCGATCATGAAACGTGGACTGAGGACTCCCGTACCGGGCGCCATGCTTGCGGTAGTATGCTATGTTGCGTGCATATCTGGCTCAATCGCGATTGCAGCGGAATCGACAAAATCGATTGTCACTAATGGCGACTTTCAGAAATGGACCGGCGGAACCCCGGACGACTGGAACGTCGACATCGGTGCGAAGAACGGTGCCGACGAGCCGACCTCCCAACTTGTGAGACTGAACGATCCCGGTTTGTCGCTCGTCGGCGATGCGTCGACAACGGCATGGCACATCCTCGGGCAGGAGGTGCCGGTGCGTGCAGGCGGCACGTACACGCTTGAGTTCCAGGCGCTGTCGAAAGGCGTTCAAAGACAAGGCCACCAGTTCGACAACTGCTATGTGGGCGTGATGTGCTTCGACGCCGCCGGCAAGAAGATCGATATGACCCTTAAGGATCTCTCGCGTATTTCTCGATGGACGAAGCAGAGGCTCGACTTCCGAGTGCCTGACAACGCCGCAAAAACGAAGGTACTCATCTTCCTCTCCAAGACGGGTACCCTCAGCGTCAAGGGCCTCAGGATCCTGGAGGCGACTCCTGGTCGCCCCTTCGAGGTTCTGGTCGATAGTCTGAAGGACGATTACAGTTTCACGGCGCTCAAGGGGATCGATTGGGACGACCTGGCCGCCCGCTACCGCGACAAAGCCGAATCGGCCGATACAATTGACGGCTTTGCTGACGCGATACGTGGAATGCTCGCCGAATTGGAGGATCTTCACGTCTGGATCGAACTGCCGGATGGGCGAAGGGTGTCTTCCTACTCGTCCAGGTATCGCGGGAATTTCAATCGGCAGGCCGTCGAGCGGCAACTCGATGCGTGCCAACGATTTGGCCGGGTCGGGGTCACCGGCCGCACAAAGGAAGGCTTTGGTGTGGCGGCCATCCTCGGGCTGCCGCCTGGGGACGACAATCTCTACTCCCAGTTAATCGACGCGATGACGGCGATGAGCGATGCGCCGGGTTTCATTGTCGATCTCCGATCCAACAGCGGCGGTGCGGAACCTCGTGCCCGGCAGATAGCCGGGCTCTTCGCCGACAAACGATATCTCTACGCACGGTCCAAAATCCGCTCCGGTCCGAACGCCGACGACTTCCGCGAATCGCGCGCCCGCCATATCGAGCCGGCGACTTCCAAGCCGTTCACGCGTCCCGTGGTCTGCCTGATCGGCCCGGGTTGCGTCAGCAGCGGCGAAGGTTTCGCGCTGATGATGAAGGCCATGGATCACGTGACGATGGTCGGACAACCCACTCGCGGCGCCAGCGGCAATCCGCACCCCGTGACGCTGCCCAATGGCGTGAAAGTCTGGTTCTCTCGTTGGGTATCGATGGAGCCCGACGGCACGTCCATCGAAGGCCGGGGAATTCAACCCGATGTGACGGTTGAACACACGGGCGAGGGCGATCCGACGTTCGACAAAGCCGTCGAGATCCTCCGCGAGAAGACGGGATTCGGGTCGGCCGTTCCAGTTCAATGATCGTGCGGGTGTTTCGCGCTGCTGCACTCAGGTTCGGTCGCGATGCTCGCGACCGCGCCGGGGTCGCTTCCTATTATCCGAGAGAAAACGGGCCGGCGCCACCCGCATCGCAACCTCTACCTCCTTCGCCGCCCGGCCTTCGGCGGCTGCATCGCAGCCGGCTCCCCCTCAAGGCGGGGCAAGCCCGTAACCCAACCTTCACGAACATGCGCACAAGTCCAGCACAAAGACATCAATACTCCCACACGTAGACTGACCCGTTCCCGTTGGCCGACACGATCTGCCGGCCCGAGTCGTTGCCTTTGGCGGGTCTTCGTCCAGACGCCAGATCTTGAGGCCGCCGCCGAAATCGCCCGAGGCGGTATCTTCTTTCACCGTCGCCATGGGGAAGCGGCAAGGCGATCCGCGGGGTGCCGTCGAGGTCCAGGTCAAACCATTTGGTCCGGCAGCCAAACGAGCGTGTGGCGCACGGGTCGATATGACCGACGCTGTACCGCAGCTTCGTTGTTCCGGAGAACGGTCCTTTGATGGGACAGTGGCCGGAACGCTGTGCGTAGCGGTTGCGGGGGCAGACCGCCAACGAACATTGTTCACCCACAAGAATTTGAACAACCAAACCGGCCACGAGTGGCCAACGACTGCCCCCCCGCAATCCGCTGGACGCAATTGTTAGGTCGGGTCCGGTCCTTTCACAAAAGCGTCGCGGAGAAGCTTCTCTACAGAACGAACGTCCGGAATACCGACGAATTGGATGTCCTGCGAGCGTTGATATCCATCACTATCTCTGTAGCCGCGACGCGCAAAGGTGAGGTCTCCCGACCCATCGGCCCGTTCTGTTCTCACGATATCGCCAATCTCGCTCGGTCCATAGGACTGCACTCTACGCGATCGGCGATTCTGGACAATCAGGACCCTCTTGTCTGTCACGCTGTAAACGGTTCGCTTGGCTTTCAGGTAGAACCAAATCGGCGACAAAAGCATGCCTACCCCGATAACGATGAATGGAACGAAGAAAAGGTTAGACAAGATTCCCTGCATCCCGAAGAGCCCGACTGGGCCTTGTACGTTCTTCGGTACATCGTTGTGCCACATGTAGATGAAATTGACGATGAAGGAAGTCCAAACGACTCCGAAGCTAAACGTAGCTATCGAAGGCATCATCATTCGCTTGGAACTGGGTCTTCCCGTCCAAAGCAGTTGCTCCCCATCGTCTAGCTCCGGCTCGATGATATTCCGGAGATCGCTGTCATCGAACATGCGGCAACCTCAATGAGATTCTGTCGGAGTTCTTTCGACCCAACCTATTAGTCTTCGCCGATTACTTCCTGCCGAAGGGTACGGCGAGCCAACGACAATAAGCTACCCTGATCTGGTGGTGCAGACAACCTGGGCGAAGTCCCAAAATACCTTCCATTCTCGGGGCGCAGAATCCGCCCCTGGTTGAGTTCGGCCGCCTTGATCAGGAATCCTGCGTTCGCCTCCCCCAACAGAGGCGGCACCGCTGCCTGGTAGTGCGCCTCGGAATACGGTCGATTGTTGGGGCAGTGGCGGCCCCAATTTCACACTGCCCTCCAATCGTAAGGCGTTGCTTCGTTCTAAGGGGTGAAGCATTTCACGTAGATGAATCCAAGAACCCAAATGGCATATAAGAGGACTGGTCCCAAAAGAACAGCTATCAGGAGGCAGCCTACCTGCCAGGACACATGCTTCTTGTCTTGACTTCTCATCACATCTAACCCTGGAGAGGGAGGGCGTTCTGCAGGCAAGCGGTCGTTCATTGGGCCAGGAAACACATCGACGGGACTTACGGGAACTGATCCACGAACTGGGCGATGGCATCCGATACGTGCTTTATCCTCTCTTTGAATTTAGGGTCATCCGCACATGGGATCCGGTGAAGTATGGCATCCAGTGCCAGTTTCATCGCTTCAAAGGCTCGTTCCGCGTCCTCTTCAGCCGAGAACCACCGTGTGTGCATCATCCACCCATAGATGCCGCATGTGATTGCATAGGGGGCAAAACCAGCGTCTCGCTCAAGCGTAATCCTCGCCCCATGATCATGCTCATCGTCACGGATAATCGTGCCAGCTTCAGAGCCCACCTGGCCAATCATCTTCCCGCCCTCATACGCTTCCCAGTGCATCGTCACTATTCCTGTCCAGCAACGGTAGAACGGCAAGTGGCGGCGTGTCAACATTCCGCGACACAAACAAACTTTTCGATGCCGTTGAGTATACCACCCGAGGCAACCGGATACAAAGCATTAGCTGGTCTTGGCCCTGTCCCGAAATGCCTTCCATTCCTGACGCATTCCCGGCTCGAATCTGGCCGGTTCCGTCCGGACCATCCCAGGCGACATGTTGGGGCACCACGACTTGCTTCGGAAAACGGGTCGGCGAATGGACCTCGACTGTCCGTCCCCCAATGGAGTGTTTCACGAAGGGTCGGTTTATGGGACAGTCGCGAACGTCACGCGTGGCCGTGCGCCTATGTTCGTGCCGTGTACAATCTCTCGTAGAAAAACGGCGATTACGGCACACGTTCGTATACACTATCGGCTTCCGCCTCAAAATGTCGCAGGACCATCCGTTTCTCATCACGCGACACGATTTCATAGTTGGTGAGATCCGTCGCGCCTTCCTGCAACGGTTCAAAGTCAGGGTCTGGAGGTATTACAAGGCGGATGTTGAAGTGGCTGTCGTCAACGACCTCCCAGTGCGCTTCCTCTGTTGCGGAACTGAGAAAGGTAACAGTACCGTCCTCACGCAGGACCATTGCGAATGACCGTGGAGGTTCTCTTTCGTGACCCGCCAGTCGCAACGCCACCAATCTCCATGAGCCAACCAGAAATCTCTCCAGGTTTTCCATAGACTGCCTTACCGAGTAACTTTGCAGCAGGACTTCCTCTTCTGCCCTGGTTACCTCTTGCCGGGATAACCCGGACCGACGGCACTCAGACTATCGCCCCTGATGGCCAAGTCAACCCACTTGACCGCCTGCGCGGAGTCCCATCAAACCTTCCATTGCCGGTGCATGGCGTTCCTCTTCGGTCTCCGATCGCAACTTCGGCCCGGCGAGTCCCAAATACCCGTCTCAGAAATCAACGTCCCAAGAACTCGTGAAAACCGGGCGCGAATGAGACACCCCCAATCGCGGATCATTCCCCCGACAGGAGGGCAGATCAGATCCGCGACAACCTCATGCGCAACCTGCACAGGTGGCCCACACCGACCCACCCTCCACCCGCTCCGGACGCCGCTCTGTCCCAATCGCCGCGTGCCATCACACCGAACAAACCCGTCGCCACTCTCTCTTTGTGCCCGCCCATCAGCGATACAACCGTCTCCACGCACCCCACGCCCGACTTGATCCTCCCGACCTTCCACAGCTTCGCGCCCACCGTCATTCCCCTGCCCAGGCAATTCCCCTGCCTGCATCCCCCTCTCCGCTCCCTTCGCGACCTCATGTTCAAGACACCCAGCCCCCCAAAAAACCCAACTGTTCAATTTATGTGTTGACTTCCCTCGCCAAATATGTATACTAATGTACATTCCACAACATACACCCATACTTCTCGCCCGCCCATGGCAATTCCCTTGTCGTCCATTCCCTTATCGAATGAATACCCTCAGTTCGCACCCCGGACCCTTCTCCTGCCCTGCATTGCATGGTTACCCACAGAATTCAGCCCCCCTTCTGAGCCAGAAGTGTCAGAAAACGTAAAATCGGGGAAACGTCGACAGCACTCAGCCTCGCCAGAAGCGGCCGCAGACCTATTCGCAAAACTCGCTCCCCCGTCCACCACCTGCACCGGCCCGTTCTTCACCGTCATTTCTCACCACCTCACCGACGACCGCCAGGACAATCTCCCTAACTCCCATAAACGCAAGTACTTAGCGAAAAAGCCGCCAAGCGACGAGTCCCCCCTTTTGCATGGTAGTCAAAATGATTCTGCGAATCCGACGACGCCGTAAACCATTATGCAGCAACATGATAACTGCCCCTGTTCGATGGAGCAATCGATCGACAAGTGCACCAACCGACAACACCGCCCGCAACCATTTCACGACAGTCTTTCATAGCCGGTCGCACCCAACCCCCAACCCTCCTGCCCTGCTTTGGTTGCGGCTGCGCCGCGCCGGGACTC
>JAAYAY010000126.1 GCA_012719125.1 Planctomycetaceae bacterium | reverse complement strand
GGCACGGCGGTGCGTGTCGGCACGAGTCTCTCCGTCTGGTTTGATGCATTTGGATTTCAGGCTTTGGATTTGTTCAGGATTTCGGATTTCGTGTTTCGGATTTGACTGCGGCCGAAGGCCGCCTTAGTCTAAACATCGCCACTTCGGTGCAGTCTGAGAACCTGAACCCGTTCGAGTGTAGTCGTTTAACGCCCAGCCGAAGGCGCCGGCCGCACTACAACTACAGAAGCCGGCGCCTTCGGCTGGGCGTTAAACGAGCAACCCTCAGGAGTCCACCGTGGCAATCACCAAGTTCGTCCCCGTGCGGTCCGTGACCGCAATCCTCGCCGCCGCGCTCATCTCGCCGAGCGGAGCCAGCTTCTGCCCGGCCGGCGACCTCAAAGCGGAACTGGCGGGCTGCCCTTACAAGATCGTCTACGAAACGTATCGAGACGGCAATTGGGAACTGTTTCGGATCAATGCCGACGGGTCCGACCCGGTGAACCTGACGCAAACCGGCCAGGTCGACGAGCTCTATCCGCACGCCTCGCCCGACGGCGCGAAGATCTGCTTCGTCGCCGACGAAGGAAAAGGCGAAGCCAAGAGTCGCAACGTCTACTTCATGAACGCCGACGGAACCGGCCGGACCCTGGTCGCCCGCAACGCGCGGCAGCCGTTCTGGAACCCCGGCGGCACCGTGATCGCCTATCTGAAAGGCGAAATGGAGACCTACAACTCCTCGTCGGTGGCGTCGCGGGGGCTGTTCTTTTTCGACTTGGCCTCGGGCGAGCATCGGGCCCATGCGAACAAGGAACTCAGCCATCTGTTCGGCGTCTGCTGGACGCCCGATGGGAACTGGATTCTCGCCACGATTCACGCCGCCATGGGCTACCGGCACGCCATCGTGGCCATCGAGGTCCACGGTCAGCGAGTCGTCGATCTCGGCATCCCCGGCTGCCGGCCCGAGGCGAGTCCCGACGGGAAGCAGATTGCCTGGACGCCCAGCGACTGGGCCCTCCGCGTGGCCGACCTCGATCTGACCGGTCCGGAGCCGAAAGTGACAGGCGGACGCGACATTGTCGTCAGCGAGAAACCGATCAAGGTCTACCACATCGACTGGCCGCCGGAAGGAAACTACGTCGTCTTCGCTCGCGGCCCCGCCGGGAAACGCCTCGGCCCGGCGCCCGAGGGCGTGGGAACCCAGGCCCCCGGCTGGAACATCTGCGTCGCCGACCTGCGAGCCGTCAATCGCTGGGTGGAGGTCACCAGCGACGGCAACTCCAATAAGGAACCGGATTGGATTCCGGGGAAGTGAGTGCGGCCCCCTTCGCGCCCGGTGCAGCCCCGATCATCGACCCGCTTCTTCCGCGCGAAGGCGCAGCCTCATATCAGCCTTCCGCCCCGAAGGGGCAGCCCCATATCAGCCCAGGGCAGAGGCAACGCGAGCCCTGCGAGCCTTGCCGTCGCCCTGGGGAAGGAATCCCCCAGAATCTCCCGCCCTGAAAGGGCCGAACAATCTTCCGCCCCGAAGGGGCAGCCCCATATCAGCCCAGGGCAGAAAGCACCGTCGCTCGGTCTCTCCGAGACCGAGATGGGGCGGAAGGCACTACTGTCCAAGCCGCCACATCACCACCCGGCCGGTTTGCCCAGACTCTCAAAACGAGCACGCTGCATTTCGCGCCGTGCGAGGGGTGTTGCACAACAGGCCGGTCTTGAGGCGTCGTCGCAACCGGCGAAGCGGCAACTGGTTGCGGCTAGGGTAATCCCCATAACTCGGCATCCGTCGATAGGGGGGTGTTGCAGAAACCCCTCCGGACGGGGTGATCGCCCGTGCTTTTTTGCAGCACTTCTCTCACGGTCCTCTTCGCACGTCCCGCGCTTTGGGTGGCGATGCCGGTGTCGCACAGTGTCTGTTCTATTTGGGCGGCGTCTCGGCGACACCGGCATCGCCACCCGGTCGCTGTGGCTTGCGGGGAATCGTCGCTCGGATACACTGGCACCACCGGTGTTGCCGGCGGTCGGTCCGCTGTGGCTTGCGGGGAATCGTCGCTCGGATACACTTCTCCGTCGTAATTGCCATTGCCGACAGCCGCTGTGGCTTGCGGGGAATCGTCGCTCGGATACACTTAGCGGGTTTTGACGTAATGGCTTCCTATGGCTGTGGCTTGCGGGGAATCGTCGCTCGGATACACTACTCGCCAAGGCTGGCCGCTGGTGGTGTACGCTGTGGCTTGCGGGGAATCGTCGCTCGGATACACTTACCGCGTGCCTTCTCCTTATTGAAGCCGAGCTGTGGCTTGCGGGGAATCGTCGCTCGGATACACTTTCTCCTCCGCAAACCACCACCAGAAAAGGACTTGCAACGCAGCTTCGCTCAGAAAAGCGAAAGCTGTTGGGGCGCTTTTTCGGTTGGAGTAGGCTTTTTCCCAACGAAATTCTCCATCTTCCCGAACTGACGATCCGTAATCGATAGCAGCCTGACGTGCCCCTCCGGGGGTATGGCCCCTCGGACGTGTCGCCGGTGCGCCACCGCCGATTCCTCGTCCACGCAGTAGCGCGCATACACTGAAAACTGTAACATCGAGAACCCGTCTTCCACAAGAATCTTGCGGAATTTCGCATAGCGTTTTCGCTCCGCCTTCGTGGCGACGGGCAGGTCGAACATCGCAAACAGCCACATGCCGCGGTATCCTGAAAGTGCATATTCTCGTCGTGGCATTCTCCTGACGTCTCCCCTCAGTCTTCTTCGCCCTCGTTCTCCGACTCCCCTGGGACTTCCCGCGCTCCAACCTCCCACCTCGGGAGCGTCAATTCTCCCGCTCCGCTCAAGAACGCGTCGGCCAGCGACGCGGCCAGGCGTGTCACGGTGTCGAACAACGTGCGTTGTGCGCCGCCGACCATGTATCGTCCCGTCAGGCGGGCGATAAGATGCTGCTTGGCGGCCGATTCGACTCCGTACGGCTCGTCGTGCTCGCGCATGTATTCGACCACGGCCAGATCGACGATCGGGCGAAACGGCTCCATCAGATCGTCGGCCAGGCAGTAGGCGTTGTATCGGTTGTGGTGATGGATTCCCAGCGAGGGATGCAGGCCGGCGCCGCAGATCGCCCGGGCGACGATCGCACGCAGCACTGCGTAGCCGTAGTTGAGCAACAGATTCTGATCCTGGTTGTCGGGATTGCGGCGGAATTCGACGTCGAGGAACAGTTGGGGCCAGTAGCGGCAAGCTGCCCGGGCTTCGACGTTGCTCGTGTCGCCCGAGCGCACTTGTGAGACGAGCGTCAGGAGCCCGAAATCGGAGCCGTAGAGGATCTGAAGCGTTTGGGCCTGGGAACGGATCTTCTCGCGGACGATCTGCTTCCACAGCCGTTTACAGAGGGGCTGTGCAGCCCGTGCCTGAGCAGAGAACCGCTCGGCCTGGGCGAAATGGGCGACCAGCGGCAGGAAGAGCCCCACGGGCAGGTACTGGCGATTGCAGGCGACGAAGGCGCCGCCCGATTCGGCCAGGCAGGCCAGGACGGCCTGGGTATAGGTGACCTGGGGGTGCGACACGACAACCACGGCCAGATCGGCCAGGGGCATCGTCACTTCGCCCTGGGGCGACTGGTCAATGATGAGTTGCTTGTGCCGCACCGACAATCTCGCGGCCGCCCGCGAGATATCGACAATTCGGTCAGTCATTGGCTGGAAGGATATTGCCTAAGGGGTCAACGGTGACCTTCCTGGCTCCACTATTCATCAGCCTTCCGGGCTTGCATCGTATACGTTCTCCCTCCTTCTTTCGCACCGTAATTGGCCGAGCGTCACAATGCAAGACAAATTCCACTTCGGACTGCGTAATTCCCGTAACGCGATAGAGTCGCTCGTCATCACCCTCAAAACGCATTATTACATATTCACCCCCCGAAAGCGAAAACTTGAATCTCTCCTTCTTATCGCTCACACAAGAGATGATCGCCTCTCCTCGATTCTTCCGCCCGACGGCTTCGAAGCGTGACACGATGCGATACACCCACCGCTTTTCATTCCCATTTTGGTCCAAAACTGCCATCACTTCAAGGTGATGATTAGCCCCGGGGTTCACGTATCTGCGTTTGGAGCCGGTGCCAATCTCCACCGGCTTGTCCGATTTCCGAATCCGCACCTTGTGGATCGGGATCACGCGACCGTCCTTCGACCGGAAGTACGGATGGTTACCGGCGTCCTGAAACGCCTTGCCCGGATCTCCGCCGAACGCGTCGAGCTTCTCCTTGACCAGTTCCCGAACGCGATCGTCGACGATGTCGTCGACCATGTTCTTGGTGAGCGATTCCAGCTTCTTGCGGACGTGATGCACCTGTGTCGGCTTGCCGTCCTTGCCGACAGCCGGTTTCGGCGGCGAGAGAATCGTGGCGTCGTGCAACTGGCCGTTCAGCTTTCGCGACACCCGCGACGATACGTTGATCCCCTCCACGCCCGTGAAGACGTCGCTCAAGAAGCCGTCCCACGGCTGATCGACCGCCATGAATAGCCGATGCTGGTTCTGTGCCTCGGCCTTTTCGGCGGCCCGGCTGAGCGTCTGAATTTCGCTGGCCCCGGTCAGGGCGATCACCAAGGCGTCGATAGCGTGGTGCCGGTGGTCGCCACGTTCCTTCTCGTCCGAGACGCCGAGTATCTTGTTCAGGTCCCATTCTCGCCGCAGATACGACGTCACGCGACCCGGCGAGACCCGCACGCGCGCCGTTCCTTCTGCATCGATTCGTCCGCCGTAGAGAAGGCCCATGTATTCGGCTGCCAGACGCGACATGTAGGCAGTGTCGGTCAATTGCCGATTGGTGAATTCTTCAGTGTCGTCGAGCTTTTCCCGTTTGAACAAGTCGAGTTTGCGTGCGACCAGAGACCGCTCGCCTCGAAATCGCCCGACCCGCCTCAAGATCTCGTCCCAGCGCTCGGAATGGCCGTACGCTTCGAAAGGTGTTCGGTTACTCTTCGTTCGGTTTTCCTCGTGATAGCAGAGCGTCTTATTGGCAAAGGAGTTGTCGAAGGAGCGGCTGAAGGGGACGATGTGTTCGACTTCGAACTGGGGGTTGTCGCCTACCAGGTTGGCCATCCCGATGCTCCGACCCGTATAGGGGCATTCCCAGTTGCATTCTTCCGCCAGACGCACCTTGAGGATGTTGTAGGCCGTGCAGTATCGCTCGTGGCCCATCTCCTTGAGGATCTTCGCTCGGGCATCCGAGCGAAACCCTTCATTCTTTCGGTTCCGTTCTGTCATCTTCTTTCGCCGCTCCCGGCTGTGCTTCAGTTCGCGAGTCAATTCCACGCGGATCGACTCGGGTTTGCCGTACTTGCGAATCAGCGAGTTGACGACCAACCTCAGCTCACTGAGGGCTCGTTCCACGGCCGGATTGCGAACGTCGCGCAAACGGTTGCACTTGTGCTTCGCCGGGAGCGATTCCAGCACGATTTCCACCGTTTTGGCCTCCGGATACGCTTCGTCGCGAGCCGTTGCATAGGGAATCCCACGCTGCAAAGCTGGCAATAGCGCTCGGATCGCTTTGCGCGAGAGCGAGCCGTAGCCCTGCTCGAAATGGATGTCGGCGACTTCCTTGGCCTCTTTCTCCGGCAACTGCCAGCCGCGCATGAGACGGCGAACGAGGACCTCTTCGGTCTCGAATGAGAGAATCTCATCCACCAGGCGATACTTGTCTTCTTCGCTCAACCCCGTCCAGCGATCTCCCAGCACGCCCCGGAGCTTGGCGGCCGTCGTATTCCCCTTGATCCCCTTTTCGCCGCCTTCCTGGAGATTGAACGTCCATTTGATCGACTCACCGTCTCGCTTCTCGGCCTTCAGGCCGAGTATCTTACTGATCTTGGCAAACGTAAGCGACTCCGCCTCCTGCAGTGCGGCGATCAGGGCTTTGCGTTTTGCCGCCGCCTCTGGCAGCAGTTCCAAATCGTCCTTCCCAATCAGCGAGTACTTGCGATTTCCAGGATCGATCATCACCAGATCGTTGACCCGTTGCAGCAAGCGAAACTCCTGGTACTCCATACTGGCAGCCGGCGCACGCCGTTTGCTCGGCTCCAATTCGCATGCACCGATCAGACCCTTCTGCGACTTGAGCTTCCGTTGACGGAAGATTGCGTCGCAAAGAAGCTCATGGTTCTCAGCGTTGAGGTCTCCGTAGTGCTTGCTCTGCGCGGCCCAGATCTGCTCGAACTCATCGACGTACATTTGCCGGGCCGTCCAGCGCCCGCGGATCTTCTGCTGCTCGGGGTCGAGCGAGGCGAAGTACTCGCCCAAAGTCCGGCAGCCCTTCCGCTCCATCTCTTCGGACAACTCACGGATTCCCGCTTTCACCACGCCCGTGTCCTCGTCCTTCTTGCTGGCCTTGCGGTTGGAAAGGAAGCCGCGCCGCTGGGCGAGGTGATAGAGGGCGCGTCCGAGGGCGAAACGAGAGAGCTTCTCATCGAGCGCCGCCGCACGAAGCCGGTAAGGCAGAACCTGGTGGGCCACGTGGTCGGCCTCTGCGAGGTATTCCGTTCGCAACTGGCAATCCAGATCGGCGATCACTCGGTTGCGAGTGTCGTGGGAATCGTCGTCGCTCTCCGGCAGCAGCCCAAGCCGCTGAAGCACGCGAAACACCTTGCGGAGCCGGTATTGGCGCCGCCAGGTCTGCCGCCGCGGTCCGCGGGCGTCGCGGCGAGCCGTGGCACGGGATTTGTCCTTGCCGGCCTCGATCTCATCGGTAGACCCTGTCACCCCCGCCTCGAACCGCCGGACGCCCATCCCCAGGATCTTGGGCGAATCTCCGTCCGCATCGAGCACCGCGGCCCAGCCGACCGAACCGCTCCCCAAATCGAGCCCCAAACGATAGCGGTTCTCCGTCTCGCCCTTCGAAAACGGTGCACTCATGGCAAATCTCCCCTGGGATACTGGTGACTCCCTCGCGTCTCTTCCCGCGCAATCCAGAAATAACCGTTGACAACCGCCCGCCCCGCGGTAAACTGGCAAGCGTGTATCCGAGCGACGATTCCTCGACTTGTCACAGTAAGGAACTGTGACAAAATAAAGTATCCATTTCAACGGGACGGAGCGATTGTGTAATTCCAGTCACCGTGAAACTTGTGTTTCATGATATTCAGTTGTGCCATCGTTTCGTCGGAGACTTTGATGC
>JAAYAY010000125.1 GCA_012719125.1 Planctomycetaceae bacterium | reverse complement strand
GGAACTGAGACCCCGGATCTGGTCGGGCTGAGCCGCAGTTTTTGGGACGCTTGGTCATGATTCAGATCACACCCCAGATGCGGATCCTGGTGGCCATTGCTCCGGCCGATTTCCGCCGGGGGATCGATGGTTCTGCCCCATCGGCCGGCGATGGGGGTGGCCAAGCGGTGGAACTATCTGCGCGACGTTCCCGACGTGCCCCGAGTGGCTGCGGACGAGGCAGAGAAGGTTCACGTCACGGAAGAGCACTTCCTGGCGATGCTGGACGCCTGCCACGTGGCCAGAAGGCCAGAGCCGGCATTGCATGAGGCCTTGGCCGACGGCGCGACCCCGGGCGACTGGTGGCAGGCCCTGCTGATTACCTGCTGGATCACCGGGGGCCGGATCGAGTCGGTTATTCGTTTTCGGTGGGAGAACGTGGAATTCGGGACCGGCCGGGTTCTGGCACGGGCCGCGGACCTGAAGCAACGAAAGGACACGCGGCCGGAGATCGCCGCGGCCCTGCCCTACCTCGAGCGCATCGCCGGGAGCGATCCCCGCCTACTCCCCTGGAACCACAATAAGCCGAGCCTCTACAGGGAATTCAACCGGATTCAGAAGGAAGCTGGGATCCACCTCCCTTGCCCCAAGGCTCGTCAGGAGGGGCACAAGTGCAACGACTGCTGCCACACCTACGGATTTCACGCCTTCCGGTACGCGCATGCCAGGCTGAACTACCAGAACCCCGGTTTGCAGAACCAGATGGGGCACGCCACCAGCGCGACGACTGAACACTACAAACGTTGGGCCGGGCGGCAGATGGCCGAATACGGCGCTTACGTTCCGGAGAGGCTGGCCGGAGAGGCGACGGCCGAGCAGCAACAAAACGACAACAAGGACAGCAACAAACCTCGACTTCGCCTCTTCACTGCTTGACGTAAACCCTTGCTATTTCAGAAGTACCGGAGGTGGGAGTTGAACCCACACTGGTTTGCACCAACTGGATTTTGAATCCAGCGCGTCTGCCATTCCGCCACTCCGGCGTGGGGGATCCGGTCGACCTCATGGCCAAGCCGGTAAGGGGGATTCTACGACACCTGGCGAGGCTTGGCAAGGCGGGGGGTGGGGTCGCCAGGAGAGCTGAAGAGTCCTCTTGTGGCAAGAGAAGTAGCAGGCACGCTCCGAGCGCTGATAGCGGGAAATCGGGATTTCCGGCAGCTCTGCGGACGGCACGGCGGAGCGTGCCTGCTACCGGGTCTGCGGACGGCACGGCGGAGCGTGCCTGCTACTTTGCAGTTCCCCTGGTGGGGTCGCAAGGCTTTGGCGGGCTGGGACTAGCGGCTTCCGCCCGGCGGAGGTCGGCGGTGCTGGCCTTGGCGGCCACGGCGGGCTACATTTGCGTGGTTCCCTGTCGATGAGGTCCCCCGATGCACGTCGTTCTGTTTGAAGATGCCCTGGTGCGCCGGCTCCACCCCGTTACGCTGGGGCGAGCCGCCTTCGAGATGAGTTGCGGCAGCTATCGCCTCGTCGAACTGGTGCGGAGGCTGGGGCGACCCGTTCGGGCGGCCGTCCGAGGGCATGTCCGCGGCGTGCTCGAAGACACCGAGCCAGGGTTCATCTCGGGGACCTGCAATCTCGACGATCGGCCGATCCTGCTGGTCAACGCCCGGCTGGTGCCTTCCGTCCGCCTGCTGCGCCAGTTGGAGGAACTGGTCGAGAGCGGGTGTCCCTGCAAGCTGCGATCGGGCGCCAGTGTGGCGGCCGCGCTGCTGTCGCCCGACTGCCCGAGGCCGCCCTTCGACGCGCCCGGCGAGCGCTGGGACGAGTTCTTCGCCGACTTGCAGCTCAGTACCGAGACGGTCGACTGGCCGCTGCTGGAGTATCCCCACGATCTGATCCGCTATCACGCCGAGGCCCTGGCCCTCAATCTGGAAGACCGGCTGGCCGGCGGGGGCTACGACGAAATCGAGCCCGGCGTGTTTGCCAGGCCCGGTCTGAAGCTGGGCAAGTGCACGGTCTTCGAGCCGGCGGGCGGTCCGATCGTGCTGGAGGAGAACGTCAGCATCGGCCCGCACTGCTACTTGAACGGTCCGGCTCACTTGGGGCCTGGCGCGCGGCTGATCGAACACTCGGCCATCAAGGACGGCGTGGCCTTGGGGCACACGACCAAGGTGGGCGGCGAGGTGGAGTGCTCGATCATCGAGCCCTACACGAACAAGCAGCACCACGGGTTCCTGGGGCACAGCTACCTGGGCAGTTGGGTCAATTTGGGAGCCGGCACGTCGAACAGCGACCTCAAGAACACCTACGGGACGGTCGCCATGGAGTACAACGGCGCCCGGGTCGATACGGGCATGCAGTTCATCGGCTGCATCGTGGGCGACTACTCCAAGACGGCCGTCAACACCAGCATCTTCACCGGCAAGACGATCGGCGCCTGCGCCATGGTCTACGGCTTCGTGACGACGAACGTGCCGAGCTTCGTGAACTACGCCCGGAGCTTCGGGCAGGTGACCGAGGCGCCCGTCGACGTGATGGTGGCCACCCAGCGCCGTATGTTCACCCGCCGCCAGGTCACCCAGCGTCCCAGCGATATCGACCTGCTGCACGCCATGTTCGACCTGACGCGGCATGAGCGGCAATTGGCGACGCAGCCGTTGTCGCTTTGAGCTTTGAGCAGTGAGCTGTGAGCTATGAGCTGTGGGGGTGGACGTCGTGTCGTCGGTTGTGGCGATCTGTCTGGATTCCCGCCTGCGCGGGAATGACGGGTAAAGGCCCCTGGGAGCAGGCTGCCGCAATGGAGCAGCAGTCCGTGTCGGTTGGCTGCCCTGCGCTGCCTTGTCATTGGAGCAGGTTGCAGTGAGGGGAGTGCAAGTGGATAATTGACACGTGCATTTTGGATGAACGTTGCTCCGCAAATCACCCAGACGAAGTCCGGGTTTCTGCTGCCAGTCCGCCGTTCATCGAAGATGCAAGCCTCGGCAAATGGGAGAGAAGCCATGGGGATCCGCTGTTTCTTCTTCGCTGCCACGGTCGCCCTGTTGAGTGGAGACTCCATTGGATCGATTGCATCTTGCCTGTCGGCCGAGGCCGGGCCGGGGCGTGTGGCGGTAACTCCGCCCGAGCAGGCAGAGGTTCTCGATCGCGAAAACGACGTTGCCGCAGTCGAATCGCTGTTGTCGGAATTTCGAGCTGCCCGGTCCGTGGAAGAGACGCAGTACTTGCGTGAATCGACGGAGGGGGCGGAGTCCGGCGCACGCAGCCGGGTCGAGATCGGACGCGACCTGATGAAGTTGGGGCGATCCGCAGTGCCGCTTCTAATCACA
Source organism: Planctomycetaceae bacterium (assembly GCA_012719125.1). GTDB lineage: Bacteria > Planctomycetota > Planctomycetia > Pirellulales > Thermoguttaceae > JAAYAY01. The sequence goes on along the minus strand of JAAYAY010000125.1, from coordinate 19,897 downwards.
ACCCTGGATGACCCGGATCCCGAAGTCTCGGCAGTCGCGGCCCTGGCATTGGGGCAGATCGGCGACCGGCGTGCCGTGACGCCGCTGATGGGGGTTCTGCAGTCGTTTGGCACGCCGGCAGTCTCCGATTCACGAACGCGCGTACCGGGGCACGTGCGGGCCCAAGCGTCCGTTTGGGCCTTGAGCCGGCTCGGCGATCCCCGGGCAGTCAGAGCCATCATTGCCTTGACCGGAATGCCTGACAGACGAAACGAGATGATCGAGAAACTGGCGTTCCAGGCAGACTGCTGGCATTACATGTGCGGGATCATGCTAATCGTCTGCGGTGACGCCATCGATCGGATAGGACTCGCAGCCGCGCCAGAGTTGGTCCGTCTGCTCTCCGACGCAGATAGTCGGATTCGCGAGTATGCGGCCCACTACCTGGCGAGGTTTGGGGATCCTTGGCCTTGGCACAGGAGGATTGAATCAGAGGACGCCCTTCGCCGACGTGAATCGCTGCAGCCGGCGATTGCCAAACGTGTGGCCGATCTGGCCGGGCCGAAGCTGATCGAACTGCTGCAAGATGAGAATGCCGATGTTCGCCGAACTGCAGCCGCAGCACTTGGCAGTCTTCACGTGGCGTCGGCTGCCGGACCGTTGATTAGGAGCTTGAAGGACGAAGACCCCTGGGTGCGAGTGGCTGCGATCCATGCGTTAGGGCGAATCGGCGATCCGGTAGCCCTTGGCCCTTTGGCCCGATTGATGAGAACCCCCGGCCCGGAGCAAATGGATTGTGCCGAGCGCGCAATTGCAGCGATTGGTGGGCCAAGAGCCTTCACGCTGTTGAGTGCCGCTCTGAATGACGGTCGAGTCGAACGCCGCGTGGCAGCAATTCGGGCGTTGGGTGTCGTGGGGACGCCGGAGGCCGCCGATCTCCTGATCGCCGCACTGGATGACTCTTACAGCTCGGCCCGCAATGAGGCCATCGAAGTCCTTGGTCGTTTCAAGGGCCCTGCCGCCGCGAGAGCAGTCGCGCCATTGATTGCCATTCTCCACGACGAGGAAGTCGAGCGAGAAGAAGAGCCTCTCGGCGCTCGGATTCGAATACCGAGGGATCTTAGATCAAGGAAGACCGAACGTATACTGGCCATTCGAAGCCTTGGAGAGCTGGCCGATTCACGAGCTACGGAGGTGCTTTTGGATGCCTTGAAAGACCCAGACTGGCAGACGCGGGGTGAGGCGCTCCAGGCTCTCGGCCGAATCAAGGACGCGAAATCGGTCCAAGGCGTGACGGCGATCCTGAAGGACCCGGACGGCTACCCACGCCTCTGTGCCGTACATACCCTGATCCTGCTGAATCCACCCGATTTGGCCGACCGGCTCCGCTCGCTGCAGGAGGACGAGGACGAGTCCGTTCGCGAGGCGGTGGCACCTATTGTGCAGGGGGATGCCAAACCGGGGCCCGAGGAATGAACGGTATTCCACGCCCCGTTCGTCGCGCCTCGACGGCTCTGCCATTCAGGCCCGTTGACGAGAGCTGTGATGTGCCAACGGCTAACCCCGTTCGAGGTCAGAGGCGCACTTGACGCACATGGAAGCGTAGGGAATGGCAACGAGGCGGGCGGATGGGATCCTGGCTCCGCATTCCTCGCACTGGCCGTAGGTGCCCTTTTCAATCCGTTCCAGCGACGCGTTGATCTGATCGAGCACTTCCTGTTCGTTCTCCATGAGCTGGAACGTGAACTCCTGGTCGTACGCATCGGTGCCCAGATCGGCGATGTGCGTCGGCAACCTGGAACTGCTGCCGCCCCCTTCCGTGCGGGTCGTGTCGGCCATCTGGCGAACCTCTCCCCGCAGACGGTCCCGCAAAGCCAGGAGACGCTCCTTCCAAACCTGCATTTCCGTTTGACTCATAGAACACTCTCGACAGGATTGTTGACCGTTCCGCCCGCAGAGAATCCCAGATTCTACGGCTGCGGCCGGGGATCTGCAATAGACGGAGAGGGGAGCTACGTCGAAATAGAGAACGTCGCGTATTGGGCGGAAGGATCATGACGACGTGTCGTTCCCCCGGATTTGTGGTTCCGCTCGAAGGACGTCGGCGGGACAATGTGGCGGAGCGGCCTCGCGTGATTGCCGGTGGAATTCGAGAAAGACTGATAGCCGCGTGGGCTTGCCCCGCGCTCGTTTGACGCCCAGCCGAAGGCGCCGGCTTCCGTAATACAGCCGGCGCCTTCGGCTGGGCGTTAAACGAGCAGCCCGCAGGAAGTTGCGATTGCTGGCGACTGCCCGGAAAGGCACTCCGCCCACATCACTGGGCGAAGTTCTCCAGCGATGCTTCCAGGCTGAAGCGGATGAACATCATCGTGTCGCCACGTGACTCCGCCTGGCGGGTGCGGTCGAGGACCTGTTGCATGGTGGGGAGCAAGGGACGGGCCGCGGGGCCGAGGAGTTCCAGCGCTCGGGCGGCATGGAGAGCGACTTCGGGCTGGTCGCCGGTGAGCGCGGCGGCCAGCACCGGGAGGGCTTGCTCCGTAACACCGTGATGGGCCAGTGCCGACGCCGCTTCGACCCGCACTACCGGCGAGGAGTCGGAAAGCGACTCTTTCAGCGCCGCGTGCGATGAATCCGAAAGCGACTCGGCCGCATTCAAGCCGACCGCCGCCCAGTAGCGGACCCCGTCGTCGGCATCCGCCAGCAGGGTCACCTGCCGCTGCCATGCGTCGTCGCGGCCCACCAGGTCGGCCGCCTCAAGCAGTCGGGCCAGTGGATAGAGTTTCGGGTCGCGAGTCAACTCGAGCGGAGTCAACTTGCCGCCGAGACGCTGCCACATCTGCGGCTCCGTGAGGAAACCGGCGTCGCGCGTTTCCAACTGCCATTTCCGCAGTCCGGCGCGCATGGTTTCGAGGGTATCGCGGTGGTCGGGGGAGGCGGCCAGGTTGTGGAGTTGGTGCGGATCGGCGGCCGTATCGTAGAGTTCCTCCGGGGCGCGGCGCGGGGCGGCGTAGGTGAGTTGGTCGGCGCCAAGCTGCCCTGCGGCCGCGAGGCGTTTCAGTTCCTGGCGGAAGGTCGATCCGTCGGAAAACCGTTCGGGCGGCATCCAGGAGAGATGGGGCATGAAGTTGCGGATGTAGAGCCAGCGGCCGTCGCGGACCGAGCGGGAAAGATCGAAGACTTCGTCGACCCGATCGCGGGCGCCGTAGACGTATCGGCGAGGCTCACCCGCAGCTGGACCGAGAAAGGCGATGCCCTGCATCCGGTCGGGAATCTCGACGCCGCAGAGACTGAGGACCGTGGGAGCGAAATCGACAAAGCGCACGAGCCGGTCGCTGGCGGTTCCCGGAGCCGCCGGAGCCAGACGCCGCCACTTCTCGGGAAGACGAACGATCAGCGGCACACGCAACCCCGAGTCGTGCAGAAGACGTTTGCCCCGCGGCATTCCCATCCCGTTGTCGCCGTAGAAGAAGACGATCGTGTCGTCGTCCAGCCCGTCGGCCTCGAGCTGGCGGAGCATCTCACCCACTTCCCGGTCCATGAGGGTGATGCAATCATGGTAGCGAGCCCAGGCTCGGCGGGCCTCGGCCGTGTCGGGATAATAAGGCGGCAGATTGGCCTTCTCCGGATCGTGCCGTTCGTTCGGCGACAGCTTCGCTCCGATCTCCTTCTCGAACTGCTCTTGCGGCCAGACGCTGGTCCGCGACTGGTGCGTGGTCATGAAATTGAACACGGCAAAGAACGGCTGTCCCGGCCGCCGCTTGCGCCAGTGGGCCTTGGCGGAACTTTCGTCCCAGGCGTCGGCGATGAACGCCTTCTCGTCGCGGATGTTGTAGTCGGTCTTGACGTTGTTCGAACAGTAGTAACCGGCGTCGCGGAGCAGGGCGCTGAAGCCGCGGATGTGCTTGGGGACGGGAAACTGGCTGCGCAGGCGTTGCGTGCCCAGCGAGGTTGCATACATGCCGGTAATCAGGCAGGAGCGGGCGGGCGAACAGACCGGAGCGGTGGCGAAAGCCCGCGTGTACCGGACCGCCGATCGAGCGAAGGCGTCGAGATTGGGAGTGCGGGCGTAGGCGTCGCCGTAGCAACCGAGATCCGGGCAGATGTCCTCAGCCGTGAGCCAAAGGACATTGGGGCGCGAGCCGCTCTCCGTGCCCGCCGGCTGTTCGGCGGCAACGGAGTCTCGCGGTGCCGGCAGGCACAGGCCGCAGGCCAGCAGCAGGAGGACCGGTGCTGCTCGAAAAGAAGCCTTCCGCAGATAGCTGCTTTGCATGATAGTTCCCCTCATCGGCCGATGCGGGTCATTCGGGAATCGGATCGCTGCGCCGGACGGTCTTGCCTTCCCAGACGGCCTCGTCGGTGGTCTTGTCGTAGGTGAGAACACGATGGGCGCTGCCGGGAGCCGGCGGCTCGTCGATCGTGGGCAGCCACTTCTTGTGCTCTTCGATGATCGCCGCGAACTCGGGCTTGCCGGCAAGGTTCGTCCACTCGTGCGGATCGTTCTGCATGTCGTAGAGTTCCTCGCTGCCGTCGGCGTAATGGATGTACCGCCAACGCTCGCTGCGAACGCCGTGGTTCCCCTGGTTGTGGCTGGTGACGGCGGGACGCTCGCGGGGGGCGGAGGCATCTTGAAGCTGGGGCGCGAGGCTCAGGCCCTCGATATCGGTTCGCGGCGGCAGTCCGCACAATTCCACCAGCGTCGGATAGAGATCGAGCAGTTCGGCGGGCCGGGTGCAGCGTTGCCCCGGTTTGACGCCCGGTCCGGCAAACACGAGCGGCACGCGGGTGCCGCGGTCCCAGAGCGTGTTCTTGCCGGTGATTCCCTTTTCGCCGAGGTGCCAGCCGTGATCGCCCCAGACGACGACAATCGTGTTCTCGGCCAAGCCGGTTTCATCCAGCGCGTCGAGTATGCGGCCGATCTGGGCATCGACGAAACTGGTGCAGGCCAGGTAGCTGCGGACCAGGTTGCGCCACTGGTTGTTCTCGTTGACCCATTTCAGCCGCGGTTCGGGCAGTTCCCAGTGAATATACCAGGAGAACCGCGGGGTATCGTCGCGGTCGTCTTCGCGGACGACGGGCAGCACGCTGTCGTCGTCGGGGTAGAGGTCGAACCATTTCTGGGTGGCGTAGCAGGGGACGTGGGGCAGGAAGAAGCCGGCTGCCATGAAGAACGGCTGATCGGCGGGCGGGTTTCGGAGTTGCTCGATCGTCCAACTGGCCACCTGGTAGTCGCCCTTGTCCTCGTCGCGGTGCGGAAAGACACCCCAGTCCATGAGCGGGTGGTCGCCCATGGGCGTAGGCGGGATGAGCTTCTTCTCCGGTCTGGCCCCGATGCCGCCGGCCGATCCCCAGACGTCGAATTCGACCGCCCGCTTGGCCGGGCCGCCGACGCCGCCGTGGTAGATCTTGCCGCAGGTGTAGGTCTTGTAGCCGTGGGCCTTGAAGTGCTGCGGCAGGGCGACGCGGTCCTTCCAGGCCTCGACGTTGCGGAACCAGGGGGCCAGCCCGTAGATGCCGGTGGTGGTGGGGCGCAATCCGAGCATCAGGCTGGTGCGGGACGGATTGCAGATAGGGGCGTTGACGTGGGCGTTGAGGAACGCGGTGCCCCGCTTGGCCAGGCGGTCGATATTCGGCGTCTGGGCCATGGGGTGGCCGCCCAGGTGGCCGATCCAGTCGTTTTGGTCGTCGATGGCGATGAACAGAACGTTCGGGCGCGGCGAGTCTGCCGCTGCAGAACACGCCAGGACGAGCGACGAAACAAGACATAGCGCGGCGGCGATTATGCGATTCATGGGATCTGGCACCTGTTCACTAAGACCACTGAAAGACCCAACGACGTCGTGGGCGAATACTTTTCGCTGAAACCTTGCAGCCATTCAGGCCGCCGCAGCCTCTCTAATCAACTCGAGCGTTTCGTCGACATGTTCGATCTTCGAGAAGCCGATGGTGAAGGCCTGGATGGTGCCGAGGCCGAGAACGTACTTGATCGACTCCAACCGTTCCTCCCGCGTCTGGAGCAGACCCTCGCCGTAGATCTTCATGCCGATCACGCCGCGGTTGTCGGCGTGCATCTTGGCGATCTGCTCGGCGACCAGGGCGGGCGCGGCGTCCATTATCTTCTCGTACGGATTGATCCGAACCAGGTGGACGTCCATTTCGGGGGTGTCGGCGGCCACTCGCAGGGCTTCATAACCGTGACAGGAGACGCCCAATGATCGGATCTGGCCCTTCTCCTTGGCCTTGAGGTAGAAGTCGATCACAGGCCGCTTGTCGACGTTCCAGCCGTCCTTCGTCATGCAGTGGATGAGGAGCGTGTCGAGCGTCTCCAATCCCAACTCTCTGCGGATGCGATCGAGATCTTCCGCAGCCTGTTCCGCAGTTCGCGACGAAAGCTTGGTCTGAACGAACACCTCACCCTTGGGCAACTCTCTGAGCGCCGCCTTGACCATCTCATGGGCTTTGGGCCCCTGGGCCGGGTTCTTGTATCCGTAACTGTCGGCCGTATCGATGTAACGGATGCCGCGATCGTAGCCCTCACGAATGAGCCGGACGAAGGCGTCGGTGCCCATGTCGGCCTGCTCCCTGCCGCTCCTGGTGCCGGTTCCGATGCCGAGAACGGTCGTTTTGATCCCGCTCTTCCCGAGGGTCATCGTATCGACCCCCGTCTTGATCTTGACCGGAGCCGGGGCGCTAGGGGGGGCTGCCGTGGCAAAACGACCGCCGAGGGCGGTTCCAACGGCGGCCAACGAAGTGCTTGCCAGAAACTGGCGGCGTGTGAGGTTCGACATGGGTATCTCTCCGAAACAGGGCGGCCAGGCCGCCAGCCAATAGGGGTTTCCATTTTGGGCGACGCGGCCCCTGCCGGTCGCTCGTCTTTGCGTTACCAGAAGAATAAGATTTCGTGAATCGGCGGCAAGACCAGGGAGGTCCGGCCGCATCTCATCTTAAGGCAGGCGGACGAAGAAAATCTACTAGCAGTCACCGAAAACCGGATCATCTTCGGGCCGGCCGTCGAGGACCGCTTCCCAGCGGGCGTAGAACCGCTCGGGACTGTACCGCTGGAGGACCTCGGGCGCCTTTTCCGCCAGCAGGCGTCGGGCATCGGAATCGCGCATGAGCCGGTCCATGGCCGCGGCCAGCCATTCGGCACTTTCCGGTCGTACGAGCAAGCCGTCGTAGCCGTCGCGGATGATTTCGCGGGGTCCGCTGGGGCAATCGGAGCTGATTACCGGCAGCCCGGCCGCCATGGCCTCCAGAAGGGCGTTCGGAAACCCCTCGTAACGCGACGGGAGAACGAACAGGTCGGCCGACTTCAGCGCTTCGCCGGGAGCGTCGGTCCAGCCGGGCAGAAAGACCCGTTCGGTCAGACTCGATTCCTCCGTCAGTTGCTCCAACAACGTTCGATCCGGGCCTTCCCCAAAGATCACCAGGTCCCATTGGGGGCGTCGCTGCGCCGTCATCGCAAAAGCCCGAACCAACAGATCGAAGCCCTTCTCACGGGACAGCCGCCCCATCCCCACCACCCGCTTGCGATCAGGGACAGAAAAGGGGTCAGGACTCTTTTCTCGGATCGACCCGACCAGCCTTCGGTCGGTGCCCGGTGCTTCGAACAAATGAGGCCTGGCCCCTTTTCCTGGACCGACCAGGTTGGGGATGACGTAGATCGACCGCCCTGCCATCATCGGACGCAAGGCATCGCGAACGGCTCCGGTTTGGACTACGAGTGCTGCGGCGCTTGGATAGTACCGCTTTCGAAGTTGTGACCAGACACGTCCGATCTGGTGATAGCGCGGATCGGTTCGTTCGGCCACGACGACCGGCACGTTGAGCTTGCGGCAGGCCGCAAGGGTGAGCACGTTTGTCTTGTCGGTAAGCGAAACCACACGATCGGGATTTTCGTCGGCAATCGCACAGCGCAGGGCAGAGATCCGGCGGAAGTTGTTTCGCAGAGCCGCCAGCGGATTGGACGAATGGCCCATTACGTCGAGCGCACGGCGTTTCACGCTTGGCAGCAGGCGAAAGCGATCCGAGCCGGCCGAGTCGAGGGTGATCAGCGTGACCGAGTGCCCCGTTTCCGACCAGTCGTTCGCCATCCGCGCAGCCGTCCGCTCGGCCCCGCCGCCGTCGAGGGAATGGATCACGATGACCAATCGCCGATGCATAATCACCAGTCCCGCAACGAAGAGAAAAGGGGTCAGGACTCTTTGTTTCTGGTGGGCTTGTGTTTTCGCCCTAAGTAACGTCGCGTTCCTGGTGGAAACAATGAGTCCTGACCCTTTTTCGTTTCAGTTCTCCGCCAGCCAACTCTGGAACATGAGCACGTCCCACAGCAGGTAGTGCCAGTCGGCACGGCCCGAGAGGTGCTGTTTCCATTTTCGTCGAATTGGTTCGGGATGGAAGTAGCCTTCTTCCCTTAGCCGCCTTTCGCCCAGCAGAGCCTCGGCCCAATCCCGCAGCGGCCCGCGGAGCCAGGAGTCAATCGGCACCCCGAAACCCATCTTGGGCCGGTCGATCAACTCGCGGGGCACGTAGCGATCGAGCACCCGGCGCAGCAACCACTTCGTCTGCCCGTCGCGGACCTTCATCGACATCGGCACCCGCCAGGCGAACTCCACAACCCGCCGGTCGAGGATGGGAACCCGGGCTTCGAGGCTCACCCCCATGCTGGCACGGTCGACCTTGACCAGGATGTCGTCGGGCAGATAAGTTACCGCGTCAATGCCGGTCATCTGCTGCACGAGAGCGGCACCAGCCTGAGGGATCCACGAAGGCGGGGTGCTCACCAACGCATCCTCACCGCCGATCACCACCGAGCGATGGTTGCGCCAGTGGGAATTGAAGCGGCGGTAGACATCAATGCCGTCGGCCGCGGCAAGCAGGTCGCCGATCATGGCCAGACGTTCCTTGCCTCGAAAGCCGGGCGGCAGCAGTCCGGCCGCCAGACCGGCAAAACGTCCGGCGGGCCGGCGAATGAGGCCTGGACACCAGGCCACCTTGTCCCACAAGCCCCGCAGCCGAGCATAGCGATTGTAGCCGCAAAACAGCTCATCGCCTCCGTCGCCCGACAGGCAGACCGTCACGTCGCGCCGCGCGATCTGGCAGACGAGGAACGTGGGGATTTGCGACGAGTCGGCAAACGGTTCGTCATAGAGTTGCGGGAGCCGGGGAATGACGTCGCGAGCCTCGGCCGGCGATACGTAGCATTCGGTATGATCGGTGCCGAGATGCCGGGCTACCGCTCTTGCGTAAGGCGCCTCGTCGTAGCTGGCTTCCTCGAAGCCGATCGAGAAAGTACGGATCGGTTGCGAACTCTGCGCCTGCATCAAGGCCGCCACCGCCGAGGAATCGATCCCGCCGGAAAGAAACGCGCCCACCGGCACGTCGGCCAGCATTCGCAGCGACACGGCGGCGCGGAGCTGCCGGTCGAGTTCGTCGATGGCCTGTTCCTCCGAGCCGGAGAACGGACTTCGCAGGCCGCACTCGGCCGCCTCGACCATGCTCCACCAGGCAACCGGTTCGGCACCCTCGCATTCCTTGTCGGCAGTGAGACTGAGCATCGTACCCGGCGGCAACTTGAAGACGCCCTGATAGATCGTTCGCGGTGCCGGTACATAGCAGTGGTGCAAATAGGACGAAAGGGCCGCTCGGTCGATCTCTGCCGAGAACTCCGGGTGGGCTCGCAGGGCTTTCAGTTCGGAACCGAACAGAAGCCGGCCGTTCAGCCAGCCGTAATAGAGCGGCTTGATGCCGACGGCGTCGCGCACCAGGGTCAGCCTGCGTTGGGAGCGATCCCAGACGGCGAAGGCGAACATGCCGATGAGCCTCGGCACGGTCGCCTCAACGCCCCACTGCTGGATTGCCGCCAGCAGGACCTCGGTATCGCAATGACCCCGGAACACGTGGCCCGACTTCTCCAGATCCCGCCGCAGATCCGCGTGGTTATACACTTCGCCGTTGAACACCAGCACGAACCTCTCATCGGCCGAGTGCATCGGCTGGCTGCCCAGTTCGGAGAGATCGAGGATCGATAGACGCCGATGGCCCAGCGCGATCCCGGCCGCGGCGTCGACCCACACGCCCGAATCGTCCGGTCCCCGATGCGCGAGCGTTTCGCTCATCGCGGTCACCCGGGCCCGCAGCTCATCGGCCGCGAGCGGGTGGCAATCAAGAAATCCGGCGATTCCACACACAAGAGTTGTCGGGGTTCAGGAGTCAGGGTTCAGGATGTTGGAGTTCAGGCTTCAGCCAGCAAAGCCGTCAGCAACCCGCCCGGCTGGCGGAATTGCGGTTGACCGGGCCGACCAAGGGAATGCAGCACGCCCGATGGTCAATCATATCATGCACTTCTTCTCGCCGGATCTCGGCGCCCAGTCGGGCCAGCTTGCCGTCCAGATCCTCGTAGCCCCGATCCAGATGATTCAAGCCGGAAACCACCGTCTCGCCCTTGGCCGCCAGGCCGGCCAGGACCAGGGCCGCTCCAGCCCGCAGATCGGTGGCGCGAACCGGGGCTCCTGCAAGCTCGCCGACGCCGCGGATCGCGGCGTTGGCCCCTTCCAGACGCACATCGGCTCCTAATCGCTGAAGTTCTGCAAGGTGCTGAAAACGCTGAGGGAAGACCGTGTCGACCACCCGGCTGGTTCCAGGGGCCAGCGCGAGCAGGGCAGTCCATTGGGCTTGAAGATCCGTCGGCATTCCCGGATAGGGCCGGGCGACGATGTCGCGCGGCCGGGCCGGCCCGCAACTGGCCAGCGTGATGCGATCCGACTCGACGTCCAGTTGGAATCCCGCGGCATCCAACTGGTCGAGGACGGATGCCAGATGATCCGGCTCGACACCGGCGACGGTAACACGACCTTGGGTGATCGCGCCTGCCAGGAGAAGCGTGGCGGCTTCAATGCGATCGGGAATAACGCGGTAGTCCGCTCCGCCGAGCTGCTCGACGCCGTGGATCCTGAGCGTTGAAGTGCCCAGGCCTTCGATGCGTGCGCCCATCCGATTGAGAAACCGCCCCAGATCGACGATCTCTGGCTCCACTGCGGCCGAGGTGATCGTCGTGACCCCGCTCGCAAGCACGGCGGCGCTCATCACGTTCGTGGTTCCGGTCACGGTCGTGCCGGAGGGTCCGGCCAGATCGATCCGTGCACCGCGCAGCCTGGAGGCGTGAGCCACCACGTTGCCCCGCTCGATTCGCAGGTCGGCTCCCAGGGCAGCAAGCCCCCTCAAGTGCAGATCTACCGGTCGCGGGCCGATGCGGCATCCGCCCGGCAGGGAAACAACCGCCCGCCGGCGTCTCGCCAGGAGCGGTCCGAGGACGCAGAAGCTGGCCCGCATCCGCCGCACGTGGGCATAGCCGGTATGGAAAGCTCGTCGATCGATGGTCTCGACGCTCAGACTGCCGTCATCGCTCCGGTGCACGTCGATACCCAGCCGGCGAAGTACGGACGCAAGGGTCTCGACGTCGGCCAGACACGGCACGCGGTCGAGCCGGATCGGCTCATCGGCCAGGATGGCGGCGGCCATGATCGGGAGCGCCGCATTCTTGGCGCCCGCCACGTGCACGATCCCGTGGAGACGTCGGCCTCCTCCTATTCTCAAGCGGCCAAGAGCTTGCCGCTCGGCGGCAGACGGGGAAAGAGTGGCTCTGAGCTGACACGATTGTCGCGGCATTTCGATCCTTCGCTGCCGGCATTTCGCCGTCTGCCTAACGCTTGGACAGCACACTCCAGGTAATCCCCCCCGCGGCCAGGCCGATGACGAAACCGACGCCCATGGCAAGAGGCCAATTCATCGGTTTGGCGCCTGCCAGCAGATACTGGGCGACAACGCTCCCCCAAAGGGCCACGTTGAGGACGATCGTGGAACCGACGGTCCGGCGCTTCTTGAAGTCCTCCTCCGAAAGCGGTTCGGCCTCGGCTTCCTCCTTCGCTGGCTTGGCTGCCTTCTCCGTGTCCTTCCCTTTACCCTTCTTCTTTTCCTTCGCGGGGGCCTTCTTCTTGGCCTTGACGGGGCCGGGATCGGGTGCGTCGCGGGGGAAGAAGTCGGCGATGGCCACATTCACCTGCGACGGCGTGCAGAGCACGGTGCGAACCGGCATCTCAAATCGCAATCGCAGTTCCTCTTCCACGTCGGGAATCAGGGGAGTAGGCGAGGCCACGAGGAGGTGTTTGGCGTCGGCCAGGAGAGGGACAAACGAGTGCTGCCTGGCCAGCGTGGGGGGAATCTGAGCCGCAAGAGTTGCGTCGACGCCGATGTCTCTCAGATCGAGATAAGGCAAGCCGATCGACTCGGCATACGCCGTCATCACGGCCTCGGGCTCTGCCAGTTTCTGCTGCAGGACCGCCTGGTGGAGTTCGACGCCGACGGTATCGGCGAAGTTGCGAGCCTTGTCCAGTTGCGCCTGATCGACGATCTTGCCTCCCAGCAGGATCTCTTCGAGGCTGCGGCGGCGCCCTTCGTCGGCCGTCTCACGTCCCATCGAAGCGTCGTATTCTCGCTTCCGCTGGATGTCCGTCAGGCAGAGCATCGCCTTGGCCAGCTCGTTGAGCAGATTCTGCGACTGATCGGCGTACTCCCCGGTCGCGAACTTCCGCACGTGCTCGTTCATCTTCTGATAGTGAGTGCGGATCTTCGACGTGCTGTCTTCGAACGGATTCAGCCGCAACAACTGATAGTGACTGAGCGGTCTCTTCGGGTCTTTGATGCCGAGCCAATCGCGATAAACATCGAGTTCTTTTGCCATGATCCGCCTCAATTTGCCTTAGTCGGTTGCTGCCTGCCGGAAAGAACCCGCCGCCGCATAATTCTGCTTTCGGGGATGGTAGTCCGGGTGTTCGTTGCGTGTGCCTGTTCTCTACCGGAAGATCTCTTCCAACTCCTTCTGCCCGGCGTCCCTGGTTGCCTCCTCTCCGGCCTCTTTCCTCTCGGAGGAAACTTCGCCGTCGGCCGATTCGCCCGAGCCGGCGTTCGCTGCCCGCATTCCCGCGACCACCGCAAACAGCGTATTCTGGTGTTCCTCGATCCGATCCTGCCGCGTCCGCAGTTCCACGGCATAGCTTCGCCCGCCGAGCACGGTCGTGAAGATCAGACGTTCAAGAATCTGATCCACCGTGTTTGGGTCCTTCCCGCGTTTCCGCTGGAGCACTCCTATACGTTCGCCGACGGCCGTGGGTTGAGCCGAACCGTCGGAAGACAACGACGAGGCGAAAGCCACAACGTTCTCGGCCGTGAGCTGTTGCGTCGACGAATCCTCCACCTTGACGAGAATCATCGGATAGGGATCGTCGGACCCGGCGCGGAAACGCACCGCATAGCCCGACGCCCTCGACGCCAATTGCCATCCGTCCGGACCGGCGATCTCGAGACGCCCCCCGTCGACCGGCGGGGCATAATCACCCAGGGCCGGTAAGCCCGCCGTGTCGATCTGCCGGATCGGCGAGCTTAACGAGGGAGCCTCCGCCGGCTCGTTGCAGCCCGGCATGAACGACAGCAATACCGCCGGAAGAATCAGAATCGCGACACGGAACGGACCAGGCATCACCCAAGCTTCACATGGGGCTACTCTTCAATGACCTTCTTGACAATCTGCACGAAATGAGGGCTCTTCTTTGATTCGGAAAGCTCTGCCGCCTTCTTGTCGGCCTCTTTCCGTTGAGCGTACTCAAACATCGCAACCGGAGTCAGCGATTGGCTAAACACCCCCCAAAATGCCTTGAGCCGGACTTCCTTGGCGGACTTCGATCTACTCTTTCTGGGGGTGGCACTCTTCTTCTTAGCGGCCGGCTTCTTCTTGGTCGTTCCCAACCGTTCAGCGGCTTCTGCTTCCTCGCGTAACTCTTTCCTATTAACGACTTTGCGAGCCATCGTCAGCCCTCGGGAGTGCGGTTTGCTGGGATTGACTAAAACCGAGCGGGGATGCCCGATCCGTGTGCCCCCTCTACGACCAATGTTCAGACATCCATCATAATCCATTGGACACCCATTGACCAGACGGGATAGGCATACCGATTTCGGGTGGGGTACTCTGCCCAACATTGTGACCAGTCGCACCCATGAATGGTCAGGGCTGGCTAATCGCTGCCGCTCGAAGCCCGATACTCGGCTCGTTGTCGTGCGTATTCCTCGGCCGTCATCAGCGTCATTTCGGGCAAGTCTCCTCGTTCGGCCGCGGCGTCAAACAACTGCTGGAGGAACGGTCGGCACCAGCCGCAACCGGTCCCTGCTCCAAAGCATTCGCTGAGCTGCCCGGCCCGCCCGGGACGCTCCACCCGGATGAAATTCTCGACCTTGCGTCGCGTCACATGGAAGCAAAGGCAGATTTCGTCGTCGAGGTCCATAGGGGTTCCTCCGGCTGCACGGTCGTCAGATCCCCAATTCCCGGCCGGTGGCCAGCCTGCGGGCAACACCAGCCCCGCGATCGAATTCCGGAAGATAGACCCGCTCTTCGGCCGTGTGCGGGCTGGTCTGTCCGCAGCCAAGCGTGACGGTGGGGATTCCGCGGACCGTCAGCCAGTTGGCGTCGACGCCCCCGTTGGTGATGTCGCGTCGGGGCACGCCCCCCTCGCTCCGAATCGCCTGCTCGGCAACACCGACGCAAGGCTCGTCGTCCCTGAGCAGAAACGACTCGTAGTCGAGGCGACCTTCCATATCGACCTTGCCGCATCGCCCGCCCACGCTCTTGACCTCGCTTGCCGCCTTCTGGAACTCCTTCTCAATCGCCTCGACGATCTGCATGCGAAAGGCCGGATCATGACTCCGCGCCTCCGCGCGGATCTCGACCAGCGGCGTAACCACGTTTGTTGCCTGGCCCCCTTGGATCACTCCGACATTACTGGTCCCGCGACGGTTGCCCTTCCGGACCAGGCCATGCCAGCCCTTCTCGTGGAGACGAGCAATGGCCAGCGATGCGACGGCCACGGCGCTAACGCCTTCCTCGGGCGCGTTGCCCGCGTGGCTGGCGATCCCTTCCACGCGGAGGTTCATCCGGTAGCCGCCGGTAGCGCCGATCGTTACCTTCTCGCTCGAACCGCCGTCGAAGTTGAACGCCAGTTGCGGGCGGCCCAGCATCGCCAGCTTGACGTTTCGAGCACCGAAAAGGCCCACCTCTTCCTGGACCGTGAACAGAAACGTCACCGGCGGGTGTGGCAGCTTGTTTTCCAAGATCTCGAGTGCCGCCCCCAAGACCACAGCCACGCCGCACCGGTCGTCGCCTCCCAGGGCCGTTTCCTTGTCGGCCGGGTGAATCCAGTCGCCCTTCACAACCGGCCGGGCTCCCGCACAGAGGGGCACCGTGTCGACATGGGCCGAGAGCATCCGCCGCGACCCCTTCTCCGTGCCCGGCAACACCACGGCCAGATTCCCCACGGTGCCGCCGGCCGTGCCTCGCCGGTAGGCCTGGTCCGACACGATCGCCCCTTCCGGGCAGCCGGCCTTGCGAAGTCGGGCCGTGATGAAGGCCATCACCGGGCCTTCCTGGCCGCTGACGCCGGGCACCTTGAGCAATTCCAGCAACAACTCCCGAGCCCGCCGGGTCTCAGGTGCCAGTGCCTTGGTCTTCTTCCCGCCGGCCTTCGGTTTGTGTTTGGACATGGTATTCGGCTTCTTTCAATTGGGGCCTACGCCTTTGTGCGGAGCGGCATTCTGAGTTATCCTAACGCCTTTGCTTCCCCGAACAAGCACCGGCCCCGGCCGGATGACGATTGCGACACCCACCATGCGATTCTTTCTCGCCGGAATCATGCAGGGCTCGCTCACCGAGCTGACCCTGCACGCCCAGGACTATCGCGGCCACCTGAAACGGCTCATCGAGGCCCATTTCCCCGAGGCCGACGTCTACGATCCGCTCGCCGATCACGCCGACTCGATCCGCTACGACGACACGACCGGGCGCGACGTGTTCTTCGGCCACAACTTCATGTGCCGCGAGGTCGACGTGCTGATCGCCTTCGTGCCGGAGGCGTCGATGGGAACGGCCATCGAGATGTGGGAGGCTCACCAGCACGGCGCCGCCGTGTTCACGATCAGCCCCATGATCCACAACTGGGCCGTCAAATTCCTCAGTCACGAGATCTACGCCACACTGGAAGCGTGCGAGGCGGCCGTGGCCGACGGGCGGATGCGCCGGCAAATCGCCGTGATACGAGGCCGACAAGAGATGGTCGACGATTGAGTCCCGGCGATTGGCCCAGGCTGATTCAACAAGGGCAGGCAGTCAGCTACTTGATCGACTTGATCATCCCGTCGATTTCTTCTTCGCTCATCTTCTCGGCGCTGACGGAAAGAACCACGTACACCGGACCCTGCTTGCCAGTGACGGTCCCGGTTACGTGATACCGTACGGGCTCGTCGTTTTCATTCTTCTCCGTGCGATAGAGGAACTCGACCGTTTTGCCGCCGATCGTGAATTCCTTCGGTTCCATTTCCCACTTGGTGCCCGGGTCGGGCTGCCCGACGCCCTGTTGCTGGAGCGAGTCCTGGATCTGCCGTTCCATTTGCGCCTGCGGCTGGTCGGCAAGCATGTCACCGATTCCCACCAGCGCGAGCGAATCTCCCGGGGCCTGGCCTTGATAGATGACCATGATCATCAGTCGCGTGCCCGCGAAGGCCATATCGATCGACGACTGGGGCGTGAAGACCTCGGGGATCTCGATGTCGATCGTATCGGCCTGGCGCCGAGCCACCTCAACCGGATCGGTGGTGACCATATCCTGCACCGCTTTGCCGACGAAGAAAGTGGCGATGATCCCACCGCCGCAGCACACCAGGACGCACACCAGGAAGACGATGCCCAGGATCAGCAGGACCTTGGTTCCCCCACTCATCCCCCGCTTCTCGACCATCTGGGGATTCACAAACGTATTCTGCGGCGGTTCGGGAAAATCGGACATGGCGTGCTCCTGGTTGAGGCCGTTCAGTTGGCCATATTCTCGGGCGATTCAGAAACCGTGTCAATCAGGCCTTTCGGTGTGTTTCGTCCAGGAATTCGCTTTCAAGCCCCGGCCATTGTCTTTCTCCCAGCAATGCCGACAATGAACTTCAGTCTCCCCGGCCAGCCAATTCATCCCCCCCATCATTCCCTTATTCCATCATTCCACCCCTCCGCCACCGCCGGATGACGACCGACCGACCCGGAACCCTCCCCTCTCGTTGCGACATGCACCACCTACTCGACCTCGAACTCGACGAACTGACCGCCTGGCTTGCCGACCGCGGGTATCCCAAGTATCGCGCCGCCCAGATCCGCAAGTGGATCGTCGAGTCGCCACGCACCGGCTTCAACGGGATGAGCGATCTGCCCAAGAAGCTCCGGTCGGAACTTGGCGAAACGTTCGCGTTCTGGACCATGGCCGAGGCGGCCCGGCAGGAATCGGAAGACGGTACCCAAAAACTGCTCCTCGGGCTGCACGACGGCGACCGCATCGAGTGCGTGCTGCTCCGCGATGATCGCGGGCATCGAACGGTCTGCGTCAGCACCCAGGTGGGGTGCGCCATGGGCTGCGTGTTCTGTGCCAGCGGGCTCGACGGAGTGCGACGCAACCTCACCGGCGGAGAGATCCTGGAGCAGGTCCTGCGGCTCAAGAGCCTGCTGCCGGTTGAGGAGCGGCTCAGCCACGTCGTCGTCATGGGGATGGGCGAGCCGCTGGCCAATCTTGATGCGATGCTCCGCGCACTGCGGGTGGTCACCTCGCCCGACGGCCTCGGGATCAGCGCCCGGCGAGTCACGATCTCGACCGTCGGGCTTCCGCCGGCCATTCGCCGGTTGGCTGAATCGGGAGTGCAATACCACCTGGCCGTCTCGCTCCACGCCCCCAACGACCCGCTTCGCAACGAACTCATTCCTGCCAATCGCAAGGTCGGCATCCAGTCGATTCTGGAGGCAACCGACGACTATTTCGCCACCACCGGTCGCCGGGTGACCTTCGAGTACGTTCTCCTGGCCGACGTAAACGACGGAGAACAGCATGCGCGGCAGTTGGCAAGCCTGCTCAAAGGCCGGCCGTCCCTGATCAACCTGATCCCCTACAACCCGGTTGCCGGACTGCCCTATCAGACGCCGTCGCCCGATCGCACCGCCCGGTTCGTCGAAATCCTTGAATCGGCCGGCCTGGCGGTGAAAACCCGCTACCGCAAAGGCGATCGGATCGATGCCGCCTGCGGACAGTTGCGGCGAAGTCGGGCGTGAGCACTTTATCGCTTCTCGTTGTGCGACAAGACGTTTGTTCGCAGGACCGAACAACCACATTCTCGTCTCCGCCCGGTTGCACGGGGCGACACGGACGCTTACACTGCCACGAACGGTTCGCTCCCCCCTCTCCAGCCCCCCAAGAGCGAGACACCATGGATTCCCTGCTTCCACTGATCGCCCTCCTTGTCGGCATCGTCACGGTCATCGGCCTGATCATCGCCGTGCGGCTCAATGCGTTCGTCGCCCTCACCATTGCGGCCCTGGTGGTTGCCATGATGGCCACCACCGAATCGCTCCGGCAGTATCCGCAGGACCTGGCGGCCATGAAGGGGGAGGTCTGGTCGGACTCGCAGGTCGAGAAGTTTGTCGCGTCGAACGCGCCCACCCGCGTGGCCTCGGCGTTCGGCACATCGGCCGGAAACATCGCCATCGTCATCGCCATGGCCGCCATCATCGGCAAATGCCTGATGGACTCCGGCGCTGCCGACCGCATCGTCCGCTCCTTTCTCAAGCTGCTGGGGCAGAAAGGGGCGCCGGTCGCGCTCCTCTCGAGCGGGTTCGTGCTCTCGATCCCCGTATTCTTCGACACGGTCTTCTACTTGTTGGTGCCGCTGGCCCGTTCGCTTTGGAAGAGCACTCGCAAGAACTACATGCTCTACATCCTGGCCATCGGTGCCGGTGCCGCGATCACCCACACCCTCGTCCCTCCGACGCCGGGACCGCTCATCATTGCCGAGAATCTGGGCGTCGATCTGGGGATGATGATCCTGATCGGCTCGTTGGTCGGCCTGGCCACGGCCGCCGTGACGCTCCCCGTCTGTCTCGTCATGAATCGGTGGCTGGACATGCCCATGCGTCCCTACGCGGGTGAAGAAGAGATCTCGCCCCTCAGCGACGAAGAGTTACCGCCGCTCTGGCTCTCCCTGGCGCCGATCGTCCTGCCCGTCTTGATGATCTCCACGCACACGATCACCAGTCAGGTTGCGAAAGGGCTGGGCGGATCCGAAACCCTTACCCGGGTGACCGGCATCACGGGCCTTCTCGGCAACCCGAACCTGGCCCTGTTGCTTTCCGCCGCCGTTGCCATGTGGATTCTTGTCGCCTACCGAAAGCTCACCCTCACCGAACTGGGCAAGCGAACCGAAACGGCCCTGATGTCGGGCGGCGTGATTATCCTCATCACGGCCGCCGGCGGCGCCTTCGGCATCGCCCTCCAGCAAGCCGGCGTTAAACAAGCGATTCTCGATTTCGTCGGCTCCAACGGGCAGGATATGGGCTTGATGATGCTGGTCCTGGGATTCGGCGTCGCCTCCATCATGAAGATCGCCCAGGGCTCGAGCACCGTGGCCATGATCGTCACCTCGAGCATGATCGCCGCCATGGGCGTCACCCGCGAAATGCTCGGTTGCCATCCCGTCTACCTCTGCACCGCCATCGGTGCCGGCTCCCTGGTCGGTAGCTGGATGAACGACTCGGGCTTCTGGATCGTTTCGCGAATGAGCGGGTTGACCGAGGTCGAAACCCTGAAGGCCTGGACCGTCATCCTGGTCATTGTCGGCTCCATCGCCTTCGGCTTCAGCCTCCTCTTCGCCAAGCTCCTGCCGCTCGTCTAAATACTCAAACTGAAAAGCCAGCATTGCTAGCAGGCTGGAAAATCCGATGAAAACGGGTCTATCCTACAGTGTTGTGTGTCCGAAAGGACGCCTTCCCGGCTGGGGCCGGGACGAGGCCATGGAGGAT
>JAAYAY010000124.1 GCA_012719125.1 Planctomycetaceae bacterium | reverse complement strand
CCGTCCGACTCCTCGCCGACCGCCTCGGGAAGATCCAGATTGATGGGATGCAGGCACGTTGGACAGAAGACTTCCATCGGATTCATCCGTAGCCGGCGATACGACGAACCCCGGAGCTCGTGGCACCGCAGACGCCCCCACCTTCGGTGGGCTCAGGCGAACCGAGATGCTTGGATCTTAGGCCGCTGAACGGAAAAAATCCACCCCTTGAGCCGGGCGAACCTCTCAGCGACCTCACCGGCCGGCAACTCACTCGGGCCGTCCCCGTGTTTCCGGATTTCCCATGTCCCGAACGACACTTGCCGCCTCAACAATCCTCAGCAGACTCCTATTGATGCCCCCCCTCATCCCGAAGACAATTGAGGGGTTTGATGGGCAAAGGCGAGCGAAAGGACCCTAGACGGCCATGAAGACCGACAGCATTCTCGACCTTATCGGCAACACGCCGCTCGTGCGGCTTGGCGAAGAGAACATTTACGGCAAGGCCGAGTTCCTCAATCCCGGCGGCAGCGTCAAAGACCGCGTGGCCCTGGCCATGCTCGAAGGGGCCGAACGCGACGGGCGTCTGAAGCCCGACTCGATCATCTGCGAGCCGACCAGCGGCAACACGGGCATCGGCGTTGCCCTGATCGGACGCTTGAAGGGTTATCCCGTCAAGATCGTCATGCCCGAAGGGATGAGCGAGGAACGCAAGAAGATCATCCGGGCGTTAGGAGCCGAATTGATCCTCACCCCCGACGAGGAGAGCGTCGACGGGGCCGTCTCCAGAGTGAAAGAAATCGCCGCCGCCGATCCGCGGGTGTTCGTTCCCCAGCAGTTCGAGAATCCGGACAATCCCCGCTGCCATTACGAAAACACGGCCCATGAATTGTGGCGGCAGATCCGCGGCGATATCGATTGCTTCGTCGCCGGCGTCGGCAGCGGCGGCACCCTGCAGGGCATCGGCATGTTTCTCAAGGAACACAAACCCGACGTGAAGGTCGTGGCGGTCGAGCCGAAAAACGTGGCCGCCCTGCTGGGACACGAACCGGGCCTCCACCAGATCCAGGGCATCGGCGACGGATTCATACCCGCCGTTCTCGACATCTCCCTCGTCGACGACGTCATCGAAGTCACCGACGAAGACGCCATCGAAACGACCAGAGAACTCGCCAAGAGATACGGACTCCTCGTCGGCGTCTCCTCCGGCGCCAACGTCTGGGCCGCCCGGCAACTCGCCAAACGCTACCCCGGCAACGTCGGTACCGTGCTGGCCGACCGGGCCGAACGCTACTTCAGCACGTCGTTGCTGTGAATACCGGCCCGATCGACTTCAGCCGCTTCTTCGTCTCCGCCATCAGCGCGTCTTCGGCCGCCTCGTCCTCGGCCACGTAGGTCACCGAGAATCGCAGATAGGCCCCGGCGTCGTCCCAGGGGACCGTGCAGATCGAGTGCTGCGTGATGAGATACTGGCTGGCCTCCTCCGCGCTTGCAAAGGTGCGCCCGTCGGCCAGGCCCGCGGGACTCTTCGTATAGAGGAAATACGATCCCCCGGGCATCTCGCACTCGAACCCGCAGTTCCGCAGCGTCTCCACCAGCTTGACCAGGCGCCGGTGATATTTCTGCCGGGTCGCCTCGGGGATCGTGTCGTCGTCCAGTGCGGCCGCAGCGGCCTTCTGCACGGCGATGAACTGGCCCGAGTCGCAGTTGTCCTTCACGTCGGCAAAGGCCCGGACGAGCAGCGGGTGCCCGCAAACGAATCCCATCCGCCAACCGATCATGTTCCAGCCCTTCGACAGCGAATGAACCTCGACGCCCACCTCCTTGGCTCCGGGAACTTCCAGAAAACTGAACGGTCGCTGATCGAAGCTCAGCATGACGTGGGCGGCGTCCTGCACCACCACGATCTCATTGACCTTGGCAAAGGCCACCACCTTCTCGAAGAACTCGCGTGTGGCCGTCCGACCCGTCGGACTGTTCGGGTAATTGAGCACCATCAATTTGGCTCGGCGGCGAATGTCCGCGGGAATCCCGTCCAGATCGGGATAAAAGCCGTTTTCGGCCGCCAGCGGCAATCGATGGACTTCCCCACCAAAATAGCGAGTATGGGTTCCCGCGACGGGATAACCCGGCACCGTCATCAGCGTGACGTCGCCCGGGTTGATCAAGGTTGCCGGCAAGATCGCCAAAGCCGTCTTTGACCCGATACAGTGGTTGACCTCGCAGGTCGGATCGATCTCCACGCCGAACCGGCGCTTCATGAATCGGGCGGCCGCCTCCTTGAACGCGGCAATCCCGTTGTCGGCGTAACCGCGGTTCTCGGGCTTGCCAATCTCGGCGGCCATGACTCGGCGAATGCTCTCGGGCGCCATCTCGTCGTTCTCGCCGATGCCGAAGTCGAGCAACGGGCGGTCCGGATGGTCGGCCAACGCCTGCCGCTTGGCTCGCTTGATCTTCTCGAACTTGTAGATCTCCGTGCCCTTGCCGTAGTTCGCGCCGCCGATCCGCTCGGCAAACATCTTCTGGAAGTAGGGATCACTCATGGCTTCAATTGGGATGCAGAAATCGCTGAAAGCAACTCGACTTCCTGGCTGATCGCAGAAACGCACCACCCGTTCTGGCGGAGTATCCGCGTCTTTCTGAAAGGTCGGTCAAGGTGGAAGGAAGATCGTCAGCCTATCGCAACGACCGGGCAGCGCCAAGCGATCAGGTTCCGTCGACACCGCCGACTCGTTTCCTAAACCGTTTGTCCGGAATGCCTTACGCGAGATTCGGTTGTGTGCCCGAATCGCGATAGCGAATTCACGGCGACTTCCCTTCTCGGATTTCGTGACAGCTACTCACGTTAATCTGCTATAGAGCAGAATTGCCTCCCAAAGGTTCGATGCTCGATGGTCACAGAAAACGCCGATCGGTCAATGGCCGGGGCGAGGGTGCTCATGCCCGCCGGCAGGAATTGCCATTCGGTTTCTGGCAGAATCGGGAGCTTGTCCGAAAGCGCCAAGCTTTGTACATTTCACCGTAGTGGTGATGCGTTGGGGGGTCGGGGAACAGCGGTCGTCACCCATTAGTTGGGGAGGGTGAAAAATGAGTGAGAGCCTGTCCGACCCGCAGCAGGGGGAGGCTTCGTCGATCGATTCGTCAACCCAGTTCCTTGGCCGCAAGATTCTTCTGGTTGACGATGAACCGAGTTACCGCGATTCGCTGGGGCACATTCTCTCGCACGAACGTTACGACGTCCGTACCGCCGCAAGCGCCAAAGCGGCTATGACGGTGGCTC
The DNA here is from genome assembly GCA_012719125.1 of Planctomycetaceae bacterium. Lineage (GTDB taxonomy): Bacteria > Planctomycetota > Planctomycetia > Pirellulales > Thermoguttaceae > JAAYAY01. Next base: position 112,157 of record JAAYAY010000124.1, on the reverse strand, counting down.
ACGAATTCGTACCGGACATTCTCGTCGTCGACTGGATGCTGCGCGACGAGATGGACGGTGTCGAGGTGGCTCACCGTCTCCGCTCGACGAATCCGGCGTTGAAAACGATCTTCATCACCGGTTACAGAACGTCGCGTCTGGAAAGCCAGATGCGCGAAGTGCCGTTCGCGCAATTCTTGACCAAGCCGTTTTCCCTCGACGACTTCCTCGAGGCAGTCCGATTGGCAACCGTCGGGATGGACTCGCCGGCGGACGCCCGCTGACGTCGAGTCATTCGCCATAATCGTGGAAAATGTCCGCCGAAATCGTTCTCAGCGCCGCTTGGCCCAGTTCCGCCTGGCTGCGCCGCTTGCCGACCGCATGCCAGGGCGTTACCTCGGCCAATTCGGGCATGATTTCCACGAGTTGGTTGACAAGGACCTCGGCCATTCGTTGAATCGGCGCCTGGCCGGAGCGATCCTTAATGGCCATGGCGGTCTTCATCAGTTTGAGCAACTGAGCCCGTTTCATGACCGGCGTCGATAGCGGTTCCTCCGCCTCAACCAGCAACTCATTGACAGGCACGTCCAGCACCTGTTGCCATTCGTAAAGCGCACTGAGCGACAAGTCCGTGTCTTCCTGCTCCATGTGCTTCACGCTGGCCATGTCGAGATGGAGTCGCCTTGCCACAGTCCTCCGCGAGATTCCTTGGATGCGGCGGACCTCCGCCAGGCGATGCAGTGGACGATCAGCTTTGCGCACGCGCACGCTGGGGGCTTGAAATGCATCCGCCCCATGGATGCTCAGTTCTGCAAGACTCATACCCATGCCTCCTCAGTTCACAGTGCGCCGGCAACCGCGAAAGCCCGCGATTTCCGGCTGTTCCCGCACAGTTCCGTCGCTGGCCGCAGACCCAGCACGGATGCTTGCACTGCGACCAACGAACACACTCCGTCACCTACCCCCGACTCAGGCGACGACGGACGACTTCCCCCTGTCGAAGCGCAAGGCCTCAGAAAACGGGGAAATGCCTCATCCGTTGTTGTGCTGCGAGTTTCCTGCCTACAGAAACTCACGAGCCGTGACGTGCGAATTGTGATCTGTTCCGGTGCTCCGCGACGGGACTCGTTTCCCGCGGCGAAACAAACGTGTCAGCCGGTTGTTTCTCTTCCGTAACTGACGCGTTGAATAATTGCCGGCCTTGAAGAGAAGTATGAGCCGAATGGCAGGCCACAATCGTTCCAACAGAATGATACCCAAAAGCCCGATTGCACACAAGTGGCTCAGTCAAGAAATCAACTCACTCACCAGAGGGGGGGCGAGCTGGTGCAACCGGACGCGAAGAGTCTATCAGTTAGGTTCTTCGGGAAAGAAGAACAGACGGGGAACGGCGGGGCAGGAATTCGGCGAAAACGGCCTTCAACCCGATCGCTCCGCCTACTCGCCGAACGTGAAATCCCGGATCGCTTGAAGGTAGTTGGGCCGCTGGGGCCGGCTTGCCGGCGACGGACCACGGTTGCACGATCCGGCCCGGTGGGAACCGATCTCGATCTCGAACCACTTGCCGCCCGTTCGTGCAAGTTCGGCCCTCAAGGTGAGTTGGTGCCCGAGAGAATCCCAGATCGCTCCCACGGCTCGCCGCCGTAGAATCTGGTAACCGCCGTGGCTGGGGCCGTCGAGCCGGCGGAAGCGATTGGGGTCATAGGCGGCCGCAGAAGGCAGACGCCCCAACACCACGTCGTGCTGCTCCGCCGCTGCCCAGAGACGGCCGATCTCATCGATCGGCAGGTTCGCATCCTCGTCAATGAGGAGCAGGAATTCGCCTCGGCTCTCGCGCACGCCCAACTGGATAGCCCTCGTCCGCCCGCGAGGAGTCGCACTCCGAACGACGCGAATCTGCGGATACTGGGTCGACAACTCGTCGGCCACTTCGAGGGTGGCGTCGGTGGACCCGTCGTCGATCACCACGACTTCGAACGAGTCGGTCAGGTCGGGCAGGACTTCCAACAGCCGGCGAACGTTCTTGGCCAGCGTTGCCTGGGAGTTCTCTACCGGAAGCAAGACGGTAAGCGAGCGTTCCACAGAGTTTCCTTATGGGCGAAGGGTGGAGAACAGCATCGGTCTTTTAAGTCGGCTGGAATCACGCCTTTGCTGAAGTTCTCCCCCAGTCGACCCCTTTGGGCGACTCTTCCGGAACACGCCGGTCATGTCGAATGGACAGACTCGCGGCGTCCTCGAATCTCCGCCCTTCTTCGCTTCATTCCGGAAAACCGACCGGGATCTTGCCGCTCCGTCGATGGACTGTCCGACGCACGCCGCAATTCCCGCTGTTTGAGGAAAACCCACACCCCTCTTGAGAACGGGCCCTGGCAGGTTGGACAGTATCCGATTATTCTGATTAGTTTCAGGAGAAGCAGAACTTGCGGGCAGGGAGGCGTGTCCGTCGCAAGAGTAGGACACATCCACCTCGCCAACCTCCAGAGTAGGGAAGAACCATGCCGGAAAAGTGCGACGACTCAGGACAAGGGCCGGATTTCGCCAAATGCGACGGACTTCTGCCGGCCATCGCCCAGGACGTGGTAACTGGGGAAGTCTTGATGATGGCCTACATGAACCCCGAGAGTTACGCCGAGACTCTGGAAACCGGCCGGGCGGTTTATTTCAGCCGTAGCAGGAATAAACTCTGGCGAAAAGGCGAGGAGAGCGGCAATGTCCAGAAGGTCCATGCCGTCTATCTCGACTGCGATCGCGACACGGTCCTCTTGAAGGTCGAACAGATCGGCGGGGCGGCGTGCCACGTAGGTTACAAGAGCTGCTTCTTCCGCAAAGTCACCCCTGAGGGCCTCCAAGTCGAAGGCGAGCGGGTTTTCGATCCGGCCGAAGTGTATAAGAAGTAGATACGATCCTTTGTCAGACGATCTCTGACCTACGAGCGGGTAACACATTCCATGGCAGACATTCCAAAGCGGGGCAAGCCCGCGACCCAACCTTCACAAAGATGCGAGCACCATGCGCACAAGTCCCAAACCAAGACTCTGAAACTTGGGATTCCGGCAGGCAGCCTTCAGGACGCAACGGCCGAGCTATTTCGCCGCGCCGGGTTCAAGATCACATTCAGCTCGCGGAGCTACTATCCGAGCATCGACGACGACGAAATCGAATGCCTGCTGATCCGCGCCCAGGAAATGGCTCGGTACGTGGAAGACGGAGTTCTCGACGCCGGCTTGACGGGCTACGACTGGATTCAAGAGACTGGCGCCCAGGTTCATGAAGTGGCCGAACTGGTCTTCTCGAAGGTCAGCCGGCGTCCGGTCCGCTGGGTGCTCTGCGTTCCGGAAGATTCGCCGGTTCAGACGGTCAAGGATCTGGAAGGCGCGCGGATCGCCACCGAGGCCGTCGGCTTGACGAAACGCTATCTCGAGAAACACGGCGTGACCGCGCGGGTGGAGTTCAGTTGGGGAGCGACCGAGGTAAAACCTCCCAAACTGGCCGACGCGATCGTCGAGGTTACGGAGACGGGAAGCTCTCTGCGAGCGAACAACCTGCGGATCGTCGATGAGGTGATTCAAAGCACGACGCGATTCATTGCCAACAATGACGCCTACGCCGATCCCTGGAAGAAGCAGAAGATCGACGATATCGCCCTGATGCTGAACGGGGCGATGGCGGCCGAGGGCAAAGTCGGCTTGATGATGAACGTGCCCGACGGCAGCGTCAGTAAGGTTCTCGCCCTGCTTCCGGCCCTGCAAAAGCCCACGATCTCCGACCTGTCTGAAGAAGGGTGGGTCGCGGTGAACACGATTATCGACGAATCGATCGTCCGTCACATCATCCCGCGATTGAAAGCGGCGGGCGCCCGAGGTATTGTCGAGTATCCGCTGACGAAGATTATCGACTAAGGTGAATCCGATGAGTGCAGAAGCCCGCCTGTCGGCCAAGCTGGCCGAAATGGGAATCAACCTGCCGGCGGCCGCCGCGGCCAAGGGGCTCTACAAGACCGTGATTTTCGACGGCCACCTGGCCTACACCTCGGGCCATTTGCCGGTGACCCCCGATGGCCAGATCCTCAAAGGAAAACTTGGGAAGGACTGCGACGTCGAAGCCGGCTACCAGGCAGCCGAACTGACGGCCTTGGGGATTCTGGCGACCATGAAGGCCGCACTCGGCTCCCTCGACCGCATCCGCCGCGTCGTGAGGCTTTTCGGAATGGTCAACAGCACGGCCGATTTCGATCAGCAGCCGGCCGTCACCAACGGTGCCAGCCAGCTTTTTGCCGACGTTTTCGGGCCCGAGCATGGGATCGGCGCCCGCAGCGCCATGGGGGCCGGATCGCTCCCGTTAGGTGTGCCGGTCGAAATCGAGGCGGTGTTTGAAATCGAACAATAGGCATGCGGACGAAACACACCTTTTTCCGATCCAAGAGCGCCTAACCGGCAGGTTTCGTTCGTCCGCCGGATTTGCCTTGGGCACGATTGCCTCGCCGAGACGGCTGAAGTGACGTGGCGATACGTGCCGATAACCATGGATGATGGTCCTCTATACTCTGCCGCCCCCAAGGGGTGTCTGAAATGCCCGAATCTGTCGATCCACTGATCACCAAGTTGCTTCATCGTCTGCATGACGCCGATCCCACGGTACGCCGAAATGCTGTAGGCGCCTTGCGGCTCCACGGCCGGCGCGCCTCCTGCGCCGCCGCCGAACTCGCCCGCCTCACCCACGACGCCGACGACAGCGTCCGCCAGGAAGCCCAGCGGGCCCTGTCCCGCCTCCGCGACTCGGCCGCGTAACGAGCCCCCTCACACTGGTCGCCTGCCGATCGTTCAGCGTTTCTTGAGAGTCACGCTGACGCCCGTTCCCTCTTTCAGCAGAATGAGCGTATCCAGGTTCGGATCCTCGGTGATCGCTTTCACGAAGTTCGGATCGGCTTGCCGCGCGTTCATGTTGTGAGCGATGACCAGCCCGCCGGGCCGAAGGAGCGGGAGCAGCCTCTCCAGGTAGTCGATATAGCCTTCCTTGTCGGCATCGAGGAAGAGGATGTCGATGGGATCTTTGTGTTGTTTGGCGGTCTCGTGGGCATCTCCCAGGATCACGGTGACAAGAGCGTCGACGCCGGCCTTCTTGAAATTCTCCTGAGCGATCTTGGCGCGGGATTCGTCGATTTCGTGGGTGTAGAGGTGGCCGCCGGTCTTCCGCAGCGCCAGAGCGAACCAGACCGCCGACTCTCCGGTGGACGTACCGATTTCCACGACGCGTTTGGCGTCGACGGCTTCGGCCAGCATGCGGAGCAGGCGGCCGTCGTCGGGGGCGACGTTGGCGAATCTCGGCCCCTCCCGCATGGTCTCCAAGGCTGCGAGGATCCGTTTCTCCTGGTCATCCTTGGCCTGGGGCTCTGTCTGGGGTAACGGTTCGGAGCCGCCGCGCCTTGGACCACGCACGTTGCCGGGAGGGCCGCCGGGGCCGCCCATTCCCGGCCCCCGTTCGAACGGCAGGGCGTCGCGTAGCTCGTCGCCGGTCAATTTGCCGTCGCCGCCCTTGTCAAACTCGGCCAGTTTCCGCGAGGCCCCGGCGATCTCCTCGCTGGAGAGGATGCCGTCGCGATCCGAGTCGAACAGTTGAATCAGGGGGCTGGGCCGCTGGCCGCCCCGGTCTGGCGGTCCGCCGAAACGTTGTGCTTGGGAAGGAGAGTTGAGAACGGCGCAAATGATTCCTGCCAAAACAGTAACGACAATCCGTCTCATGCTGATCACTCCGATTGCAGGGGTACAGTGACTCCCCTCAGCCCGACTTCGAACCGCCACAATGAACCCCGTTCCTGAGCTCAAGTTTCGCCACCGTGTTTGATTCTATCGTGGTTCCATGCAAGCCGGATTCTGGTCCGGACCGCGTCCGGTTCTTGACAAAGCAATTAATCCACATGATACTCGCTCCTGGTCACTAGTGGAGCAAGTCCTGTATATGTGCAACTCATCTTCAAGAGACGACAGACGATGAACCGGAGCCGTGGATTCACGCTTGTCGAATTGCTGGTGGTGATTGCGATCATCGGCATTCTCGTGGCGTTGCTTCTGCCAGCCGTCCAGGCGGCCAGGGAAGCGGCGCGGCGGATGCAATGCACCAACAACCTCAAGCAACTTGCCCTGGCCGCCCACGGTTACCACGACACCGTGAAGACCTTTCCAGCCGCCATGCTCCTCTCACAGTACAATTCCGCCAAGAGGCTCTATCGCGGGGCAAGCCTGTTTGTGTTCCTCCTGCCGTATCTCGAACAGGGAAGCCTGTACGATCAATGGGACTTCTCCAATCCCGACGCGAATTTCGGCGGCGGCTTGAATTCGCGTGCCGCGCAGGGGCCGAACCTGCTTTGCCCCTCCGAGCCGGAAAGCGAAAATCCCTTGCACTACTCGACGAGGCTGACCGGTTCTTCCCAGGATCGCTACATCAAGGTCACCAGCTACGCGGGGAATGGGGGCACCCGATCCTATCACCCCGCGTCGGGATTTCTAACAACGGACGGCGTGTTCTTCATGGCCGGGCCGGGATCGTTGCCGGAGCCGAACCAGCGTCCGGTGCGGCTGGCCGACATCGCTGACGGGGCCAGCAACACGCTGCTGTTCGGCGAGCGCAATCGGCGGGATCCCAACTACAACACGTTCGCCGAACAAGGTTGGGACTGGGATTTCCGTTACTACGGCAACTGGGCGGCCACAAGTTCCTCGGGAGTGGCTCACGTCAGCCTGAGCAGCTATGCGCCCGTCAACTACACGCTGCCGTTCGATTTCAATCATCGAGCCGGTGCCTCTCCGCCGGCCAATAGCGATTCGGATTTCGAATACTACATCGATCTGTGTGTCTGCGCTTATGGGAGCAACCATCCGGGTGGAGCCAACTTCGCCATGGGCGATGGTTCGGTCCAATTCCTGTCGGAGACGATTTCGTTAGTGACCTTGCGCGCGTTGAGCACGCGGGCGGGCGGAGAAATCGCGGACGTGCCATGACCGTCTCGCATCAACGGGAGCAGAACGACAGTCCTGTGTTCGACAAGGCCCCGGCCCGGGCTTCGCGAGTGAGTGCCAGGCAGTAGGTTGTCTCCACGAACCACGCCGCTGAAAACAGAGGTCGAGGCAGGGCACCAAACGATTGACTTGGAAGTGGCCTGAGGTCCGTCTTGGCTTGACCTCATGTCACAAGCCACGTCTCGGCCCATGCGAAGGTGGTGCGCAAGCCGTTTGGCCTCTTGGCGGCCGTTCTTGACTTCCCCCCCGATATCACCCCTTGCGGGTGGATTCAGTATCCTTTCCACGTGGCCAACCACGGAGGTCCGCAAGAAATCGTCTCTTGACAACCTTTTTTGGCAGGGGTAGCTTGAGGTGGTGTTACGTATTTGATATTGGTAATACCAGGGCTCAAGCATCCAATCCTCGCCGCGGTGGTTTTCGAGAAGACATCATGAAACGCCGAAACGCCTTCACGCTGGTCGAACTGCTCGTCGTCATTGCGATCATCGGCATCCTGATCGGCTTGCTGCTGCCGGCCGTGCAGGCGGCCCGCGAGGCGGCTCGGCGGATGAGCTGCACCAACAACCTCAAGCAGATCACCCTGGCCCTGCACAGCTTCCACGACAGCCACAAGAAGTTCCCTGTTGGGTCGCCCTCGAAAACCTGCCCGGGCTATGAGCAGATTCCCGATTGGCAGTACCGCTGGGGACCGTTGGCGATGCTTACCCCCTATCTGGAACAGTTCAACGTGTACCAGTCCCTGAACCTCGACGTTCCCCTCTATGGGCACACCGGAACGTACAATGGACCCGGCGTCGGCGTCCACCCCGACAATCAAGAGCCAATCCGCCAGGAGATCGACTTCTTCTATTGCCCGAGTGATCGTTCCGACAGAGTCGAGCCGGAATATGGGGCAACCAACTACATGGCATGCTGGGGACGCAGTGCGCCGACGGCGGACGGAACGGCGATGTTCGATACCGACGGACTGTTCAACGATACGTCGGCCATTCGTTTTGCCGACGTGACGGACGGCACGAGCAATACCGCCGCGTTTTCCGAAAGCTTGCTACCCGACTCGAGCATGTCGGGCACCGTCGTGCTCACGGAGCAGAACAAGGACGTGGTGATCGTGGGCGCCCGAAGCGGCAGCGGCCCCACCCTGACCGTCGAGTGGTGCACTCGCTTCGGACAGCCGGTGGCATCCCGCCCGTCGCGCGCGGCTCGCTGGTTCGACGGTTTCGTGCTCTATTCGGCCTATTACCATTGGTGGGAACCGAATTCCCAGATCCCGGACTGCTCGAAGTGGTCGCCATTGAAATCGCTGTGGCAGATGGCCCGCAGCCGCCACCCCGGCGGAGTGAACGTGGGCTTTGCCGACGGTTCGGTCCACTTCGTCAGCGAGACGATCGATCTGGAAACCTGGCGCGGCCTGGGGTCGCGAAACGGCGGCGAAGTTCTTAAGGAATTCTGAATCAGCATCGAAAGGACAAGACATGACAACCACCCGCGTTTCTCGAATCTGCCGGGTTCTTCTCCTTGGCGTTGTGCTCGTTTGTGCCGGCGCCGTCTGCTTCGCCGACGAAAAGCCCGCAACGCAGTACTACCTGGTGGGCCTGGGCCCCGGCGATCCGGACTTGATGACGCTCCGCGCGGTCAAGGTCATCGAGAAAGCCGACGTGATCTTCTGCTCGAGGAGGTGGGCGGAGAAGATGGCCGACTGCTTGAAAGGCAAGGAACTTCATTACGACTACTGGCGGTTGTTTCCCTACTACGGGCACGATCCGTCGGAGTTCGAAGGGGAAGAGAGACGCCAGTGCGAGGCGATCACCAAGAAACGCAACGAGTTCATCGCCCTGGTCCGCCAGGCCGTGGCGGCCGGGAAGACGGTGGCCATGCTCGACGGCGGCGACCCGATGGTCTACGGACCGTGCGAATGGTCGCTGGAGGAGTTCAAGGATCTCAATCCGGTGGTGGTGCCCGGCTTGAGTTGCTTCAATGCGGCCAACGCGGCACTCCGCCGGGGCGTCACCACCAGCGATGGAACCAAGTCGGTGATCCTCACGGCCGCGGATTGGCTCGGCAAGGAAGACACGATCGAGAAGCTGTCCGTCCATCAGAGCACGATGGTCCTCTTCACCATGCGGACGGAATTCCGCGAGTTCATCGAGAAGCTCTCGATCAACTATCCGCCCGAGACGCCCATCGCGATCGTCAAGTATGCGGGCTATGCCGACAAGGAAGAAGTGATCGAGAGCACGGTGGGAACGGTGCTCAAGGAGGTCGGCGAGGAGCGACTGCCGTTTGAGTACCTGATCTATGTGGGTGACTTCCTGAAGCATCGATACAACCAACCGAAGACGGCCGACGCGGCGAAAGCTGTTCAGTAAGGCCGGCAGTCACCAGACGACAACGCACAACTTCAACCATCTGTGAGGATACCATGCAAATGCTCCAACTCGTCCGCCTTTCGCGGTTGTTCGCCGCCCTATTGTCTTCGGCTGTTATCGCGACTCTGAGCTGGAACCCGGCAGCGGGCCATGAACTGTGGATCGAAGCGCCGTCGGCAGGCGAGGTCAACCAGACCTGCAAACTGGAGGTGTGCTGGGGACATTCGGGCGAGAGGGCAAGCGGTCGATCTCTGGAAGGACAACAGGACAAGATCAGCCTCCAGGTGATTCAGCCGGACGGAACTCGGTCGGAACTGAAGCCTGTTCTGGCGACCGACTGTTTCACGGCCGAGGTCGCGCCGTCCAAGCCGGGATGCTACGTTGTCGGCGGCGAGTTGCAGACCGGGATCATCACTCGCCAAGTCCACAGCATCCCGCCGAACACCCGGATCATCATGTATGGCAAGACGGTGACCCGGGTCGGAAACGGGGAAGGCGGTTTTGATGGCGTGGTGGGGCACGATCTGGAAATCGTTCTTCTGACGCCGCCCGACAAGCTCAAGCCCGGCGCGGTGGCCAAGGCGAAGCTGCTCTTTCAAGGGAAGCCGCTCGGCGGACGCGACGTGGAACTGACCTTGTCCACCGCCGGATCGCAGGCGCCGGCCGAGGATCCGCAGATTCAGTCGTCCCTATGGTCGACCGCCGCCGCTCCCCATCCGAAGACGGGCGAGGTCGCCTTCCCGCTGATCGTCGGCGGACGCCACTTCTTCTCGGTGCACTACGTGGACGAAACGGCAGGAACCTACACCGGCGATCGAAACGACAACTCCGACTTCAGCCATTTGCGCAAAGGCGATGCCTTCGAGCGGACCATGTATATGGTAACGCTCACCGTCCAGGTGAACGAGGACTGAGCGGGATCCGGCGTCCGGAACCTATTCCGAGGCCTTCGCTTTGGGATCGGCAATGCCCAGCCACATGGAGGCAAGAATCGCGAGGATCTGCAGCGCAAAGGCGGCGCCGAAGATTGCACCGGAGGCGGCGATCACGTAGATGAAGGGCTCGATGAATCGTGCGGCCCACCACGAGCCGATGTCGAGCAGCACCGCCAACATGGGCAGGGGGCCGAGAACCAGTTTGATCTTCTCACTGAACCCGGTCATGAGGAACAGCAGGCCGACCAGCAGTGTGAAGACAGGAATAGCAAGGATGTGGGCGTGAGTCACGTGAACGAGTCTCGAGACGCTGGTCGGGCTGAGCGTCAGCGTCTGGGGGCCTTGTTCGCCGGTTTGGAACTCCGGCTCGGCCGCTTCCATCACCAGCGTGTATTCCGGCTCCGCCTCGTCGGCGGCGGCGAAGGGAAGGTCTTCCATGTCGCCGCCGTCGGCGTGGTGGCATTCGATGCAATGGGCCTTGATGACGGCTTGAGGCGAGGGATCGCCGGCGGCGAAGCCTTCTTCCTTGGCGCCCCCTTCGAGCCAGCCGATCAGGCTCCGGACGGCCGGCTCGCCGCCGTTCTCCAAATACTCTCGCATCTCACCTTCCGGGCTGACCTGCTCGAGCATGAGCGAGCGGACCGTGACCTCGGCCTCCGGAGTCACTGTCTTTTCCAGGCCGTGGAAGCTCCGCCGCAGGTCGTCGAGAGTCAGCCCCGGTTCCATGTCGGCGTCCTGGTGCTGGAACATGATGTTGGCGGTGCCGACCAGGTAGCCCGGGCCGACGAGACCCAGAAAAAGGGTCACCAGCAGTTTGGCGGACAGGGGGAGTCGTGACAGTCGCAGGAATTCCGGGTTCATACTCGGCTTCTCCATGTTTTCGCAAGCAGACGGTCAACTTTTCTCGGGCAAGCGGGGATGCGCTCACGGAACCAAGACCGGCTGCCTGCCGGCCTCACGCGGTCGGCTGGGTGCGGCCTCGGCTTCCTCCAGCAACAGGCGCATCATTGTCTTTGCGGCCGCCTGTGCGACCTTGCGGATCAACGCTCGGTCGGTATTGTCGCCTACCTCGTAAATCACGGCAGGAACGCTCATTGTCTTCCGTGCCCAGACTTTTGACAATGGGCGAGTCCCCGTGCTCGGTTCCGATCGGACCTCGTAGTCAGGCATTTCTTCCGCCAGGGCAGCCAGCCAGCGCTCGGAGAATCGCGGAGGCCAGACGGGTTCATTGCTCCTCTCGACGTAGAACACGTCGTGGCCGGTCGAATGGAAGTCGAGGAAGAAGGCCAGGCGGGGCGTTTCTTCGTTCTGGTAGCGGAGGATCGAATCGCGGGCCGCCCGCGTCTCGGGCTGCCGGAAGGGCCCCCAGTCGCGGTTCAGGTCGACGCCGCCGAGGTTGTGCCGCCAGTTGCCGGCCGCGACGCCGTCGGGGTTCATCAGGGGAACGACCAGGGTCTCGAAGGACCGGCGATACTGTTTGGCCAGGTCGCTCGGGCCGGTGACGGTTTCGACGAACGCCGTCAGGGCCATGGTGCCGGTGATCTCCGGCGGATGCTGCCGGCCGACGATGGCAACGGCGTAGGCGGGCTGCCCGGAACGGATGGTCAGTTGCCGGATCGGCCGGTCGCCGATCGAGCGGCCGATGATCGATTCTTCGACGAAGGGGAGCCGGGCGATCTGGTCGGTCCAGGCGTTCAGTTCGGCCAGACCGATCATCTCCTGGGCGGAGATCCAGAGGGGCTTGGGGCCCACTTCGATCTTCAGCGCGACGGCGTCTTTGCCGCGCTGGTAGCGGTCGCCTGAAAGGCGCTGCCAGGTCGTTCCGTCGGTACTGACCTTGGGATGGTAACGGTGCTTGCCGCCCTCATAGGTCAAGCGGACGGTGATCGTCTGAGGGGCCTTGGCTGTGACGCGGAAGGCGTACCAGGCGCTGTCGTTGATCGGTTCGTTCTCGGGACGGATCACAGCCCGATACTCGGTGCCGCTGTCCTGGATGCAGTCGTTCAGCCGGGCCCCGTCGAACCCGGCATCGAAGGTCACTCCGCTGTCGGGGAACTCGAAGGTCCGGGGGGCCGGGGACTTCGAGTCGCCGGCCGACGTCGAGGTGACCAACAACAGGCAGACGGCCAGGGATCGGTAGAGACAAAGTCGCTTCATGGGCGCCTCTCGCAGATTGTGCAAGTAAACAGAACCTTCGTCCAATGTGGCGGCCGGGACGGTCGGATTCAAGGTGGGTGTACATCAGTATATCCATTTGACAGCGGAAGTCAATACAAGAATTGAACACTTGGGCAGATTTTTCCGGATGAGTTCGTGCCGCGGCGTTGGAGTTTTGCGCCGTGTTTGGGGTGTTGCGAAATGAGTGGAGCCGGGCGGGTGGGCATAAGTGTTTGTATCGACTGTATTTACACCTGATGGCGTCGGCGCAAGTGGGGGTCCGTCGGCAGGGGGGCGTTGCAGAAATCTCCCTGTTGAGGGGGTGAAGCCCTGGGGAGCGCGGGAGGTTGTTGCGGCTTTCTATGAACGCACGTGTCTCATTCAGAACACGGCTGACGAATTGGGATCGCCCTCAAGCGGGGCCGCTAAACCGGATACACCTTGAGAACCTCGTCGCCGTAGTGGTTGATGACCTTGACGGCGATCCTGCCGGTTTCGGGTTTGGTGAAGGGGCGGCTGGTAGTGCTGTAGAGCTGGCTCCAGGCGTCTTCGTTGATGTCGGCGCGCAGGGCTCGTTTGAGTTTCTCATACGGTTCGTCGGCACCAGTGAAGTAGGCGTGTCAGATAAAGAAACTCTCGCCGTTGTAGTTGGTGTCGATGAACCAGCAAGGGACATATCAAGGGCGCGGATCTCGACGATGAGTTGATTGCGGTCATCGCATTCCGTTCTTCCTCTTTCACAGTAGCCGAAAACCGGCAATAATGACGTGCAACAAGGGCGACCAGTCTTCGCTTGGTCTTGCCCGAAGCACAGAGGACGCACGGAGAACGTTGTCGATGCCCCTATCATGGAACGAAATTCGTAGCCGCGCCGTGGCATTCTCCAAGGAATGGGCCGGTGAGACTCGCGAACATGCTGAAGCCAAGACCTTCTGGGATGAGTTCTTTCGCGTCTTTGGACTCACACGCCGTCATTTAGCCAGCTTCGAGGAACCGGTCAAGAATCTTAGCGGCAACTACGGCTATATCGACCTATTCTGGAAGGGCATGTTGCTCGCCGAACACAAGAGTCGTGGCAAGGACCTTGGCAAAGCTCACGCTCAGGCGATGGATTACATTCAAAGCTTGCAGCGAGAGGATCGCGGAGATGAAGTGCCGCGATACGTGATCGTCTCTGACTTTGCGAGCGTTGCCCTGCATGACCTCGACGAGGATACCACCATCGAGTTTCCTCTCGCCGAGTTCCACCAATGTGTAAACCACTTTGGTTTCATCCCCGGATACAAGCAGCACAAGCTTGAGCCGGAGGATCCGGTCAATATCCGTGCTGTGCAAATCATGGGTGATCTGCACGACGCCCTGGAAGCGGGAGGCTACAAGGGCCACGAACTGGAACAAATGTTGGTCCGCGTTCTCTTCTGTCTGTTCGCCGAAGATACAGGCATCTTTGAACGCAATGCGTTCCAGATGTTTCTTGAGAGCCACACCCTCAGCGATGGCTCCAATCTCGGCCCAATGCTGGCCCAGTTCTTTCAGGTATTGAACACGCCCAAGGAGATTCGGCAATCGAGCTTGTTGGAGGAGCTGGCAAGTCTGCCGTATGTGAACGGTGATCTTTTCGCTGAATCACTGAGCTTTGCTGCCTTCAACTCCGACATGCGCAATCGGCTGATCGCCTGCACGCGATTCGATTGGAGTCGCATATCGCCGGCCGTCTTCGGGGCTCTCTTTCAGGCGGTCATGGAACCTCGCGAACGCCGTCAAATCGGGGCTCACTATACTAGCGAACGCGACATTTTGAAAGTCATTGGTCCGTTATTCCTCGATGACTTGAAGACAGCACTTGATCGCGCCGGGAACGACAAGAGCAAGCTTCGGAGTCTGCACGAGCGTTTGGCTCGCATGCGTCTGTTAGATCCGGCCTGCGGGTGTGGCAACTTTCTGGTCGTTTCATACAGAGAACTACGATTGCTGGAACTGGAGATCCTTCGGAGGCTGCTCAAGGAACAGCGACTGACTGATATTGGGACAGTCCTGAAACTCGATGTCGGTCAGATGTACGGTATCGAGATCGAAGAATGGCCCGCACGGATCGCAGAGGTGGCCATGTGGTTGATGGACCATCAAATGAACCAGCGCCTGAGCGTCGAGTTTGGCGAGTACTTCGTTCGGCTGCCGCTTCGATCGAGCCCGCACATCCGCCACGGCAACGCACTCGATATTGACTGGAACGCGGTCTTGCACGCCAGCGAGTGTTCGCACGTTCTGGGCAATCCGCCGTTCGTTGGGAAGAAGGAGCAAACAAGACAGCAAAAGGGCGAACTACAGAGCATATGGCGCGGTGAGAAAGGGACGGGCGTGTTGGACTACGTCACTTGTTGGTATCGTAAAGCAGCGGAGTTCATCCAGGGCACAAACATATCCGTGGCATTTGTCTCGACCAATAGCATTTCACAGGGCGAGCAAGTTGCTGTCCTTTGGGAACCGTTGTACTCGAGGTTCAACATCGATATCCGATTCGCACATAGGACCTTCGCTTGGCAAAGTGAAGCACGTGGCAAGGCGCACGTTCACTGCGTAATCATTGGATTCAGTACGTGTAGAGAAGGCAAACGGCGCCTTTTCGAATACGAACAACCTCGCAGTGATCCCCACGAGATCTCCTGTTCTAACATCAATGCATACCTCACAGACGCTCCAAACGTATTCATCAAGAAACGCTCTCGACCTCTCAATGGAGCCCCAGCGATCTTCTATGGGAGCATGATGATCGATAAAGATCGCAAGAGTGGCGACGATAGCGGTCTCATTCTGTCGCCGCAGGGGCGTCAAAGCATGCTGGCAGCGTGCCCTGATCTGGGGCCTTACATTCTTCGGCTTTATGGTGGTGATGAATTCCTCAATAATACGGAACGCTGGTGCCTCTGGCTGGTTCACGCACCGCCGCAACTCCTCCGCACGTGTACTCCACTCCGCCGACGTTTGGACGGGATTCGTCGATTTCGCTTGAGTAGCTCGCGGAAAAGAACCCGGGAACTTGCAGACACGCCACACCTGTTCGGGGAAATCAGACAACCGTTAGGCCGGTACCTACTGATTCCCAAGGTGTCGTCGCAGAATCGTCGATACATTCCAATCGGTTTCGTTGCCCCAGAAATAATTGCCACCGGCAGCACCCTAATTGTGCCTGACGCAAGGGACTTTGAGTTCGGTATCCTTGCCTCATCTATGCATCACGCATGGATGACACACGTTGGTGGACGCATGAAGAGCGACTACCAATACTCAAACGCCATTGTCTATAACAACTATCCGTGGCCGGAGTCTGTTACCGATGCCAAACGCCAAGCGGTTGAGAACGCTGCGCAAGCGGTGCTTGACGCCCGCGAGGAACACCCTCAGGCCAGTCTGGCCGATCTGTATGATCCGCTCGCCATGCCCTCCAACCTGGTCAAGGCGCACGCGAGACTGGATCGCGCCGTGGACCGATGCTATCGTTCGCAGCCCTTCCCAAACGAACGGAATCGGGTTGAGTACCTATTCAAACTCTACCAGAAACTCACTGCACCGCTGCTGCCGAAAACCCGGAAAGGGCGCGCAACGTGAGAGATGCGACGTAATCAGGGACAGAACAGAGTGCAGGTCGCTTCTTCCGCCTTCTTTCCCACGTCAGTTGCACCCACAACTCTGCCTATTTCGGGGATCTCTCTGCTAACGTGCCCGGGCCTTTGCCGCGGTCCG
Source organism: Planctomycetaceae bacterium (assembly GCA_012719125.1). GTDB lineage: Bacteria > Planctomycetota > Planctomycetia > Pirellulales > Thermoguttaceae > JAAYAY01. Next base: position 95,960 of record JAAYAY010000124.1, on the reverse strand, counting down.
CGAAGGAGGCCTGGACGGCGGCATTTGGTCCCACGTTCGGCCGTCGAGATCTCGGCCGGTGCGTTTCTTCGCAATGCCGCCCCATTGCTTGAAGAAGAAGGGGATGTGGGCTCGCCGGCACTGGTCACGGATGCTGCGAACCCAGGCCGGCTTCATGGGCCGAGCACCGGGGCCCGACTCGCCTCCCACAATCACCCAGTCCAAACCGGTCAAGTCGAGGCTGGGAACGGGGCCTAGCAGCGGCTCCAGCGAGAGGAACTTGGTGTGGGCGTGGGTCTGCCGCAGATGATCGGCGCGAAACGTGTAGTCGTCGTTTTCGATGCTGACGCCCATCCAGATATTGGGCAGCCAGGGCAGTTCGGAGTCCAATTCCAGCAGGCGTTTGGATCGTTTTGTCAGAATCTGATATCGGTGCCAGTCAGCACGTCGCATCACCTCGAAGATCCGCAGGATGACCTGCAGCGGTAGCGTCTCGTGAAAGAGATCGCTCATCGAGTTAACGAAGATCGTGCGAGGCTTCTTCCAGGTCAGGGGCAGTTCCATCGCATGGTCGTGGGCGGTAACCTCAAAGCCCTTTGCATAGTTCGGCTGGCCCATGGCTTGAAGGCGCTTTGCCATTCGTTCGGCATAGCAGTGTTTGCAGCCGGCGCTGATCTTCGTGCAACCCGTTATGGGGTTCCAGGTGGCTTCGGTCCATTCAATCGAAGATGAATTACTCATGACGCAACTCCCTGTTGCGGTATTTATTGAAGATATGACGAACGATCTTGTCGCCCGTGTTGTTCGAGGAGGCGAAAAACAGATAGTAAAGAACGGCCCCGTGAGTGTTCCTCATCGGACCAATAGCCAATTTCATCGAACTGCATCGTTGTCGCTCACTGTTCCGCCAGCCTTCAACCAATTTCGTCGCGGGTGTTCCAGGAGGCGTCGCGTGACATTGGCGATAGCCTCGTCAAACCGGAAACGCCGTCTGGGCTGGACGAACGGGGAATTGATGATCGGGTTCTCAATGACAACGCGTTTGGCCATATCTGATTCCGCGGATGCCCCCAATGGGTGTCGGCGATTGAATCAGACTGATGATAATGAATCGTGCGGCCGGTGTGTAGCATTCACCGGGGAATAAATCGAGGACGCACACCCCCGGGGCATTGGGGTAGTCTGGGGCATGTTGGCATGCTGATATTGTCCCGCCACGCTGCGCGGGCTCGGGTATTGACGTGGGGCACTGTCATCCATGGGCTGACGCCACGTGGCTACGACATGCTGCCCGCTGCGCGGGCTGGGGATTGTGGGCGCCGGTGTTGAGGGAAAGCGGGAACGAGTTGCCGCACTCCATAGGTTGTGAAACCCCGTTCGGGGTTTGGAGATGGGTGGGATCGGTGACCCAGCGTGCGCTGCGCGACGCCGGGCTTTGGAGTGTAACGCCTGCGGCGTAAGGGGGCGTGGGGAGGCGGGGTCAACTCCGAGGCGGGGTCAACTCCTGAAACGTGACGGAATGCCTCAAAGAACACTTCAAGCTGAGGGTCGAAGAATCCAATGTCCGAGTGCACGAGCCGCGTGAGTAGTTCCCGACTGGTTTTTGCATCGCGAGCCAGATTGATGGCAAGCTCCAGCAGTTCGGCTGCGCACCAGTAGCACAAGGCCATATCGGTGCGAGGGGCCCCCGGCTTAGACGCGTTTTTCGGAATTCTTGCTGGAACGTCTTCCTGGGGTGACACCTTCTTGACACCCGGGGATGCTACAATCGTCCTCATGTATTGCCAAAGGAATGACCCCACCCATCGCCCCGTTCGCCTGGTGATCGTCGATCGCCATGTTTTATTCGCCGAGGGGCTTCGCAGATTGCTGAACGACTGCGAGGAGGTCGAGGCGGTGAGTGTGGCGACCCACGAGACGGAAGCGGTACGTCAAGTGGAGGCCACGGACCCGGATGTAGTTCTTCTGGACCCGTGGCTGGGCGGCAACGGTCCCTTTGCGGTCCTCCGCAGGCTTCGGGATGTGACGCCCGAGACGGCCTTCGTATTCCTGGAGGACGAGGCCCATGAGGTTCACATCCGTTTGGCCCTGAAGCAGCAGGCCAACGGATTTCTGACGAAGTCGTGCTGTTTCTCGGAGGTCCGGGAGGCCATTCAGAAGGCCGTTCGGGGCCGCTCAGCCTACTGCGCTGAAGTTGGTCGCTACCTGCTCAATACGTCGCGGGGCTTGCGATTCAATCGGGCAGCCATTTCCTCGCCGTTGGCGACCCTCAGCCCGCGGGAACTGGAGATTGCGATCCTGCTGGCCCAGGGATTGAGCGTCCGCGAAGTGGCGGGACGGTTGGAGGCGGCATTCAGCACCGTCGACAACACGAAGGCGCGGATCATGAAGAAAGTGGGGGTACACAGGGTGGTCGATCTGGCCACCATGGTCGTCCGCGAAGGGTTGCTGGCCTAGCCATTCCGCGCAATCGCCGATTCGTGCAACTTGAAACCGTGCCGCCGGTGGTGTTCCAGCACGCCGGGACAATCCCTTGTACAGGTGTGCACCCACGCGCTTCCTGCCACAGTGATAACCTGGTATTGTATCATTATGATAATCTGGCATCGACTGACAAGCTTGCCCAGCGGACAGCCGGAAAAATCTGCAAGGGATCGGCAGAGAGTCTCAATCAACAAGGCGGCCCAGTGACGGAGGATGAGCGACTGTGTTTGAGAGAAGCAGCACTGAAGACTACACGGACCCTCTTCCCGGCATCAGGCAGAAGACGCTGGTGTTCGGCGAACGAACGCTCATGACCGAGTTTCTTCTATCGAAGGACGCGACCCTCCCGGATCACGCCCACCCGCACGAACAGACGGGATACCTGGTGAAAGGGCATATCGTTCTGAGAATTGGAGAGACGGAGCACGACACGGTGCCCGGCGATTCGTGGTGCATTCCGGCCGATGTCGTCCACGGCGCTCGCATCGTTGAGGATTCCGTTGCCATCGAGGTCTTCTCGCCCGTCAGGGAAGATTACCTTCCCAAGGAGAAGGAGTGAGAATGAACGGCGCGGCCGCGAGGTGCAGCGTACGTGTTTACTCGATCTGGCCCTGTACGTGGAATTCCGTTTGGAGATGAAAGGGAATGAATATGAATCGCTGGCTGATTGCCGCGGGGGTTTGTCTGATTGCGTCGTCGCTGTCGGCGGGGACGCTGGTGGAGTCGGAGCGGATGCTGCCGGCGGTGCAGGATGTGGATGTGGTGGTCGTCGGCGGCTCGTGCGGGGCGGTGGCGGCGGCCGAGGCGGCGGCAGTCGGCGGCGCGAAGGTGTTTCTGGCGACTTCCTACGCGTCTCTGGGCGAAGACGTGGCGGGGACGCTCCGGGTGTGGGCGGACGAGGAGGAGGTCCAGTCGTCGGAACTGATGCAAGCGATGTTCGGCGGCGCCCCGGCGTCGGAAGGCAAGGTCTACTCGACACCGCTCAAGGTGAAACAGGCGTTGGACCGGGCGCTGCTCCAGGCGGGGGTGACGTTTCTGACCGGCTCCTACGCGACCGATGTGCTGACGGATGACAAGGGCCAGGTTGCGGGCGTGGTGATGGCCAACCGTAGCGGGCGGCAGACCGTCCGCGCCAAGGTGGTCATCGACGCAACGGACCGGGCAGCCCTGGCGCGAAAAGCGGGCGCCGAGATTACGCCCTTTCCGGCGGGTGAGTATACGGTTTCGCGAGTGACGGTGGGCGACAAGGCTCCGGACTGTGGTGGGCGCGTGGTGAAGCATGAGGGGTGGAATCCGAGCAAAGACGTGTTTCAGCTTTCGGGCAAGACCAAGATCACGCCGGCGCTGTTCGAGTGCACCTTCACGGTGCCCTTTGCCGACGGCTCGGTCAGATCGTTCGCCGAAGCGGAAAACGCCGCCCGCGACAGGACGTTCACTGATTTGCAGTTGGACGCGGCGGACCGGCTGTTCTTCATTCCGCCGGACCACATTCGGGCCGTGCGGCGCAGCGAGGGGGCCTGGACGGGCGCGGCTGCGCTGGATCTTGGCTCGCTGCAGCCCGCCAAGACGCCTTACCTTTACGTGCTGGGACCGATGGCCGACACGACCCGGGAGGCAGCGGCGGAACTGGTGAAGCCGGCGGCAGCGATTCAGGTCGGTGCCCGGGTGGGGCAGCAGGCGGCCGCTGAGGCACGGCGGCGCGGAGAGTTGAACAACGTGCGTTTGTGTGGCACGGCCGACGGCACGGCCGCGGATGTGCGCGAGGTGCAGGGGATGCTGACCAGGCCTTACGCGCCGTTGTTGGAGTCGGTAGCGTGCGACGCGAGGGCGCTGCCCGTGCTGGCAGAGACGGAACTGATTGTCGCAGGCGGCGGCACGACCGGCGGCCCTGCGGCAGTGGCCGCGGTGCGCCATGGAATCAAGACGCTGGTGGTCGAACAGCTCTACGAAATGGGCGGCGTGCAGACGGCAGGGATGATCTGCGGCTACTACTACGGCAACCAGCGCGGGTTCACGAAGGTGATCGACGCGGAGGTCAAGGCGACGGGCCGTTACCGGTCGCAGGCGAAGGCGGAGTGGTACCGCGCGGCGGTGCGTGAAGGGAGCGGCGAGGTCTGGTTCGGCAGCATGGCCGTGGGCGCGGTGGTGGAAGGGAAGAAGCTGCGAGGACTGGTCGTCGTGACTCCCGGCGGGGAGCGCGGCGTGGTCCTGGCCAAAGCGGTGATCGACGCGACGGGCAACGCCGACGTGGCCGCGGCGGTCGGCGAGGAGACGGAGTTCTACCTTCCGGACGAACTGGTCGGCCAAGGCGTGGGCATGGCCGTGATCCGGCTGGGAGCGGGGGGCCACAACAACGACTTCTCCTACGTCGACGACACCGACGCGTCGGACCTGAGCTTCTTCGGGTTGCGGACTCGGCAGATGACCGAGGCGGGCTGGGACGTCTCGCAGTTGGTCAACTCGCGCGAGCGGAGGCGGCTCGTGGGCGTGTATCAGATGACGGCGTTGGACTTTCTGACGGCGCGGACCTTTCCGGATACGATCATCCAGCACCGCAGCCGATTCGACCTGCACGGCTGGGCAAGCGGCGATTTCTTCTGGACGAAGAACATCCGGACTACGAACCACGTGACGTTGGAGGCCAACGCGCCGTATCGCGCGATCCTGCCGAAGAAGCTCGACGGATTGCTGGTGGTGGGGATCGGCATGAGCGCCGACCGCGACGCGATGTCGATCTTGCGGATGCAGGCCGACCTGCAGAACCAGGGATACGCGGCGGCCTACGCGGTGTGTCTGGCGCTGCGGGAGGGTCGCGAGCTGCGCGACGTTCCGGTGAAGACGTTGCAGCGGCATCTTGTGGAGCAGGGCATCGTCCCGGAGAACGTGCTGACGGACACGGACTCGTATCCGATTCATGACTCGGTCCTGGAACTTGCTTCCCACAACGTCATGTTCGGCTACGGGGGGCTGCCTTTCCTGTTCGCAGATCCGCAGCGGGCGAAGCCCTATCTGCTGGCGAAGTACAAGGAGCTGTCGACGCACAGCAGCGGCCGCGATCCGGAGGTGAGCCTGGTCTACGCCCATATCCTGGCCGTGCTGGGCGATCCGGCGGGCGAGGACGAATTGATCGGGTGGGTGCAGGCGAATAACTGGGATGCGAAGTGGAAAGAAGGTTTGGACGCGGGCGGGAGCCGCATGGGCGCGTACCTGTTGGCGTTGGGCCGGGCGAAGTCGAAGAAGGCCGTGCCGGTGATCGCGGAGAAGATCCGGGAACTGGTCAGAGCGGACAAGGCCCCGTCTGCGGCCCCGTGCCGGATCGTGGCGCTGGTGAGCCAGATGCTGGGTGAGCCGGCACTGGCGGAGCCGCTGGCCACCCTGCTCGACGCTCCGGACGTGGCGGGGCACGCAATACGCTTCGGACCGGAGATTCCCCCGGTGCCGGGCTACGACAGCCGCAGCAGTTACAGCCAGAAAGAGAAGGGGGACGTGACGCGCGAGATCAATCTCGCGGCGGCCCTTCATCGGTTGGGTGACAAGGACGGCAAGGGCGAGGCGATTCTCAAGGCCTACGCAGACGACCCGCGAGGGTTCTGCGCCAACTACGCTCGTCGCGTGCTGGCGGAGCGAGGGCGGTGAGGCCGGTCACTTACTTCTGCCAGACGCGCAGGTAGTCGATGGAGAAGGTGCTGGGCAGGTCGTTCAGATTGGGCAGCCCGCCCCAGCTCTCCATGATCTCGGAATCGAACATGACGTACAGCGCGGTCTTGTGGTTGATGTTTTCCTGACGCCAGCGCTGGACTCCGTCGACGTACCAGACCATGGCGTCGTCGGTCCACTCGAGGGCGTAGACGTGGAAGTCGTCGACGAAATTGTGCGGTGCGATCCACTTCTCCCCGACCGCCTTGTTGTTGAGCCGCACGGTTGCCTCGACATAGGGTGTTTCCTGGCGGTGGTAGGTCATGAAATAGGTGTGGTCGAGCTTGGGGTGCTTGCCGAAAATCTCGAAGATATCGATCTCCTCGGAATAGGAGCCCAGGCGGTATTTCTCCGGTGGATCGAGCGGGTCGTAGAGCCAGAACGCGCTGCTTGCTCCGGAATTCATGGCCTTGCAGCGGGCTTCGAGGTAGCCGTACTTGATGCGGTTCTTGCTCTTGACGATTCCCGTGGCGAAGGTATTGAACCCGCGTACGTGATTCTCGACGGTCTCCATGGATTCGGGCATGCGGGTGGCGGAGATCTGCAGGCAGCCGTCCTTGACCGCGACGTTATCGCGGCAGAACAGCCCGGGACGGCGGCCGATCCAGGTCGGGTTAAAGTCCCACCACTTGTCTCCGTCGAGGGCCGGGCCGTCGAATTCGTCGCTGAACTGGGGCACGAACTTCCAGGCGTCGCCCAACGGACATTCTGGGGCGTCCTGGGCGGAGGCAGGAAGGGCAAGCAGCGTCAAGAACAACAAGAATGCGATGATAGTGGCTCTCATTCGTCGTTCCTCATTCGATGTATTTCCTGCGATTGCAGGTGAGTCGTGGGTGTTGCCTTTGTCTACGATTCTGGCGATTCCGGAGTATTCATGTCAACCGCGCTGTGGTGCAGTGGGGCAGAAATTCGGTGGTTCGTTCGGGTGAGTGTGGCCATGACGAGTCGCGAAGGGACAAGGAAGTGGTGCGGTTACTGTCCTCGCTGGCGCTTCGCGTTGGTGTGTGGTGGGGGATGCCAGTCGGGGGTTGTTGTGTATACTTATGTCAGCATGTGGAATCGGCAGCGGACACGGCTCGAAGATGGGAGGAGACCGATGCGGGCATTGATAGGCACAACGCTGGTACTGCTGGGATGGGTCCCTCTGGGTTTCGGACAGGAGAAGACGAGCCAGACTCCCGGGGAGGTGTTTGGTGAGCAATTCAAGCAGCTCGACCGGGACGGCGACGGGCGGCTCAGCAAGGCCGAGGCGGGCGATCGGCCTTTCTTCGCTCGGGCGGACGCCGACGGCGACGGGATGGTGACGCGAGAAGAGGCCCAGGCGGCGTTTGTCCAGGCTCGGCGACTGCGGCAGCGGCTGGGCCAGGGCGTCATCAGTCGACCAGGCACGGCGGTGCCCGTGGGAGTGGTGAAGTCGGCCGACGTCCGCTATTCGGAGGCGGAGGGGGGAAAAACGGAGTTATTGACGCTGGACGTTTATCGTCCAAAAGACGCCAAAGGTCTTTCGGTGATGGTTTATGTTCACGGCGGGGGGTGGACTCGTGGCGACAAGGCGGCCGTGGGGGAGAAGATGCCGTTCTTCTGCAAGAACGGCTACGTGTTTGTGAGTGTGAACTACCGGATGCTTCCGGAAACGAGGGTTCCGGACCAGGCCCAGGACGTGGCCGCGGCGGTGGCGTGGGTGCACGATCATGCCAAGGAGTACGGAGGGAATCCGGATCGGATCTTCCTGATGGGACACTCGGCGGGGGCGCATCTGGTGTCGGTGGTGGCGACGAACGAGACTCTGCTGGGCAACTGCGGGAAGGATCTTTCGGCGATCAAGGGGCTGATCGAGTTGGACACGGCCGCTTTGGACGTAGTGCGAACGGTGGCGTCGGGACAAGGAATGCACGCCAAGGTGTTCGGCGCCAATCCGGAGACGCTCAAGCTGATCTCACCCTATGAACACGTGACGCCAGGCAAGTCGATTCCGCCGTTCATGCTGGTCGTGGCTGACAACAACGCGGGCAAGCTGGAGCAGTCGAATGCCATGGCGAAGAAACTTCGCGAAGCAGGGGTCCGGGCAGACGTCGTCGAAGCGCCCGACAAGACGCACGGGACGCTCAATCAGGACCTGGGAAAGGCGGGGGATAAGGTGACGGAGAAGGTGATGGTGTTTCTTGGGGCGCTGATGAAGGGAGGGGAACGCTGATCGTTTGGGGGGGTGATTCCATAGAATTCACCCAAATCGTGGGGTGAAGTGAACGTTGTCGGAGTTCTCAGCGGCGGGTAGAATGCGATTGTTGACGTTTCTGAAGCCGCTAACAGAGCTACCGATAGTGCACACGAGTGCTCGAGGGAGACCCAAATGTCTTCTCAGGGCCTTTCAGTTCCACCGGCCTCGTGGGATGCGCTGTTCTGAGGTGTTGTATGTCTTCTCCATCCGAAGTGAGTGTTGAAGCGATTGTGCGGCAGGCTGAGCTGCTTTCACTGGAGGAACGATGGCAACTGATGGAGCGTCTTGAGGCGATGCAGGAGAGGGGGCATCGACCACCGCCGGGCTATGACGTGAGCGCCGAGCAATGGGTCTGTACGATCAGGCGACGCGCTGAGGAGATGCGGCAAGGCACGGCCAGGACGGTTTCGTTGGATGAAGCGGTGGAAGAAGCCAAGAGGCGGATTCGGTGAGATCGGTTCACCTGCATGACGAAGCACGAAGCGAATTCCTTGAGGCGGTCCAGCAGTGGCCATTGACTTGCGACGTCTCCCGACGATCCGCGACTAGAGATGGAACGCTATTCAATACGCACTTGAAGCACTAGGAGATTCTGATTGAACCGTGCGACACTGCAGAGACTATCAGACGAACGACTTGATGACGCTCGTGCATTGATTGCGGCGAAGCAATGGGCTGGTGCGTATTACTTGGCAGGTTACTCACTCGAATGTGCTCTCAAATCATGTGTCTTGGCTTATATCGACCGAACCGGAATCATCTTCGAGGACAAGAAGTATGCTCAAAACTGCTGGACGCACGACATCGAGGACCTTATCCGACAAGCCGGCCTGAAAATCGAACGGGACAAAGCCGCAGGTACCAACCTTACTCTCGGCCAAAACTGGTTGATCGCGAAGGACTGGTCTGAAACCAGCCGCTATCGCATGTCCACACAGTTGCAGGCTGAAAAACTACTTCACGCGCTGACCGACAATACGGACGGAGTACTCTCATGGGTGAAGAGCTTCTGGTGAACGAACAGATCGACGCAGGTGCAGAGTTTGTTCGTGACTTCAACGATTGCTTCCCCGTTTCTGTGGCGTTTTGGGTCGTTCCTGCTGAATCCGACGATGCGTTACTGTACATAAGTTCCGATGACATCAACGATAGCAATATCGATGTCGCCTATGGTGAGGTTTTGCGAAAATTCCGGGGTAAACGTAGCCAGTGGCTGGATCCGTTTCAGGTCAAACTGGTGAATTCGTCGGATCCGATTGCTCGGCAGGCGACTGAGATTCGCGATCGTTACTCATCGCCAGCGGTTACGCGTTACGGCGGATCATCGCTTGGTGGAACAAGTATAGATGGTGCTTGTATTTATCCGCCGTTTGCTGCGATGAAAGCCACGCCATAGACCAGAGCGTGCGTTTCACATTGGTCGACGGGAGCAGGCAGTCTACCGGATTTTAGTTGTCTCAGGGGTAGCCAGGATCTGAGTGGAGCTACTTCTGGAGTCCTATTTCGGCGTCAGCGTCCAGCGGCCGGCGGGGCCTTCGAGCCAGGCGGTTCCACGTTCGGGGTCGACGTCGCCCCGGTGAGGGTCGCCGGTGGGGGGCGTTACGGTCCAGGGGCCGGCCTTGAGACCGCAGATCAGGATCCGACAGCGTTGCTTGCCGGAGACCTCGACGGTCAGCGGGCCTTGCAGAGGCGTTTGGCCGCTGGGAAATAGGACGATCCAGTCGGCGTCGGATGCTGTGATGCGGCAGCCGAGGAGGGGGCCCCACTGGACGCGTTCGACCGGCAGGGCACGGCTGTCGATGCGATCGGTGACCTGCATTACGTTGAGGAAGCGATTCTCGGCCGCCGGCTGTTTGGGGGAGATCTCGATTCGCCAGGCCCCGGGCTCCTGGGAGGAGCGTTCGGCGCGTTGCGGGTCCTGGTCGTTGGCGAAGTTCTCGCCGAAGACCCAGTACTCGCGGCCGGGGCCTCCGACGGTTTGAATCTGCAGGTCGTCGGCGGCGGGCAAGAGCGAGGTCAGGATCATGCGGCCCCGCTGGCCGTATTCCGTTCGGTCGACGAGGGTACGGTTTCCGTCGACCTTCGGTTCCTCGATGGTGTGAAGCAACCAGAACTTCTTGAAGGCCGGGTCGGCGGCAACGACGCGGTCGTAGACGATCAGGGCGGCGGGGGCCTTGGGATCGTCCAGGTTGAGGAAGACGGCGGAGCGGACGACCGATTCGACCTTGTCGCCGTAGGCGGCGGTGATGTCGCTGGTGAGGACGGTGTAGCGGGGCTTGGCGGGCTCGGGACCGATGCTGTGGGCCACGACGGTTCCGGTGCGGTATCCGTTGTCGGGATCGAGCAGGACTTCGAGCGTGCGGGGTTCGCTGCGGCCGTTGGGCAATCGCTGACCGCCGTCGTTGCCGTAGCCGCGGGAAGAGCGGAACTCTTCGTTCGGGTCGTAGATGAGCAGGCAGTTGTGAGCGATGGTTCGCCAATAGTAGTTGGTGCAATGGGGGCTGCCATATTGTCCGGAAGAACCCGAGTAGATGCCGGAGTCGATGGCCAGGGCGCCCTTGTAATAGAGCTGGAATGCGCCGGCGTCGAGATGTTGATGGTTGGTGAAGTTGTAGACGTTGGTCTTCATCTCGGCGATGACGGCGTCGGGGCCCCAGTCGGTGCGGGCGATCATCCAGCCGAAGGGGCCGCCGAAATAGCGAGAGAGGGGCAGGTCGGTCACCGGCTTGGGTTGGAGTTTGGTATCGCGCCAGAGGAACTCGAAGAGAACCTCATTGTCGCGGACGCCGCCCTGGGCTTCGTGGTGGCCGAGCAGGTATCCGTCGCCGTAGAAGCTGGCGGTCAGCACGGCGCCGGGGCCGACGCCCCAGGGCTGGCCGCGGGGTGCGCTGTGGCAGAAGGTATCGCCGGCGCGAAGCCGCTGCCCGTCGGGGCGGGTCGTGTAGATCCACCAGTAGGGCACGAATTGTTGCTGGGGGTTGTAGACGTTGCCGGCCCCGAGGCGATCAAAGATCCAGAGCGGGAAGGTATCCCAACTGTAGCGATAAGGACCGTAGGAATCGCCCTGGTGATAGGCGTGGCCGTCGTAGAGCCAGTTGCGGGCGGGCAGATGTTCGCGGAAGAAGCGTCCGGCGGCCAGTTCGTACATCTCGGGGAACTCGCCGTAGACGGCGATTCCGGCCGAGATCATCTCGCGCATGATCATGGCTTCCGACGAGTGGCCGGTGACGGAGCCCTGGCGGGTCGGCGGATAGCCGCATTCCTGGGTCTTGGCCAGGCGGACGAGTTCGGCGATGTACTGCTGCTTCTCGTCGTCGGTGAGGAGGGGATAGAGCCAGTCGTAGACGATTGCGCCGGTGGTCATCATGCGGCCGGTAACGCGGCAGGCGTCGTGGATGTCGGGCAGTTGGCTCTTCTTGAGGAGTTGCAGCGTCTTTTCGACAATTTCGCGTCCTTTCTGCTGGTCGGGGGCGGCGAGGTAGTGAACGGCATCCCATTCGAGTTGGAACTGCTCGTTGCGCCGGGCGAGCTTTTCGAGCCGCTGGCGGACAGGTTCGAGGACGGGATCCTGGAGACGCTGGGGCAACTCGGCGACATGCTGCGGGCGCAGGTAGAGCCTCGGATGCTCTTTCGGCGGGACAGGGACCTTGGTTCCGCCAACCTCTTTCCAGGTGACGTCGGCGTCGAGAGGGCAAGCGAGTGCGGCCAGTAGAAGAATCGACACGAGGCGGGAAGCAGGAAGGCGTGACATTGAGTGGGCCTCCGGGCTGGGGGGTGAAGGCGCAGGCGGACGGTCGCGATTCCATCACTGTACTCGGTAGCCCGCACGCGGGCCACCAGTGGGTAAGGGTGGCGGTGCGGGCTTCAATAGGTTTCGTCTCGCAGGGAGATGGAAGGGGGAGGGAAAGGCAAGGGAATTGTCGGGCAGGGGAATTATGGGGATGCGGTGGTCTATGCGGTGCGCTCGTAGGAAGCCCCGCAATACGGACAATTGGCCAGTTTGGCGCCTACCACGCGCATGGACTTTCTGCATTGGGGACACTCCAGTCTTGTCAGCGACAAGTAGATTAGCAGCAGGAAGGCTGGCAGGCCAAGAATCGCCAAGGGCAGGATTCCCGTGGACAGGCCATAGGCCCATGCAGGCAACACAACCAGGAAGGCGACGTACCAGAGGTACTTCTTTGGGTGGGGTGAATTGGTCTGCTTGTCCGTTGAGCGACTCATGGCTGAGGCGGTCCGCTTGTGAAACTCCTTCGGAGTATAGGGGTGGCCGGCTCGATTTCCCAGCGTGCGCTACGCGACGCCGGGCTTTGGAGTATAACGCCTGCGGCGTAGGTTGTGGGGGCAGATTAGAGTGGTCCGGGCTGGTTCAGGAATCCGTGTTTCTGGAGGAAGGTTTCGGTCTGTTTCATGGCCTTAGCGAACAGGTCCAGGTTGAAGATGAAGTAGCCGTGTGCGCCGCCTTCATAGGAGATGAATTCGATTTCGTTTCCGGCCTGTTTCATGCGTTGGGAGAATAGGACGGCGCCTGCATAGGGCGTGACCGTATCGGCGGTGCCGTGGAGGAGCAGGGTCGGCGGCAGGTTGGGTTTCACTTGATCGACGGGCGACAGCTCCTTCCATCGCTGGCCGATCTTGGCCTGGCCGTAGCCGTCTTGGGACGTGTCAATCACCGGATAGTAGAGGACCAGCAGGTTCGGCATGCAGGAAACGGCCGCGTCTTCTCCCTCCTCGTCGACGCCGTCGAACAAGGCCGTGGCTGCCGCAAGGTGGCCGCCGGCCGAACCGCCGCTGACGACGATGCGGTCGGGGTCGATTCCCAGATCCGTCGCATGCGAGCGGACGTATCGAACGGCCGAGCGGGCATCTTTGACGCAATCGAAGACGGTAACGCCCTCTTTGGTGTCTTCGTTTGGGACTTGTGCGCGCGGTGCGCGCATGTGTGTTGAAGGTTGGGTTGTGGGCTTGCCCGCTTTTGGGCTGCAAAGCCGGTACTCGACGCTGATGCCGACCATGCCCAGCCGGGCGAAGTGGTCGGCGAAGGGATAGAAGTAGCGAGGGCCCATGCCGGTCCAGCCGCCTCCATGGATGGTGAGGAAGACGGGGCGGCGGTCTGTCTTCTGGTGGCCTTGGGGCTCGAAGATGTGGAGGGTCAGCCGGCGGTCGCCCACTGTCTTGTAGACGACTTTGCGGGTCGGTTCCATCTTGGCCGCGATGGGGTCGAGAGGCCGGGGGCGAGGCTGGGCGGCAGGGGCCGTGCCGGTGGGCAACAGGGAGGCGAGGGAGAGAACGACGGCGGCGAGAGTGGAGCGTGTTGCCATGGGGGGGGTCGTAGCGATTAACGGTATTGCCGGGTGATTGCCATATAATCTAACTAATCTGTAAGCACTGACAAGATGCCAGTGGCACCGCGATATGCATTGGAACGGTTTGGGTGCGAGCGAATGCAACCATTCCAGTTCGCTGGTTCGGCTCTGGAGAGCCAAGCTACGGGGTATGCGGTGGCAGACAACTTCGCCGTTAAACGTCGCATGAAGAGCTGGCTGTTGGACGCACTCTCTTGGCAACCGGTGGAGGGCTCAATAGTCTGAATTGGAGGAACGTCAACGTTTCCAGTCCATCTGCGGTCTGCTTGGCGGACGGCACACGGAGTGTGCCTGCTACTTTCTTGGCCCGTCAAACTTCGGGATGAATCCAGGGTTGGCGGTAGGGGCGGCGGAGGAGCCTGGTGGCTTCTTCATCGCCGACGATGGTTCTGGTCGCAGGATCGTAGGACAGGGTGCGGCCCAGTTCGAGGGACATGTTGGCCAGGATGCAGCTTGCCGTCGAGATGTGGCCTTGCTCGACGTCGGCGACGGGCCGCCCGCGAGTGGCGATCGCTTCGAGAAGGTCTTTCATGTGGAGCCGGATGGCCGGGGCGACGTGTTTTTCGAGCCCTTCTTCCGTCTTGTCTTCGGGATACTCCTCCAATTCATAGACCACGTCGGCGTGGAGTTTCTCACCTTGGCCGCGGGGGATGAAGTCGTACTTGTGGACGCTCAGCTTGAGCGTGCCCTTCTCGCCGTAGATGGTGGCGCCCCAGGGGTATTCGGGGTCGGGCTCGCTGCCCCAGGTGCGGTGCTGCCAGACGACGTTCAGGTCATTTTCTGGGAATTCAAACGTGGCGGTTTGAGTATCGGGGATGTTGGCTACGGAGTCCTTGTCGACGAAGATCCCGCCCGACGACGAGACCCGGCTCGGCCAGCCGAGATCGAGCATCCACCGGGTCATGTCGAACATGTGAATGCACATGTCGCCGACGATGCCGTTGCCGTATTCCTTGTAGGAGCGCCAACTGCGGGGATGGATCCGGTCGTGGTAAGGCCGCATCGGCGCCGGGCCGGTCCAGGCGTTCCAGTCCAGGTACTCGGGCGGAGCGATGGGTGGGGACTGTCCGCGAACGCGCATGTGGTAGTAGCAGCAGATCTCCACGAGCCCGATTTTCCCGAGCATGCCCGACTTGACAATTTTGTCGCGGGCTTCGATCAAGTGGGGCGTACTGCGGCGCTGGGTACCGACCTGGACGACTCGCGCATGCTTTCTTGCCGCGGCCAAGATCGCTTCGCCCTCGATAACGTCGGCACTGATCGGCTTCTGGAGATAGAGGTCGGCCCCGGCCTCGACGGCGGCGATGGCGCAAAGGGCATGCCAGTGGTCGGGGGTGGCGATGAGGACGATGTCGAGGTCCTTCTCCTTGAGCATGTCACGGTAATCGGCGTAGGTTCGCGGAGTCTTACCCGATTCCTGACGGGCGGCAGCCATCTCGGCGGCCTCGCGGAGGGTTTTGGCGTCGACGTCGCAGAGGGAGACGATGTCGATGGGCTCGACCTGATTGAGACGCCAGAGGTCACATTTTCCGTACCATCCGCAGCCGATCAGCCCGACTCGTTTGCGGGGAGCCGATTTGACATAGGCACCGGCCCGATTGGCGGCGCTCAGGGCAGTCAGGGCGGCGATGCTGGTGGTGAGAAACTGGCGTCGCTTCACCGGGGGATCTCCGAAATCGTGGACTTGAGGTCGTAGACAAAGACGATTCCGGCAGTATAGCCATTTGGGACGAAGTTTGCGACTTGCGAAGCCGACTTCTGGGGGGTAGCGCCCCTGGAAGAGCATCTCTTCACGTCTTAGAATAAGAGGGTTCGGCATCTGTGGTGGTTATGCCCATTTTCTGTCCGCGTCTGATTCTGTCGGACGACCAGCCAGGCTCCGGTGGGGCCGCTTTCTATGGAGAATCGTTTCGTGTCGCACCAGTTCTCGACCATTGAAGAGGCAGTGGACGCCATCAAGCAGGGTCGAATCGTAATCGTCGTGGACGACGAAGATCGGGAAAACGAGGGTGATTTCATCTGCGCCGCCGAGAAGGTCACCCCGGAGATGGTCAACTTCATGCTGGTGAACGGTCGCGGGCAGGTTTGCATGCCGATCCTGCCGGAGGTGTGCGAGCGGCTCGATCTGCCTCCGATGGTGGAGGACAACACGGCCCCGCTGAGGACGAGTTTCACGGTGCCGGTGGATCACCGCACGGCTCGGACGGGGATCACGGCCCAGGAGAAGGCGGCAACCATTCGGGCAATTGTGGACCCGGACAGCAAGCCGTCGGATTTCGTGCGTCCCGGGCACTTGTTCCCTCTTTCGGCCAAGGAGGGGGGCGTGTTGCGCCGGGCGGGCCATACGGAGGCGGGCGTCGATCTGGCCCGGCTGGCGGGTTTGAAACCGGCTGCCGTCCTCTGCGAGATTCTCAGCGACAACGGCAATCGAGCCAATCGGGAGGAACTGGCTGAGTTTGCCGAAAGGTACGGTCTGCCGATCATCTCCATTGAGGATTTGATCCGCTATCGCCGCCGGAGCGAGAAGTTGGTTTACCGGCAGGCCGAAGCCCGGTTGCCGACCAAGTACGGTGATGGCCGAGTGGTGGTCTACGGGGTGAAATACGAGTCGATGGAACCGGCCGCCGTAGTGATCGGCAACCCGATGGAGGCCGCCCAGCCGCCGCTCGTGCGGCTGCATTCCTCGTGTTTCACGGGCGACCTGCTGGCGTCGCTTCGCTGCGACTGTGGCGATCAGTTGCACATGGCCATGGAAATGATCGGGCGGGAAGGGGCGGGGGTGCTCGTGTACCTGCCCCAGGAGGGCCGCGGCATCGGCCTGGTCGAGAAGATCAAGGCCTATCACTTGCAGGACGGGGGCATGGACACGGTCGAGGCCAACCTGGCCCTGGGGCACCAGGTCGATCTGCGCGACTACGGCGTGGGGATCCAGGTTCTGAAGGATCTGGGCCTCTCGAAGATTCGCCTGCTGACGAACAATCCGAAGAAGACCGACGCCTTCATTTACGGCGGCTTCGATCTGGTCGTGGCCGACCAGGTTCCGATTCTGGGCCCGATCAACGAGCACAACAAGCGCTACATGGAAACGAAGCGCGACAAGATGGGGCACCGGTTGCCGAACGAGATCTGAAGCGGCACGTTTGGAACAGTCGGAAGAATCGGGTTGCAGGTTGTTACCCCGAGTTTGACGGCAAAACTCGTTTCGGGGCCAGCCCGTTCAGCCGATTCAACCGGTACGGATTCTCGCCCGGGCGGCGTCAATTTTTGCCGATTCGCTACGCACGTTGTCTTTTCACAACGTAGAGTTGATGCGATCTCGTTCTCGGACTTGATGCCACGCCCCGGACTACTGCCCCCCCATGAGTCGTCGACGCCTTCGATCGGTCCTTCGGCCGGCGCCCGGAATGCTCGTTCTGGCAACCCTGCTGTGCTGCCCGGCGACGATGTTTGCCGTGACGCGGCCCAGCGTGTCGGATACGGCGCCCGCCGTTCCCGTCGAACCGATCCGGATAATCCCTACGCCGAAGCCGATCGAGTCGGCTCGCCCGTACCAGCGTTACGAGGGTCGGCTGAGCGACCTGGAAGTGGAGCTGTTCGACGACGCGGTGGACTCGGTTTGGGACCGTCATACGTTGCTGGAGGCGGCTCTGATCGCCGGGGGAGTCGGGGATGCCGAGCGGCTGGCGGCATCGACGGCCCGGTTTGAGCGTCTGGTGGAAGGAGCCGCAGGTGCGATCGGGGCCGATGCCTCCGCCGAGGAGACTGCCACGAAGCTCTTCGACTTGATGCACCGGGAAGTCCTGGTCGGCGGCTACGACCTGGAGTGCACCGACCTGGCGGCGACGCTCGAACATGGACAGTTCAACTGCGTCAGTTCGACGGTTCTGTTCAACTGCCTGGCGGCCCGTTTCGGGCTCGATCCGGTCGGCATGGAACTGCCCGGACATGCCATGAGCAGGCTTCGCCTGAACGGGAAGCTGGTCGACGTGGAAACAACCTGTCCGGCCTGGTTCCGGCTACAGCACGATCCGAAGCGTCGAGCGGCCCTGGTTGCCAAGACGATCGGAACGGAGATCAGTGCTCCGGGCGCACGTCCGCCACGGGAGGTCTCGTCCGTCGAACTGGTGGCGATGATCTACTACAATCGCGGCGTCGATCTGCTGACGGAACGCCGCTTCGCCGAGGCCGCGGCGGCAAACGCCAAGGCCTTGCGTCTGGATCCTTCGAGCGAGACGGCTCGCGGAAACCTGCTCGCCACGCTGAACAACTGGGCGATTACGGTGGGCGCAGGCCACGAGTACGAGAAGGCCATCGACCTCTTGCAGCAGGGGATGAACCTAGACCCTCATTACGAGACGTTCGCGGCCAATTACGTTCACCTGTATTACCAGTGGGCCGAGAACTGTTGCGGCCGGAACGACTACGAAGCGGCCCTGGAGGTGTTGGGACAGGCGGACCCCGAATTGCTCGGTTCCGAGCGATTCGTTCAACTGCGTCAGGGGGTGTATCAACGTTGGGCGCGGCAGTTGATTCAAGAGGGAAAACCGCGCCAGGCCGCACAACTGCTGCGTACCGCAGATGCCGAAGGACTTTCCGCGAGCAACCTCGCCCGGCAGTCGGAGATTCCATCGCTCGGCGAGGGTTCCGCCCCACTCACGGACGACGCCACCCGGTTTCGGCAGGGCGTCGATCGGCAGCCCCAGTCGAGAGTGCTCAACGAGCATTGAGGCGAGGGAATCGGCCGCTTCTTCATATTGGCGGGCATATCGGTGCTTGGGCCGGAAATATCAGTTTGACGAGCCCCGGATCGTAACCTAGATTTCTGTTGCCCCCTTGCGCGTCCTGGAGCGGCCGGCGACCGGTTCAGCCGTTCCCCTGACGCGTGTTTCTGCCGAAAATCGGCTGCCGCCGGACATGGTTTCCTTCCGGGAGTGATAATCTGCAGGTCCGGCGTTCACCATATTCGTTCCATGACTGGGGTAGCAGACAACTGAGGAGCACTGAACATGACGGCCTTGAGCGAACCCCGGATGAGCGTGTGGTGCGACGGCAGCGACTATCTGGAAAACGAGATTCGTGCGGAAGTGCGTTGTTTGATCGGGAGGGTCTACCCGGGCGGCGACTTCATCGATCGCCGCGAGGATCGCCGCTATCCCTATCCCTACCTGGTCCGCCTGATCCCGATCGATCGGGACGGAACGGTTCTTCAGGGCGAAGCGGTCGTGGCCGTCGGAAAGCATCTTTCCGATCGCGGAATCGGGTTCTACCACCCCAAGCCGATTCCCCATCGCCGGATGATCGTCTGTCTGGAAACTTCGGACGGCACGGCGTCGGCTTTTGTCGTGGATCTGAGTTGGTGCCGCTTCACGCGGCAAGGCTGGTACGAGAGCGGCGGGCGGTTCCTCGACGTGCTGCCGGACGTGCCGGACAGCTACGAAAGGTAGACTGGATGAGCGGGCTCTTGGCCGACCCGACGTGCCGGTGGCCGGTGGTCAACAGGCTGCGGGGGCCGATTCGCAGCGGCCGATCGGGGATACCGTGTTTCAGGGCGGCGACCGTGGGTTTCGACCAGGTTGTTCCGTCGTCGCGGGAGCGGTAGAGCGACGTGCCCAGCGGAGTGCCGTCGGAGATGAGGAGCACTTCGCCGTTTTCGATCACCGCCAGCCGTGGGCAATGTCCGCGATCGGCCAGCACGAACGGTTCTGACCAGGTCCGCCCGCGGTCGTCGCTGGTTCTGACCTCCAGTCGGGAGCGCGTGGTGACGTGCTTGTCGGCGACGCGGTAGACGCAGATCAGCCGGCCTTTCGGCGTGACGCACACGTCGGGGAAGCTGATATAGTCGGCTTCGGTTTGGGCGATCGTCACGTGACGTTCGGGGAGGTCTGAGAGGGAACGCATCTTGCCTTCGCCTGCCTCCAGGATGCCGCCGGCCAGAACTGCGCACAAGGCCAGATGACAACGTAGACTTGCGGGAACGATCATTGGAGTTATCCTGTTACTGTGGTCGATCGGCGGACGGAACGTTCCGAGTAAGTGTTGGGGTAGTGGCTATTGTAGCAATCGGAGGAGTGCCTGCAACGAGTGCCGGGAAGATCGAATTCTCGTGCAGCGAGTTCGTGTCGGTTAGCCTGGTATCGCTCATGGATGCGTTAAACTTAGCACAAACTACCCGTCCATCGGCTTCGAGCGCCCCGCGGCTGTCGTGTCTGGATGCGCTGCGGTCGTGGATGATGCTGCTGGGGATCGTGCTTCACACGGCCAACGCCCATGCAATTGGTTGTCCTCACTGGTGGCCGGTGACGGATCGCTACCGTCATGGTATCTTCGATCTGTTCTCGTTCGCAACACACTCTTTCCGCATGGAGGTGTTCTTTCTCCTCTCAGGTTTCTTCGGGCGTCTCCTGCTGCGCCGTTACGGGTTGAGCGGGTTCGTCGTCAATCGGGGCCGGCGGGTCTTGCTGCCCCTGGCGATCGGCATCGTGTTGATGGTTGCCGTTCAGTCGGGGGCTTCCTGGTATTTCACGGCACCGGGCACGGCGCCGGCGCGGTTTCCCGACTATGTCTGCATTCCTTGGCCGTCCGAGGTTGTCGTTTCGGCGGTGCATCTCTGGCATCCCTGGTTCTGTCATCTTTGGTTTCTTGAATACCTGAGCCTGTTCTACGTGGCGATGGTTCTGCTGGACGTTGTTCTCTCCGGACGCGGGTCGCGTTGGTTGGACTCATGGGAGCGCCGCCTCGCGTGGCTGATACGGCAGGCTTGGATGCCGCTGGCGGCCGCAGCCGTCACGATGGTGGCCCTGTTGCCGATGCGGAGTTGGGTCGTCGACACACCGTTGTCGATGGTGCCGCAGTGCCGTTTCTTTCTCTATTACGGCCCGTTCGTTGCCTTGGGCTGGATGATGCACCGCAACACCGGACTGCTGACGTCGATGGCACGCCACTGGAACCGGCGCAACTCGATCGGTCTCGTGCTGTCGGCCGGCGTGCTCGCCGGGTTGCTGTGGAATGTGGGAAGCGTACCGGCGCACGCTTCCTGGATCACAACCTTCGCGATTCGGGCCGTATCGTCACTCTGCACATGGCTGGCCCTGCTTCAGATCCTCGGCGCGGTAGTCGTCATGCTCGGCAAACCGAGTCCCATGTTGCGTTACCTGGCCGACGCCTCCTATTGGTGCTATCTGGTGCATCTTCCGATTGTGTTGTGGCTGCAGGGGGCACTCCCTCCCGGTCTGACCGGGATGATTCGGTTCGGGGTCGTGTTGCTGATCGCCACCGCCGTATCGCTGGCCAGCTACCATCTGTTTGTGCGGTACACGCTGCTGAACGAGGTTTTCGGCAGTCGGCGTCCGACAAGAGCCGCTACGGCAACCGGCGCGGAAATTCAAGCTTGTCAAGACGCCGAGCCTTTGTCTGAGGCACCCTCCTCCGCCGGCCTTGCGGCCAATTCGCGAGTCATGCGCTGAAGGTCGATGCACTTGCCGGCAAGTTCTTCTCGGTTGTTCACTCAGCCCCCTTGAAGGGTGGTGGCTAAGGGGGCCTGTACCGGATTCTGTGCTCGTGATCGTGCCGGAAGGGGACAGTCCCAACTAAGGCGGCTTGAGGGCCCAGGGGCTGCGCTGCCGAGAGGGGGCGACTTGAACCGATTTTTCACTGGTTTCGTAGGAAGAATACGTGTTCGTTTGTAGACCGGCCGGCTTCCTCGCGGATGAGA
The DNA here is from genome assembly GCA_012719125.1 of Planctomycetaceae bacterium. Lineage (GTDB taxonomy): Bacteria > Planctomycetota > Planctomycetia > Pirellulales > Thermoguttaceae > JAAYAY01. The sequence goes on along the minus strand of JAAYAY010000124.1, from coordinate 74,506 downwards.
CGCGGTATGTCGAACTATCCAAGCGATCTGACCGACCTCCAATGGCAAGCGGTGCGAGGGTGCATTCCGCCGAGCCGGCCCGTGGGCGTGGCCAGGCAGGTTTCGCTTCGCGCGGTGGTGAACGCGGTTCGCTACCGGCGGCGGAGCGGCTGCGCGTGGCGTCTGTTGCCCCACGATTTTCCTCATTGGCGAACCGTTTACGGCTACGATCGCCAGTGGCAGACGGACGGAACCTGGGGGCGAATCGAGCAGCGTCTGCGCGAGCTGCGTGTGCAATTACCGGCTCATGGGATTGTCGCCGACGAGGCAAGCGGCCTGGTTCCTTTTCTTTCGGATGCCGGCGTGCCGTCGTCTGAATCGGCCGCGTAGCCGTGATTCCCAAACACGGAACGGATTTCTGAGAAAAAATCCACGGTCTGTCGGGACCGAGCCGTTCTGAACCATCTGAGTTCTCTACGTCGTTGGCTATCAAGTCTTTGTGGCAAAACCACGCTCTGGGCTGTCTCTGCGCGAGAGAGATTATACGCGTGTTATGCATCACTTCTGGCAGCAGGAAAGGCAGCGCGAGAGGTGTTCGCGCTTCTTGGCGACGCCGCTTGGCGCTGCGCACGTGTCTGACGTGCTAGCGTTTCGCAAACACGATTTGTGCGTTGCGATCCGCGATTGCCGACGCCTCGTAGGAACGGGAGTGGAACGCGATGTGGGGGCAAGTAACCTGGTTTGCCCAGTTCGATAACACGGAAGGAAGAGCAATGTCGATGTTTCAGAATGTGAAGGAGTGTGGTGTGGGCGTGTTGTTTGGCAACCGTGTGGAAGGCAGAACGCGGCACGGCAGAACGCCGGGAAATCGGCGGACTCGTGTCCTCAATCTGGAAGCCTTGGAGAATCGTCAACTGTTGTCGGTATCGCCCGGCCTGGGGCCCGACGAAGCGTGTAGCCTCGGGCTGTACGCGGCGCAAGCCGATCAGTACAGCGAACCGGCAGCGTTGGTCGCGACCATGGATATCTCCCAGGGAAGCGGCGAGGCCGCTGCAGACGCGTTGCCCGAACTAGATTCCGCGTCGGTGGTAGCGAGCGAGGCTCCGGCCTTGGTCGACGATGCCTTCGCGATGACCGCCAGCCAGCAACTCGGGGCCGGCGTGCTTGCCAACGACATCGGGGTGAGTGGCGACGGGGTGTCCGTTTCGCTGGAAACAAACGTTGAGCACGGGCAACTCGACTTGGATTCGAACGGCCTGTTCGTTTACCGACCGGACGTTCAATTCGGCGGCGTCGACAGTTTCACCTACACGGTGAGCGACGGCGTCAATACGCTGGGCTCGGCGACCGTGACGATTGAAGTCTCGGCCGTGGAGAATCAGGCCCCCACGGCGGCCGAGGACGCCTACTCGCTGAGCGAGGACGAGACGCTGGAGGTGAGCCGAGCCGACGGACTGCTGGCCAACGACAGCGACGCGGAAGACGATCCGCTCTACGCGAATCTGGTCAGCGCGCCGGAGCACGGCACGCTGACGATGGGCCGCTACGGCTCGTTCACCTACCGGCCCGACAGCGATTACAGCGGGACCGATCAATTCACTTACATTGCCAGCGACCTGGACGGGGCAAGCGGCGCGACCACCGTGACGCTCACGGTCGAGGCGGTCAACGACGCACCGGTTTCGGCTGCCGACACCTTTGCGGCAACCGAAGATGAAGGACTGACGGTCGACGCGATCGACGGCGTGCTGACGAACGATACGGACGTCGACGGGGACGTGTTGAGCGTTCGCGTCGTTCAGGAGCCGAGCCATGGAACGCTGACGTTGGCCGAGGACGGTTCCTTCCAATACACGCCGGAACCCGACTTCCACGGCGAAGACGGCTTCACCTACGTGGCGAGCGACGGGCAGGTCGATACGGAGGTGGCGTCGGTCACGATCATGGTGGAAGCGGTGAACGACACACCAGTGGCCGCCGGGGACGCCTATTCGATGGCGGAAGACGACGTGCTGACCGTTGACGCGGACGGCGGCGTGCTGGCGAACGATGTGGACGCCGACGGCGACGCCCTCAGCGCGACCGTTGTGGGCCAACCCAGCCACGGCACGGTGGCCCTTGCCGAAGACGGATCGTTCGTGTACACGCCGGAACCCGGCTTCCACGGCGAAGACAGTTTCACCTACGTGACCGGCGACGGCCAGTCGCAGAGCACCGAGACGCTGGTCGCGATCGCCGTCGAGTCGATCAACGACGCGCCGGTGTCGGCGGGCGACGCCTATTCGCTGAACGAGGACGGCGTGCTGTCAGTGGACGCCGCGGGCGGCGTGCTGGCGAACGATACGGACACCGACGGCGACCTGCTCACGGCGACGCTCGTCGATCAGCCGAGCCACGGAACGGTGGTGCTGGCCGCGGACGGTTCGTTCGAGTACACCCCGGCGGCCGACTTCTATGGGGAAGACAGCTTCTCCTATGTCGCCGTCGACGGGCAGGCCGAGGGCGAGGTGACCACGGTTGCGATCACCGTGGAGAGTGCGAACGACGCGCCGGTTGGCAGTGACGACGCTTACAGGGTGGCGGAGGACGACGTGTTGACCGTGGATGCGATTGGCGGCGTGCTGGCGAACGACTCGGATGTCGACGGCGACACGCTGAGTGTGAGCCTGGCGGAAGAGCCGAGCCACGGAACGGTGACGCTCGCCGCAGACGGTTCCTTCGTGTACACGCCGGAGGCCGACTTTCACGGCGAGGACAGTTTCACTTATCTGGCCGGCGACGGGCAGGCCGAAAGCGGGCCGATCGTGGTTACGATTTCGGTCGAGACCGAGAACGACGTTCCGACGGTCGCGGCCGATGCGTATTCCACCTCCAAGGGCGGTTCGCTGACGGTCGGTGCGGAAACCGGCGTGCTGGCCAACGATTCGGACGTCGACGGGGATGGGTTGAGCGCCCGTCTGGTGGACAGTCCGAGCCATGGAACGGTCGTGCTTGCTGAAGACGGCTCGTTCACCTACACACCGGAATCCGGCTACTATGGACAGGACAGCTTCACCTACCTGGCCGCCGACGGCCAGGCCGAAAGTGAGGCCGCGAGCGTGACCGTCGAGGTGACGGGCGCCCAGTTGTCGATCCAGCTTCAGGTGACGGCGGCTCCGTTCGGTGCCGAAGTCGACACGTTGTGGACCGATTCCACCTTCTGGGTGAGCGCTTTTGTGGAGGATCTGCGCGACGTTCCGGCCGGCGTGATCGGCGGTGCGATCGACGTGTTGTACGACGCCTTGGCGGTCACGCCGACCGGCGAAGTCGTGTATGGCGACGCCTTCAGCTTCTTCCAGCAGGGCGACGCCAGCGGCGAACCCGGGATCATCGACGAGTCGGGAGCCTTGACGGCCACGGCCATGGTCGGTGCCGACGAAGCGGCTCCGTTCGTTTCGTGGCAGTTCAAGCGGACGGGCGAACCGGGGACGTTTGTGAACGGCAGTACCCAGTTCTCGGTGGACGCTGGAGAAGGTACGTCGACGATCCTGCCGGGCAACTTTGCCATGACCGGTTCGGGCGTCGGCGTCGACTGGACCGACGTCGAGATGGGTTCCGCGGATCTCAACCTCGTCTTCGCCGATTTCAACGGGGACCAGCGGATCGATCACTTCGACCTGGCCCTGTGGGTGCCTCATTCGGGAACGGCAGCGGATTCGGTTTCGACTCTGGCCGCGGGCGGGAACGGGTTCGATCGGATGTTCGACCTGGATTCCGACAGCCGGATCGACGGGGCCGATCTGGATCTGCTGATGTCGGCCATGTATACCGTGAGGCCGTCCTCCGGCTCGCTGGCATCGGTTTCTGCCGAGCAACCTGCCTCGACCGTCGAGGCAGGTATTGCAGCGACGCTTGCCGGCTTGGATTCCGGTCCGGAGGGAGAGGAGTTCGATCCGGTTCTGGCGATCGACAGTCTGTTCGGAAGTGACGATCTCTGGGCATAGTCAAACCGATGCCCCAGGGGGAATCCGGGCTCGAAGTTCGGGACGACCGTGCAGACGTCGGCACGGGACTCCAGGGCTTCGAGCCCTTTGCATTTCTTGGAGACGGTCGGGTTACGGTCAGTTCGTCTTGAGAGAACCCGGATAGCCCCGATCACTTAGCGCCTTTGGCATCCAGTCTATGAGAACTGGGGCCGCAACACTCCAGGGCCAAGGCCGACTCATGAGCGGTGGGAAGGAACGCCGATACACTCTCTGGAGGGGGCAGTTTCGTTTGATCGCGGTGGCAGATCTTATAGAATTGCGTTTTGGAGCGTTACTTGCGTTGAGTTCAGGGCACCGCACGGGTCCGTGATAGCCCCGTTTGACAAGGACGCAGTAGAGGTTGCCTGCCATCAGCAGGCGGTTTTTGCTCTGGGAAGAAGCGTTTGTTCGCGGAGCGAACAACGACTTTGCACGTTGTTCTAAAGGAGGACCGGCCATGCGAACTTACACAGGGATGACGGTTGCCGTGTTGGTCGCGGTTTTGGGACTCCAAGGGGAGGTGTCCGCCCAATCGCGCGGGATGTTTGGCGATCGGGAGTTGGGCAAGCCGCTGAAGCCGCGCGAGAGCCGGTTCAGGAGCGGGCTCGAATTCGGTCCGAGCGGCAATTTTTTGGGGCGTTCGACTACGGAGCGAGGAACGACGTTCCAGAGCCGTTCGCCGGCGGCGCCGGAAAGGCTGCCGCTGCCGCCGGAAGCCTACTATCTCGAGCCGGAGATGGTGCCGGGTTACCTGGAGGACCAGGCCCGCCGTATCGCGGCCGCCCAGCAGCGTCAGCAGCAACAACTTCAGCAGTTGTACGAGCGTCAGCAGCCGGTCCAGCAACCCACCCCAATCTCTCCGGGTTATATTTCGCAACAGCCGGCGGTAGAGCCGTCCTTCCCGCCGGTGGCGCCCACTCGGCCGGACCGATATCTGCCACCGCCACTGCCGGCGCAGCCGGGTTTGCCCCAGCCTCAACCGGCAGCGCCCGGGCCGACGGGAGAAGAACTGCAGAGCTCGCCCGATCGCTGGTTCCGCGGCGCTCCTGCGCCGGCGGCGCCGGATGCGGCAGGCGGAGCGGCCGGGAGTTCCCAGCGTTATGCACCGATGAACGGGCTCGGGCCGGTTGGATCCTTGGGACCGGCGGGCGTGGCAGGCCAAGCGGGCTTGAGCCGAACGAGCGCGGCGACGCTTGGCGCTCGGATCACGCAGGCGGTGGGGGTGGGGGTCCGCTCGCCGATCTCGGCAGCCATTCAAGGAACGACGGTCATCCTGCAGGGCACGGTGGCGGCGGCCGCCGATCGCCAGTTTGCCGAGCGAATCGCCGCCATGGAGCCGGGGGTGCGTCGGATCGACAACCGGATTCGCGTGGAAGCGGCGCCGGGTCCGTAGGCATGGGTGAAGTAGTCCTCTCCAACGTGATCAAGCGATTCCGCCCGACCGGTAACGGTCAAGAGGGTGGTTTTACGTTGGGGCCAATCGATCTCACCCTGCCCGGCGGGAAGCTGACGGTTCTAGCGGGGCCTTCGGGCTGCGGCAAGACGACGTTGTTGCGGCTGATTGCGGGCTTGGAGGCTGCCTGTTCGGGCGACGTTGCGATCGGAGGCCGAATCGTCAGTTCAGTGCCGCCGCACCGGCGCAACGTGGCCATGGTTTTTCAGGACTATGCGCTCTATCCACATATGACGGTCCGGGGGAACCTGGCGTTTCCGCTTCGAATGCGAGGCGTAGCGAAGGGCGAGATTGACGGCCGGGTGCGGGAAACGGCCGACTGGCTCGGCATCAGCGATCTGCTGGATCGGCGGCCCTATCAGCTTTCGGGTGGACAGCAGCAGCGTGTGGCCCTGGGGCGGGCGATCATTCGCCGGCCCGAGGTTTCGCTGTTGGATGAACCGCTGGCCCATCTCGATACGCATCTTCGTGCCGAAATGCGCGAGTTGCTGGTCGGCCTTCAACGCCAGCTTGGGCTGACCATGGTTCACGTGACCCACGACCAGGCCGAGGCGGCCGCGATGGCCGATCAGATTGTCGTACTCAACCAGGGACAGGTCGAGCAGGTTGGGACCGCGACGGCTTTGCACGATTCACCATCCAGCCGGTTTGTGGCGTCCTTTTTCGGTTTGACGCCGAGGGATTCCGGAGACGCCCGATCTTGACTGCAAGGCGGCTCTTCGGCTTGCCGATAGAATGTCGGAGACGGAATCGAACGGCTTCAAGTGAACGAAAAGGTGATGGATGGACTCCTGGGGCTTTCTTCTCGAGTTGGTTGTTCTTCTGGCCGTGTCGCTGGTCTTTGGCGGCGTGCTCTCGCGGTTGGGACAGAGCCCGCTGGTCGGGTATCTGATCGCCGGGATGGTGTTGGGTGGCCGGGGGAGTCTGCAGGTCGTACGGTCGGAGCACGATATCGAGGCGATCGCCGAATTCGGCGTCGCTCTGCTCCTGTTCAGCTTGGGCTTGGAGTTCTCGTGGCGGCGGCTGAAGGGGTTGGGCAGCAGCACGCTCATGAGCGGGGTGTTCCAGGTCGTTTTGACCGGAATCCTGGCAGCCGGCGCTGGAATTCTGTTCGGTTTGGGGCCGGCCGAAGCGGCGGCGGTGGGGGCCATGATCAGTCTGAGCAGCACGGCCACCGTGTTTCGGGTATTGATCGACCGGGGCGAGATCGACAGTCTTCACGGTCGCAATTCGGTGGGCATTCTGCTCGTTCAGGACATGGCCGTCGTGCCGCTGGCGATTCTCATGGCAGCTCTCGGCGGGGGCGGTGCGTCCGGCGAGATGGCGTTTGCCGTGCCGAATTTCCTGGCGATCGCAGTTGGCCTGGTGGTGTTCCTCTACCTTTTCCTCAACAAGGTTGCCGTCAGGGTGCTGGCAGGGCTCACTCTGGAACAGAATCGCGAATTGACCGTGCTTATGGCGGTGGCGTTGGGGCTCGGTTCGACCTGGGCGGCCCACGCGGTCGGGCTATCCCCTGCACTGGGGGCCTTCATCGCCGGGATGTTTCTGGGAAGCTCCCCTTTCGCCACGCAACTGCGTGCGGACATTGCCTCACTGCGAGTCATTCTGCTGACCCTGTTCTTCGTGTCTGTGGGGATGGTGGCGGATCCGTTGTGGATTCTCAAGAATTTCTGGTTCGTATTCCTGGTTGCCGTTCTGATCGTGGCCGGCAAGACGGCGGTAGTCTGGGGGATACTCCGGGCGATGGGGAGGACCGGGCGAGCGTCGCTGGCCACCGGGATGTGCCTGGCCCAAGTGGGCGAGTTCGCTTTTGTCTTGAGCAAGACCGGCCGACTCAGCGGGGTCGTGAGCGAGCACACGGAAATGGTTGTTGTTTCCAGTGCGATCATGACGCTCCTGTTCACGCCTTATCTGGTCCAGACCGCGCCCCGGCTGGCCACATGGGCGGCGCGATGGGGTCGTCGGGCTGTCGGCGAGGCGAAACGAACGGGGGGTGCAGAGCTCTTTCATCATGTGGTCATCGTCGGCTTCGGACCGGCAGGACAGGCGGCGGGCCGAGCGCTTTCCGGGACGGGGACACCCGTACTTGTGCTCGACTTGAACCCTGCCGCCCGGAAGCCGGCGGACTCGATGAGTCTGATGAGCCAGGTGGGTGATGCGACCCAGCTCGACGTGCTGGAGCATGCGCACGTACGGACGGCCAAGATGGTCGTGATCACCCTGCCGGCCCATCGCCCGGCCCTGACCGTTCTCCAGCATGTTCGCGAACTGGCCCCCCATGCCCCGGTGATTGTCCGATCTCGCCATCAATTGCATTGGAGCCAGTTTGAGGCGGCCGGGGCGCACGTGATCGTCGGTGATGAGGAGGAGGTGGGACGAAGCCTGGCGGAGAAGACGCTCGAGCAGACGGCGATTCTCGGTGCAGCGGCAAGCGGCGGAGGGGAATCGGCGGGTCACGATGCCATAGGCTAGACTCACTTTTCCAGCCGCTTATGGCGGGTTTGGCCAGGGTCTGATTGTTGCCGAAGACGTCTTCCCGCTTTTCTGAACCCGAGTTTCGCCACAGTCTTTGATCTGCGGGGTTTAGAGAAAGGGATTGGTCCCATTTCGGTCCCGGTCTTTCGGGATTGTGCCTCTCCTGGTATCCGACCGGTCATCGGTTCGGACTAGGCACGCCTGAGCCCCCCTAAATTGGGGGATGCAGCTCGCAGGTGTTGATTCATCGTGGGTACTCGATTCGAGGCCAGGCGAATCAGCACGATTGCCTGAGAATAGGGGCACGCGGGTCCGTAGCCTGTTAGAATACTTATTCAGAGTCGCGAGTGGTTCCTACCGAGACCTCGGTCCCGAGGTTCGACGCAGCCGACGGTTGCAGTTGTCTGCCCTGCTGAAACGTGTCATCCTTGACTTCCCTACCTGGTTAACGCAGCCCCTCAATGGAGTTCATCGAGGCATGAAGAAGAGATCGTCGGTCCTTGTCCACGTACTGCTGGTTCTTGTGGGTGGCACGGCGGTCGCCGCAGAGTATGACCCCATCTATGAGAGTTCCCAACCGGTAACGGCCAACGGGAAGCTGGACAGAATTGTTCTCGCCAAGCTGTCTTCGCTGAAGATCCGGCCCGTCCTTTGCTCGGACGCGGTGTTCGTCCGCCGGGCCTACCTGGACGTGATCGGCACCCTCCCCACGGCCGCGGAAGCTCGTTCCTTCATCAACGATACGAACAAGAACAAGCGGCAAGCGCTCATCGATCGTTTGTTGGCGCGAGACGAGTTTGCCGACTACTGGGCGATGAAGTGGGGCGACATCCTTCGGATCAAGGCGGAGTTTCCGGTCAATCTCTGGCCGAATGCGGCCCAGGCGTACCATCGCTGGGTGCGGGCGTCGCTGGCAGAGAACAAGCCCTACGACCAGTTCGTTCGCGAGATGCTCACGTCGAGCGGGAGCAACTTCCGGGTGGGGCCGGTCAACTTTTATCGTGCGATCCAGAACAGGACCCCGGAAGGGATCGTGGGCGCGGCGGCACTGGCATTCATGGGTTCGCGAAGCGACTCCTGGCCTGAAGGCCGCCTGGCGGGTACCGCGGTGTTCTTCTCGCAGGTCGGCTACAAACCGACCAGCGAGTGGAAGGAAGAGTGCGTCTTCTGGGATTCGCTCGGTTCGGCGCGAATTCCGGGGAATGCTGTGCCCGGTCACGACAAGCCGACAACCGCCGGGCGGGTCGTTGAAAGCGGCGCAAAGGAAGCCGTCATGTTGGTCTCGCAGAGCAAGCCGCTGACGGCGACGTTTCCCGACGGGACCAAGATCGAATTGCCCGCGGACAAGGATCCGCGGGAAGTGTTTGCCGACTGGCTGATCAGGCCGGAGAACCCTTGGTTCACGAAGAGTATCGTCAATCGCGTGTGGGCATGGTTGCTGGGACGCGGCATCATCCACGAACCGGACGACATTCGCGACGGCAACCCGCCCAGCAATCCGGAATTGCTCGCCTATTTGCAGAAGGAACTGGTGGACAGCGGTTACGACTTGAAGCACCTCTACCGGCTCATTCTGACGTCGACGACTTATCAGTTCTCGTCGGTGCCTCGGTTCGACTCTCCCGAGGCGCCGGCCAACTTTGCCAGTTATCCTCTGCGCCGGTTGGATGCCGAGGTGTTGATCGACGCGATCAATCAGATCACGGGCACGACGGACCTTTACACCAGCGCCATCCCGGAACCGTTCACGTACATTCCCAAGGATTTGAGGGCGGTCGCGATTGCGGACGGCAGCATCACGAGTTCTTTTCTGGCCCTTTTCGGGCGCTCGGCGCGGGCCACAGGCATGGAGAACGAACGCGACAACAATCCCGTTTCCGCCCAATCGCTCCACATGCTGAATTCGAGCCATATTCAGCAGAAACTCGAGCAGGGCCCCAAACTCAGAGCCCTGTTCGGTTCGGGCCGCAAGCCGGCGGAGATTGCCAGGGAACTCTACCTGACGATTCTCTCCCGCAGGCCGACCGAAGACGAACTGAAGATCGTGGCCGACTACGTTCAGAGCAACACGTCCAAGGGCGTCGGGGCGATCGATATTACCTGGAGTTTGATCAATAGCACCGAGTTTCTTTATCGACATTGATTCTGCCGAGTTCGCAGCCGGCGAGGCAGACGACGGGTCCATTCGACCATCATGAAAGGAACCTGATACGATGAACTCGAACCACGATTTCAGGAGTGGAACACCGATCACTCGGCGCGAGGCGATGCGTCAGGGGCTTTGCGGTGCAGGAGGCGTGGTGTTGGCGGGCCAATTCGGTTCGAACGCGTTGGCCGCCAAGTCGGAGCCGAAGCCGGCGCCCGCCAAGGCCAAGTCGGTTATCCAGATCTTCCTGTGGGGCGGCATGTCGCACAACGATACCTGGGATCCGAAGCCCGAAGCGGGCAGCGAGTACATGGGCGAGTTCATGGACGTGATCCCCACCAACGTGGACGGGATCCGGCTGGGGGCGTTGTTTCCGGAGTTGGCCAAGCAAGCCGACAAATACTCGCTCATCCGCAGCATGACCCATCGGAACAACGGACACGAAACGGCCGCGTACTTGATGCAGACCGGGCACGCGCCGGGCGAGCGATTGGCCTATCCGAGCGTGGGCGCCGTGTTTGCCCTGTTCAAGAAGCCCGAGTACAAGGGCATGATTCCCCCTTACGTGGTGCTGACCAAGGCGGCAGGCCGGTTTTCGGAAGAAGGGTTCCTGGGACCGAGTTTCAAACCGTTTGCAACCGGGGGCGATCCGAACGCCGGCCGGTTTGAGGTGGAAGGCGTGGTGGCCCGGGGGATCACCGACGATCGCCAGAAGGCTCGCCGCGAGTTGCTCGAGAAAATGGATTCGATGGCAAGTGCCATGGGCGGCCATCCGCAACTGGCTGCTGCCAAGGAAGCGAAAGACCAGGCCTACGAGTTGATCCTGGGGGCGGGCAAAGAGGTGTTCGATCTCTCGAAGGAACCCAAGGAGTTGCGGGATCGGTACGGTCGGCACACCTTCGGGCAGGAATGCCTGGTGGCCCGGCGGATGGTCGAAGTGGGGGTTCCCTATATCACGATCAACTATCCCGGCGGATGGGACACCCACAAGAATCATTTCCAGACCATGCGTCGCCAGACGCCGCAACTGGATCAGGGCTTGGCCAGTCTGCTGCTCGATCTGCACGATCACGGGTTGCTCGAAACCACGATCGTGTGGTGTTGCGGGGAGTTTGGACGCGGTCCCAAGGTGGATTGGCAGCCGCCCTGGAACGGCGGCCGCAATCATTACGGAAACGTGTTCTCTGTGCTGGTTGCCGGCGGCGGTTTCAAGGGGGGGCAGGTCGTCGGCTCTTCGGACGAGAAGGGGGAGGAGGTCAAGGAGCGGCCCGTGTATCCGGTGGACCTGATCGGCAGCATCTATCAGTTGGCCGGGATTGATCCCCGGGCAAAACTGCCGCACCCGATGGGCGAGGAGGCTTACGTGTTGCCCAGTGAGGCGGAGGGGGCCAAGTCGGCCGGACTTCTCACGGAGATCATGTGAGGGCCGGCAGATCCCATCCGACACGATGTTCGGTTCTTGCGGTCAAGACTACGGAGTGGCTCATGAGTAGAGTTCAATGGCTTCCGATCATGGGGCTGGTTGGATGGTTGGCCGTTGCCTCGTCGGCGCAGGGGCAGTCGACCCCCTACATCGGCTTCGTCTATCCCGCGGGCGGCCAGCAAGGCACTACCGTCGAGGTCAAGTTGGGCGGACAGCGAATCGACGGTGCCAGCGGCGCCGTGGTCACCGGAGAAGGCGTCTCGGCCAAGTTGGTCCAGTACTACCGCCGCTTGAGCAACCAGGAGATGACGCTCCTCCGGGAGCAACTGCGGGACTTGAAGCCGGCAGCAAGAACCAGGACCAGAAGCTGGGCGAAGGCCAAGCCCGCGCCGGCGGACAAGGAAACGCGGGAGATCATCGCCAACATCGAGAGCCGGGTCCGGGAATGGGTCAATCGTCCGGCCTGCGCCGCGTTGTCGAGCATTGCGGTGATCGAAGTGACGATCGCCCCGGATGCCGAACCCGGCCCGCGGGAACTGAGGCTGATCACGGCCCAAGGGATGACGAACCCGATGCCTTTTCACGTTGGCCAGGTGCCGGAAGTCGCCCGCAAGCCGATGACCACGTCCGACGTCCAGGTGCTTGGCAAAGAGGCGCTGGCGCAGCGGAAGAGGCCGCCCGAGGAAGAAGAAGTGCAAATCACGATCCCGTGCACGATGAACGGGCAGATCGCGTCGGGTGAATTCAATCGCTACCGTTTCACTGCCGAGAAGGGCCAACAACTTGTTGCCTCGGTCGACGCGAGGAGCCTCGTGCCATACATTGCCGACGCCGTACCCGGTTGGTTCCAGCCGGTGGTGAGCGTGTGCGATGCGGACGGCAAAGAGGTGGCTTACAACGATGATTTCCGCTTCAAGCCCGACCCGACGTTCTGTTTCGAGGTTCCCAAGGACGGGGAGTATGTGCTGACGATCACCGATGCCCTGTTCCGTGGCCGCGAGGATTTTGTATATCGCGTCACGCTCGGCGAGATTCCCTATCTGACGAGCGTCTTTCCGTTAGGGGGTCGCGTGGGCGAGGCGGCGGGGATCGAGATGGACGGCTGGCATCTGAATGGGGCGAAAGTGTGTGCCCCCTCTCAAGATGCCGAGGCCGGGATCCATTGGGTAACCGCGAAAAAGGGCAAGATGGTGACCAATCGCGTGCCGTTCGCCCTGGATACGTTGCCGGAGTGTCTCGACAAGGAGTCGAACGACGATCCGTCGCGCGCTCAGAAGGTGACTCTCCCCATCATCGTCAACGGTCGGATCGACAAGTGCGACGATTGGGACGTGTTTCAGATTGAAGGCAAGGCGGGCGACACGATCGTTGCGGAGGTCATGGCGCGGCGTCTCGACTCGCCGGTGGATTCGATGCTGAAGCTGACGGATTCCAGCGGCAAGGTGCTGGCCTTGAACGACGATTGCGAGGATCCGGGCGTCGGGCTGAACACGCACCATGCCGATTCCTGCCTCATGGTCAAGTTGCCCGCCGACGGCACCTATTTCGTCCATCTGGGCGACACGGCTCGCAGCGGGGGCAAGGACCATGCGTACCGGTTGCGTCTCAGCGCTCCCCGGCCGGATTTCGCCTTGCGTGCCGTGCCGTCGGGCGGCGGCATTCGCGGCAGGGGCTCTGCTGCCGTCACGGTCTATGCAATTCGCAAGGACGGTTTCGACGGGGACATCGTGTTGACTCTGGCAGCCCCCAAGAAGGGCTTTTCTGCGTCGCCGGTCACCCTGAAGAAGGGCGCCGAGACCGTGAAATTCGGGATCAAGACGTCGCTGGCGGTGAGCGACGGTCCCGTTCGCCTGGTGATCGAAGGTCGAGCGAAGATCGGGGATCAAGAAGTGGTTCACGAGGTCGTGCCCGCCGAGGACCGCATGCAGGCCTTCCTGTGGCGGCATCTGCTGCCGGCCGAGGAGTTCTCGTTGCTGGTCTCCAATCCGTTCAGGCGGCCGCCGCCCACGCGGATTCCCAAGGAGACAACCGTGGAAGTGAAGCCCCCCAAGGCGGGAGCCACGCCGGCCCAGTTCACCAAGCGGCAAGTGGAAGGACGTCTTCGACAGCTCAGGCTTCTCTACGAGGAGTGGCTGCTCACCGACGAGTTCTACAACGCCAAGGTGGCGGAGTGTGAGGCGTCCAAGTAGATTCTGCAGGCTGGCCTTGCAATGCCTGATACGATCGGCATACTCGACGACGATCTTGGCCGAATCACTTGCATCCTGTTGCTGCTCGGTTCGATTTCGGTCTTGCCCGAGAATTCCCGGGCCGGCGATTTAGCGCGGCCCGACCAGCCGAATATCGTGGTCTTGCTGGCCGACGATCTGGGCTATGGTGAGTTGGGTTGTCAGGGGAATGCTCAGATTCCCACACCGCACATCGATTCGATTGCGGCGTCGGGTATCCGGTTCACGGCCGGGTATGTCACGGCGGCCTATTGCAGCCCGTCGCGGGCCGGGTTGATGACGGGCCGGTTTCCGACTCGGTTCGGCTACGAATTCAACCCAATCGGGGCTCGCAATGAGGAGCCCGGTTGCGGTCTCCCGGTTTCGGAATTGACCCTGGCCCAGCACTTGCACGACGCGGGTTACACGACCGGCCTGATCGGCAAGTGGCATCTGGGCGGATCGGCGCCGTACCACCCGCTGCGTCGCGGGTTCGACGAGTTCTTCGGGTTCCTGCACGAAGGGCACTTCTACGTTGCGCCGCCCTATCGGCAGGTGACGACGATGTTGCGGCGCAAAGCTCTGCCCGACGGCGGCCAGGGCCGCTGGATCGACGGGAATCTGATCTACACGACCCACATGAGACACGACGAACCGGCCTACGACGCCAACAACCCGATTCTGCGCGGCGGCCAGCCGGTGGAAGAGCAGGAGTATCTGACCGATGCACTGACGCGGGAAGCCGTCGACTTCATCAAGCGGCACCAGCGCAAACCGTTCTTTCTCTATCTGGCCTACAACGCGGTGCACAGCCCGTTGCAGGGAACCGACAGGTATATGGCTCGCTTCGGGCAGATCGACGACGTTCATCGCCGTATTTTTGCCGCCATGCTGGGCAACGTGGACGACAGTGTGGGGGCAGTCCTGGCAACACTCCGTGAGACCGGACTGGAAGACAATACGCTCATTTTCTTTTTGAGCGACAACGGCGGCCCAACCCGGGAACTGACTTCGAGTAATTTGCCGCTGCGCGGCGAAAAGGGCGACGTCTACGAGGGGGGAATCCGCGTGCCGTTCATGGTGCAGTGGAAAGGCTGCCTGCCGAAGGGCCAAATCTACGAGAAACCGGTGATCTCACTCGACATCTTCGGCACGGCGGCCGCAGTTGCCGGGGCTCCCTTGCCGAAGAACCGCCCGATCGACGGGGTCGACCTGATGCCGTATCTGAGCGGCGAGAATGCCGGTTGGCCTCACGACATGCTGTTCTGGCGGATGAACCAACGGACCGCCGTTCGCGTGGGCCACTGGAAGCTGCTGCGCAACCCGGGTCGAGGGGACGCCGAGTGGCATCTCTATGACCTGGCCGACGATCTTGCCGAGCAGGACGACCGGGCTCAGGAGAATCCTGACAAGTTGGGCGAGTTGAAGCGCGTCTGGGAGGCGATGAATGCCCAGATGGTCGAGCCAGCCTGGCAGCCCACGAAATAGGATCATTTCAATCGAGCGGCAGTACTAATCCCCAGCAGGCTTGTCGGCCTACTCAAGAAATGATCAAACGCACCCGGAGCCGGGGGCGTCCGATCTTCGTGTTTCTCAGGGCCGCTAACAGAACGGCCGAATCTGCCTCAGGGACCGAGAGGCTTCGGGCTGCTGACGAAGAAGTCTCGCGGGCCGCGTGTGGTGTAGTACGGATACTGCATCGCACTGAGCGGAGCGCCGCCCATGACACAGGGCCCCGAACCACAGCCGTGGCCCATTCCGCCGCCCATGCCGCACGGAGCGCAGGTTTCAGGGGCCGCCATGCAACTGCCTTGCATGCAGCCGCCATACATTCCTTGATGGGCGCACCCGGTCACTCCCACCGCGAGGACGACCGCCAACAAAATCAGCCATGCATTCTTCATTGTCTTCTGTTTCCTTTCGGGTCGTTCTCCGGATACCGCCAGGCATGCAAGGCCCTATGGTCCTTGCCGCGGGAACCGGCCCCCCGGTGCGGCGTCGCAGAACGATTTCTCTCCTATCCCATGACATCGGCCGGACAATCGGCAGAGTCCAGAAAATCGGCAGAACTGGCTCCCTCGGCACGACAGGTACAACCGGCCCGGGGCCGCAAGCACCGTTGAATATCCTCAAAAAAGCAAACTCCCTGCCTCGGTTGGGGGGGTGGCGAATAGAAGTCATGCTGGGTCTCTCGCCCTTCCAGTCAGTGCGCCGGGGTTTTCGGCTGTCGCCGAGGCGGATATCCTTTGCATTGGGACAGTCATGCCATGTGCAGGAAACCAGAGATCCATGGTCGCGTCGATCGAGTTCATTGAGAAAATCATCGAGTGCTTCGAGGAGGCCGCCCGCATCAACCGGGAGAATCCGGATCGGGCCGGCAACGTGGTCGTACTCGGCCCCGATTCGGCCGCGGAGGTCATGATCACCGGCGATCTTCATGGGCATCGGCACAACTTCAACGCGATCCGCCGTATCGCCGATCTGCGGAACAATCCGCGGCGTCATCTCATCTTGCAGGAAGTCTGCCACGGTGGCCCCGTCTATCCGGCCAACGGCGGCTGCATGTCACATACGCTGCTCGAAGACGTGGCCAAGACGGTCACCGAGTTTCCTGGGCGAGTGCATTTCCTGCTCGGCAATCACGAATTGGCCGAGTTGACCGACTATCCGATCCAGAAGAACAACCAGATGCTGAATCTGCTGTTCCGCCTTGGATTGCAGCACGCTTATGGTCCGGCGGCCGACAAAGTCCGCGAGGCGTCGTTCGCGTTTATCCAGTCGTCGCCCCTGGCGGTCCGGTTGCCGGGCGGAGTGTTCTGCAGCCACAGCATCCCTCAGGGGAGCGATACCAGCCCGTTCGACGTGAGCGTCTTCCATCGGGAACTCGAACTGGCGGATTTTCACGGGCGAGGCCCGATCTTCGATCTCGTCTGGGGACGAGACTATCGGGAAGACAATGCCGAGGCGTTTGCCACTCAGGTTAAAGCGGAAGTGCTCATCAGCGGGCACGAGCCCTGTCCCACCGGTTTCAGCACCCCCAACAGCCGGCAAGTGATCGTCGACTGCTGCAACGACAAGGCATGCTACGTCATTCTGCCCACCGATCGCTCCTGGACCCAAGCCGACGTCGTCAAGCGGATTGCGAAACTCAAGTCTTAGTGTCTTTGTGCTGGACTTGTGCGCATGGTGCGCGCATGTTTGTGAAGGTTGGGTTGCGGGCTTGCCCCGCTCTGGGACGTCGGGGTAGGAACCGGTCCGCTAATGAGTTGGAGGCGCTAACTAGTGTCCAGCAATCCCTTTGAGCCTCGCGACGACCGACCTCATCGGAGGCGCTACCAGTTCGGGATGGCGACGTTGTTCTTCCTGGCAATCCCCGTGGGGCTTCTGGCCGGGGCGTGGAGCATTCTCACGCGGCACAAACCGGGCGAGCCGATTTATTGGGTCGGGTTTGCCCTTGTGGCGGCGGCCCCCATGGCGCTGGTGTTTCTGGTCAGCCTGTATCAGAAGCTGCGGCGGTAGCTCAACTCGCCTATTGGTCCTGGCCGGGGAAAGTCGCTTTCGCTTTGCGAGAAGACGCTTATTCGCGGAGCGAACAACGACACTATGCTCCCTACAGGTATTCGTCGCCGAACTTCTCACCGATCGCCTGGTGCAGTTGCTTGATCTTCTCGGCGTGGTCGCGGCGGCAGATGAGGGTCGCTTCTCGCGTGTGGACGACCACGAGATTCTCGATTCCGACCGCGGCGATGAGATGATCGGGATCGTCGCCGACCACCAGGTTGTTGGAGGAGTCGAGGAGGACGACGCGGTTGCAGGCCGTGCGGTTTCCGGACGGGTCGGCTTCGAGGGTTTCGCCGTAGGCGGGCCAGCTCCCGACGTCGAGCCAGCGGAGCGGCATCGATACGGTGGCGACTTCGACGGCCGGATCGGTTGAGGCCGGCTCCATGACGGCGAAGTCGACGCTGATCTTCTCGAGCGTGGGATAGACCGCCTCCAACACGTCAGCCTGCTCGGGAGTTCCCCAGGCATCGGCGATTCGCATCAGGTCGGCGTGAGCGTCGGGTTTGTAGCGCCGAATGCACTGGAGCAGCGTGTCGGCCCGCCAGACGAACATGCCGCTGTTCCAAGCATAGCGGCCGGACGCGACATACTGCTCGGCCGTCTGCCGGTCGGGCTTCTCGACGAAGCGAACCGTCCGATAGGCCTGATCGAATCCGCTCAGCGGCTCGCCCATTTCGACGTAGCCGAAGCCGGTGGCCGCGTGCGTCGGTTTGATTCCGAAGGTGACGAGCGTGTTGGGGTTCTGCTCGGCGATCCGGTAGCCTATTTCGACCCGGCGCTGGAAGTCGTCGATCGGTTCGATGAGGTGGTCGGCGGTGAAGACGGCCATGACGGCGTCGGGGTCGTCGCGCATGGCAACGGCAGCCGGGAAGCCGACGGCCGCCAGCGTATCGCGCCCTTGCGGTTCGCCGAGGATCCGGTCGTCGGCCAGGCCGGGCATGGCGGCGAGGATCTGCCGGCGGTGCTTCTCACCCGTGCAGATGAATTGCCGTTCTGGGGCGACGAGCCCGGCCAGGCGATCTACGGCGATTTCGAGCAGCGAACGTCCGCGAATGAAGGGTATGAGTTGCTTGGGGAGTCCGGCGCGGGACATGGGCCAGAGCCGAGTTCCCGAGCCGCCGGCCATGACGGTTGCGTAGCGCATGGGACGGGTTCCACCTCACGTGGTCAAGCGGATTCGAGGATGATGTTCCCGTACTGGGTGGTGTCGCCGGTGCGGATCAGGCCGATCGTTTTGGGGACGCGGGTTTTGAATTCCAGGTGCGGCTCGAAACGGACCTCGACGGGGGCGAGCAACTCAGCATAGTGCCGCTGCACGTCGGCGCCGTTTTCGCCGAGGAACTCATTGGCCATGAAGGCGGCCCCGATCACGAAGTTGCCCCGCAAGGCGGCCAGGACCTGGCGAACGGTGGGGATGTCGTCGACCAGGGAGATATCGACGGTCTCAATCTGCGGCCAGAAGGGGAAACCTCGATCGGCGATCACCAGCGTGTTGGTGTGGCGCACGCGGGCGAGCAGCGAAAGGACGTTGGGGTTCAGGATGCCGGTCTTCAACATGACTCCGCACTCGCTGTCGGGGGGGTTAACTCACCGTCGGCTTCCCTGCCTTTCGATCCGCGTACTGCTGCTCGATCCAGGCGTAGGTCTTGGCGATCCCTTCTCGGAGCGGGAGGTTGGGTTCCCAGCCGAGGCGCGCCTGGATCATGGTGTTGTCGCTGTTGCGTCCGCGAACGCCCTTGGGGGCGTCGAGTTTGTATTTCCGCTTGAGCTTCACCCCGCCGACTTCTTCCGCATAGTCGACGAGCTGATTGATCGAGACGAGTTCCGACGAGCCGAGATTGATCGGCTCGCGGATGTCGCTGTGGGTGATCATGTCGATGCCTTTGACGCAATCGTCGATGTACATGAAGCTTCGGGTCTGCTCGCCGTCGCCCCAGATCTCGATTTCGTCGGAACCGGCGTCCTTGGCGGCAATGACCTTGCGGCAGATGGCGGCGGGGGCCTTTTCGCGCCCGCCGTCCCAGGTGCCATAGGGGCCGTAGACGTTGTGGAAGCGGGCGACCCGAGTCTCCATGCCGTAGTCTTCCATGAAGTGGCGGCACATCCGTTCGGTGAACAGTTTCTCCCAGCCGTAGCCGTCTTCGGCCATGGCCGGGTAGGCGTCGGATTCTTTCAGGGCGGTGACGTCCGTCTCCTGCTGCCTCTGGGTGTTGTAGGCGCAGGCCGACGACGAGTAGAAGAACCGCTCGACCTTGCCCACTTCCTTGGCCGCCAGGAGCATGTGGGTGCTGATCAGCACGGTCAGCATGCACTCGGCCTTGTTGTTTTCGATGAACCCCATGCCGCCCATGTCGGCGGCGAAGTTGTAGACCTCCACCGCTCCCTCGCAGACCTTGAAGCAGTTCTCGCGGAGATTGAGATCGCACTCGGGGATGTTCTCGACGCCTGGGGTCTTTTGGTACCACTGGTCGATCGGCTTCTTGTCGACGGCACGGATGTTGGTGAAGCCCTTGTTGGTGAAGTAGCGAGCGAGCGATCCGCCGATGAAGCCGCCTGCTCCCGCGATTACGATCAAGTCGTTCTTCTGCATCGGTTTGTTCCTTCCTGCCAATTGGGAGTTGTGCCTTGGAGTGGATGGCGTTCCATCGCCGGTCACCGGCGTAGTTTAGCGGCAGCCGGGAGATCTGTCATTGAAGTTTTGGTTGTACCTCTTGAACAAACCGAACTCAAGCCCAATCCCTTGGGAAAGCCGCCCTCAGGCCCCTTTTCGGCCGGGAATGCGCAACTACAATCACGTCATGAGGCCGCAAAACTTGACCTGCGCAGCTTGCGGCGACGCCAGGGAACTTAGTTTTTCGTTATACTTCACGTTCCGCCTGAGGTCGGCTCCGTATGGTGTCCTTTCTTTCGTTCCCGGAGTCCGGGAGAGGATTGTCCCCATGAGTTCACGTCCCAAGGTCCTGGTCAGCGGATGCTACGACTTGCTCCATGCGGGACATGTCAGATTTTTCGAAACCGCCTCTCAATACGGCGACCTGTATGTGTGCGTGGGGTCGGACGAGAATGTCCGAT
Source organism: Planctomycetaceae bacterium (assembly GCA_012719125.1). GTDB lineage: Bacteria > Planctomycetota > Planctomycetia > Pirellulales > Thermoguttaceae > JAAYAY01. The sequence goes on along the minus strand of JAAYAY010000124.1, from coordinate 54,186 downwards.
TCTTGAAAGGCCACGATACGAGATTCTCCCAGGACGAACGCGTCTACATGGTCGCCGCCTGCCGCCATGTGACCCACGCCCGAGTTTCTTCCGGAAGCGGCATGCTGGACTTCGAGCCCGACATGGCCGAGATCCGGCCGGAGTACTTCGTCGTTAATGAGGACGGACTGACCGACGGCAAGCGGGCTCTTTGCGAGCGGTACGGGGTGGAGCTGATCGTGCTGCCGCGGACTCCCAAGGCGGGACTGCCTCCCAGGAGTTCCAGCGAGGTGAAGGCGTCGCTGGCGGGCGAGGCCGATCGAGCGGCGGCGGACGAACTGCCTTACCGCATCTGCATGGCGGGCGGATGGATGGATCAGCCTTTCGTCTCGAAGCACCATCCCGGCTCGGTCGTTGTCGTCAATATCCACCCGACGCGGGAGTTCAATCTGCGGAGCGGGATGGCTACCAGTACGCGAAACGTGTGGCAACGTCTTCAACCTTATAACCTCTTCCCGGACGATCCGGTCGAGTTGGCCCGGCTGTTGTTCGGTTACGAGAACCCCCCGGGAACGAAGTACGTTTCCGGATCGCAGGATCACCTCGGTCTGACCATGCCGGGCGCGAACCGGCTCTACTACGACGGCAACTATTGGCCCGAGAGAATCGACTCGACGGTCGACGACGACGTCTGCAACTGGATCGAGCAGTCGATCGTGCTGGTGGAACTCTTTTCCCGGCCGCCCGGCTACGATCCGTTGACCAGGCAGAACATCACGACCGAAGGCGTTGCGCGGCTTGGCGCCGCGGGCGATCTGTGCTGGGAGGCGATTCTCCAGAAGGACATTCGAAAGCTGGGCAAGTCGTTGACCGATACGCACAACGCCTGGGCCGAGATCCTGCCCTTGACGACCAACGATGAGATCAACGCCGAACTCGACTCGTACGCCTGCTACGGGCGGATCACGTCCGGCTGCGGCGGCGGCTATATCGTGCTGGCTACCGAAGAGGACGTGCCGGGTGGATTTCGGATCAAGGTGCGACGATTTCATTGCTGAACCCAGAACCCTGAACCCTAACAACTGAAGACTCCCGCGATGCCCGATCGAAGCTGGACCCGTTTGAGCAGCCGCTATGTGGCCGAGTACAAGGTGACCAAGGTCCGCACGGATCGCTACCGGTTCGAGCCGAGACAGACGGAGGCGGACTTCCTCGTGTGCGAATCGCCCGACTGGGTGGTGATTCTGCCGGTCACGGACGACGGGCAGGTGGTGTTTGTGCGGCAGTTTCGGCACGGGGTGGGCCAGGTGGTGCTGGAGATTCCGGGCGGGCTGATCGACGGCGAGGAATCGCCCGAAGAAGCGGCGAGGCGGGAGCTGCTGGAAGAGACGGGCTACGAGGCGGCCAGCGTGCGGAAGGTGGCCGAACTGCTGCCGAACCCGGCTCTCAACTGCGCCCATTGCCACGTGGTCCTGGCTCAGGGTTGCCGTCTGGTTCGCGGCCAGGCTCTCGACCCGTTGGAACAGATCGAGGTGGTGACCTATCCCCTGGCGGAAGTCGGTGAACTGATCCGCTCGGGCGAGTTCAACCATGCCCAGGCGATCGCGGCATTTGCGTGTGCGGCGGGGTTGAATCTGGGCACGATTGCTCCGGCGTGACTTGTGGTTTTGGGGCAAAGGAGCGTGGGAAACCACGAAATGCACGAAGGAGACGAAAGCGGTCGTTGGTGTGATTGTAGGATGTTCGGCGGAAGGACTGGTGACAGAAAGATGGGGTTGGGAGTTGGTCAACGAGTGAGCGATTTTGCCAATATCTTGGGGCGGCGGGAGTCCTCTTGGGTGTGGCAAGTACGGTAGCCGGTGCGTTCTTTGCATTGTTGTCATTGTTTCCATTGTTACGCGTTTTTTTCGTTTCTTGCACCTTTTGGCTCACTTGGGGGGCAAATTTGCGGGCGTTGGGTATAGGAGTTGGATCCGCAGTTCGGGACTTGCGTGAATGTTGTCGTGATGCAATATACATGCGTACACAAGTACGATAATATCAGGCGGGCAGGAAATGTCAAGAGGTTTTTTGAACACCCCCGGATGAGTGAGAGGAGAATACGACCCAAGGATTCGTGGATTCCTTGGAGGAATTCACCATGGCCGGACGAGGCGTGGCACTATCGTCTGATCCCTGGAAGACCTGGATGTCTTCGAACGTCACCGGATTGAGTCGACGCAGATCAAGACCCGCGGCGAGTTCGCATTCTATTGTTCTTGCAGTCGGCGCGAGCGCCAGTACTCCTGGCTGCCCAGCGTCCGTTCGAGATACGTACGGTCCTCGAGTGCCACCACCTGCGGTATCCGCTCAAGCTCATGACGCGCATGCCACCCTTCAAACCATAGATCCCTTTCGTCCACAGGGAACACCCACCCGTCAATGTATGCGTATTCCCTTCCGAGTTCGACGTCTTTTGTGAGGATCTTCATGAAGTCGATCCACTCCACGACCTCTTCGGGACTCGGATCTCGTCCCCATTTGCCGTCAAGGTCACGATGAGCGAGCTGCTCCCAGCTAAGTTTGACCTTCTCGGCCCGGGCGAATGTGAAAGCCTTGCGACAGATCGGGCAAACGAAAAGCCAGCCACAGCCGCACCAGGGACAGTCCATTTGGGCTGGGGCGCCTATCGGCGGGCACTGGCACCTGCAGTGAGAAATCAAGCGGTCATTCGCCTTGACAAGGAAGACAGTCGTCTGCATCGGCATAAGTCCCTCAGTGAAGAGCCAAACATCATCCAGGCACGTCTCTCGCTCGAAATCCGTGCCAATACCTTTGCATCAATTGGCGATCTGCTCCGGCAACAACTAGATCGCGATTCTGTCTTTTGAGCGTTCTTCTTCCGGGTCGGTTGGGATTACAGGCTTCATCTTCAGTTCACTAACCGGCAGTAACGCATTGATCTGTCTCCGGCCGGGTCGGTGACTTCACTGCACGCCTTGGTTGGGTTGGGCTCATAGGTCTGTAAACATCCCAGTAGTTCCGCAAATCCAGGCCGACCTTGCCCGGTTGTTTTCACTCGGAGGGTGGCACTTTCAGTATGGCCTTCATATCATCGTCTGTTCCAAGCTTCTTGTTCTGTCCGGCGGAAGAAATCGTGAATTCGGGACGTTCCCTTTGGTATTTGATTTCATTGCCCCACTTGTCCGTTCGTGGCATCGTCGGGGCATACGAGAGGATTTCGTCCATAGACTCTGGCAGTCGACCGTGTTCGTGCCGAAATAGAAGTGCGACATAGGCAACCTGCGTCACGGTCTGAACTTGTTCCGGCAGGTCACTCGGACCTGACGCCCGTCCACAGCCAGATAACAACGCCGGCAATCCCAAAGCCAATAGCGCGAGGGGCGAACATCCGTTGCAGAGTCTCATGCGGTATTGGAACCCTTGTAAGGAATCAGCAACTACCGGCGCGTGCCAGGCACGTCGTCAAGGATCGCCTGAACCAGCTTCAATTTCCCTGACCTCAGGGGCGATTGGCTGCGGATATTGGGAAGTCGTCACAATAGCGGTATCTGAAAACGAACGGGATTACCGTGGGTCTGTCCTGGTACTCCGCAGCTACCGAAGACGTCCATACTCGGAACCCGGAAACGACATCCGGATTGGTGTACAGAATGAGATTCACATGGGTGGGCCAGACCTCTGCAAACTTCAGTTGGGGTACAGCAAGCCCGGCCGGGACGTCTGATCCACTCAATCTTATAAAAGGGGCTTCACCATCGCCGACCATGGAGACTAATGACTTCGCTTGTTCAAGAGCCACATCGCTGTGCTCCGCCAGGTAATCCTCGGCAATCGTCCATTTTGCCTGCGCATCGCGGCGTATCGTATGGAGTGCTGCCAGGATCGCCAGAACCAGGATGGCGCAACCAAGGGTCGCGGCCATGCACGCGTATCTGCATGAGGATCTCATCGACACCGGCCTGGCGACCTGTTGCGGGTCGTGTTGGGCCGCGAGGTGGTGGATTAGTCTGAATAGCTTATAGTAGCCGAGCCTGGCCATGCCAAGGAAGAAGGCCGCCATGGCCAGCGTCGCGCCAAACAGGAAGCCAAACGGACTGAAGCCGGAGAGGAACGGCACGCCGATCAGTGTGAGTCCTGATAGAACGAAGAGCAGCACGGCGAGATCGCGTTGCCTTCTGAGATTCGTACACGCAAGAATGCGCTGGAGCCTCTGCAACTCAGCCTGAGTCAACTCGCGTTTGTTTCCCATGCCTCCCCCCACCAAACCATGGCCATGTCTGTTGTGCAGTCAACAACCTTCAACGAGGCGTGCGGATGCACAGCAACGCCCCCTCAATGCCGGTGATTCTAGCACTCAAGGCGTATGGGTGCAATGCTTTAAGTGGTTTGGGCGATGGCCTATCCAGTGGCGGTGCGGTCATCCACACCATTTTGTAGGCACCGGCGGGAATCCAGTGCCGTTTGCCGAGTGTCTGGATTCCCGCCTGCGCGGGAATGACGCGAGAAGGACCGCGCGAATTCTCCCGGGAATCAGGCAAACCCAACTAGAGCCGATTCCGGTTCTCCTCGCGGAAGGCGTCGAGCCGGGCCTGCAGCGCGGCGTCCAGCTTCTGCTGGGAGAGATGCTCATAGGCCCTGCGGGCGATGAAGAAATCGTCGCTGTCGAGGAGTGCGGCCACGTTGGCGATCGTTTTCCCGGAAGCGAACTTGCGCTGTTCCAGCATTCGCAGGACCAGGTGGACCGGAAAGTAGGGCAGCTCGGACGTTTTGCCCGTCAGCGCCTCCAGCGCGGCCGGCGGCAGATTCGGCTCGTCGGCGAGCTTCTGAAGGATGATGGGGCAGTCGGCAGCCTGCATCCGCACGCACGCGTCGACCAGCTTGGCATACAAGCTCTCTCTGTCGGGAATCGCCTTTTCCAGGAACTCGATCGCCTGGGGGATCTGGTCTCGCTCGCCCGTCGCGAGAATGTGGACGACGTCGTCGACGAACTGCGTGTCGGTCGGACTGTGTTCGATCACGTACTCCAGGGCGTAGTCGGCGTGCCGCCGGTCGTCGGAGGTCAGCAGGTGCTTGAGGTACTCGGGCGTGGATCGCTCCTCGGTGAGGCGGCGTAGTATGGGCACGATCTCGCCGTTGGCCCAGTGCCACAGGGCCCAGGAGGTGTAGGCGGCGTCTTCGATCACCGAATCCCTTACCGTGGTCGGTGTCGGAGCCGTCACGGCGTCCACTCCGCCGACGTCGGCCACGGCCTCCACCGGCTCCAGCGGTTTCTCCAGGAAGGCGAGGGTCCAAGCGGCAAGAATGGAACCGCGATCGCGGAGAATCCGGTCGAGCTTGGCGTAGTCTTCGGTCGTGAAGGGCACGTGGTCCTTCTTCGTGAGCGGTTTGGCCGGCGGATAAGTGAGCCGCTCGTAGTAACCCAGCGCATCCCAGGTCATGGTCACCTCGACCGGCAGGCACTGCTGGTCGTTGCACACGTGGGTTACAAACGACAGGGAGTAGCAGACGGGAAAGCCGTTTTCGTCCAGCGACTGAACAAGTTCGTAGGATTTCGCGGGCACGGTCGGCGCCACCGGATCGACCAGCTCGACCTGGTGGACCACCTTCTTGAGGCGATCGCCGATCTCGGAAGAACTGACGGCCGGGCCGATACCCAGGACTGTGGCCCGGAAAGCCGCGGCGGCCGAAGGCGGCTCGGCAGAGAGCGCTGGAGTTGCGGTCGGGGAGGGTAGGAGAAACGCCATTAGGCCCAGAGCAAAGGAAATGCGCACGAGAATTCTCGCAGGAAGGATGTGGGTAGGATTGTCTATCTTTCTCAGTGTAACGGCTGGAGAGAGGATTGCCAAAGCGGTCTTGATGCAGTTTGGCCTGTGTTTGCGGAGGCCACCAATCGCTCACTTGTGGCGGCCGTGCGCGATATTGCCTGCCGGGCCAGGGAAGAGGCACCATACTCCGCTTCGGGGCAGTATAATGCCTCTTCTCTGTTCCAGGTTTTTGGCCGTACGCAAGGCTTTGGGCCCTTTTCCGTCCGAACGACGTCCTTCTCACCAAAGGCCCCCCCGAACCTACATGAGAACTGCAAAGTCCTCTTGTGGCAAGAAAAGTAATAGGCACTCTCCGACCGCCGTTCGCGGGAAATCGGGATTTCCGGCAGTTCTGCGGACGGCACGGCGGAGCGTGCCTGCTACTTTGCAGTTCGCCTGCCCGAACCTGGCGGTCCCTGGCCGGGTCATTGGAAAGATGCAAGAATGACGGGTGGCCGACAGGCAGGTCGCCGGTTCTGGCCATACTGGCACGAACCCGGACGTCTTCCTCGGTCACCCCGCAGGGAGTTGTAGAGCAGAAGGAGCCCAAACCATGGCGAAGGGCGGTTACGACGGACCGTTGGAGAAGCTGGACGATTGCGTCTGGCGGATTCCGAAGGGCTACAAGTCGGGGATGCGTGTGGAGGGCCGGATCTTTGCCGACGACCGGCTCATGGACCAGATCCGCGCCGACCAGGCCCCGGAGCAGGTGGCCAACGTGGCTCACCTGCCGGGCATTCAGTCGGCCAGCCTGGCCATGCCCGACATCCATTGGGGCTACGGATTCTGCATCGGCGGCGTGTGCGCCACGGATCCGGAGGAAGACGGCGTGATCTCGCCCGGCGGCGTGGGCTACGACATCAACTGCGGCGTGCGGCTGGTGCGGACGAACCTGATGCAGGACGACGTCGAAGGCCGGATCGAAGCGTTGACGAACCTCCTGTTCGGCCGCATCCCGGCCGGCGTGGGCAAGAGCGGTCCCTACGATTTCCGTGGCAAGGATATGAAGAACCTGCTCCGCGACGGTTCGAAGTTCCTCAAGACGCAGGGCCTGGCCACCGAGGGCGATCTCGACTGCACGGAGGCGGGCGGCGGTTTCGACGACGCCGATATCGAGGCCGTCAGCCAGAAGGCTATGGAACGCGGCAAAGGCCAGTGCGGCACCCTCGGTTCGGGCAATCATTTCCTCGAGGTTCAAGTCGTCGACGAAGTGGTCGACGAACAGGCCGCCCGGGCCATGGGCTTGGTGGAGGGTGGCATCGCGGTGATGATCCACAGCGGATCCCGCGGACTGGGCTACCAGGTCTGCGACGACGCCCTGCGCGACATGCGCAAGGTGCCGGCCCGGTACGGCATTGAGTTGCCCGATCGGCAATTGGCCTGCGCTCCCGTCGACAGCCCCGAAGGACGCCAGTATCTGGGGGCCATGCGTGCCGCGGCCAACTATGCCTGGGCCAACCGCCAGTTGCTCATGTGGCAAACCCGCGAGGTCTTCGAGGAGTTCTTCGGCAAGAACTGGGAACAGCTCCAGATGAACCTGGTTTACGACGTCGCCCACAATATCGCGAAGATCGAGGAGCACATCGTCGACGGCAAGCCAAAGCGGCTCTGCGTGCATCGCAAGGGTGCCACCCGGGCGTTTCCCCCGGGCCATCGGGAAACGCCGGCTCGCTACCAGCAGATCGGCCAGCCGGTGATCATTCCGGGCGACATGGGCACGGCCAGTTGGGTCCTGGCCGGCCAGCCGGCTTCGATGGAACGTTCTTTCGGCAGCAGTTGCCACGGTGCCGGCCGGGTGATGAGCCGCACCGCGGCCATCAAGGCCGCCCAGGGCCGGCGGATCGATCGCGAATTGGCCGACCAGGGCATTGTCGCCAGATGCCGAAGTTGGAAGGGCCTGGCGGAAGAGCAGCCCGACGCCTATAAAGACGTGAGCCTGGTGGTCGACGTCGTTCACCGCGCCGGCCTGGCAAAGAAAGTCGCTCGCCTGCGCCCCCTGGGCGTGGTGAAGGGCTGAAACGAATTGAGTGGGTGGCACGTCCCAGAGCCTCAGGCGATGGGCGTGGTTTGGCCTATCACCACGCCCATCGCCTGAGGCTCTGGGACGTGCCACCCACACACTCTGGAAAACAACCGCACCATGGCTTTCGACCCTCTTGCCGGTACGCCCGGAACCTGCAACCTGTCCAGCGATCAACTGGCTGCCATTGCCGGCGCTGCCGCGGAGAAACTCGTCGACGATCTTAGTCGCGCGGAAGCACTCTCCAAATCGTGGCAGAATGTCGAACTCGGCCAACTGCTGGTCGACCATGCGATTTCCGAGAGTCTCAACCGCCTGGCGGCGACCGGTTTGTGGGGAGAAGCGAATCAGCTTCCGTCGAGTGTGTTCTGGAAGACGGCCGGTCCGGTCCTCGAAGTCGGCTGGCTGCAGCACCGGGCGCGGACCAAGCCCTTGGGCTATGCGGGCGATCACGAGATTCTCGCCCGGATGTGGGAAAAGGCCTGCTGCGAGCATCCGTTGGGGCGTCTGTTCGATCGCTACTTCCTCTCGCTGGCCGCACCGCGAGCGGTACGCTGGCGACTCCAGCATGTGGCAAGCACCCTGGTTGCCCGCTGCCTGAGTCATTCGGGAGAGAGCTATCGGGTCGTGAGCGTCGGTTCCGGACCGGGGATCGACATTCAAATGGCCCTGGCTGCATTGCCGGATGAGCGAAGAAGACCCGTTCGCGTCACCCTCCTCGATCTCGATCCCGAGGCCCTGGAGCACGCCGCTCGGCGCATCCTTCCGCTGGTCTCCAGCGACGCGCTCGTCTGCCGTCGCGAGAACCTCTATCGCCTGGCCTCGAACGGGTCGCTTGCGGCCGAGTTGGACGGCGCCGATTTGATCGTGTGCACCGGCTTCTTCGACTATCTGCGAGACGAGGTTGCCGCCGAGATGCTGCGGTTCTTCTGGCGGCGGCTCGCGCCGGGCGGGCAGATGCTCGTGGGGAATTTTGCAGTCCACAACCCCACTCGAGCCTACATGGAGTGGATCGGCAACTGGTATCTGATCTACCGAACGGCCGACGAGCTGCGCGATCTGGCGGCCCGGGCCGGTATTCCGGCGGATCGGTTCTCCGTTCAGACGGAACGCTCGGGCGCGGACTTGTTCCTGGTGGCGGAAAACACGTAGCCTGCCTCTCCAGAGCCGAGTACAAGTAGCACCAGAAAACCCGGCGGCTCTGGAGACCCAATTGCGGCAGGTGTGCCCCTGCCTACTTGTTGGCAGGGACCGTTTCCCGTTGCAGGTAGACCCGACCACTTGCCACTGAACCGTCACCCCCGCCCCTGCCAGGAAGGCCCTGCCGGCCAAGATAGCCCCTGCAAACGGTCGATTTTTGGGACGCATTTAGCGTCACCGCGCCGCCGTCGCTAGGCGACGGTCCGTTCAGTAGTCCCAATCGGTGGCGTGTCGGTCCCAGTCTACAAGGCGAACGAGTTCAATTGCGCGGTCATCAATGCCAAAATCATCTTGATACCACACAACTGTAAGGGAAGACGCGTCCTTTGTTCTGTCACGAGCAGGCGTAGTAGAATGGCACACACCAATGCATTCAACCGGTGGAAGCCATTCAGGAATGTGCTTTAGCTCTGCGGGACGATCCCGTTGTCGTTCAAGAACACACTGCATGTCACCTTTCTCTCGAAAGTAGTCCCGCCGTTCAGGTTCTATGAGATACGGTTCTCCTAATGCGCCATGCGCTCGACGAGCACGGTCGAGTGCCCCTCGGATGGAATGATCATTCGACTTCTTGTTCGGCGTTCCTTCGAGCAGACTAGCGTATGCCAGAGATTGAGTCAGCCTGTCGAGCGTGATCTTGCGTCCCGATTGGAGGCGTATGGAGCAGTGAACATTGTAAGCGATGTCGAATTCCACTTGCTGCCATCCTTTGCTACGTAGCTTGCCTGTAGACCGGGACTTCTTCAGCGCCTTCTGCAACTCTTCAGTAAATGCGTCCCATCAGATCGGTCGTTTCTCGGGACAACGTTCCATGATTCCGATGAGTAGGCTGATGTGGCCAATCACCGTCTCGTCGAAACGCGCTGTCGGCGTCTCCGTGTTCATTGCATCGTTATCCGCCATCCTCTTTCCGTAGCTGCTTTTCTCGATCCAAAGCTTCACCCCAGATGGCAATCTCGGTCTGGAAACTCTTCGGATCTGTCGCCTTGATCTGAAGCGCCATCGGGACAAAGCTACGTCCGCGATACTCGGGCGTTGCGGAGTAGTATTGAACGGAGCCGTCTTGTATAAGCGGCGCAATGATGCTCACATCGGTGCTCTCTTTGATCGTTGCGACTCCCACAGGAACGTAGACTACGTTGTGAGGATCATCGGTGCCACCAAACGCTTTGGGCATCAGATAGAGCGATTCGAGAGTTCCCTCTTCGACCATTGCGAGCGCCTTTTCACGGCTGTCGACGTGAGAGAAATCGGGCCCATGCGCCGGCGGACCTGGTTCTTTCGGCTTGCGTTTCCAGAAGGGCATCAGAGTCCTCTTTGTGAGTCGTTGGTCAGATTTCTTACTGTTCAGTGCCGGTTACCTTTTGGCGAAAGCTACAGCGAACTAACGGCAGACTACCCTGATCCTGTGGGGCAGACAACCCGTGCGCCGTCCCATCAAACCTTCCCTTATCAACGCGATTCGCCGCAACCTGTTGGCGCGTGGTAACTTCAGCCGAGTCAACGCCGAAAACCCATCTCGTCAATCAAGATGCGATCAACTCGTGGGAACCGCCCCATTCCGATCCCCACCCTCCCCTCCTCAACGCCCCCCGCACTGAATTCCCAGCAGCCTCCTCCGCACCCCATGCACCCCCACCAAAAACTTTCCCAAGGGTTCACTTTTCTTATTGAATTATCAGCGCAAATCGGTATACTGTACACATGAACATATACACGCCCCGCCACAACGCCCTCAACCTCCTCCGCGACCACCCCGACCGCTTCGCCGCCCAAGGCGCCGTCGTCGCCTCCTGGCGCACCTACCGCGGCCGTCGCCTCGGACCCTACTACCGACTCACCTGGCGCGAAAACCGCCGCCAACGCTCCGTCTACCTCGGCCCCGACGGCCCACTCGTCGACGAAGTCCGCCGCCTCCTCCACCAGGCCCAGACCGCCCGACGCTTCAAACAAGAGCACCGCCGCAACCGGCAACTCTTCCGAGAAAACGTCATCCGCCCACTCGAACAGTACGTCAAAGAAATGTTCCGCCTCTTCGGCAACGGCCTCTACGTCAAAGGCTCCGACATCGGCGGCGCCAAGACCGCCGGACCACGCCCCCCTCCACCTACCACCGCACACCACATACCGTATAATCCCCGGAAGAGCGGTTCAGCCGTTGCCCCATCGCCCATCCGACATCGGAGTCCGATACCATGCCTATCGACAAGCAGACCCTCGAAAAACTCATTGCGAGCCTCAAACGGCAGCGCGACGAACTGGCCGTTAAGATCCACCTGGGCAAGGCGGAAGCCAAGGAGGAATGGGCCAAGGTCGAAGAGAAGATCCACGATCTGACCGAGAAGTACAAGCCGGTCCTGGGGGCCGTCGAAGAGACGGGCGAAGGCGTGCTCTCCGCTCTCGAACTGGCGGCACAAGAGGTCAAGAAGGGACTCGATCGAGTCAGGAAGCTCCTGTGATCCGCTGAGCCTTTCCATGAAAACCCAATTGAATTCCTCTCCCATCACCAAGACCCTGATCGTCTGTGCCTCGCTGGTGATCATCGTGGCCGGCATGAAGGCGGCCTCGGCGATTGTCGTGCCCTTTCTGCTGGCGGTGTTCATCGCCATCATCGTCACCCCTATTTACTTCTCGCTCCAGCGGATCGGACTCAACTCGGCGGTCACCTTGCTGGTGATGATTACCGCGGTGATTCTCATCGGCAGCGTGGGAATTCTGATCACCAAGGCCTCGATCGACGACTTCCAGGAGAATCGGCGCACGTATCCCGACCAGTATTCGGCGCAAACGGAACAGGTACAGACCTGGCTGCGCCAGTGGAACCTCATGGAAGAAGACCAGACGTTCGGTGATCTGATTGACGGCCAGATCGTGATGGGCTATCTCACCCGGCTGGCCGGGACGATCCGAGATCTACTCAGCCAAGGCACTCTGATCCTCATCGTGGTAGTCTTCATCCTCCTCGAAGCAGCTACCATGCCCGACAAGATCCGGGCGCTTCCCGGCCTGAGCGACGATACCTGGCAGCGGATGACGCAAATCGTCGGCGACACGCGGCGCTACATCACTTTGAAGACGGTCACCAGCGCCATCACGGGCATGCTCGTCTGGTTGATGCTGAAAGTGCTTCGCGTCGACAGCGCCGAGTTCCTCGGGCTGCTGGCCTTCATGCTCAACTTCATTCCCACCATCGGCTCGATCATCGCCGGAATTCCCGGCGTGCTTCTGGCCTTCGTGGGGCACGGGCCGATCACGGCGGTCATCGCCACGGTCGGCTACCTGATAGTCAACTTCGGCGTGAGCAACGGGCTGGAACCCAAGATCATGGGACGCGGCCTGGGGCTCTCACCTTTGGTGATTATCATTTCGATGTTCTTCTGGGGCTGGGTTCTCGGCCCTATCGGCATGCTCCTTTCCGTGCCCCTGGCCATGACCGCCAAGATCGCCCTCGAAGCCGACGAAGAGACCCGCTGGATCGCCCTGCTCATGGGTTCGGGTTCGCGCGTGCGGGCTGCCCAACGCAACAAGCAGGGGAAGAAGAAGCGGTAGGGTGCGGGCGGCGTCACGCAAGCGTTTGGGGGGAATGATGGAGTAGTGGAATAGTGGAATGGTGGAATGGTGGGGTGTTGTGCTTGATCGTTGGCAGAAGACCGACAAACTCCAGCCTCCAGTCTCCGGTCTCCAGCCTTGACTGTATGCCTATTGCTTGCATTGTTTGCAGAAGCGACTCATACTCCTGGTAACGGTGTCGCTCATCTTTTGGCGCCTTGCATCTGGAGGGGGTACAATGCTCACGCTACAACGCCGCGCGTTCACGCTGGTCGAACTTCTGGTGGTCGTAGGTATCGTGGCAGTCATCATTGCACTGCTGCTCCCTGCCGTGCAATCGGCACGCGACGCCGCCATCCGCTCAAAGCTGTCTCATCAGGAAAGGTACGCGGCCCAGCAGCAGGTCGCCCAGCAAGCTTCCAGTGGAGAGGCACCCGCCACTCCGCCGCCCCTGGCTCGCGTGGAAGCCTTTTCGGCCGACGTCATGCTGACGCCGAAGCTCAGCGTTGGAACGGCCGCACCGGAATCGATCTACGAGGCCCGGTTCGTGGGTCAGATCCAGGCAGCCTGCCCCTCCGAAACCGCTACCGATTGCGCGATCGAGTTGCCTCTGCCGCCGCAGATCATCTCGCTGGCGGATCTCTCCATTACGGCCGGGGGCGAAGCGAGCGAACGGGTCGTTTTGCGCGACGGCAAGCTCGTCTGGCAAGGCACGCTGCCCGCCGAGTCGACGGCCCTCGACGTCACCTACACGGCCGTCGGAAAAGGGCTCTACGAGCTGTCGGTTCCGCCCGGTGGGATCCTGGACAACTTCGAAGTGTCGATGGTCGCCAACGGCTCAGACATCCGGCTCCTGGAACTCTCGCTGCAGCCGACCGACCTGCGCAGGGCGGCAGGTAAGACGACGTACACGTGGAAATATGAAAGGCTCCTGTTCGGCCAGCCCGTGCGTCTGGACGTGCTGGGAATCGCCCCCATCGACCAGCTCGGCGAACTGACCTGGCTGGGCCCGATCAGCGTGATCGCTTTCGGGCTCCTGGTCGGGCTGGTCGTCCATGCCGCCTCGATCGCCCAGTTCGATCGCTGGATGCTCGTACTGACCGTCGGCACGTTTGCCGGCGCCTACCCGTTGATGTACTTTGCTCAGGAGTACATTTCTCTCGGTCCGGCCGTCCTGGCTTCGGCGGGCGTCGCCCTGCTCATCATCGCGATCCGGGCGGTGACGCTGATGCGGCTGAGCCTGGCCCTGTTCGGCGTGGTCGTGCCGGCGGCCGCGATCATGGCGATCACCCTATCGGCCGCCATCTGGCCGTCGCTGCAAGGGATTCTCCTGACGGTCGAGGCCCTGGCGTTCTTCATCGTGGTGATGATGCTGCTCCCCCATATCAAGACCGATTGGCCGGCCGAACCCTCAGCTCCCACGACACCGCGATCACCCTTCCCGACACCGGCTCCGGCCCAGGTCGAAACACCAGCGACGTCCGACGCCTCCCACCAGACGGGAGAAGAACCGAAGGCTACGGCCAAGGCGGAAGACGAAGAACAAGCCAGTGGTAGGTAGCAATGGCACGCGCGGCGTTTCTCGGTCATCCTGTGAAGGCCGGGGAATAACGGCAGCCGGGTCTTTCGTTCATGGCCTCTGGCCGAAGAAGAGAATGAACTTCTTCCTCGATCTCCATGCGAACCTGTGCCTCCTTACGTAACAATTGTCCCCGCTGCCCAGGGCCGCTACACTGGACACACGCGGGCGCTGCGAAACTCCCCTGCCCGCTGTTCTCACGCGAGGATTCTAACATGCCTGCCGCTCGCTACCTTGCTGCTTCGTCTTCTTGTCTGATTGTCACATCTCTGCTGATCTCCGGCATCACCTGGCATGCGACGAGCGCCGACACACTTCCCGCCACGGCAGACGCAAACGCCCCCCAAGCCGCCCGCGCCCTCGTCCAGCGTCTTCTGCCGGACCATGCCGATCGGTTCACCTTCGTGGTCGTCGAGCCCGACACCGGCCGCGACGTCTTCGAGATCGAGACCCGCCAGGGACGGGTCGTGATCGGCGGCAACAACGGCGTGGCGATGGCCATGGGGCTGAACTGGTATCTCAAACACCGCTGCCGATGCCACTTCTCCTGGTGCGGCCAGCAACTGTCGCTTCCCGATCCGCTGCCGGCGGTCGAACCGAAGGTGCGGCGGGCTAGTTGGGCCAGGCACCGCTACTTCCTCAACTACTGCTGCTTCGGCTACTCGCTCCCCTGGTACGATTGGGAGCAGTGGGAACGGCTCATCGACTGGATGGCCCTCAACGGCGTCAACATGCCGCTGTCGGTCACCGGACAGGAAACCGTCTGGCAGGCCGTCTGCCGGCGGTTGGGCATGAGCGAGCAGGAAATCACCGACTTCCTGGCCGGCCCGCCCTATTTGCCGTTCCAGTGGATGGGCTGCCTGGACGGCTGGGGCGGCCCCTTGCCTGCCGATTGGATCGCCAAGCACGAAGCACTGGGCAAGAAGATCCTCGCACGCCAGCGAGAACTGGGCATGACCCCCGTTCTCCAAGGCTTCACGGGCCACGTTCCCCAGGCCGTTGCGCGTCTCCATCCTGACGCAAAGCTCTACCGTATCCGTTGGATCGACTGGGAAACGAGCCTGTTGGACCCGCTGGATCCGCGGTTCGAGAAGATTGCCGCCCTTTGGATGGAAGAGCAGCAGAAACGTTTCGGCACAAGCCACCTGTATGCGGCCGACACCTTCATCGAAATGGAGCCGCCGAGCGGCGACACGCAGGATCTGGCCAACCTGAGCCGAGCCATCTATGCCGGCATGGCCCGGCACGATCCGCAGGCCGTGTGGGTCTTGCAGACGTGGATCTTCCTGAGCCAGCAGAAGTTCTGGACCCAGCCGCGGATCGAGGCGTTTCTCGGGGCGGTCGAGCACGATCAAATGCTGTGTCTCGACCTGGCCTGCGAGAACCGGCCCCAGTGGAGCCGGACTGAAGCCTTCTGCGGCAAGCCGTGGCTGTGGTGCAATATCCAGAACTACGGCTGCACGGTCTCCCTCGGCGGATCCTTGAAGGGGATTGCCGAGGATCTGCCGGCCGCTCGAAATGACCCGCTCGGCACGGAACTCGTCGGGTTGGGATTCGTCAACGAGGGCAACGACTACAATCCGGTCGTCTACGATCTCATGTTCGAGATGGCCTGGCGCGACGAACCCGTCGACCTGAATGCCTGGATCGCCGACTACGCGACCTATCGCTACGGGCGAACGAATTCCGACGCCCAACGGGCCTGGCACCGCCTGCTGACGACCGTCTATGAAGGTCCCCATCGGACCCGATCGGTGATCGATTGTGTGCCCACGCTGGCCGGGCGGCGTGGCGGGCCCTCCTACAGCAATCTGACCCTGGCCGACGCCTGGAAATCGCTTCTGGCCGCGGCAGACGAACTGGGCGACGTGGACGCCTACCAGTTCGACCTGGTCAATCTGACGCGGCAAGTGCTGACCAATTATGCGGGCGAGTTGCATGGCCAGATCATCAAAGCTCAGAAGGCCGGCGATGCGGAGGCCTTCGACAAGGCCTCTCAGCGCTTCGTCGCCCTGATCCGCGACCTGGATGAACTGCTCGGTACGCGCAGGGAGTTTCTGCTCGGGAAATGGATTGCCGATGCACGACGCTGGGGCGAGACCGACGCGGAGAAGGCACAAATGGAGTGGAACGCGCGGCGGGTGATCACGCTCTGGGGCGGCGGGACGGCGATCAACGACTACGCCCGGAAGGAATGGTCCGGTATGCTGAGCACTTTCTATCTCAAGCGATGGGAGCCCTATCTGGTCGAGCATCTGCAAGCCCTCAAGAATGGCCAGCCCGTCGATGAAGAGGCCTCTTACGCCCGGCTGCGGGAGTGGATGCTGGCCTGGTCGGATCCGCAGCCGGCCTTGCCCGCCACGCCGAGCGGCGACAGCGTGGCACTGGCCAAGAAGCTCTACGACCGATACGCCGACGTCTTCAAGCCCGACGCCTTGAGCCTGACCACGGGCAAGCCGACCACCTGTTCCCACGCCTTGCCCGCCTATCCCGAGCACCTGGCCAACGACGGCCACGCGTCCGACCCCGGCAGCTTCTGGGCCACCGACGTCAATCAACACCCCGAACCGGTCTGGTGGCAAGTCGATCTCGAGGAGCCGGCCACCGTCGGACGCGTTGTGGTGATCGGCTACTTCGGGGATACTCGATACTACGGCTTCACCGTAGAGACGTCGCTCGACGGGGAGGCCTGGACCACCGTTGCCGACCGCCGCGACAATCGAGAGCCGTCCACGGCCGACGGGTATACGTGCACGTTTGAGCCCCGCGAGGTTCGTTATCTCCGTGTGACCCAGACGCACAACTCGGCCAACTCGGGGCGGCATTTGGTTGAGGTGATGGCGTTTGAAAAGTAGCGCAACAGGGGCGGCCACCCGACTGTGCAGTCGTTTAACGCCCAGCCGAAGGCGCCGGCCGTACTATGGAAGCCGGCGCCTTCGGCTGGGCGTTAAACGAGCAACCCGCTGGAAGTTGCGATTACCAGCCAGTGACCAAAGGAATGTTATCATGTTTCGCCGGACGTTGAATCCTGTCACTTTGATTGTCGTGAGTTGCTTGGCAGCATCATTGTCCATGAGGACACTTGGCGCCGACGCGGTGTCCCCGCTCGAACAAGGCTTTCGTGACCCCCCGGTTCAGACCAAGCCGGCCGTTTACTGGTACTGGATCAGCGACAATATCTCCAAGGAAGGCGTCACTCGCGACCTGGAAGCGATGGCCCGGGTGGGGATCGGCGAGGCATTCATCGGCAACATCTTCCTCGACAACGTGCCGGCCGGTGACGTGAAGGTGATGACCGACGAGTGGTGGGGGCTCATCGAGCACGCCGTTCGCGAGGGCGGCCGGGTCGGCGTGAAGATCGGCATGTTCAACTGCCCCGGCTGGAGCCAGTCGGGCGGACCGTGGATCACGCCCGATCGGGCCATGCGCTATCTGACTTCGTCCGAATTGCGGGTGAAGGGGCCAAAGCGGCTCGAAGCCGCACTGGCGGTACCGGCCGACGACTTCCAGGACGTGGCCGTCCTCGCCTTTCCGGCACCAAAGGCGGACGACGACTCGCTTGCCCGGCGAAGACCGCGGCTCGCCGGCACGCCCGAGGTGCAGGGACTTGCCAGGTTGGTCGACGGGAACTCGGAAACTCAACTCGACATTCCGGCCGGCCAGTTCGTTCTCGACATCAACCTCGACGAATCGCTGACCGCCCGAAGTATCGCGCTGATACCCACCTCCTCACCGTGGTCGGCGCAGTGCGAATTGCTGGCGGCAGGCGAGGACGGGCAATTCCACTCGCTCAGGACCTTCAAGTACGACCGCTCCAATATGAAGATCCACGTGGGCCCCATGCCGGAAGGGCCGGTGGTTGCCGCCTTCGAACCGGCGACCGCGAAACGGTTCCGCCTCGTCCTCCGACAGATCTCCGGCAAGGCCTCGTTGCGGGAAATCAGTCTGTCATCGGCCGCAAGGGTCGAGTCCTACGTGGAGAAGCAGCTCGGCAAGATGCACCCCACCCCGCTCCCCATGTGGGACGACTACCTCTGGCCCGAGCAGGCGGAGGTTGATTCGACCGACCTGGCAATTTCAGCCGACGGCATTCTCAATCTGTCGTCGAAGATGGCGGACGACGGGACGTTGGCTTGGGATGTGCCGGACGGGGATTGGGTCGTCCTTCGCATCGGCATGGCGCCCACAGG
Organism: Planctomycetaceae bacterium; assembly: GCA_012719125.1. Taxonomy (GTDB): domain Bacteria; phylum Planctomycetota; class Planctomycetia; order Pirellulales; family Thermoguttaceae; genus JAAYAY01. The sequence continues at coordinate 35,862 of JAAYAY010000124.1, read as the reverse complement.
AACGGAGAACAGCCCCTCTTCACCCGAGGGGATCGGCCTGGAAGTCGACAAGATGAACCGCGACCATGCGAAGCACCATTTCGACGCCTTCATCGGCCGGCTCTTGAAGCGAATGCCCGCCGCCGATCGCAAGGCCTTCACAACCGTGGTCGCCGACAGCTACGAGCAAGGATCGCAGAACTGGACGGAAGGGTTCGACGGACTGTTCCGCGAGCGTTACGGCTACGATCCGATCCCCTGGCTAGCCACACTTTCCGGACGCGTTGTGGGGACGGCCGACCAGTCGAATCGCTTCCTCTGGGACCTTCGACGGCTGGTGGCCGACCGGATCGCCACCGAGTACGTCGGCGGCCTCCGCGACCTGTGCCAGCCTCATGGCCTGCAGCTCTGGCTGGAGAACTACGGCCACTGGGGTTTCCCGGCCGAGTTCCTCCAGTACGGCGGACAGTCCCATCGCGTCGGCGGCGAATTCTGGACCAAGGGGAGTCTCGGCTCGATCGAATGCCGCGCCGCCTCTTCGGCAGCCAATACCTACGGCTTCCCGCTGGTCTCGGCCGAGGCCTTCACCGCGAGTCCATCCCGATTCGACACGGTGCCCTCCGATCTCAAGACCCGGGGCGACTGGGCTTTTTGCGAGGGCATCAACCACTTTGTGCTCCACGTCTACATCCAGCAGCCCTGGCAGGACCGGCGTCCCGGCGTCAACGCCTGGTTCGGCACCGAGTTCAATCGCCACAACACCTGGTTTGAGGAAGGCCGGGCCTGGATCGACTACCTGCGACGCTGTTGCTTCATGCTCCAGCAGGGGACCCGTGTGGCCGACGTGGCCTACTTCATCGGCGAAGACACGCCCAAGATGACCGGCATTCGCCAGCCCGAGCTACCCGCCGGTCACGACTTCGACTACGTCAACGCCGAGGTCATTCTGGAGAAGATGTCGGTCGAAGACGGCCGCCTTGCGCTGCCTCATGGAACAAGCTATCGTGTGCTCGTCTTGCCCGATCAGGAGACCATGCGGCCGGAGTTGCTCGGCAAGATCCGCGATCTCATCCGTGCTGGCGCCGTCGTTCTCGGCCGGCCTCCGAAGCGATCGCCAAGCATGAGGGACTACCCGAAGTGCGACGAAGAGATCCGCCGTTTGGCCGCCGAGATCTGGGGAACCGGGACAGACATGGAAACCGGTGAACGGCAATTTGGCCAAGGCCGCGTGATCTGGGGCGAGGACCTGACAACGGTTCTCGATCGTTTCGACATCGAGCCGGACTTCCTGAGCCAGGCTCCGCTTCGCTATACGCATCGGTCAACCGGAGACCGGGAGATCTACTTCGTCGCCAATCCCGAACCTCAGGAGGTCGCGACGCTGGCGGCGTTTCGAGTGGGCGATCGAGCCCCGACCTTGTGGTGGCCGGCTACCGGGCAGGTTGAGCGTCCGGCTGTCTATGACATCAGGGACGGTCACATTCAACTACCGATCGTCCTGGGGCCGCACGCCTCGGTGTTCGTTGTGTTCGGCGAGGAGCCGATGGCGGCAGAGCGGATCGTGAAGGTGCAGAAGGATTCAGACACGATTCTCGATGCGACGGCAACCGTTGCCCGTCCGAAATCGTCGGCCACAGCGAGCGAAGTTGCGGCGAGCAACTTCACCGTGGCCGTGTGGGTCCGCCCGGGCGCTGATACGACGATCGTCCCCCAGCACGTGGCGGGCGTGCACGGCATGGCCGATCCACGCAACGAAGCAACGGTCGCCACGCACGGCAACAGTTTCGGTGGAGATGACCATGCCGGCTGCGGCATCGCCGTGGGACGAAACGGCATCTGCGTGTTCGAACACGGCGCCAGCTACTTCTCGCCGCCGCTGTCGTACGCCGGTCCGATTGATGGTTGGACTCATGTGGCCGTCGTGTATCGCGACAATCAACCGCACTTGTACCTCAACGGCCGGCTGGCTCATAGGGGCTTGAGAAGCTCTCACATTGTCCATCCGGGCAGCCCCTCGACGTCGTTCGCCGGCGATCTTGGGCCGATCGAGCAGATCGGCCGATCGCTCGATGAGGCGGAGGTGGGCGAACTGATGAAGTCGATGGCTCGTCCCGACGAGTTGGCGCCCGCGACGGCGGTTCAACTCGCGCTGGATGCCGAGGGGAAAGTGGAGACGCTCTTCCGGGAACCGGGCAAGTACACGTTCACCACGGCGCTGGGCCGAACGACCGTGTCGGAGATTTCCGCGGTTCCGTCGCCCGTCCAGGTTGCCGGACCATGGGAAGTGACCTTTCAACCGCCCCAGGGTGACGCAAAGAAGGCGACCTTCGACGCACTGGTCAACTGGACATCCCACGCCGACGAGTCGATCCGGCACTTCGCAGGCAAGGCCACTTATCGTACGACGTTTGTCTTGCCCAAATCCGTCCATGGTCGGCGGCTCCGGCTGGACCTGGGTAAACTCCACGATTTGGCCCGCGTGCGGCTGAACGGCCGTCCGCTGGGCACCCTCTGGATCGCGCCATGGCAGGTCGACGTCAGCGAAGCCGCCCGGGCGGGGGAGAACGTGCTCGAAGTCGACGTGATCAACTGCTGGTACAATCGGCTTGTAGGGGATGCCGATTTGCCGTCCAACGAGCGGAGCACCTATCTGCAAGCCCCGTCAGCCGTTCCGAAGAACGCCCCTCTGAAGCCGGCCGGGCTGATTGGCCCGGTCACGATTCGGGCGGCCGTGCAGACCGAATAGAACTGGCTGCCAGACATGGCGCAAAGAAGAACGCGCTTGTCGCCGAGATCGTTGCCACGTGCATGAGCACGTTTTTTGAGCCTTTCACTGGGTGCCCCCCTGGGGACCGGCCCGCAGTATGGCAAGGACGTTCATCGGCGACAAGCGCGCTTCGAAATTTGGTCGACAAACAAACTAAAGAGTTCCAAAGGGTTCTTGTTGACGGGTAGAAGCCACAGCCTCGATTCATCGCTCCTTTTTACGCACAGACCTGACGAATCACCGGTGAGGCAGGCCGACGTTCGCCAAAACGACCTGAAACTCTCCCGGCAGCTCGCCGTAGCGAGAGGCCGCCACAAGCTGCTTCGCACCATACGCCAAGGGGGCGATCATCGGCGCGGGCCGGCTGGCGGCGGGGGATGCCGGGGGATGCGACACCGCATCGTCAGGGACACATGGCCTCGGGGCCACGCGTCCCGTCAAACGGGTGCAGAGCGTGCGGCCCTGCGCAGTTGGGCGAAAGCCCGCAGATTACGAATGGTGTGGAACATGTTCACAACTCCGGACCATTCGGAAGCAGGAGAGACGGCAGTGCCGACATGTTTCTTCGCCACGACTGCTCGCCTGTCACACCTTCCATTTTATTCTCGGCCTGCCGATTGGCAAGACGAGTTTTCCGGGTTTCCTCAACGCCGAGGACCCTGGGCCCAAATACCGCCTTCGACGGGGCTGCGTGCGTCTGGCACGCTCATTCGGGTGCGACCGGATGCCGCTAACCCTCGGCCAGTCAACGTCTTTCGGCAAATTGCCGCTCTCGCGGGGGTAGGGGCCCCGAGTGTTGAGATCTGGCGGGCAGGGTCGTTGGCAACGGGTCGGTCACGCCGACCGTAGGGCGTCGCGTCGACCGGCGGCACACAGGCCGCCACGCTCTCGGCGAAAGGGAGGCGGGCGGACGCAGAAGCCGGAACAGGTCTCGCTTCCGGCCGACAGCCCGACGGAGCTGTTACGCGCAACTCCCCCGCGTTCCCTCGCGCCGAGTGATACGATCAATCGCTGATTCGGAGTTTGACCTCCTGGGCTGTTTGGGAATGAACCGATCGGGAAAACGAGCGACGAGACGGGGTACGAAGCTCGGGCCGGCGGCCCGAAGGCATCTCTCCGCCCCCGCGATTCGGGGCACCCGCAGCCGTCGTCCGGTCATGCAGGTGCCCCATGGATCGGAGCCGAACCCGTAAACCTCATGACTTCACCCTTCTTTCCGCAGCCGGAAGAGAATCTGAAAAGACCGTGGAACGAAAACGCGCGGCCACACGCCGCACCGATGAGGATCGAGCCGGAGCGCCGTCCGGGAGAATGTCGCAGACGGCGCTCCCAATCCTTGGTGAATCATTGGCCCTGCGGGAAAGGCCGCCACGACCTCGGAGGTCGGCTGTTTCAGGCGGCGATTCACGCTGCGGCCAATTGGATATACACGACGGCAAGAACAAGTCAAAAGGAATTCGGCAAAAAAACTTTTGTGTAGGGTATTCACCTATCGCCAAACAGCGATCGCCCAACGAGATAGAACTTGAGAAAAAATCTGAGAGGTTCCTCGCAGGGCACGCCAGGGCACTTTGCCCTACCATAAGAACCTTACTAGAACGAGTCTTCTTCGCAGCCCGAAAAGACGCCCTGATCGCGGCAGTGCCGTGGAGACGGCACGGTCGGCGGCAAGTGGAGAAGTCGCCGCGTCCCCTCCAAACAGAGAAGCGGCAGCGGTACCTCTTCTCTGATCGTTACTTCCGGATCAAGCGACTCTGCGGGCCGTTCAGCCCGTGAAACGCTGCGCAATCAGCGTGATGTTCTGCCCGCCGAAGCCGAAACTGTTGCTGAGCACGTTGTCGCACTTGTGCTCGCGAGCCACGTTGGGAACGTAGTCCAGATCGCAGTCGGGGTCCGGCGTTTCGTAGTTGGTCGTCGGGGGGACGATGTTGTCGCGAAGCGTCAACAGACAGACGATCAGCTCCGTCGCCCCCGCTGCGGCAATCAGGTGGCCCATCATGCTCTTGGTGCTGGAAACGGGAATCCTGTCGGCATACTCGCCGAAGACCTCGCGAATTGCCAGGGTCTCGACCTTGTCGTTCACGGTCGTGCTCGTCCCGTGAGCGTTGATGTAGTCGATCTGGTCGAGATTGAGCCCGGCGTCGGCAACGGCCATCTTCATGCAACTGATGCCGCCGCGACCTTCGGGGTGGGTGTCGGTGATCCGGAAGGCGTCGGCGGTCGAACCGTACCCGACGAGTTCGCCGTAGATCTTCGCGCCCCGCCTCCTGGCGTGTTCGAGTTCCTCGAGGATGACCATGCCGGCGCCTTCGCCGAGCACGAACCCGTCCCGATTCCGGTCGAAGGGCCGCGAGGCCTTGGCGGGATTCTCGTTGTAGGTGCTCAAGGCCGTCAACAGGTTGAACCCGGTCACGCCGAAGGGGTGGATCATCGTGTGGGTGCCGCCGGCCAGCATCAGGTCGGCCTCGTTGCGGCGGATGATCTCGACCGCCTCGCCGATGGCCTGGCTGCTTGCCGCGCAGGCCGTCAGGCAATTGACGTTGGGGCCTTGGGCGTCGAACATGCCGGCCAGGTGGGCGGCCGGCATGTTGGGTTCCTGCTCCAACTCGCAGATCGGGTTCAGAATCTCAAGCCCCTTCTTGGTGAACTTGACCACGTCGAGCGTTTCACCCTCCAGGGCCGCGACCATCATCTGAGTGAAACGGTCGAAGTCCTGCTGCCCCTCGCCGCTGCCCGTGTAGACGCCGAACCGAGTCGGATCAAGAGAGGCGTCTTTGAGGCCCGAATCGGCAAAGGCCTTCTTGCCGGCGCCCACGGCAAATCGTGTATGGAGACCTTGGTGTTCCCAGTCGGCAGGGTCCTCGCCCACGTCGGAAAGGTCCCAATCGCGCACCTCTGCGGCGATCTTGGTGGGAAAGTTGCTGGCGTCGAAACGCGAGATCATCCCCACCCCGGAATCGCCGGCAAGAAGCCGCTGCCATACCCGGTCGATCTCGGCTCCCAGGGGATTGACCCATCCGATTCCGGTGACGACGACGCGCCTTCTCATGACTGGCCTCCCGGATTCACTGGCTCAACCGACGGGTCTTCTGCGGGTTCGCGGAGCGGACCTCCGTCCGGCCCGATTCCGACGTCGTAGGCCCGCAACACGCGCATCATTTTCAAGAGGTCACCCGGCGCGAATAGACTCTTGTCGCGGTAGGCGTCGTCGAGATGGGCGAAGAAGATCGACATTTCGGCGTGCAGTTCCTCGTTCTTGTGGCTCGTTGCCGTGACCATGGCGCCGTCCTTGCGGATGTCGTCGACGGTGACGCTGTAGACCAGCGTGTCGCCCGGCCTGGCGTCGCTGTAGAACTTGGCCTTTGACAACTTGGCCAGGACGACTTTCTCCCGGAACCCCGTGGATTCGCAGACCAGCAGGCCGCCCGTCTGGGCAACGCCCTCGATAATGAGGGAATTCGGCATCACGGGGAAAAAGGGGAAATGGTCGTGCAAGTGGTCTTCCGCGAGAGTGATATTCTTCACGGCCTTGGCCCGGCGACCACTCTCGAACTCAATAAACCGATCGATCCAATACCATCGCATGGGTGGTTGTTCCGCCAGAATACAGAGATCCGAACGCCGTGGGACCTCGGTCGGGAGCGATCCGTTCCGGGCCAAGCCACAAACGCATTTCCATCGGTCCGAACTCGCGACCTCAATCGGTCACGTCGACTTTGCCTTCGACAAATCGGCACATATCGGCCACGGTCAGCAGGTTACCGAATTCCTGGACGACGGGATTCTTCGCAAACTCATCCAAATTCGCGAAGGGCATGCGCCGCCGCAATTCTTCGAGCCCGGCTTCCGTAACCTTGCCGTCCTGCACGTACTCCGCGTTGGTCCAAACGTCTTCGGGAAACAACTCGCCGCGCGGGATTTTGATATCGAAGGCTTTCTCCAAGCGGAAGACGATGTCGAGGAAGTCAATCGACTCGGCGCCCAAATCGCCCACCAGGGTCGCTTCGGGGGTCACCTCGTCGTCGTCGACGCCCAGGGCTTCGACCAGTGCTTCCTGAACCTTCTCAAAAACTTCGTCTTTCGTCGGCATGTGCATAATCTCCTTGGTTTCAACGATTAGTAGGTTCCCAGGCTCAGGCCGCCGTCGACCAGCAGCACCTGCCCGGTGATATAGCTTGCGTCGTCGCCGGCCAGGAACGCCACGACCGACGCGATTTCTTCCGGCTTGCCGATTCGCTTCATCGGGATCGCCTTCTTGATCTGATCGCCGGCCAGGTTGCGGACTGCCGCGCTCATGTCGGTCTCGATCATTCCCGGAGCAACGGCATTCACGCGGATCTTCCGAGGCGCCAACTCCTTGGCCATGCCCTTGGTCAAACCGTTGATTCCACCCTTGCTCGCCGCATAATTCACCTGGCCCCGCGACGCAAACTCGGCTGCCGTGCTCGACAAATTGACCACGCTGCCGCTGCGCTGGTACATCATCTGCTGGGTCACAGCCCGGCAGTAGTTGAACGTGCCCGTCAGGTTGGTCTCGATGACGCTGGACCATTGATCGGGCAGCATCGACCCCAGCAGCCCGTCCATGACGATCCCCGCCGAGTTCACCAGGACGTCGATCCGATCGTGCCTCTCCACAATCCCGTCGACGATCTGCTGAGCGCGTTCCGCGCTGCGAACGTCAGCCTGCTCGGCCCGGACCTTCAGGCCCTGCCCCTCCAATTCGGCCACCAGCTTGGCGGCCGACTCGGCGTTGCTGTGATACACGAAAGTGACATCGGCTCCTCGCCGTGCCAGTTCCACGACACAGGCCCGCCCAATGCCCCGGCTCCCGCCGGTGACCAACGCGATTTTCCCTTCCAACTGCATCGCACTCAACTCCCATGGCCTATTTCGACAGGGCAAAGCAGCGCCAACTGCGATCTCAACTCCTCAATCAGCGACGCATCGATCGTCGCTTTCGCGGGGGACTCCTCCGCCAGATTGTAGCGGCGAAGGATCAACTGTCCGCGGAGCGTGACCTGACCGTTCATCTCACCCTGAGCTTTGACCTTGGTCTCCTTTTCCCCGTGTTCAACGATCTGGGCCGATACCTCAAGCGTCTGCCCCGGCCGAACAAACTGCCCGTACTTCACGTTCCTCGCTTCCTGCAGAACGACCATGCTGTGGGCGAAGTCCTCCGTCACTCGAACCAACCAGGCGCTCGCCTGAGTCATCGCCTCGAGCATCAACACTCCCGGCATGACGGGGAACCCAGGAAAATGGTCGGCCAAATACTCTTCGGCCATCGACAACGATTTCACCGCAGCAATCCGCTTGCCCGGCTCCAATACGTCGATTCGATCAATCAACGAGAAACGCATGATCTATGCCAAATTCCATTAGGCCGGAGGGGAGCCCCTTTTAGGGCCGGCAGATAGCCACCAAGTCAAAGCTGTGGCTGCTACGCTTACAACGATCTCGAAATCTGCCCAAAATACACAATTTAGGGTGGCAGAGTCTGAATTTAAGCTGTTCAGTATAGTGGCAGTGATCCACTTGAACAACCGCAGATACTGCGAGCCTTCCCTCCGCCACTCCACGCCGCTCGATCTCGTCGCGTCCATTCGCCCGCCCGTTCACTCGGCACAAGTCTCGGCCTCACAGCGGCCTCCTCGTCACGAGTGTCAATTTGGCAGTCGTGTACTGACGTGAAGTACTCGGCGAGGAACGCGCCTTTGCTGAAGATGTCATTTTGGCAGTTTAGCTATGAGCCACTCTCCAACAGAGTTCCATAAGTTATTTATGTAAATACGCTTACGGATGACGACCATGGATTGGCACGGAGATTGCTCATAGAAACCGGTGGTCACGTATGAGCAGCAGGCAGTGACCGATCGGTCGCTGGTTTGCCCAAAACTGAACAGAAGGAGGACTCCCATGGTCTTTCAATGTCTGAACCCTGTCCGTAGCAATCGGATTGATCGCGAAATGAACCGGCTTCTGTCGTCCTTTTTCGGCGAGACTCCCCAGCGTTCGTCCGGCCGCCGATCCATGGCCGTCAACGTCTGGGAGAAAGACGATGCCTGGTTGGTGGAGGCGGAGTTGCCCGGCGTCAAACCGGAGAACCTCGAAATCTCCGTGATCGATGACGAACTGGCGATCTCGGTTGAACCCCGCGGGAGCGAAGAAGAAGACGCCACCTACTATCGCCGGGAACGACGCCGGGGTGCCGTTTCCCGCACCATCCAGTTACCCACCGCAGTCGATGCCGAGCGTGTGGAGGCGACTCTGGTTCTGGGCGTGCTGACGGTCACGCTGCCCAAATCCGAAACGGCACGACGCCACAGAATCCAGGTACATCCCGGCAACTAACTAGCGCGAATCGCGATGAAAAGGAGATAACCATGTCTGAGCGCTGTCGAACCAACCCCCAGAGCCGAGAATCCGAACTGCAAGGGTGCAGGTGCCATTATCAACCGAACGTGGATATTTACGAGCAGGCCGACGAACTCGTGATTCTCGCCGACCTGCCCGGCGCTTCACCCGACTCGATTGAGATCGACTACGAAGAGAACGAGTTGTCGCTCAAGGCTCGTGTCGACCCTCGCCAGGAAGCAGACACAGACTTCCTGGTTCGCGAGTATGGTGTCGGAGACTACCATCGCCGGTTCCGAATCGGAGAGGCCGTCGATACCGAGCGGATCACGGCGAGCTACACAGACGGAGTCTTGACCGTCCATCTACCCAAGGTGCAGGCGGCAAAGCCGCGGCGCGTGGCTGTCCACTCGGGCTGATGGCAGGTGGGAGGCTGATTTCCTGCCTCAACCAGAGAAATCTTGAGGCGACGCGAGTGATGACCTGAAAAGACGTCACGGCAAACGGAACTGATAAGCTAGCGGGAGTTCCTCCATGGCCCATACCCATTCATCCGTGGGTATGGGCTTCTTCTTTGGCTCAAGTGAAGCAGTCTTCCGCCCCACCTGATGGGGGTAGATTGGGATGGTCTTCGGAATGTGCGTTACTATGCTTCAAAATCTCGTCCGGCCCCGGGGAGGTAGAAGCGTGAGAAGATCCCAGGTAGACTAAGAAACCGCTAGTCTTCCACTACTCCTTCTGATTCAAGCCAGATTTTCTTGCGGGGATACCTCAATGCCGTGTCGTGGAGTCCGTGGGGCGACGACGGCCGACGCCAACAACAGCGACGCAATCCTCAAAGCGACCCGGGAGTTGCTGGCGCTGATGATCCGCCGGAACGGAATTGAAGCCGACGACGTTGCCAGCGCCATTTTCACAACCACGCTGGATCTCGATGCCGAATTCCCCGCTCTGGCAGCCCGGCAACTGCATTGGAGCAGCGTGGCCCTGATGTGCCTCCACGAATTGGGGGTTCCCGATTCGCTGGAAAGATGTATTCGTATCCTGATCCACTGGAACACCGACAAGCCGGCCGACGAGATCCAGCACATCTACATCAAGGGCGCGGTTAATCTGCGTCCCGATCTCTCGAAACTCCCCCCGGTCGACCAGGCCGAGTTGGAAGCCTGGATCTCGCAGCATATCGACCAGGAGGCGAAATCGCACCGCCGCTGACCTCGGCAAGTCTCACTTGGTCGCCATGGCTTCGATGAGGATCCTGGCCGTGCTCTCGCGCATGATCCGCGGATCGACGGTTTCGCCGGCCATCAGCGATGCGCGCACTTGCTTGCCGGAGATGAACACCGGCTTCTCGTCCGCGTGATTCTCCATCAGGTCGACGCGCCCCATCGACTCATAATAGGCTGCGAATCCAACGTTGAGGGGCTTGATCTGCAGATCGCCCGCCAGGTTGTTGAAGATCTCCTGGGCGTCGAAATCGCCCCAGATCGCCGTGCCGTCGTGGTAGGGTGCATCGGCGTGCTTTCGGCCGATAACGAGGTCGGTGAACCCGAAGTTCTGGCGATAGATGGCGTGCATGACCGCCTCTTTCGGCCCGCCGTAAAACATCTTGATATCGAGCCCCAGCAGGATTACGCGATCGGGGACGGCGTCGTCGCGCGAACCCCAAAGCTCCGGATCGCTGTCGCCCTCGCCGAGCTTCCTTTGGTCGATGAGCGCTTCGTAAGTCTTCATCCGCACGTCGGCATGGACGTCGTCGCCTTTCGTTTCGCCGATGAGCGGGTTCAGGCAGGCTCCGGCGTTGTATCCGGCTCGGAGCAGTGTCTCCAGTCCGCAAACCAACGCGTATTCGTGAGCCCGGTGCAAGGGGTTGCGGGTCTGGAAGGCGACGACTCGCTCCCAGCCTTTCTCGGCGAGCAATCGCCGGACCTCTCGAGGCGACAAGACGTAACGGCCGAAGGCCGGATGTTTCGGCTGGGGCAGAACCTGGACCGTGCCGCCCAGCAGGTGCGTCTTGTCTGCGTCGCCCACGAGGACCATGTCGGCCCCCGGATGATCCGTGCGGTCGGTCAGGTAGACCTTCGACAGGTACTTCTGCTTGTCCCATTCGAAGACGTCGCTGACGTCGAGCGTGCCGATGACCTCGTTCTTCGTGTTCACCAGCGCGACGGTCTGCCCCGGCGAGAGCTGGGCGGCCAACTCGGACGTAACGGGCAGGGAAAGCGGAATCGTCCACGCATATTTCCTCCCATCGACCTCGATGACGCCCTCCTCGAGCACCCGATCGTAGGTGGCGGAATCCATGGGACCGATCGTTGGACTCAGCCCGCCGTCGCCCCAGCGATAGACGGTCGAGAGATCGGCATCCGACACCGGAACCCGCAGAAGTTGCTCGGCCGTGGCGACAAAGTCCTTTCTCGACTCTTGCGGAACGGTTCGGCAAACGGGCTCACTCAAGCCGCCGTGGGGGGCAATCAAATCGGCCATGGAAAGACTTCTCCTTCATGAGGAAATGCACAGAATGTCCCTGTCGAGGACAAACCGGTTACTATAGGCGGATCGGCGAAAGCTCGCAACGACCGGCAGATTGGGCATACAGAAATCGTCACCCGAGGTCCGCCCGCCTCAGAAACGGTGACGGTCCGGGTCAGATGTAGTACATCTGCTCGTCCTGCTCGCGAGCTCGCTCGAGCAGCTCGGCAAAGGAGATCTCACTGAGCATCTTCCGCTCCATCTCGGCGATCCCCTGCCAGGCCGAGTTCAGAGCCTTGACGGCCGGTGAATCGGGGGAAGCGCTGCTCGTCGACTTGCCTTCACCGTTCGTCCCACCTTCGATCACTGCCATCACGTCGCCCAGAGAGACGCTTTCGGGCGGATGCACCAGATGGTAACCGCCGGCCGCACCTCGCGTGCTGGCAACCAGGCCTGCACCCTTGAGTTGGAGGAGAATCTGGACCAAAAAACGTGGCGGGACTTCGTGGCGCTCCGCGATCCTGCGAATCTGCACCGGCTCACCCGATCCGAATCGAGATGCAAGTTCGAGCATCGCAATACACGCGTACTCGGTCTTTGCTGAGATTTTCATGGCTACCTTGGCCCGTGGTTCACTCTTCTTGGTCCACGGTATGCAAACCGCATTCTGTCTTCGCCGTGCCGCTCCAACGACCGGCCCTCTCGTCCTCGCCGAACAACACCGCCCGGGTGCAAGGCCAGCATCCCACGCTGGGATAGCCTTGATCGTGAAGCGGATTGTAAGGAATATCCTCGTCGGCGATTCGCTTCCACACCTCGTGCTTCGTCCAGTTTGCCAGGGGACTTATCTTCACCAGCCCGAACTTCTTGTCCCATCCCACGATCGGCGCCTTGGCTCGGTGGGGACTCTGGTCGCGCCGAATCCCGCTCATCCAACCCGTGAATCCCACTACATGCTCGCGCAAGACCTTGACCTTGCGATCGAAACAGCATCGGTCCGGTTCCCGGTTGTAGAGCGGGCCGCCATGCTGCGCTTCGTACTGCTCCACCGTCAGTTCAGCCCGCGCGTATGCCACCTCGATCCCGTACCGCTGTGCGATCCGGTCGCGAAGGTCGAGCGTTTCCCGGAATTGATATCCCGTGTCCAAATTGAAAACATAAACGCGGGGTTCGATCTTCGCCAGCATCGACAGGATCACACATCCTTCCGGCCCAAAAGCCGTCGCCATCGTCAGTCGGGGATAATGGTTCTCGACTGCCCAGGTGATGATTTCCTCAGGGGATGCCGACTCCAGAGCCTCGCCGGCGCGGCGAAGCTCCTCAAGTTGCCCTTCCGATGCGACGGGCACGCTCCGCTCGGAATCAGTACCCGGCATATCATTCCTAATCTTAGTACTCATGTTCGCGAAAAACCGGTGCTCGATGTGCCCTACGGGGTGGCCAATGGCCGGTCCGCCCGCCCACTTCACACTCAATCGGCAAATCGTATGTAAGTTTGTAAACAAAGTCAAGATAATTGCGCTTACTCTCCGCCCCCTGCCGCAATGAGGGGGGCTGCCGACACAAAAACGGCATCCGTGCCAATTCCCGACCCGTCGTGCCCGGCAATCCTCCAACCTGTGTCGAGGTGTTCCTACACAGTCGCTCTGCCCTCGTAGCAGAGGTTCCTTGCGATGCTTGCCTGCGATGGGCCGGCCTCCAAACCACGGTCGTCAACATCGCTAGGTCCCGCCGGGACTTGACGAACGGGCTGGCAGGCGGCACGATTTGCCACAGTGGACCTATTCTCTACCCAGATGGACACTTCCGTTCCATCGGACATCTCTCAACGGCGTCAAAGGGAAGCAATGGCGGAAAAGGCATACTTGGCGATTGACATGGGCGCCTCCAGCGGGAGGCACGTGGTCGGCCGTTTTGACGGGCAGCGAATCACCCTCGAAGAGGTCTATCGGTTCGAGAACGGGGCGGTCGACGTCGCCGGAAGCCTCTACTGGGATCTGCTCGCGCAGTGGACCCATGTGACGGGTGGGATGCGTGCCGCCGGTGCAGCCCACGGCGAAAGGATCGTTAGCGTGGGAGTCGATACCTGGGGCGTCGACTTCGGGTTGCTCGCGCAGGGGGATCAGTTGCTCGCCAACCCCGTTCATTACCGCGATGCCCGAACCAACGGGATGATGGAGCGGGCGGAAGAGTGGGTGTCGCGGAAGGAGATCTTCCAGCACACCGGCCTGCAGTTCATGCAACTGAACACGCTCTACCAGTTCCTCGCGATGAAATTGGCCAACTCGCCCGTTCTGGAAATGGCCGAGTCGTTCCTCATGATGCCCGATCTGTTTCACTGGATGATGACCGGGCAGAAGTGCAACGAGATGACCGACGCGACTACAACCCAGTTCTTCGACCCGATTCGGGGCGGCTGGGCCACGGCGTTGCTGGAGAAAATGCAGCTTCCGACGGACATCCTCGGGCAGATCGCCCAGCCCGGCACCAATCTGGGACGCCTCCGCCAGGCCTTGGCCGCCGATACGGGGCTGCCGGCCGCGGAGGTTGTTTTGCCCGGTTCGCACGATACGGCCAGCGCCGTCATGGCCGTGCCGGCTGCCTCGGTTCCCGGCCGCAAGCCCGATTGGTGCTATATCAGTCTCGGCACGTGGGCTCTCATGGGAATCGAATCGCCCCAGCCGGTGGTCAACGACCAGGTGATGGACCTCAACTTCACCAACGAGGGTGGAGTCGGAAACACGATCCGGCTGCTGAAGAACATCTGCGGATTATGGCTGGTGCAGCAATGCCGCCAGGTCTGGAACCAGGCGGGAAAAGACTGGGGATGGGAAGATCTGAATCGAATGTCGGCCTCTGCCCGGCCCCTGGTGTCGTTTATCGATCCCGACGCCCAGGATTTTCTGGCGCCCAAGAACATGCCCGAGGCAATTTGCGAGTTTTGCCGGCGGACGGGTCAGACGGTTCCGGAGAACGAAGGGGCCGTGATCCGCTGTGCCCTCGAAAGCCTGGCCTTGAAGTCTCGCCGCGTCCTCGGGATGTGCGAGCAACTGAACGGGGCCCCGCTGGAAACGATCCACATTGTCGGGGGCGGCACTCAGAATCGGCAGCTTTGTCAGGCCACCGCCGACGCCTGCGGACGCCGCGTCGTGGCCGGTCCGATCGAGGCCACCGCGATCGGCAACCTGATGATGCAGGCCGTCGCCGCCGGCGACGTGGCGGGGATCGCCCAGGCCCGCGAAGTCGTCAGGAACAGCTTCCCCGTCGTCGAGTATGAACCCCACGACACGGCCGCCTGGGATGAGGCCTTCGGAAGGTTCCAAGAAGTCGCCGCACGTGGCTAAGGTCCGGCCGATTCCTGATTTCCGAATGGCCGGAGAACCTCGTGCGGGCTTGCTGGCGAATTCGCGGCAGCTTCGGTATGCTGAGGCGTGGAACGCCGGCAGCCTTTCGTAGGGAGGGGCGTCAACCTGCAATCGAATACTCAACACCGTCTGGAGATACTGAGCATGGTTAACGTTGGAATCTGCGGTCTCGGTTTCATGGGAATGATTCACTACCTCGCTTACGAAAAGGTGCGCGGGGCGAAAGTGAAGGCAATCTGCGAGAAGATTCCCGAACGCCTCACGGGCGACTGGAGAGCGATCAAGGGGAACTTCGGGCCCCGCGGCAAGAAAATGAACCTCACCGGGATCTCGACCTACAGCGAGTTCGACGCCATGCTCGCCGATCCCGACGTCGACATGGTCGATATCTGCCTTCCGCCGTGTGCCCACGCCGACGCGGTGGTCGCGGCTCTGCAAGCCGGCAAGCACGTGCTCTGTGAGAAGCCGATCGCGCTGAACGTCGCCGATGCGAAACGGATGGTTAAGGCCTCGGAGAAAAGCGGCAAGATGCTGATGATCGCCCACGTGCTCCCCTTCTTCGCGGCCTACCGCTTCGCCTTGAAGACCATCCAGACCAGGAAGTACGGCCGGTTTCTGGGCGGCAACTTCACGCGGGTGATTTCCGATCCGCTCTGGCTCAAGGATTTCTACGACCCTCAAGGGTGCGGCGGTCCCATGATCGACCTGCATATCCACGACGCACACTTCATCCGGCTCGTCTGCGGCATGCCCAAGACGGTCAGCAGCATCGGCCGCATGCGCGGCAAGGTGGCCGAATACTTCAACACCCAGTTCTTCTTCGAGGATCGTTCGCTCGTCGTCACCGCCACCAGCGGCGTGATCAACCAGCAGGGCCGGCCCTTTACCAACGGATACGAAATCCACCTCGAACGCGCCACGCTGCTGTTCGAGTCCTGGACCGAGACGCCGGTCACGGTCCTGACCGACGACGGCCGCGTCACGTACCCCAAGTTCACCCCGGGTCAGGACGAAACCGACGACTTCGCCGCCGAACTGACGGAAGCGGTCAAGGCCATTCGCACCGGCACGCCCTCCCGATTGCTGGACGGACAGCTCGCCCGCGACGCCTTGATCCTCGGACAGAAACAGACGGAGTCGATCGTCAGCCGGCGCCCGGTTCGTGTCTGATCGCGAGTGTCGCGGGACGGCCGGAAAGCGTCGACCTGATGCAGGCTTGCCCCGCGTCGAGCTGACCACCATCACAAAGGACTAGCGATGGCAGAACCGCCGAGTATTGCCCGGTTGGACGAGGACGGCGCTCGTCGCCTCGGGAATCTCTACAACGCGCTGGAAAAAGAGGCCGGCAACTTCGTCGGCTACCCCTGCAACGGCCGATTCGACTATCGCGACTTGTTCCATTTCCTGGCCTTTCCCTTGAATAACGTGGGCGACCCGTTCGTCCCCAGCAACTTCCACCTCAACACCCATCTGTTCGAGCGCGAAGTCCTCGAAACGTTTCGCCAGTTGACGCACGGATCGGTCGACGACGTGTGGGGCTACATGACCAACGGCGGAACCGAGGGGAACATGTACGGTATCTTCCTCGGGCGCGAACTGTTTCCCGAAGGCCTCGTCTACTACTCGGAAGATACGCACTACTCGGTCAACAAGATCCTTCGCTGCCTGCACGTCCGCAACATCATGATCAAGAGTTGTCCGGACGGGCGGATCGATCTGGAGGACCTTCGCGAAACCGTCCGCATCCACCGCGACGTTCCGCCCATCGTCTTCGCCAACGTGGGCACGACCATGAAGGGGGCCGTCGACGACATCCCCGGGATCCGGCAAATCTTCGACGACTTGGCGATCCAGTCGTACTACATCCACGCCGACGCCGCCCTGAGCGGCATGATCCTCCCCTTCGTCGAGGAGCCCGAACCGTGGGACTTCGACGCCGGAGTCGACAGCGTCAGCATCAGCGGCCACAAGATGGTCGGCTCGCCCATTCCCTGCGGGGTGGCCCTCGCCCGCAAGTCGAACGTCGACCGGATCGCTCGTCGTATCGAGTACGTCGGCACGCTCGACACGACCCTCTCCGGATCGCGCAACGCGATCACGCCGCTGTTTCTCTGGTATGCTTTGCGGACGGTCGGACTCGACGGTTTTCGCCGCATGGTCGGCGAGTGTTTCGAGGTGGCCGATTACGCCGTCGAACAATTGTGCCGCGCAGGACGGAATGCCTGGCGGCACAAGAACTCCATCACCGTCGTTTTCGATCGGCCCAACCCGGGCGTAGTCAGCCGTTGGCAGTTGGCCGTCTACGGCGGAACCGCCCACTTGATCACCATGCCGCACGTGACCTGCGAGCACATCGACCGATTTATTGCCGACCTGGGCGAAAAGGCCCGAACATGAAACAGATCGTCATCGTCAGTGAAGACCGCCCGGACGTTGTGGCGGAGATTGCCGACGCGCTCGCGGCCGCGAGCGTGAATATCGAGTTCCTCGACGCGGAAGTCGTCGGGTCCTCAAAGATCGTCGTTCTGGCGGTAGACCGGTACGACGTGGCTCTCAAAGCCCTGGCGCAGACCTCGCTCCAGGCGATCAGCGAGGATGCCCTGGTCATCCAACTCGACGACAAGCCCGGCCAGCTCGCGCGGATCACGCAGCGGCTGCGCGACGTGCATATCGACGTGCGGAGCATTCGGATCATCCGCCGCGAAGCCGGCAAAGGGATCGTCGCGGTTGCCACAGACCGAAATCACGAGGCCCGCAAGGTCCTGGCCGACGTCCTCGTATCCTACGGAACCTGATCCCGGCAAGACGTTCCGTCTATTCCGGCTCTCACCGGGCTTCGGAAATGGCCCGGGCAGCCTCGCCAAACTCGCTTGGGGCCGGCAGAACCCGCCCGTGATAATAGGCGCGGCGAACTGTGTTGCCGTAGAAATGCAGCGGGCGGTAGGGGCGATAGATGATCGGCGTTTGCCGAATCTCATCCCGTTGGGAACGTGGTTTGACCACCTGGCCGACCCAGCCAGGTTCCCCGGCACCGGCAGGGCACGCCACCAGAATCCCCCCTAGAACAACCACTGCGGCGATCAATTTGCGAATCATCCGGCTTTCTCCAGCTACAAACAGGCCCCCACTACTCGGTGGGTTTCTCTCATGTCCGTGTGCGGGCCGTCGCGGACCGCTCGAAAAGTATAGCCTGGAAAACGAAGACGTGACGACTTGGTAATTCGCATCAAATGGGGGGGATGTTCCAATGGAGTCGCCGTCCCCTGCCCGCCAGATTCAGAAAACCCCAATCCACCTCAGCACGGGCGGTGAGTCCTCAAGATCACCGCAAAAATCATCCATGAAAATTGTTGCAATAGACTAATCGTCTTTACGATATTGAAGGCCCAACCCCCCTCTGGATCGTGCCCAAACAACGAATCTGGCAAACAACACCGCCCGGTCCGCGACGCTTTCCCGGATCGGACACGTGGTTTTCCACGTAGCCCAACTGCGATTCCCCCATCGCGATCGGGACAAAGCCCCGATGTCGACGCGGTTTCTCTCGATCGGTGCAGCCAGGTCAGCCTTGACGCATTTTCCCCGGAACGAGTTCCACGTTCCTGCAAAAAAAGCTTGACATTCTGACGCGTGCCAAACACAATCGCCGTCATAATCGCTATTATCGGTTTCTTGCCGGAACAGCGCGCTTTCTCGTCGTTCTCAGCTTCCGCGCGCTCGTTGCGTGCATACCTCCGATGCGCAGTTGACGCTCCGCAGCATTCATTTTAGGAGAAGATGGTCCATGTCGCTCTGGTCATCGTTCCGCCGTTTCTCCCGCGCCAAGAAAAACGAACACGCCGAGGCAACTCGCTGCGACTCGCGAGGCCGCTCCAAGAGCCGCCGGTCGTTGAGGCACCGTGACTTGCGAATGGAGCAGTTTGAGCAGCGTATGCTGTTGAGCATTACGACGTCGACCCTGAATGACTACAGCTTCGATGATCTGCCGTTGTTTGGAGATGCCGCCGTTACGATGCCGGAGGTGGGATCGATTCAACTCATCGCTGCGGCCGACAGCCCGGATGAATTCCGTCCGCTCAAGCCGATGAACGTCAATGCGGCCGACACCACCAACGCCGAGTACCTGCAGCCCGGCGGCTCGCTTGGCCTGAATCTTGACGGCTTTGGTTACACAGTCGGAGTCTGGGACGGCGGTACCGTGCTGGCGACTCACCAGGAATTTGGAAGTCGTGTGAGCGTGCTCGATCCCCCGTCGACCGACGATCATGCGACTCATGTAGCAGGCACGATCGGTGCTGCCGGGGTCGACCCTGCTGCTGAAGGCATGGCCACGGCAGTCGATATCCAATCCTTCGACTGGGACGATGACTTCATCGAGATGAGGGCTAACTCTGGGATCATTGATGTGACCAATCATTCCTACGGGTACTCTTCCGGCTGGGATTGGTCGTCGGATCCGTCGTCTCCGACGGGCTGGAGAGACATCTGGTGGGGTGATATGTCCGTCAGCAACACCGAGGACACGAAATTCGGCTCGTACCTGGCCGTTACCGCCGAACTGGACGATGTGCTTTACGACAACCCCAAATTGCTCAGTGTCTGGTCGGCAGGGAACGACCGTGGTGAGGACTATTGGAATTACAGTGGTGACGGGATCTACGCCGCGTTCTTCTCCGTCAATCCCGGGTTGCCCGGTTGGCTGCGTCCTGGTTTCTATCTCGTCAATTCGGCGACGATTCCGCCGCCGTCCGCCGACGGCAACGCCGGCACGGGCTACGACTCAGTAGGCGCTATCCAAACCGCCAAGAACAACCTCACGGTGGGCGCCGTGAACGACGTGATCGTCGATCCGTATTCCTCAAGCGACATTCAGATGTCGACTTTCTCGGGCTGGGGGCCCACCGACGACGGACGCGTCAAACCCGACGTCGTCGGAAACGGCGTGCAGGTCTATTCTTCGGTGGACACGTCGAACACCGCCTACGATACCAAGAATGGAACGTCGATGGCCTCGCCCAACGTGGCGGGGACCGCCGTGCTGCTGAAACAGCACATCGAGAACAGCATACCGAGTTTTTCACCTCTGAGCGCCACGCTCAAGGGCCTGATCATTCACACCGCCGCCGACGCCGGCAACGTCGGTCCCGATTACTCCTACGGCTGGGGACTGGTCGATGCGAAGAAGGCGGCTGAATTCGTCACCGAGGTGGCGGCCGCCAGCGGCGTTGCGCAAATCACCCAAAGCACCTACAGCGGAACCGAACAGACGTTTACCGTCACCTCGCATGGAAACAGTCCCCTCACGGCCACGCTGGTCTGGACCGACCCGGCAGGCACGGCCCAAACCGGCCTGGACAATTCAACCCCCACCCTGGTCAACGATCTGGACCTCTGGATCACCGATGCCGGCGGCGCCACTTACTATCCCTGGACCCTCGATCCGGCCAGTCCCAACGCGCCGGCCGTGCGCACGCAACTGAACCACGTCGACAACGTGGAGCAGGTCAAGATCGACCTGACCGATCCGGGCGTTTACACCATCCACGTCGGCGCCACCGGCGGGGTCGCCTCGCAGGCCTTCTCGCTTCTGGTCACCAACGAGGAGCGAATGGTTGGTCCTGAACTGGTGAAGATCATCCCCAACGCCGGCGGGGAGCTCGAGGACGGCGATACCCTGCACGTGGCGCCGCGCGAACTGCTCTTCCAGTTCAACGAGCGGCAGGTGCTCGACACCAGCACGTTCGACGCGATTCAGATCACCCGCGCCGGCGGGGACCCGATCGAATACCAGGTGCTGCCCGGCGACAAGGCCAATCGGGTCATTATGCGTTTTGCCGAAACGTTGCCCGACGACAGCTACACGATCACGATCAAGGGAACCGGCGCCAACCCGTTGAAGAACGTGCCTCAGAAGGTGGGAGACCCGGCGGCCGTCTTCAACAACGGCGCAGACCAGAACATCGACTTTGAGTTGGATCTGGGCGCCCAGGTGGTGTCGGTCGTGCCGCAGCCGGTCTACCGCGACGGTTTCACCCTCACCGCGACCGACTTGACGGCGGCCGCCGACGGCAAGACCTTTACCGTCAGCGACGGCTTCCAATCGGTCACCTTCGAATTCAATATCAACTCGGACCCGGGCGGCTTCGACCCGAACCACGTCGAGATCAGCTTCACGGCCGGCACTCCGGCCGCTACCGCGGCCGCCAACATGCAGGCGGCCGTCCAGGCCGAATTCGACGTCGACCTGCTGACGGTCAGTCAGGCGGACGCCGTGCTCACGATACGCGGCAGCCAGGCCTCGGTCGACGCCGGCACGACAGGCTTCGCCCTGGTATCGATCCGCACCCTCAACCAGGCGGCGAACAAGATCGACGTGTATTTCAACGAGGATGACTTGGATACGAGCGCGGCGACCAATCCGACGTTCTATCGGTTGCACCGATTGAACACCACCACGGGAGCGTCGGAAGCTATCCTGATCCCCGACAAGGTCGTCTACAGCGCCCAGGAGGACAAAGCTCAACTGATCTTCAGCAGCAGTCTTTCCGCCGGCACCTACCACCTGGAGATCGGCACCTCGACCGAGTTCAACGACTCCTTAAGCCGGGCGATCAACGTCGGCACGCTGTGGAATGCGGCGACTACCGGCGCCCATTTCGAAGGCTTCATCGGCGATACGCCGGCCGGCATGGGCGATGTGGATACCTACCGATTTAGCGCGGGTCGGAACGGCATCCTCACCGTGACGCTGAGCTCGGGAACCTACCAAATCCTCGACGATGCCGGTCTTCTCAATCCGACGGGGACGAGCGTTACCGCCGGGCAGACATACTACGTGCAGATTGCCAACCCCGCCGGCGGCACCTATTCTCTCGACTTGAGCATCGGTTCCGGGCCGACGATCATCGGCAATAGTTCGAGTTTCGCTACGGCGACGGCCTTGGGTATCCTCGGTGCGGCCCAGCAAGCGATCACCGGCGAAAACATCACGCTCGGCGGCGCCGCCCTCATGACCCAGATAGGCGGCAACGACGAGCCAGGCCACCGGCACATCCTCCCCGAGGCACATTTCACCGCCACGTCGAATATCCTCGGCACGGGCGTCATTGAGTACCAGTTTCCAGAGACATTTAGCGGTTCGGGCGGTACGTCGCTCAACCAGATCACGGAGCCCCAAAAGCAACGTGCTCGCGAGATCTTCGAAATCTACAGCGAGTACCTCGGCGTTGAGTTCCGCGAAACCGCCAATTCCGGCCTTGTTGTTGCCACCGGGGACTTGCGGACTTTGGGTGACTACCCCGTTGGTCCTGGCGGTGTTCTTGGACTCGGGAGCAGTTCCATCGCACTGATGGATGCCTCGGAGCTATGGGACGACAGATTTGGGGTTACCGCAGCGCCCGGTATGCAAAGCTGGTTTGGCACCGCCATTCATGAGATCGGCCACAGCCTCGGACTTAGTCACGCCTACGACCTTCCCGAGTACACGACGATGGGAACGTCTTTCAACAACCCCATGAATCAGGAAGAGACCTATCCCGGCGACTACGACCTCCTCCACGGCGAGTTTCTACGTCCCAACGCCTGGAATGAGATCGATCTCTACCAGTTCAGCCTGGAAGAACCGGGGCAGTTCACCGCCGAGACGATCGCCGAACGGAGAGCAAACCCGTCCGACCTCGACACACAGCTCGTGCTCTATCGGGAGGTCACCGTTGACGCCACGACCAAAGTCCGCGAACTCATTGCCCAGAACGACGACTATTTCAGCAACGATTCGATGATCCAGGTCGAACTGGAACCCGGCACCTACTATATCGGCGTGATGAGCACCGGGATGCAGGACCTGGATCCAACCGTCCTCAATTCCGGTTTCGGGGGATCGTCAACCGGCTTCTATGATCTGAAACTCGACTTCCAGACAAGAACGATCTCCTCCCTGAAGGATGCGACCGGCTCCTCTCTCGACGGCGACGCCGACGGTATCGCCGGCGGAACCTTCGATTTCTGGTTCCAGGTCGGCACCCACACTCTTTTCGTCGACAAGGAGAATGCCGGACTCGATTCGTCTATTCCGGGAACGACGAGCCTCTACACAGAAATCGATCAGGCCTTGACCGCTGCGGCTACGATTGCGCAGAATCCGAGCAACACGACGATCGTTCGCGTGGTCGGCAATGCCGCCGATACACCCTACCTGGTCGGCTTAAGCAATATCGGCACAGTGCTTCCCGACGGAGCCTTGGTGCAGCTTCCCGCAGACGTCACGATGATGATCGACGCGGGTGCAGTGTTCAAACTCCAGGACGCCAACCTCGAAATCGGCACTTCCGCCCAAGGCATATCCCGCGCGCACGCGGCGTTGCAGGTCTTGGGAACTCCTTTCGACCAGGTCCACTTCCGCTCTTTCCGCGACGACTCCATCGGCGGCGATAGCGACGGTTCCAGCAGCGGCAAGTCAGGGGGCGATTGGGGCGGCCTGGTGTTTCGGGCCGATTCGGATTACGAAGACATCGGTGTCTTTGCCAACTCGGTCACCTGGGCCGATATCCAGCACGGCGGCGGCAAGGTCATGGTTGACTCGGTCGAAGACAACTACACCTCGATTCACATGCTCAGCGCCCGGCCAACGATCGCTTACAGCACCGTTCAGTATGGCGCCGGGGGCGCTATCTCGGCCGACCTTGCCAGTTTCGAAGACACGCATGAGATGAACACCGCTACGGGTGTGCAGATCGAGCGATCAGGTCCCGACATCCACGGCAACACTGTCCTCCACAACTCGGTCAACGGACTCTCCGTGCGGATCCCCTCCGATTTCGGTCAACCCCAGGAGGTCCTCGAAGTGGCAGCCCGTTGGGATGATACCGACATCATCCATGTTGTTGAGACCAACTTGCTGATCCGCGGCACTCCCGGCGGACCCGTCAATAATGTGGCCCGTGAAGATGCCAGGCTGCGAATTGATCCGGCGGTAATCGTCAAGCTTTGGGATGCCCGAATCCACACGGAAATCGCCGGTCAGCTCATCGCGGAAGGTCTGCCAGGTTATCCGATCGTGTTCACTTCGCTTAACGACGACACGTACGGCATGGGCGGCGGGTTCGATACGGGGAACGACCAAGCCACACAACCTAACCGCGGCGACTGGGGCGGCCTGGTCTTTGCCCACACCAGTAACGGCAGTCTCGACTATATTCAACTTTCTTATGGCGGCGGCCAAATCCCTTTTAACGGCGTTTACGATTATTTCAATCCTATCGAAATACATCAGGCCGACGTTCGCATCACCAACAGCGTCATCGAACTGAATGCCGGCGGAAGCGCCGGCGGAAGCAATCGCAACGGGCTCGGCACGAATGCCGCCGCCGCCATCTTCGTCCGCGGAGCCCAACCGGTGATCGTGGGCAACAAGATCGTCGACAACCAGGGCGATGCCGTCTCCATCAACGCCAATGCCCTCACGGCTGACGTTAATCCCGACTGGGGTCGGTCCACCGGCCTGATCGATGCCTTCGACCAGTTCGGCGACAACTACGGCCCGCTCGTTCGCCTGAACACCGTCGACAACACCGTCGCCGGCGGCGGAACCCAGTACAACGGCATGAATGTCCGTGCGGGCACGAGCTACGTGGTGCTTACCACTGAATCCGTCTGGGACGACACCGACATCGTCCATATCCTCCGCGACGAAATTCGAGTCCTCAACCAGCACTCTTTGGGCGGATTGCGGCTGCAGAGCAGGCCCACCGAAAGCCTCGTGGTCAAGCTCACCAGCAGCAATGCCGGCTTCACCGCCGACGGTACGCCGATCGATGTGGAAGATCGCATCGGTGGCACGATCCAGGTGATCGGCACCCCCAATTATCCAGTCATCCTGACGTCGATCAATGACAACACGGCCGCGGCCGGATTCGACCTGAACGGCAAGCCGCAAGGTAGAACCGGCGGCAACGGGAATCCTGTTGCCGGCAACTGGAACGGCATCACCATTGCCGAGTATGCCAACGCGCGCAATGTGGCCTTCCACAACGAAATCGAGCCTTCTTACACCGGCGGAACAGGGATCAACCATCTGATCGCCACCGCCCAGTACCTCGGCGAACTGGCACCCGACCAGGCCACCAACGACGAAGACGATGAAAAAGGCGGCGACGACAACCTCCGCCTCGGATTCGAGGTCCAAGGCCATATCAGCCTCGACGACCCGGCGGACGTGGACGTCTACAGCTTCAAAGGGATTGCCGGTTCAGAGGTCTGGATCGACGTCGATCGAACGAGCCAGGCTCTCGAAGCCAAGATCGAGTTGATCGACGCCAACGGCGTCGCCCTGGTTGTGGCCACCGGCGCATCCCTCCTCAATCCGGGTGGACTCGCCTCTGTCGGGTCCCTCAACCAGAATGCCTGGGACGGCCACGATTTCTATTCGACCAACCCGCGTGATCCGGGCTTCTACGTGGTCCTGCCAGGAACTACCGGTACGAAGGCCAACTACTTTCTCCGTGTCAGCAGCGTCGACGGCGCCGACGCCGACATCCAAGGCGACACCTCGGGACGCTACCAGATGCAGGTCCGTCTCCGCCAGACGGATGAAAAGCCCGGTTCCACCGTCCGATACGCCGACATCCGCTATGCCACGCGCGGCATCGAGATCCTCGGCCACCCCTCTCATTCCATCCTTGCCGCGGAGACGGCGGAACACGAGGACAACGTTAACGATACCAGAGACGACGCCCAGTACCTCGGCAACCTCCTCGAAAGCGATCTTACCGCGATCGGCCTGGCGGGCAGAATGGCCACTCGCGACGACATCGACTGGTATAGGCTCGATATCGATCAGGAATACATCCAGAGTATCGGAGGCGTGAACGGCGGCGGCAAGACCTGGTCCACGGTGTTCGATATCGACTACGCCGATGGGCTTGGACGCGCCGATACGGTCCTCGCCGTCTACCAGTTCAATCCACGTGGTCCCGGTGCGGCAGACGACACTCTGGACCTGGTCTATCTCGGCCAGGAGTCGAATATCACCGAGGACCAACCGGGTACCGAACCCGGAGCCGGACTCGACAGCGACGACCTCAGTCGCGGCAGTTTTGGAGATCTCGATCCCTTCATCGGTCCCGTGCATCTGCCGACGATCACTCAATCGTACTATGTCGCCGTCTCATCCAACTATGAGCTTCCGGCCGAACTCCAGCAGTACTTCACTGCCAACCCGCCCAATTCCAACGTTCGCTTGGAGCCGATCAATTCGATCCAGAGGATCGTAGAGGATCACATCGGCTTCAGCGGATATGAAACGGGAGACGATAACAGCCACTCGGCAGTGGTTCCCAACAAAGCCAACGGCATCCTGCCGTTGCCAAGCACGGCCAACCTCGCGGGTTCGGTGCAGTTGAGTTCGTATGTCGTGCCCTACACGCTTTCTGATGTGGCGCTCTTTGTTTCGACTGGTAATCGTCTCCACATCATCAATCCGTTCACTGGTGCCGATATCGTGAATGTTGGCCTCCAGACCCCTGACAATGGCACTACCTTGGTGACGATGGACGACATTGCCATGCGCCCCGACGGCACGCTCATGGGCGAGCGCGATGGAGGCAACGGCGGCACATCGGGGAATCTCTACACGATCAATACAGGCAATGCCGCTCTCACCGGCGGTACAGATGATGGAATTCCCACATTCAATAATTCACCCCAGGATTTCGGGGCCTTCGCATTCCGCGATATGGGAACAAACTCGTGGGAGAACTACGCGGTCAACAACCTGCCCTATGACATCGTCAACGAACCGGACCCGGGTGATATCAACGATGCCAACCCTGCTCTCTGGCGGCTGAGTGCGAGCGGAGTGGCACAAGACGAAGACACTTCCACCGGAAGCACCGGGCTGCAGCCTGTCGCGTACCTGCCCACCGCACCCATCGAAGGGTACACGATGGGCACAATTACCGGCATGCAGTTCGTCGAGCGGTCCACCGGCGCTGACGATCTGTACTTGGTGGACAGCAGCGGCAACCTCTGGCGCACGCAGGTCGTCGGAAGCGGAAACTCAAGCCGGTCCATTTCCGGCGGTTGGGATCATATCGCCAATCTTGGCCCATTGGCGTTCACCGGCCTAACTCTCGCGCCGCGGAACCTTGACATTATTGACAGCCTGGATGCTGACAACGACGGCTTCCCCGACGAAGCTCCCGACGGAATTCCCGCTCTCACCAACGTCCTGATCGCAAGTACTGCCAATGGCCTCCATGCGTTCACTCTCAACGGCATTCCTGTTGTCGTATTCGATTCGAATGGCGACGGTAGCCGCGACTCCAGTTCGGTGACAGTGACTTCGACAGATGCCATCAACATCAACGGCCTGGCCTTTTCTCCACTGGATTTCAACCTCTGGCATCCCACCGCGAACCGCCAAGACGATCCTGGTCACGGTGTCGCACAAAGCCAGGACCACAGCCGCGATCGCAATCAGTCCCATAGCATCGCAGGCGTCAGCAGTAACCGGCAGCAAAGTGGCGGAGCCAGCTACTACTTCGGGCTCGAGGAGTACAATGCTGCGAATAGCAACGGTAACTACATTGAATACTACGGCGAACGCCAATTCGGCATCCTCTCCGTCGGCGAAACCAATGGTGATGAAAACGAGTATCATGACGACCTGACTTTCAGTAATGCGATTGGCGGCACCCTGGACGATCCCGACGTGCTTCCCAATGGCAACTACAATCTCCCCGGCGGTGCCTACGGGAGCCTTATCACCGACACCTTCGATCTGACCGGCTGCGTATCGGCAGACAAGCCGACATTGTACTTCACCTACTTCCTCGACACAGAAAACGCCCAGTCCAATAACGACAACACCATGCGCGACAGTGCGCGTGCCTGGATCTGGGGCACCCTGGGCGGGACTACTGGTTGGCACCTGTTGGCTACCAACAATTCACGCGACAACGACGACGAACTGCCGCGATTTCTCTCGACCTCTTGGGATGATTCGTCCGACGCCCGTCAGAGAATCCAGGAGCTCTTCGACGCCGACGAGTGGCGGCAGGCACGCGTCGACCTGGGGCAGTTCGCCGGTCAGGCCGGTCTCAAACTGCGCTTCGACTTCAGTACGGCCGGCCGATTGCCTGGTGAACCCAACTTGAACTCGACGGTCGAAGGCCACGGCAATTTCGGCAGTCCCGAGCGAGGTCAAAACAACGATCACGAAGGCTTCTACGTCGACGACATCATAGTC
Organism: Planctomycetaceae bacterium; assembly: GCA_012719125.1. GTDB lineage: Bacteria > Planctomycetota > Planctomycetia > Pirellulales > Thermoguttaceae > JAAYAY01. The sequence goes on along the minus strand of JAAYAY010000124.1, from coordinate 7,676 downwards.
GGCTTCGCCGAACGCGGCGAAATGGTGACCAACTCCAACGACAACCAAGACCATTTCATCGTGCCCCAAAACGAGATAGGCACCGACCCCAACGAGATCCTCGTAGGCGAGTACCAGTTGGAAATCCGCCGCGGCACCGAATATGCCAACAATACGACTCCAATGTCCGACAGTATCCGAATCCCGAACTCCTTCGTCTTCGACACGAATCACAGCTTCGTGGCCGAGTCGGGGGCCGTCTATCGCACCGTGGGTACCGCCTATGTCGGCCAGGAACGCGGCGACCAGAACGTTGAACGTCAACAGGACCAGGTGATCGTCGAATCCAATACCGTTCGTAATTCGTCCGAGTACGGGATTTACGTGGCGGGCGGTGTGCGCGATCCGAATCCCCATGCCGGAAGCGTCATCAATACGCGCGTACTCAATACCGAGGCCCTCGTCCCCGGCGTCGTTGTGGAGAACAACGTCGTCGCCGACTTCGGAACAGCCGGCATCTTCTTTGCGGGCGACACGAGCGATGTCGATGAGGCCCGTGCCCCGGTGCCTTTCGGCCGAATCCTCAATAACACCGTCGTCGGCTCCCACACCGGGGGGCAGAACGGCGTCGGTATCGACGTCGGCGTGAATGCCAGCCCCACGATTCTCAACAACATTATCGTCAATACCGTCACGGGACTCCGAATTGGCTCCGGTTCCGCATCCACGGTGATCGGCTCCAACCTCTTCCAGAACAACGGCAGCCCTGGTCCCACAGGCAGCGATCCGATCACCTATGCCACGCCCCTCTTCATCGGCGCGGACGTCTACAATTTCTACCTGGCCAGCGGCAGTGCCGCCATTGACAGCGCCGGCCCTGGGCTCGGAGAACGCACCGCCTTCTTCTCCGTCAAGAACGCCATGGGAATCCCGCCGTCACCAATCATTACTGCCGACCGCGACCGCTACAACCAGTTGCGACGCGACGATCCCAACCCCCTTTCGCCCGGAACCGGACCCGATCGCGGTGCCATCGAGCGCGCCGACTTCGACGGCCCCACCGCCCGCATCGTCGATCCCTATGACAACACCAATCCGCGCGACGCGCTCAATCCCAAGCTCGACGGGGCCTACGATTACGACAGCACCTTGCACGACGTCGTGGTGATCAACCAGAAAACCACCGATTTCGCCGTCCAACTTTTCGACAGCGGCGGAATCGGCATCGACGATTTCACTGTCACAGAACTTGATGGAGTTACGGTCCGCACCGACGTGGTCAAGGTCTATCGCGTCCTGGATCCGGCCGTCTTCAGCACGACCCCCGAGGCCGACTGGCCGACTCTCCGGCTTGGCGCCGACTACCTGCTCGATTGGGATCCGACGAACAATATCCTCCACGTCTTCCCGGCCACCGGCATTTGGGCCCCCGGCTATTACTATGCGATCGACGTGAACAACGCCGTGGTCCGCGACCTGGCCGGAAACGCGCTCCAACCCAACCGTTCGGCAGCCCCGTTTGCAGGCAAGACCCTGTTCACCATCCATCTGACCGGTCTCGATTTCGGCGACCTGCCCGACCCGTCCTACGTCACCCTGCTGGAAAGCGGTCCCGTCGACGGCCAGGGCGGCGCTCGCCATGTCGTCACCGGCGACGCCTATCTTGGTTCGGCGCCCAACGTCGAATTGAATGCCCTGTCCAACGCCGACGCGACCGGCGACTACTACGACGACGGCGTTGCCGTGACCGCCGCCCTGCAAATGCAGGACGCACTCATCGCCGACTCCGGGGTCGGTACTCTCGAAATCAACGCCTCGACGGGCGGCTACCTCAACGCCTGGATCGACTTCAACGGCGACGGCAAGTTCGATCAGGCGGAAGAGCGTATCGCCGAAGACGTCTGGCTCGACGCCGGCGTCAACACGCTGACGGTTGCCGTGCCTGCCGATACCTTCGTCAATCCGGCCGACCCTGCCGCGGCCGACGTCTACCAGCGCGGCGCCCGCTTCCGCTTCACCAGCTTCGAATTCGCCGGCGTTTCCTGGCTCGGTCCGGTCACCACCGACCCGGCCATCGGCTCCGAAGGCATCGCCGCCGACGGCGAGGTCGAAGACTACCTCTTCGACGTCGTTCGCTATCGCTCCGATTGGGGCGATGCGCCTGTCGATATCTTCACGGGACAGTATCTCTACCCGACCAGGGCGGCCCGCGACGGCGCGGTTCACTACATTCACGGTCCCTTCCTCGGCACCCAGATCGACGCCGAAATGGACGGACAGCCGACCCTCGGCGCAGGCGGCGACGACATGGCCGGCGTCGACGACGAGGACGGAGTCCAGTTTGTCGGCCTCCGTTTGATTCCCGGCAACGACGCCTCGCAGGTTCTGGTCACGCTCGACCTCAACGGCGCCGCGGACGCAGTTCTCGAAGGCTGGATCGACTTCAACGGCGACGGCGTCTGGTCCGACGACTACGCCACGACCGGCGTCATCGACCCCTCGGGCCAGCACGACGAGTTCATCCTCACCGCCAGAGATCCCGGCCAGGTCGGCACGCGCATCGGCGTGGTGTTCCATACGGCCGCCGCATTGAATGTCTCTTACGACACCCCGGCGCGGGTCCTGACCATTGAATATGTGCCCGGCAACACCACGGTGGAGGAATTGGTCAACGCGATCAAAGCGTCGGCAAGCCCCGTGACCGCCGACATCGTCGCTGCCGCCGACAACGACGGGACGGGGACGATCCCCGACGGCGGCCTGAACCTGGCCGTGACCCGCTTGGCCAGCGGAGGTTCGATCGCTCCCGCGCCAGGAACGAAGGCCGCCACCGGCGCGATCAACCCGCCCGGCGCCAACAACACCTTCGAGATCGTAGCCCGGGCGAACGGGACGGCAATGAACGGCAAACGCGTCACCTTCTACGAGGTCGATAACCCCGGCGATCCGATCTCAGTCAATTGGAACGGCGTCGATACCCTGCTGGTTCGATACGAGCCGGGTGTCCACACGGCTCAAGCCATCGTCAATGCGATCGACGCTCTCGGAGTCTCCGTCCCGCTGACGGCCCAATTGCGCGCTTTCGAACCGAGCGACGGTTCCGGCGTCATCCCGATAGCAGACCTGCCCGACGCGACCACGCTAACCACCGCCGGCGCCGTGCTAGGAACGGATATTGCCACCATTGGCGTAGTGAACCTGACGGGCGACAACAACGATTTCGAGATCGTGGCCGCGACTGCGGGCACCGACGGGAACGACATCGACATCGTCTTCAACCACGATGACGGCTCCGCAACTGTCACCGCCGCCTGGGACGGGGCTGCCGGGTTGAATGGCACCCTCACGGTAACCTTCGATCCCGACGATACCACGGCCGCCGATCTCGTCGATGCGGTCAACAACTCGGGGGCTCCGCTCACCGCACTCCTGGTCGACGACGTGGCCAGCGACGGCTCGGGCACGATCGCCGATGGTGATCTGGCCGACGGTCCGGCCTACGTCACCGCCGGCGCCGACTGGGCGGTGCCGGCCACCACCGGCCCCATCAATCCGCCGGGCGTCAACAACGCCCTGGAAATCTACGCCCGCGATAACGACCCCGCTCGCAACGGCTACATCGTGGCCTTTTATCAACTGACGTCCGGCAACGCCTCGGTGACGTGGAACGGCATCGACACGCTCACGGTGAACTTCGTTCCCGGCGCGACCACGGTTCTGGATATCGTCGCGCGGATCAACAACCTGGGCGCTCCCCTTCAGGCCAAGGCGGACGCCACGGTTCCCGATCCGAACAGCGGCGGCGGCGTGCTCGGCGAAGACGGCGTGATCTTCGACGGGGCGGAATTCCTCCTCGACGGAGCCTACGAGCGAATCTTCACCAACCAGGTCCTCGTGGACGGACCAAATACGTATGACTTCTTGGTTCCGGCCGACGCCCGGCCGGGCGCCACTTATGCCCGTTTCCGGGTGTCCGAAACCGGCTTGAATGCCGACGGCGACCTGCTCAGTTTCACAGGCCTGGCCGAGAGCGGCGAGGTGGAAGACTACGCGGTCGTCGTCCAGCGGATGGACTATGGCGACGCGCCCGACAGCTACGGAACGCTGCTGGAGAGGGATATTTACGGCACCGTCACCAGCGACGGTGCACGGCACGTGATCGCCGGTCCGTGGCTCGGCGAAGCGGTCGACCACAACCCGGTCGGTTTGCCCGGCCCGGACGCCGACGGCGACGATCTCGACGGTCTGCTCGACCCGAATTCCGGCGAACTCATCGACGACGAGGACGGCGTCCAGTTCACGCAAGTCATCCCCGGCGAATGGGTCTCGGTCGACGTTACCATGGGCCGCAACGACTTTGACGGTCGTGCCTGGTTCGCCGTCGATCCCACCGCGGGCCCCAACGATGCCTTCATCGTGCGGTCGCGCGATTACGGCGACGCGCTCAACGGAGCGGAGGTCACCTTCCTGCAAGTCGACGGGCTGCCCAACGACCAGTCGGGAACCATCGCGGCGGCCGACGTCGCCGACGGCGCAGAGTACGTCACGGCCTTCGGGTCGCCGACCGCCAGGGCCACGATCGGCAAGATCGATCCGGCCGGACCCAACAACGCGTTCGAAATCCGTTCGAAGACGACCGGCGGCAACGGCATCACCGTTCGCTTCGTCCATGGAACCGGCGTCCTGGCCGAATGGCAGGGCTCGCCAGACAATATACTGACCGTAACCTACGAACCGGGCGTAACGCCGCTCAGCCAACTGATCAGTGCGGTCAACGGTGTCGCCGGCAGCCCGCTCGTCGCCGAAGCGATTCCCGACGAGAACGCGCTGCCTGTGGCAACCGAAGACCTCGGGGCCGTTCCGCCGACCCTCACAGTCCACTACAACGCCGGCGCCACGGCACAACAGATCATCGACGCGATCGATGCGACGACTGCCTTTGATGCCGAGAAGGACCTCAGCGGCGATCCCACCAACGACGGTTCCGGCATCGTCAGCTCCTCGTCACTCGACTCGGGCAGCCCCTACACACTTGGGGACGGAGACGGATCGGGGAATGGAGACGGCTATTGGCCCGGCTTCCTCGACGCCTGGATCGACTTCAACGGCAACGGCCTGTTTGAAGAAGCAGCCGAGCGAATCTTCACCGCCGAGCCGTTGCGACACACTGCGGTCAACTCGATCGACTACTTCGTGCCGCAAGACGCCGTTCCCGGCCCGACGTACGCGCGGTTCCGAGTCACCACCGACGGCAACGTGCCCGGGCCCGACGGCCTGGCTCTGAGCGGCGAGGTGGAAGACTACCTGATCGACGTCACGCCCATGGATTACGGCGACGCACCTGCCAGCTATTCCACGCTCTACGCCGATGGCGGCGCTCGCCATGTGATTGCAGGGCCCAGACTCGGCACTCTGGCCGATCACGATTACGACGGCCAGCCCTCGAGCGACGCGCTTGGAGATGACGACGATACGCCCAACGACGGCACCGGCACCGCCGCCATTCCGGATGGATCGACCTATACCACCGCCGGCGGCACCGCTACCGATCCGGCGACGATTCCCGATTTCGTGCTGCCGGGCTTGAACAACGACTTCCAGATTCTCTCCCCCGTTGCCCTAGGTGCGATCAACGGTGTGAACGTCGTCTTCCAGTACGTGGCCAACCCCGGCGATCCCGCCAGCGCCGTCTGGGACGGTACGGACACACTGACGGTGACCTTCGAACCGGGCGTGACTTCCGTCAACGACCTGCTGGCTCTCATCAACGCCGAGCAAGTCAGCGGCAGCCCGCTGGAAGCCGGTTTGATTGCCGATGCCGACAACGACGATGAAGACGGCTTCGATATTGCGAGTGTGACCCTGGTACCAGGCGAATGGGCCTCCGTCGACGTCATGGTGACGGACCTTGTCGCCGGCGAGCCAGCCTACCTGAAAGGCTGGATCGATTATCGGGGCCTGCGCGACGGCACCGAAGGCTGGGAGACCGGCGACGCGATTCAGTGGGGCGATGGTTCCGTGGTCTACGCCGACGGCTATGTCGACGTGAGCCTGATCACCCCAAATCCCGACGGCACCCGAACCGTTCACTTCCTGATGCCCGAGGACGCAGAGCCCGGCAAGACCTACCTTCGCTTCCGGCTCAGCAGCGACGCAACCCTTTCCTTCGACGGACTGGCCCGGGACGGCGAGGTGGAAGACTACGTGGGTTACATCCAGATGGTCGACCACGGCGACGCTCCCCTGGCGGGTACGGCTCCCCACAAGTTCACCCGTTCGCCTTCCGTCCTTGGCGACCCGCTGGTCGTCAACGGTCCCTGGCTGGGTGCCACGAAACCGGATCACGACCTGCCCATTCCGGTCGGCGGATTCAACGACGACAACACCGGGACAACGCCCGACGACGAAGACGAAGGACAGATCCTCTTCTCCAACAGCTTCGGGCTCGCCGGGCTCATTCCGGGAGAGCAGGCCACCGTCCAGTTCACCGTCAGCAACGCTGTGGGCGTCGTTTACGGCTGGATCGACTTCAACAACGACGGCGATTTCGACGACGCCGGCGAGCAGATTGTTTCGGGCGTCACAGTCGACCCGGCCATTGCGGGCACGGTTCAGCACACCTTCGACGTCCCCTTGGTCGACGTGGCTCCCGAGACGGTAGCTGCTCGGTTCCGGGTCGTCGAACCGGGAGATGCCTGGGTTCCGGGCCCCACAGGCGTGGCCTACTCGGGTGAAGTGGAAGACTTCACGGTGACCGTGCTGCCGGTCGACTACGGGGATGCGCCCAATAGCGGCGATCCCTTAACCTATCCGTCCTTCCCGACCCAACGGACCGACGACGGCGCGCGTCACGTCATTGACGTGACCGGTCCGTGGCTCGGTGCGGTGGCTCCCGACCACGATCGGGACGGCCAGCCGACGCCGCTAGCCATTGGTGACGGAAGCGACGAAGACGGCTTGAACTTCCTCGGCGCCCTGTTGATTCCTAATGAGACCGCAACCCTCAACGTGACCGTCACGAGCGGCTCGGTGATCGACGCCGCGAACCCGGTCTATCTCAACGCCTGGATCGACTACAACGGCGACGGAATTTGGGATGCGGCCGAACATATCTTCGGCGGTACCGCATGGACCATCGTCGCCGCGGGAGTCACAACAGTCACTTTTGACGTTCCCGACGAGGCGATTCCCGGTGCAACCTATGCGAGGTTCCGCATCAGCAGCGAAAAGGATGTTTCTTTCGTCGGCCTGGCGACTGACGGTGAGGTGGAGGATTACTTCGGCTACATCCAGAAGATTGACTACGGCGATGCTCCGCTTGCGGATGGGACAAATCCGGCGCGGCACGTGTTCACCACCACGCCGGCCACGATGGGCGCGCCGCTCGATATGGACGGTCCCTGGCTCGGGTCGATCGCCCCGGACCATGACCTTCCCTTCCCGGACGATTGGAAAAGCGACGACGATACCCTTCTCGGAATCGACGACGAGGACGAGGGCGACATTACCTTCGCCAACGCCTTGGGAATCGCCGGGCTGATCCCGGGTGAGATGGCCTCGGTCGACGTCCAGGTCAACAACGCCGACGGTCTGGTCTACGCCTGGATCGACTTCAACGGCGACGGCGACTTCGACGACAGCTTCACGGAGACCTGGTCGGGCGTCGAATACACCTGGTCCGAGTTCGTGGTGACCGG
>JAAYAY010000123.1 GCA_012719125.1 Planctomycetaceae bacterium | reverse complement strand
TTGGCGGCGGCCAGGGCCTTTTGATAGTCGGCGTCGGCGTCGGCTGCCTGCTGGGCGGCAGCGGCTGCGGCGTCGAAGTCGCGTTTGACGGGCAACATGCCGGCGGGGTCGCCGCCGGGGTCGGTACCCGGATCGTCGCTCTCGGGCGTGTCGTCGTGGTAGGCGTCGCGAGCGTCGGCGATGGTCGTGACCATGGTCGTGTAGGCCGCGTTGACGCTCTCCGTGTAGGTGGAATACTCGGTGCAGACGTCGGCGGCCCAGTCGGTGTAGAGATCGGCGCCCTCGTCGGCCCACCAGGCGGCGATGCAGACGGCCTTGTCCTGGAGATACTGGGTCCAGGGGATCTGGGTGGCCGTGTTGAGCCAGGCCAGGGCGGTGACCTGGGCGCCGTAGTCGGCGGAGCGCCAGTCGACGAAGATGTCGGTCTGTTCGGTAAAATGGTCGTTGGCGGCGTCGGTCTGGGCGGTGTTGTAGTCGGCCAGGTCGGCGGCGTTGTCTTTCTCCAACTGGCCGACGAGCTTGGCGGCGGCCTTCTCGGCCTGCTTCTTGCGCGCGGCGACGGTCGAGTCGAGGGTCTCCTTGAGGGCGGCGACGGTCGACTCGAACGTGGCCTGGGCGTCGGCCGTGGCGTCGATCATGGTCTTGTCGGCATCGGCCACGGCCACGCCAGTCCACATGATCCTGCTCGGGTCGAAGGGCCCGGTGAGGACGTCGCCATACTCTTCGTGGACCGCGCCTACGGCGTTGATCTTCTGTTGTTCGGCGATTTTGACGGCCCGGGCGAGTTCGGCCTCGGCCTTGGCGAGGGAGAGCTTGTTCAGTTCGGTAATGACGTCCTTCTCGAACTTGAGCTGGGCGGCCACGATGTCGGAGATGAGGGAGTTCTGAACGGCGCCGTTGGAGGTGGTGTAGTTGATCTCGTTGCGGTTGAGGTCGTCGGAATAGTCGGCCTCGGCGGCGGTCAGGTCGCAGCCGTACTGGCTGTCGTTTTCGTTGGTCCGCCGGGCGCTGCCGGCGAAGGTCGAGTCGGCCCCGGTGACGTAGCCGTCGCCGTTGGAGTCGCTCGAGCCGACGCCGAGGGTGGTCATCCAGTTGAGAACGGCGCTGGCCGAGTCGGCGACGAACTGGGCGGCGGCGGTGCCGACCTGGTACTTGCCGGAGGCGTCGACGACGCCCTTGTCGCGAGAAATTCCCCTGCCCGCATCTCCTTCTCAAATGCGTATCCCATCCGAGTTTCATCCGTGACCCGATTCCGCCTTTCCCCCTCAGCAGAGAGGTTTCTGCAACGCCCCCCTGCCGACGGACCCCCACTTACGCCCACACCCTCAGGTGTAAACACAATAAATGCAAACACTTCCACTAATCCAACCGGACCGACCCTTTTCGCAACACCCCAAACACGGCGCAAAACCCAGACGCGCTGATCGCCCCTCCCACCCGCCTCCACCATCTCCTCTCACTCCCCACGAACGCCCCCCGCGAACACCCGCAACCACCGGCCCCTTCACCGCCCAAAAAATCCGCGCACCCGGTCAGTTTTTGTATTGACTTTCGCCGCCGGATATGTATACTAATGTACATTTACCGACGCCTCCCGGCGTCGCCCGCTCCTTGACAATTCGTCTGTCGTCCATTCCCGCATGGGAGCACCCCAGGTTCCCTCCAACGACCTTTTCGGGCTCTTCGTGCGTTTCGTCGTTTCCCACAAGAATCAGCCCCCTCTTTTAAGCCGTAAGTGTCAGAAAACGTGAAATCGGTGAAAAGTTGATGACAAAGTACCCCCAAAATATGGATCCCGGAGCACCTCAAGGTGACTGTGTGGGGCTCACACTCCACAATCACGCCGACACACCCAAAGGAAAACCCGGAAGCCAATGACGACAACGCGAAGATTGCCCCCTGCCGCTCCGAGATACTGGCAAAATCGCTCATTCGTTGACCAACTTTCGCGGGCGAACGAAGCAGCGGTTGCCATTGATCGTCAACTCCCCAACCAATACGATGGAACGTTGGTATGAGCCTACCGTAGCGGGGCACGGCTCTCCTGGCGAGTGATCGCGCAGATACTCTCACGGCCGAATATGCCCCGCTCTCACGGCTCGTTCTCCTAACCCTTGTACCGGATTGACGTTCAGTGTTGGACAAACTGGCAGACCTCGTACGGACCCCCCGCCGGCCCAGGATAATGGTCGTCGGAGACATTATGCTGGATAGCTACATCTGGGGGGACGTCGATCGCATCAGCTATGAGGCCCCGATCCCTGTCTTGCTGGCAACCAATCGCGAGGTTCGCTTGGGCGGGGCGGGGAGCGTTTCGACCATCCTCCGTGCCCTCGAAACACACCCCATCCCGGTGTGCGTCGTCGGCGACGACCACGACGGCCGCGCGATCGTCGACGTCGTCAAACAACTGGGGATGCCCTGCGACTGCCTCATGACGATTCCGGGCCGGTCGACGACGGTCAAAGAACGGTTCCTCGGAAGGACCCAGAGCCGCCACCCGCAGCAGATTATTCGGGTCGATCGCGAGTGCATCGAGCCGATCGACGCCGGCACGGAGTCGGCGTTGATCGAACGTGCGTGCGGGCAACTCCAAGACGTCGACGTCATGTTGGTCAGCGACTATGCCAAGGGGGTATGTACGCCGGGCCTGTTGGGGAGGCTGATTTCGGAGGCGAGGAGTGCCGGGGTGAAGGTGGTGGTCGACCCGGGCCGCAGCGTCGACTATCGACTGTACGCCGGAGTGGCGTGTGTCACCCCCAACCGGAGCGAGGCGGGCATGGCCCTGGGCCGAACGATTGGCACGCTCGAAGAAGGCCTGGCGGCGGCTCGCGATCTCGTGGCGACCTTCGGGTTCGACGCCGCGACGGTCACGCTCGATCGCGACGGAATCGCCTTGGCCGAGGCCGAGGGGGCTCCGCATATCTTCCCGGTCCGAGCCCGGCAGGTCTACGACATCACGGGTGCGGGCGATGCCGTGCTGGCCGCCCTGGGGTTTGCCCTTGCCGTCGGGGCCGATTGGCCGTCAGCGGTCAAGCTGGCGAACCTGGCCGGCGGGCTGGAGATCGAGCGGCTGGGCGTCGCCCCCATCACGCGGAACGATCTGCTCGTCGAGATGAACAGCGATGCGCCGTCCGAGAGTTCCAAAATCGTTTCGCCGGACGTCTTGTTGGTCGAATTGGAGCGGCGCCGAAGTCTTGGCCAGAAGATCGTCATGACCAACGGCTGCTTCGATCTGCTGCACCCCGGCCACCTCACATCGCTCCAATACGCTCGGAGCCTCGGCCACTGCCTGGTCGTCGGAATGAACAACGACGTGAGCGTGGCAAATCTGAAAGGCAAGGGCCGGCCGATCATCGACGAGCAAGGGCGGGCGCAGATGCTGGCCGCACTGGCCTGCGTCGACTACGTGGTCCTCTTCGAAGAAACCAGCGTCGCCCCTCTCGTCGATCGCGTCCGTCCCGACATCCTCGTCAAGGCGGCCCAGTATACGCCCGACGAAGTGGTTGGCGGCGAACTTGTCCGCAGCTACGGCGGCCGGATCGCCCTGGCGCCGGTCGTCGAAGGACTCAGTACGACCGAGATTCTGGAGCGGGCCAGAAGGCTCTCTTGACACACGCGAGACTTGACACACGCGAGACGGGAAGACGGATATGAACGTTGCCGCGATGCGACTCCTCGACCGCTGGCTAGGTGTGCCGGCCTGCTCTGCACTCACCGCCTGGCGCCGTCTGACAGCCGCGTTGAAACTGCGGAAAGTGGTACCCCACAGCCAGGTCAAGCGGATTCTCATCGTGAAGCTGGCCGAGCAGGGCGCCACTGTGCTGGCCTACCCGGCTTTGCATCGGGCCGTCGAGATGGTGGGACGCGAGAACGTGTTCTTCCTGGTCTTCGAAGAAAACCGCTTCATCCTCGATTGCCTCGACGTCATTCCGGCCGAGAATGTGATCGCCGTCTCCAATCGGGGCCTGTTTCGCACCATGACCAGCCTGCTCGACAGTCTGTGGAAGGTCAGGAAGCTCGGTGTGGATGCCGCGGTCGATTTCGAGTTCTTCGCCAGGTCTTCCGCCGTGCTCACCTATCTGAGCGGCGCCGAGGTTCGCGTGGGATTGCACAAGGACGGCGACCCGGCGCCGTACCGCGGAGACCTGATGACCCATCGGATCCGCTACAATCCCCAGCTCCACACGATGCAGACCTTCCTGCTGATGGTCGAGGCCGTCGGCCTCGCGCCGGCGGAGTTGCCGGCCCTCATGGAGAACCCGCCCGCCGCCGACGAAGCTTGTCCCGACTTCCAAGTGACCGAAGACGAGTTGGCCCACGTCCGTGGCAAGCTGAAGGAGGAAGCCGGCACCGGCGAACTCCGGCCGCTCGTGCTGCTGAATGCGAACGCGTCGGACCTGATCCCGCTGCGGCGCTGGCCGACCGAACGGTACATTCAGCTCGCCAGACGCCTGCTCGACAAGTATCCGTCGCTGTGGATCGCCTTCACCGGGGCTCCCGACGAGCGTGCCAAGATCGAGCCCGTGCTGGACGAAATCGGCTCGGACCGTTGCATCTGCATGGCGGGCAGGACCACGCTTCGCGAGTTGCTGGTTCTCTACCACCTGGCCGACGTTCTGGTGACCAACGACAGCGGGCCGGCCCATTTCGCAGCGATCACGCCGATCGATACCATCACGCTTTTCGGTCCGGAAACGCCGGCCCTGTTCGGCGCTCGGACTCCGCGGTCCCACATATTCTGGAAAGGCCTGCCGTGCAGCCCCTGCGTGAGCGCTTACAACAATCGAATGTCGACCTGCCGCGACAATCAGTGTATGCAGCAGATCACGGTCGACGAGGTATTCGACAAGGTGTGTGAGCTACTGGAGCGGAGAAACGCCACCGCGAAAGCCGAATAACCTTCCGCGTTTCCTGGAAACACGGTTCCGATGGAGGCAGCCGCCCCGTCTGCCGCTGCCGCCCTTCCGTCCGTCATTCCCGCGCAGGCGGGAATCCAGAAACGACTTCGCATGCAACTTGTCAGACAACTTCTCGCACTCGATGGCGCGTGCAACCTACCGCCGCGGCTTCAGCACGGTGACGCCCAGCGGCGGCAATACAATCTCCAGCGAGGCCGGACGCCCGTGGGCGGAAATGTCGTCGGCCACTCGGCCGGCACCGTTGCCCACGTTGCCGCCTGCATAGAACTGCGAATCGCTGTTGAAGATCTCGTCGTAGGTGGTCCGTACCGGTACCCCGACGCGGTATCGCATCCGCGGCACGGGCGTGAAGTTGGCACAGATTACCAGGAAGTCGTTGGGATCCTCGGCCTTCCGAATGTAGCTGAAGGTGCTCTCTTCCCAGTTGTGGCAATCGATCCACTCAAAGCCCCGTCCGTCGAAGTCAAATCGGTGCAACGCCGGCTCATTCTTGTACAGCCGGTTCAGATCGGCAACGCACCGCTGGAGCCCCTGGTGGGACTCCCACTGAAGCAGGTCCCACTGCAGGCTCTCGTCGAAGTTCCATTCCACCCACTGGCCGAAGTCGCCGCCCATGAACAGCAGCTTCTTGCCCGGGTGGGTCCACATATAGGTGAACAGCAGCCGCAGGTTGGCGAACTTCTGCCACAGGTCGCCCGGCATCTGGTCGAGCAGCGAGCCTTTGCCGTGCACGACTTCGTCGTGCGAGAACGGCAGCACGAAGTTCTCGTGGAAGGCATAGATCAGGCTGAAGGTCAGTTCGTCGTGGTGGTATTTGCGGTGGATCGGCTCGTGGCGCATGTAGCGGAGCGTATCGTTCATCCAGCCCATGTTCCATTTGAGGCTGAAGCCCAGGCCGCCCAGATAGGTCGGCTTCGACACCCCCGCCCAGGCCGTCGATTCCTCGGCAACTGTCAACACACCCGGGAACTGCAGGTGCGCCTGCTCGTTGAATTGTTTGAGGAAACGGATCGCGTCGAGGTTCTCGCGACCGCCGTACATATTCGGGATCCAGTCACCTTCCTTGCGGCTGTAGTCGAGGTAGAGCATCGAGGCGACGGCGTCGACGCGAATGCCGTCGATGTGGTACTTGTCCATCCAGAACAGCGCGTTCGAGATCAGGTAGTTGGAAACCTCGTTGCGCCCGTAGTTGAAGATGTGCGTGCCCCAGTCGCGGTGTTCGCCCTGCCGGGGATCCTCGTGCTCGTAGAGGGCCGTTCCGTCGAAACGCCGCAGGCCGTGGCCGTCGCGGGGGAAGTGGGCCGGGACCCAGTCCAGAAGCACGCCGATATCGTGCTGGTGGCACAGATCGACGAGGTACATGAAATCCTGGGGCGTGCCGTAGCGCGAGGTGGCGGCGTAGTAGCCCACCGTCTGGTATCCCCAACTCGCCGAGAGCGGGTGCTCGCTCACGGGCAGCAACTCGATATGGGTGTAACCCATCTTCTGAACGTACTCGACGAGTTGATGGGCCAGATCCCGATAGGTCAACCATCGTTTCGGATCGTCGCCCGGGCGGCGCCAACTGCCGAGGTGAACCTCGTAGATGGCAAGAGGCCGCTCCAGCCAATTGGTCTGCGGCCTCGCGTGCATCCAGGCGGTGTCGTGCCAGTGGTACCGGTTCAGATCGATCACTTTCGACGCGGTCAACGGCGGGACTTCCGCCCCGAAGGCAAAGGGGTCGCACTTTTCGAACGTCTGGCCGTGGCGGCGAATCTGATACTTGTAGAGGGTACCCTCGCTCAAACCGGGGACGAACAGTTCCCAGAATCCTCCGGGAATGTGCTTCCGCATGGGATGCCGCCGTCCGTCCCAGGAGTTGAAGTCACCCACCACGCTGACGCTGGAGGCGTTCGGGGCCCATACGGCGAAATTCACCCCTTCCACGCCGTCGATCGTTCGCAATTGGGCGCCGAGCTTCTCGTAGCAGCGCCAGTGGGTCCCTTCGCCCATCAAGTGGAGATCATAATCCGAGAGGAGCAGCGGGAAGGCGTACGGATCGTGCATGTCTTTTGTCTCTCCACCATGATCGGTGATACGGAGCTTGTAGTGTGCGCGACTCTCTAGGTTGGGGGGCGGACAAATCGCCTCGAACAATCCGGCCGGATGAATCCGCCGCATAGGGCGGGTGATTTCGTGGGCGCCTTCCACCACCCAGGCCTGCTCGGTCTGCGGCAAATAGGCGCGAACCGCCAAGGCCTTGCGGCCCGACACCTCGACCTCGTGGGGCCCAAGCAGTTCAAAAGGATTCTCGTATCGTCCGTCTACAAGTTGCCCAACTTTCTCCAGCAAGACGCTCGTACGCACCTACCTCTCCTTCCGTACTCGTTCCATCCCGAATCCGAGAGCAAGTCCTTCGTCGCGAAGAACAATACGACGAAAGACGGCTGCCGGACCCTTCCTGGTTTTGTTAATTTAGCTAATTGGCGGGTTTTCTGCCAGTCTCGCCGCCCCTGGCACCGCTGGCTTCAAGGACACTCAATCTCTCTCACATACCATCGCAACTAAAAGGAGGAAGCGACTTTAGCCAAGTCGCAACCGGCATTGGTTGCTCGTTCTGCCGCCTTCGGCGGCAGCCAGACAACGCCCGATGGACGCTCGCCATTGCGACAGTTTCTCGCGAATCTGGTCGATTGTGACCCCACCCAATGGGCCAGAGTCTCTTCCGTCATCGAGCGTCCCTTGGTGCAAAGACAATTCTTCTGCTCCTCCAGAACTGTGGGCCGGGTCAATCCGCCAGGTTCGGCAATCGACCTCGTGGAACTGCATGGCCCGGTCCAAACGCTTCCAAAGATCGTCGTTCTTGACCGGAACCATGCGCCCGAAGTACTCCCACAGCCAGCCGTTCTCACGCCATTCCCGCAGACCGTGCCGAATGCCCTCGCGCACATAGACACTTGGCGTCCATAGGGTCACCCGGGAAGGCTGTTCGAGGGCTTCGAGCCCGCGGACCACCGTCAGCAGTTCGAGCCGGTCACCGCGAGCTTCGGGGTCGACATCGTCGGCCACAATCCGCTCGCCGCCATCCGCCGGACGCAGAACAAATCGCCACCGGCCCGGCCCAATGAGTTGACTGGATTCCGAGATGAGCAGGTAGTGAGGTCGATTGAGGCAGTCCATGGTGAGACCAACAGCAAGAAACCGAGTTCTCGACGATGTGCCTCCTGCAAGAAAAAAACATTCTCCGATCCAAATCGGGTTGGCCGCGATCCATCCGGCTTCTTAGCTAATCGTCACAGATAACCTACTCTCTCCAGAATTCCTGGGATTCTGCCCAGGCTTTTGGGCCGATTTCGGTCGCACCACCGTTACAGAGAAACGCAGCCGCTGTCTGCAGCGTCTGGTACGATGGCCAGTCGAGGAATCGCAACGTGCCAATTCACAGTGCGGCACGGAGCGGACGGATTGAATGTCCGGCCGAGACGCAGCTTGCCAGCAGCCGCTGCCATGCCTGGGGACCGCCCGAGGTCAGATTGCCGAGGACCCTGGGCGTTTCGGCACCGGTCAAGCCTGCCACGTTGGCAGGAACCTGGTCGAAATGGAGCAGTGCCAGGGTGGCGGCAACTGCCCCGGCAACCACGTCGGAGTTTCCGCCAAGCTGTTCGATCCGATGCAGCGGATAGTCGGAGAGTCGGGCCGAGAGATCCCTCAGAATGAGTCCGTTCGCCAAGGCACCGCCACTGAGAATCACTTCCGTATGACCTGAGGTCCCCGCAAGCCGCTCTATCCCCCGTGCGGTGGACTCCGCCACAAAGTGAGTGGCACTGCATAGCATATCGTGAACGCTCCACCTCTCTTGAACCGCCAGCGAGACGGCCGATCGCAGCATGGCGGGCGCCGCATGCGCATCTGGCGGTTCCAAGGTCTCGCTGAGGTCGAGCCAATGTCGCACCAATTCGTCGACGCGGCGGCCTTGGACGGCTAGGCGTCCCCCGGCATCGAATCGCCTGCGGCCTTTGGTGAGCTCGCTGACGAGCAGATCGACCAGCGACGTGCCGTGGCAAGGCCGGTATCCCAGGCCGGACACGCTGGAAAGAGAACCCGTCAAACGCGGCAACCGGACCAGCCGGACAACTCGGCCCACGTGAACGAAGATCCGGTCGCAATGAACTGAACGGAACAGGATCCACAGGGGTAATGGTTCGAGAGGCTCGCCCCTGCCGCCGGATGCTATGTCCCTGGCAGGGAAGCCCGAGACCACGTTCACACCCGACATGTCGGCAAGCAAGGCGGAGTCGACCAGGTCCAGGTGGCTCCGCCGGCCGTCGTCTGTCGCAATGGTCTTCCCCGACTCGGTTACACCGATCGCGAGCATCTCGCCCAGAACTCGGCCGTTTTTAACGGCCGCCTCCTGGGCCGCAATGGCCACGTGTTCGGTGAGTACGGAACGGAGCCTGGTGAGAATCGCAAACGGGTCGGAACCCGACAGCCTGCCCTGACCGTCAAGCTGGATCTTGAGTTCAACCGCCAGATCGGGGAGTTCGAGGGAAACGGGGCGCCCGACGCGCAGGTTCATGTGCAGCCCGTTTCCGATCGCGGCAAGCGGCGCTGCTCGTACCCGGCGGCATTCCGCCGACACGTGAACTCCCAGAACGTGCCGGGGATCGTGGGTCGGTTCGCGCAGATCGATTCGCATTCGAGTTGACATTCGAGAAAACCGGCCTTTCGGACTCGCGCCGGCACAGCCCGCTCCATCGGCGGAGGTGGACCGATGGAAGGCGGGCTGGGTCGACGCAGCGCAGGAGGGTTGTTCTTATGAGCGAGAGTGATCCCGGCAGCGAAGCTAGGCAACCATCCGCATCTCGGAAACCTGGCCGGTTATTCCGAGCACATACTCTTCGAAGACTCGCATGTCGAGAGCGGAAGCGGAATCGCATTCGGGATGGAACTGCGTGCCGAAGGCGAACCACTCCTCCATCGTGCTCTCGATGGCCTCGACGACGCCGTCGGGGCAACGGGCTGTGGCGATGAACCCGGGGGCCAGGTCGTCGATCGCCATGTGGTGCATGCTGTTGACGCGGATTTCGCCGTCGCCGTAAACGCGTTCCATGAGCGAACCGGGCTCCACTTCGAGGGCATGACGATGGGACCGATCCATCGTATCCAGATGGGGCAAGGCCTTGGGCAGATCCTCGGGAATATGCAGGAACAGGGTGCCACCCTGCGAAACGTTGAGGAGCTGCATGCCGACGCCGATGCCGAAGAAGGGGAGGCGGCGGTCGGCCACCAGCGCGATCAACGTGCGGTCGAAATCCTCTCGCCGTTCTTCGAGGGGACGAACCGACGCATGCAGCATGTAGCCGTCGCGCCGGGGGTCAAGATCGTATCCACCAATCATCACGACGCCATCAAGGGCATCCAGCACTTGCTGAATATCATCTTCATCACGGAGCGGTGGAATCACTACGGGAACGGCGCCCATCTGACTGAGCGCGTCGTAGTAGCCCGAGCAGAGAAAACTGAATGCGGGCGAGTCCCTTCGAGCGGAGCGAAAGTCAGCGTTCAGGCCGATCAACGGTTTCTTGGCCATCGAGATTCCTCCTTCGACACATCCTGTGCCGAACTGGTTGGGAAGTGAGAGAGATAGAAATCGGGCTCACCAGCCGTCCCGGCTGGAAGTTGCGGGTGGTTCTCCACACGGGGTCCCTGCGTGCGGAACAGGAACGCCGGCTTTGCGAGAGCCCGGACGCTGAAAAGAGCGACAACCCAAGTTGGGGACAGTAGCGCACCGATCGCGTTTGCTCTCGGTAACGGCCTCCTGCCGATACTGCCCATTCGAGGGGGCGATGACATCCTCTTCATCGAATACTTCCCCAGTGTGCAACGTCTCGTCTGAGACAAGTCGTCGGTGAACAGTCTTTGTTCCTGACCGACGTCTCTGTTCCGAACCTTTCTGCAGATTGTCGCGTAGACTTGCTCGTGCAAGTCGGTACGCAGTTTATGGATAGAGGAAGCAGACTGCAAGCAATCCCCCTTATTTTGTGTTGCTTCAATGCTTGCTTACAAGATAGTGTACGGATAGCATTGCTAGCACTCTTATGAGGGGTGCGTTCTCTGGGCTTCCGGTTTCGGTTTACGTGTCGACATCCCCTCGGTATGCTGAAGGGTCTGCCGATTGCCCGCGGCAGGCCAAGTATTCGGCGGTGCTCTGCCTGCAAACCAGTGGAACGACGAGGCCCATGCGGTATCAAAACGTTTGCCTGGAAACCGTCAGCTACACGCTTCCGGAGGAAGTGGTCACCTCGGCCGATCTGGAGGCGAGGCTCGAACCGCTGTATCGCCGCTTGCGTCTGCCCGAGGGTCGCCTCGAGTTGATGACCGGCATCGTCCAGAGGCGGTTCTGGCTGCCCGGTACCACGATCAGCGAGAAGAGTATCGAATCGGGCGAGAAGGCGATTCGCACCAGCGGCATCGACCGGCGGGAAATCGGGGTCCTGGTCCACGGTTCAGTCTGCCGCGACTTCCTGGAGCCAGCCACGGCCAGCGGCGTCCATCACGGCCTGGGCCTCCCTTCCGAGTGCATGGTGTACGACGTCTCCAACGCTTGCCTGGGTCTGCTGAACGGCGTCGTCCAGGTGGCCAACATGATCGAGTTGGGGCAAATCCGTGCGGGGTTGGTTGTGGGCACCGAAAGCAGCCGCACCCTGGTCGAGACAACGATCGCGCGCCTCAACAGCGACACCAGCCTGACGCGAAAGGACGTCAAGCTGGCTGTGGCTTCCCTCACCATCGGCTCGGGCAGCGCCGCGATCTTGCTCGCCGACCGCGATTTCAGCCGGACCGGTAACCGGTTGCTGGGCGGCGTGGTGCGGACCGCGACCGATCACTGCCAATTGTGCCAGAGCGGTCGCGACGAGTCGGGCGGCGACGACATGAAGCCGCTCATGTGGACGGATTCGGAACGACTGATGCACGAAGGGATTGCTGCCGCCAAAGAGGCCTTCAACGACTTCCTCGCCGAATTGAGCTGGGAAGCTTCCGAAGTGGACAAGACGTTCTGCCACCAGGTCGGCCGGGCTCATCAGAAACTCCTCTTCGAATCGCTGGGCCTCGATCTCTCGGTCGACTATGCGACGGTCAGCCAATTGGGCAACACCGGTTCTGTGGCGTTGCCGACGGCCGCCGCCATGGGCATCGAGCAGGGGCATCTGCAGCCAAACGACCGCGTCGCGATGCTCGGAATCGGCTCCGGAATCAACGTGCTCATGCTGGGCGTCGATTGGCAGACCAGCCCCGTCAGCCACGCGATTCCCACCCCACATGCTCGCTCACGAACGGCTGCGGCGGAACGGTGAATGCCGGGTCACGTCATAAACATCGAGTTATACGTGAGCCAGCGGAAGGTGAGGACCGTGCAGAGGATGCACATCCACCAGGCCGCGACCTGGGCGCCGCGGTAGCGACGCAGTGCATACAGAATGCCGCACGCCCCGAGCAGCGTGGCGAGTTTGAAGGCGGTCAGCAGCAAGGGGGCGCCGGCAAGTCGTTGTCCCAACGGGTTCATCTCGGTGAATCCGCCCGCTTGCTGAGCGATCAGAGTACAGCCGAGATCGAAAACTCCCAAAAGGATTAGAAGAACGACGCTTCGCACGACGATGGGAATACCTTCGCCGGCCGTGTCGATTTCCGTCCAGGCCGCGCGTGCGGTGGGCCGGTGGTTCAAGAGCGTACCGCAGGCGGCGACCACGAGCCCCATGGCCATGAGCGTGATCAGGTATTTCACCGGTCGTGATGTCCAGAAGACGGAGTCCACGATCGCCCTGTGTTGGGCATAGTTCTCGGCCATGACTTCCCGGAGACGTGCGACCCTGGGACCAATCCGAGCCATCAGCTCCTCGGACGGCTGGAAGCTCTGGATCAAAGACAGCCAATCGGCTTCGTCCATCTGGTCAGGCAGGTCGTCAAGCAGTATCTGGACTCTGTCCTGGGCCGGAAACTCTGTGGTCAGCGTCGCAAGAACGCTGGTTGCCTCGTCTTCCGTCAGTAGGCAGCCGCGGATGGTACTGCCGCCCAGAAGAAAGCATTCTCGCTTGAGATCTCTCTCCAATCGAGCCAGCGTGGGCCGTTGGGGAGAGGCCGGCGCCCAACCCCACTGGCCCCGGCGCGGCGGGCCCCGGCGCCGACTGTCCCGGTCCGCTCGAGGAGGGGGAGCAAACGTCTCCTCGTCCTCCGCCCATCGCTCAGGCCCTCGGCCCCCCCTCGGCGGACCGTCGTGATTGTTCCTGGCCACCGGACGTGCAAACCAGTCGGCGATTGCCAAGCGATCGTTCACCCAGAGCGAATCGCCCCGCTCTTCGAGTGTGTAGGGAGGAGGCAGATAACGGCCGTCCAGGATCACATAGCCAGAATTGATCGGGTCGGTCTTGAGAACCTCCGGCGCTGCCTCATCAGGCGGATCAGGTTCCTGACTCCTGGTTTCCCCCGATAGAAGGGTCAAACAGATTACAGGCCCAATGAGGGCCCAATTCATGCGCCTTGCCATCTCAATCTCCGGAAGACATCCGCACCGTGCGGACTTTCGCCCATTCTCGTCCCTGCGCCAACTCAGTCACCGGCACGGAGAACCTAACCCCGGCGGGGACGATTGGTTTCGCCAGGCAGCGCCTCCGGTGGCATTTGTGGACGTTCGGCAACATGCCAGGCTGAAGGGATGCCTCGCAAGGCTACAACGACTGAGCAGAACATGCCGAAGACCGTGGCGATGACTACGTACCCGCAAGAAGTCCGAGTCGGCGACGAATAGGACGAGTAGACCGCGAAGACGGGAGTCCAGATCATGAATAGCGTGTGATATTGTTTCTGGATTCCCGCTTTTGCGGGAATGCCGGGCGGGGTGCAGGTGAAGTTCATGCACCGGCCGGGCAATCGGCCCGTTCCCTTGCATTTCCGGTCGTTTCTGAGAGAATCGAGGCCATGAAACTCTTGCCCCAGTACTCGATTCGGTTGATGCTCGGAATCACTGCGGCGCTGTCCGGCGTGTTTTCCGTCGTGGGGCTGGCTTGGCGAGGGCAAGGGTGGGCGATTGGGATCAGCCTCGGAGTGGGGGCTGTCGCAGTCGCCCTGGTGACATACGCCGCGTTCTTCTTCATTTTGTGGGTGTTTTCGGTGGTGACCGCACCGCTGTTGAATCGTCCCCTGCGAGTGGGTAGAACGACGCTGGCCGGTACCAGTTCACCCTTTGCGGGGGCAGTCCTGAGGCCAGCAACCGAGAGTGCCGTCGAAGCCGTCGTTGTTGACGAGTGGGATCGGGCGGGGGATGGGATGTCGAACTAGGTGGGGGAATCGCTGATCATGATGGGTGGGTCAATGTCCGGACCGGCGAAGGCGCAAACGCGTCGGCAGCACGGCCGGATCAGGTGGAAAACGTTCTTCGTGCTGCTACTGACGGCATTTGCCGCATTCCGTGCCGAACCGCTCCGCGCACAATCAGGTATCACCAATCGTGCCGTCGGGGGCGGTTTGCGGATCGACGTTGAAACCCAATGGCCGGACGGTGCGGGCTATCGGCCCGTGCGGGTTACCGTGGTTCCCACACTCGCCTCCGTCGCCGATCGCACTCTCGTCTTCGAATTCACAACCATCGACTTTAACCGTGGTCGCGAGGATGAGATTCGCGTCGTTCAAGACATCGAATTGCCGGCCGGGGCGGGACCGGTAACGACCACTCTGTCCGTTCCCTACATGATCGGACACACCAACTACGGTTTCCGCGTGGGGGAAGGGGGACGCAACGTCAAGGGGCTTTCGGGGAGCGGGTCTTTTCAGTCCAACGCTCATATGGAAATGATGCCCCGGGTGTTGCTCGTCTCCGATCAGAACGTGGCCACGAGTAGTCTGGGCCGATTATTCCTTAACGTCAACATGAATCCTCCGCAACAAAGCGGGCAGTATCCGTTGCCGACGTTTCACATGGTCGGCGTCAAAGACATGCCGTCGCGGTGGATCGACTTCTCGGCGCTCGACATGATCTGCCTTTCGCTCGACGATTTGCAGACCATGAAGAAGGCTCAACCGGACGGTTTTCGGGCCCTGCTCGACTGGACGGCCGCCGGTGGAAATCTGCTCGTGTTTGGCGTGGGGGCGGAGTGGGAACATCGCGGACTATTGGAGCGGCTGGTCGGTCTGCCGGCAGGGGACGGGAACACCAGCAAATCGCGGAGCCCGTGGCAGTCCCCTCGTTCGAATCAGTTCGGCAAGAAGGTGGAGGGGATCGGGGCCGAGGCCCTGGGGCCCTACCAGGACATTTCTGAGGTTGTTCAGCCGGGGTACTATAACCCGTACGGGAATCCCACCGTTACGATTCGCGAAGAGCCCGAGGTCGAGAAACCGGCAAAGAAGCCGACGCGTCCCGAGGTTCCCAGCACCGCGCCGTTCGTTTCTCGCCCCTACGAGATGGGAATGCTGGTGGCCATTGCCGAAGACAAGCCCTTCGACGAGGATCCAGGGTTCTGGGCATGGCTGTGCAACCACCTGACCAGCCGGCGAGTGATCTGGTATCAGCGGCACGGGATATCCCTCCAGCAGGACAACGCCGATTTCTTCAAGTTCCTGATCGAGGGGGTCGGCAAGGCGCCGCTCAATGCATTCCGGGTGCTGATCTCCCTGTTCGTCCTGGCGATCGGGCCCTTCAACTATTACCTGCTGCGGCGGTTCCGGCGTCTGCATCTCCTGGTGGTCACGGTTCCCGTGAGCGCCGCCGCGGTGACCTTGGCCTTGTTTGCCTACGCGATCTTCTCCGACGGCTTGGGAACTCGCGTTCGCGTGCGGAGCGTGACGCGGATCAACCAGGCAACGGGGCAAACGGAGTGCTGGGCTCGGCTTTCCTACTATTCCGGCTTGGCCCCGGGAGACGGATTGACGTTCCCGGAGGACGTGGCGGTCTACCCCATTCAGGCTTTCGTTGGGGATCTGGCCAACGGCGATCGCGATCTGGTCTGGTATCAGGGGCAGAAACTGACCAACGGCTGGCTGCGGTCGCGCACCCCCACCCAATTCCTGACCGTGCGTTCGCGGAAGTCGCAACTCGGCATCGGCGTGGGGCAAGCATCGGCGGAGGGCCTGGCAATCGAGAATCGCTTGGGTACGGACGTGGAGTTGCTGGTGCTGCGCGACAAGGATGGGACCATCTATTGGGCCACGGACCTCGCGGACGGCACGAAGACTCACGCAGCAACCGCCGTGCCGGCGGATGCCTTCGCGGATCTTCAGGCCAAGATCCATGAAGTCAAGATGGTGAATCCTCCGGGCGTGGATCCTACGGACTACCAGTACTCTTACAACCGTCGCTACTACTATTACAACAGCTATGGGGGGAACGGCCCGGCTCCCATGGTCGGCACCAGTCTCATGGAGGGGGCGATTCAGGAGATCGCACAAACCTCACCCTCGCGGCTCGACGGACTGCCGCCGGGCAGTTACGCGGCCGTTGCGCGGCTCAGTCCGGAAGTCGAGTTGGGCACAACGATCGCGCGTCCTGAAGCGTCGCTTCATCTGGTTATCGGTTCGTGGTAGAGGCTGATTGATGGACGGTTCCCATCCCATGATCGAGTTGCGGCAGTTGCACCGGTTCTTCGGGACCACGCGTGCCGTCAACAACATCTCCTTCCAGGTCGAACGAGGCCAGGTGTTCGGCTACATCGGCCCCAACGGGGCCGGCAAGACGACCAGCATGCGGATTCTGGCGACGCTCGATCTGCCCACCGCCGGCGATGCCTACGTCGACGGTTTTTCCGTGGTCAACGATCCCGATCGAGTGCGGGGACGATTGGGCTTCATGCCCGACTACTTCACGACCTATTCAAACATCGACGTGCGGGAATATCTGGATTTCTTCGCCCGGGCCTATCATCTTCGCGGCAAGCAGCGGAAGCAGGCGATCGACCGTGTGATGAGCTTCACTGGGCTGGATGTGCTGGCGGAGAAGCCGATCGACGGCCTGTCCAAGGGCATGAAGCAGCGTCTATGCCTGGGCCGCTCGCTGATCCACGATCCGCCCGTGATGGTTCTCGACGAGCCGGCGGCCGGCCTCGATCCGCGGGCACGGATCGAACTGCGCGAGATGATCCGCACCCTGGCCGACCAGGGTAAGGCGATTCTGATCAGTTCACACATTCTCACCGAGCTGGCCGAAATATGCGATACGGTGGGCATTATCGAGCGGGGCAAGCTCATCGCGGTGGGGAGTGTCGATGAGATCCAGGGCGGGCTCCGCCGAGACACTAATCTCGTGGAAGTCCGTGTGCTCAGCGGTGTGGACGGGCTGCCCGATTGGCTGGCGAACCGGCCCTCCGTTTCGGAGATCAAGGTGGACGGGGGCCTGGTCCGCTTCGTCCTCGCCGGGAGTGAGACCGACGAAGCCGATATTCTCAGAGCGATGATTCACGACGGGTTTCGGGTCGTGGCCTTTGGGGCTCGGCGGAGAACACTGGAAGACGTCTTCATGCAAGTCACCAAGGGTCTCGTCCAATGAGCGCAGACGTCACCACTCCCTTTGCCGATCGAACGATCCCCGTTCCGAGGACAGACAATCGGATGGATCGTGTCTTCGATTGGCTGGGGGAGCGACTCAACCCGATTCTCGTCAAAGAAACCCGCCAGGCACTGAAGAGTCGCCAGTTCGTGCTGACGTTCGGTTTGCTGCTGATCGCCGCCTGGGGATGGTCGTTGATCGGGCTGGTGATGATGGAGGTGGACGGCGGCTACAGCCAGTCGGGCCCCGCCATGTTCGTGGGTTACTACTGCATCCTGGCCGCGGCCGTCGGCGTGTTTGTACCGTTCGGCGCCTTCCGTTCGCTGGCCAGCGAGCAGGAGGAACGCACGTACGAGCTTCTGTCGATCACGGGACTGAGTCCACGGCAGATCGTCAGCGGCAAGCTGGGCAGCGCCGTCGTGCAGGTGGCAATCTACACGTCGGCGATCGCGCCTTGCCTAGCCTTCACCTACATGCTGCGAGGCATCTCGATGCCCACGATTCTGTTCGTGGTCGTCTATGCCGTGCTGGGAGCCTTGGGACTCTCGGTGATCGGCTTGCTGGTGGGAACGTTGACGGGCGAGAAGCACTGGCAGGTCTTGCTTTCGGTCGTGTTGATCGTGGGTCTGCTGATCGTCTTCTTCATCGGAATCGGGATCACCAGCAATCTCGTGTTCGACGGCGACTACATGTTCGGCGACGATGAGTTCTGGATGGTCATGGGCATGTTGCTGACCGCCTACCTGACCTACTTCGCCCTCGTGTTCTACGCGGCCGTGGCCCAGATCACGTTTGTCAGCGATAATCGTTCGACCAGGCTGCGGGTCATCATGCTCATCCAGCATGCATGCCTCATCGCGTGGTTCGGTTACATCTACTTCACCGTGGAGGTCATGGATGAAGAGATCCTCTACGGTCTGGTGTCCTGCATGGCCTTTCATTGGGCGGTGATGGGGGCCCTGATGATCGGCGAGTGGCCGGAGTTGTCGATGCGCGTCAAGCGGGGCTTGCCGCAGAGCTTCCTCGGCCGGGCCGTGCTCACCTGGTTCAACCCGGGCCCGGGAACCGGCTACATGTTCGCCTGCTGCGGGTTGATCGCCGCTTGCGTGACCACATGTGTCATGTTGCTGATCGGCATGGCCAGCGGCCTCGGCGGCAGCACGAGCAGCACCGACATGGAGAAGATCTTTGCCTTCTCCGTGCTTGCACCGGCCTATGTAATCGCCTACATGGGCATCAGCCTGATCTTCGTTCGCTTCCTCCGCCGCTTCACCCAGGGCACCCTGTTCGTTGCGGCGCTGATTCAGGTCCTGCTCATCACGGCCGGAACGGCCGGGCCGTTCGTTGTGGAGTCGATCGTCGACAGCGGAGGATTCGGCGGCTACTCCCTCCTTCAGATCACCAACCCATTCTGGTCGTCGGCTCACATCGCCGAGGGCGGCACCATGCCGCTGGAGGCGCCCGTCCTCCTGACGGTCGTCCCGCTGACGGCACTGATCGTGTTCGTGCTGAATCTGCCGGGAATCCTGCACGAAGTGCGCCACGTGCGGATTGCCAAGCCGGTCCGCGTTGCCGAGGAAGACGAACAACTCGCCGCCGAGACAAAACCCCACGAACCGGTGCAAATCAGCCCCTGGGATGTGCAGTAGAGTTGTCGGTTGTCGGGGTTCAGGGTTCAGGTGTTGCGTTTTGGAGGCTACTGATCAACCACGACCGTTTCCACGACCGACCCATCTGCAGCATATCGGGCGACGGCCAGCTTGCCGGTTGCCTTGAGGTCGCCGGCCGAGAGTTCTGTTGTGTCGTCGGTCGGCAGAAGCATCGTGACGGTTCCGTCGGAGACCTTGGCCGTGAGGACCCGTCCGCCGGCAATGGGATCGAGTTTCACCTCGGTCGCCGGTTCCTGCCCCTTCCGATAGGGCCGGATCACGGTGACGAAGGTGGCCGAATCTGCTTTTTCCTTCGTCGTCGCCGTGAGATGCCATTCACGCAGCTTGATGCGTGGGCGAGGATTGGGGTCGTATTCGTTGGTTTGTGCGAACGTCAGTTCCCGGGGTTCGAGGATCCGGATGTCGCACGCTGCGTCGCCGGATTCCACGCGGATGTCGTCCTGGTTCTTGACGGCAAATTGATTGACGCTATGGAGCCAGTATTCGTAAGAGCTCTTCTGCCGGGCTTTGAGCCGATCGAAGACCACGACCAGATCCGGCTTGACAAAGATGATCGACCGGGTGAATCGATCGAGGAGCCGCCCGTCGGGATTCTGCTTGGTCTTTTCTCCCACGTAGGCAGCCCCGGCCTCGCCGACGACTATGTCGATTGCCTTACCGGCACGGAAGTCGACGATTCGCCCTTGGGCGGCCGACGAATGCCCCTTCTGACCGATGCCGTCGACCGTGACGTCGTTCACGGAGCGAGTGGTCCACATCCACTTCACGTGATGTTCGCTCCCGTAAGTGTCGCGTCTCCCGGTGCGGATCAGGAGCCGCTCGCCGTAGGCCGACAGCAGGAAGGAGTTGTTCGACTCGTAGCCGTGGGACTGGGTGCCGAACGGGCTCGACTTGAACGTTACCTGGACCCCTTGCCTGGCGTCGAGCAGATTGGAGTTGAGGTAGGCCTGTCCGGTGCCGTGGAAGCAGCGCGAAGACGGCAGATCCGTGGGCGGCTTGGCCTCGACTTTCGGCAAGGCGCCGCGGACGAATCCGACGTAGCCGGGCGTGGCCACTGGCCCGCCGGTCTGTTCGACGTACCATTGCCAGTAGGGGTTGCCTGCCTGGGCGGCGAGAATGCTCATCAGCCCCACGTTGCTGCCGGAGGTGCGCTGGGCCGTCAGATCGCCGAATCCGCCTCCCACCTTTCCGGGCGGCAGGAGGTACATGGGGTAGTAACCGATCTTGGAGAAGAAGGGCTTGTCGTAGGCGTCGACGTTGAAGGCGGTCTTCATGATATCGGCCCACCAGGTGAAGCGGCTGATGTAGCTGCTCCAGTAGGACGAGCCTTCATGCCAGCCGCCGTCGCTGTCGCTCCAGACGGGGTAGACGTTGTAGAAGACGTTCATGGCGAACCACGCCCAATCGTCGGCCCCTTCGACTTCGCCCTGGAAGGCGATGCCCACTTCGCCCAGAAAGTGCCAGGCCCGGTTGCTGTGGCTGGCGTAAGGATTCCAGAGATGTCGCGGGCAGAGGTGGCCGTACATCTCGTCGCCTCGGATCTTCATGACCTTGCGGCAGGTCTCGCGTTCCTCCTCCGTCAGCAGGTCGTTGACGAAGGTGTAAGTCCGCGAGAAGTAGTAGGCGTAGGGCATGCCGGCTTCGTCGTTGTAGCGGTAGCCGGTGGCGCCCTTCGGATCCCACTTGGCGCAATCGAGCAGAATCCGCTTTGCCAACTGCCCGTACTCTTCCTTTCCGCCGAGCAGCCGGGTGAAGGCCAAGGTTGCGGCGCCGTTGAGGGCGTTGATCGTGTATTCACGATTTCCCCACCAGATCTTGATCCATTCTTCGCTCTTTCGATCCACGTCGCCATACGTGGGCGGTTCTTCGGTCGGAGGGGGATTTTTGAGCAACTTCTCGCAGGTCTCTACGAGAGCGTCACACTCCGGCTTCAACTCGCCGCGGGCAAGTTCGCGGAGGTGGGGAATCTGTTCGGGGCGTACGAACAGCCGCGGGTGCGAGGCCGGAATTCTCGCCAACAGTTCCGCCTTGCCGGGCATAGGCAGGGCGGCCGCATCGTTCGGGATCGTGAAGGCTCGCGGCTGACTCCATTCGGTGTGCCGGCCTTCAGCGTCCTGCCCGCGGTACTGCCAAACGTACTGTCCGGGCTCGAAGGTCCGGCTGGGGCAGTGCACGTTCCAGACAATCTCGTCTTGTTGATATTGGGTGCCCTTCTTCCCGTCGTGAGGCCGGCAGCGGACCTCCCAACCGACAATCTTGCCCTGAGGCCGCCAACTGAAACTTGGCGGATTCGTGTCGCTCGTGGTGCCGTCTGCCGGTCGGTAACCCCAGTCGGAGGGCCCCGCGGGACGTTCATCCAGATCGATGGTCTCCGCAGAAGCGGCAGTAGAGATGAGCGTCAACACAACGAGCAAGAGCCAACGATACATGCCGATGTTCTCCGTGAGGTCGGGGTAGGGGGCGACGGCGGCCTGCGGGGCGGAAGTCGCGAATGGCCGGATCCATGGGGGATTCAAGCTTGCGGGGAGGAGAACGGCGCGGGTAGTGCGACCGACACGCGGCGCGGCGTTCTCCGTTCGGCGGGTCTTTTTGGGGCCGGTCCGCAAACGGGGTGGGCAAGCTCCATTCTCTACGCTGCGCCGGCTCGCCGCAAGAACCTGCGAAACAACCGTTTAACGCCGATTTCCGCAGGCCCCCGTCGACTAACGTTTTCTGGCGCCGGACACGGTTTTCCAGGGGGGATGGTGCGGCCGTTTGTTAGTCGGAATCCCTTCGTTGAAACGGAGCTGGGTTTGATTCGGCGTTCCGAGTGCGGAATGACGACTAACGGATTCGGGATCAACTCTTGAGGAAGCCGGGCGAAACCCGGCGTAGTGATGTGGTCGCCCCTGGCCGTAGGATTCCGGCAGATTCTCGCATCCACCGCGTGGCTTGCGAGGGTAATTGGCGAAGTGCAGGCGACCGCCGCACCATCAATGGGAATAGCAGTTGTCGCTGGACACGCAGGCCAGAACGTGGTCTTCAGGGCTCCATGTCCGGAACTCAATCTCCATGGACTCCGCTTTGACGGCAATTGCCCCGGCATAGCCCGGGGCAGGCGTGAACCGCCTGAGACGCCATTGGGACGATGGGCCGTATTCCTCGGCGATCCGGCAGACCCGCGGGCAATCCGACTCGATATCCACGATCTCGATTTCGTCGAGGGGCAACGAGAGTCCCCTGCCGATCGCTTTGACAATCGCTTCTTTGCAGGTCCAGAACCGCAGAAAGACGCCCGGCCGAACCGCATCCGCTTGCTGCTCTACGGCAGCGATTTCGGCAGGCGTCAGAACCATCGAGGCTTCGTCGGCGAGGCAAACCGTGTCCACCTCCTTCTCGATATCGATTCCAACGAGAGGCGAACGGCCCACGCAAACGGCGGCCAGACCGTCGGAATGGGAGGTGCTGAAACTCACCGATTCCACCGCATCCAAGCCCAACAAGAAAGGTCTTCCGTACTCACTGCAATCGAATCGAAGCCGATCCGGCACAACGCCCGTATACCGCGCCAGCACGCCGCGGAGGAATTCGCGACGCCGGAGGAACCTCGTCCGATCGTGCGGAAAACGGAAGTTCTCGGCTCTGGCATACTCGGAAGCCGTCAGAGCCGAAGCCAGACGAGACTCGCTCGGGAGCCGATCCGTATGGGCCAGCCAGACGTGGATCGAGTCGTCTTGGAGGCGGATTCTATTCAATGGAAGGTTCCGGTTGTGGAGTTCGGCTGCCACCGTACTTGGCAGCCACACGATTCAGCGATTCCGTCATTCGCTCGGCAAGGACGGCGCAGTTCGGCTCTTTCATCACCGAGCCATGATCGCCGGGCACGGGCACGACCTCCAACCGTCGGCAGAGTCTATTCCAGCCAAAGTCCCAGAGGAACGAAGTCGAAAGCATTTGAATCCTCGCCCGGAACAGGGTTATGTCCGTAGAAATCGGTTTCGCCGTGTAGTTCAAGAATGCCCGGAAGTGCGAAAGATAGAGATCTCGATAATGCTCAGGCACCTCCTCAAGCGGCATGCCGAAAGTCGCTTCGAATTCCTCAACGAGGGCCTCCTCCAGGTTACTCTTCGTGCGGCGGCGAACAACCCCGGCGTAGGAGCGTGCTTTACTGAAAAACCTGGAAGCGACCCTGGTTAGGCACAAACCGCCGAAGTTCGCATGGAGCCAGTACGGTAGATTCTTGAGAAAGGCCCAGGACATGGAGACAAAGTCGCGCAGGATTCTGTATTCCTGCCAAGTCGGACCCGTATCGACAACCGCGACGAGGCTGACTCTCTCGCCCCTCAAGAGAAGCTGCCGAGCGGTTTCATAAGCCAGAATTCCTCCAAACGAGTAACCGGCAAGCAGGTACGGCGGCTGCAGACAGGATTCAACGAGGATATCGGCGCAATGGGACGCCATTTGCTCGAGGGAATCATAGGGCTCACCTGCGCTGAGTTCATCGCGGAGTTGAATTGAATAGACAGGTTGATCCCTTTCGAGATGCTTCAACAAGTCATAGTGATGAAACGGACTTCCGGCGATCGAAGGCATGAAGACCAGTGGTGGACGAGTCCCCGTAGGTTGAAGTGCAAACAGCGGAGAATTGAACTGCAATTGACAAGTACTGCCTAGGTCTCTAATGGTCGGTGCGGTAAACAGTTTTGCCACAGGAATATTGAAGTCCAGATCGCTGCGGATCCGTGAGGCCAAGCGTACCGCCAAGAGCGAATGCCCGCCCAGCTCGAAGAAGTTGTCGTCAATCCCAATCCTTTCAACGCCGAGAACATCACACCAGAGTTTTGCAAGCCGCCGCTCCACCTCCGTGCGAGGCGCGACATAGCCGTCCTCAAGATCCAAACGCAACGACTCGGGCGCCGGCAAGTTCTGACGGTCGATCTTGCCGTTGGGCGTCAAGGGCAATCGCTTGAGAAACACAAATGCGTCAGGGATCATATAATGCGGCAGACTCGCACGCAGCAGTTCACGGAGCTTCTCGGGCGTCACGCCGCCGTCTTCATCGGGGACGACGTAAGCCACAAGGCGTTCTTCGCCCAGGGCCGTCTCGTTCACCACGGCGACGGCCTCTTCAACGGCTGGATCACTCCGAAGGCATGCCTCGATTTCTCCAAGTTCGATCCGAAAACCGCGAATCTTCACCTGTTGATCATATCGGCCCAGGAATTCCAGAGCCCCTCCGGAAAGCCATCGCACCAAGTCACCCGTCCGATAGAGTCGACTATGCGGCATGCCCGCGAACGGATTCTCGACAAATCGTTCCGCGGTCAGTTCCGCACGCTTCAGATAGCCTCGGGCGACACCATCTCCTCCGATGTAGAGTTCTCCCGGAACGCCGATCGGTACCGGCTGCCTATACTGATCCAGAACATAGACCTGGGTGTTGTGGATCGGTTTGCCGATCAAGGGCCCGGTGGCCGAGTCGGTCACCTGATTCACAGCAGACCAAACGGTTGTTTCTGTGGGGCCGTAGAGATTGAATACACTTCCGGTGTGATTGCTGAAATGTTCGGCAAGATCACGGGCCAAGGCCTCGCCGCCGCACAGGACACGAAGGCCTTGGAGATCCGCTCCCGCCGAAACCAGCATCTGCCACGTAACGGGAGTCGCTTGCATCACGGTCGCCCGAGAGTCCCTGAGTGTTTGGGCCAGAAGGCTTGCATCCAGAGCGGTCTCGCGAGTCGTGAGCCAGACCTTCGCACCCGCAATCAACGGCAGAAACAGTTCGAGGCCTGCGATGTCAAAGCAGATCGTCGTCACGGCCGGCAACACGTCGTCCGAGCAGATTCCTGGAGAACGTGCCATTGACAAAAGGAGGTTCACGAGGTTCCGATGTTCGACCATCACTCCTTTCGGCTTCCCGGTCGAACCCGACGTGTAGATCACATACGCCAGAGTGTCAGACGGCAGTTCAGTTGGCAGGTTGTGGTTGCCCAGGCCGTCGCACTCCGTCAGCATTTGGTCCAGACATACGATGCGGCCCGAATACGCCGGCAGTTTCTGCCGCAATCTCTCCTGGGTGAGCAGGACGGGGGCCTCTGTATCGTCGAGCATGAACGCCAGTCGCTGCTGAGGATAGTCCGGATCGAGCGGCACGTAGGCGCCCCCGGCCTTGAGGATTCCCAGAAGCCCCACGATCATCTCCAGCGAGCGTTCGACGCAGATCGCCACCAGTGTCTCGCGCTCGACTCCCAGTTCCCGCAAATGATGCGCCAATTGATTCGCCCGGCGATTCAACTCGCAGTAGGTCAATTGCTCACCTTCGAACACCACGGCCACCGCATCCGGCGTCCGCTCCACCTGCTCTTCAAAGAGCTGGTGAATGCACTTGTCGCGCGGATAGTCCGTCTTCGTATCGTTCCATTCAACGAGCAATTGGTGACGTTCCGTCTCAGTCAACAGCGGCAGACGGCCGATCGATTCGTCCGGATTGGCCACGATACCTTCCAGGAGCGTCTGGAAGTGACCGCACATCCGTTTGATCGTTTCGTGCTCGAACAGGTCGGTGCTGTACTCAATCGAGACCTTCAG
Source organism: Planctomycetaceae bacterium (assembly GCA_012719125.1). GTDB lineage: Bacteria > Planctomycetota > Planctomycetia > Pirellulales > Thermoguttaceae > JAAYAY01. Next base: position 36,808 of record JAAYAY010000123.1, on the reverse strand, counting down.
ACCGCCGGCCTGTTCGTAGGTGAACATGGTCAGATCGAATTTCGAGGCGCCGTAGTCCACCTCCAGTGGCGCGACGGCCAGGCCAGGAAGTTCCAGAGACTCTTGCGGAGTGTTCTGGTGGACGAACATCACCTGAAATAGCGGCGACTGGCTCAAGTTGCGGTCCGGACGCAGTTCTTCAACCAGCCGCTCAAACGGAAGATCCTGATGGGCGTAGGCCTCCAGGGTTACCTCCCGGACTCGGCGCAAGAGTTCTCGAAAGCTCGGATTCTCTGAAAGGTCCGTGCGCAACACGATCGTATTCACGAAGAACCCGAGCAGCCCCTCAATCTCCGGGCGATTGCGGTTGGCTACCACCGAACCGACCACAAGGTCGTCTCCGCCGGTATAGCGGTGAAGAAGTGTTTCAAAGACGGCCAACAAGGTCATAAAGAGGGTCGTACCTTCTTCATCTCCCAGCTTCTTCAGGGCACCGAGTAACGAGAGTGGAAACGTCCGGGAGACGGTCTTGCCGGAGTAGGTGGGCTGGGCTGGACGGGTGTGGTCGGCAGGGAGTTCCAGAACGCTCGGCGCTCCTTCCAATTGGTTCCTCCAATACGCAAGCTCCGACTCGAGCGCCTCGCCCTGGAGTTGTTCTCGCTGCCAGACAGCGAAGTCGGCGTATTGGATCGGCAACTCCGTCAGCGGAGAAGTTCCACCTCGCGAAAACGATGCGTAGAGTTCCTTCAGTTCACGGTAGAGAAGCCCCTCTGACCAGCCGTCGAAGACAATGTGATGAACCACAAGGCCGAAGATGTATTCATCTTCCGCCATTCTTAGCAGGCTTGCTCGAAACAGGGGACCTGAAGCAAGGTCAAATTCACGTCGACCCTCCGTTTCGGTTAGCCGCTGTGCCTCCATCTCTCGCTGTTCTTCAGGAAGATCGGTAAGTTCCGTTCGTTCAAGCCGCACTTCGGTCTGCGACGAGATCTGTTGAAGAGGTCCTTCCGGTCCCTCTACAAATATCGTGCGCAACGACTCGTGGCGGCGTACAATCTCCTGCAGACAGTGCTCCAGGATCAATTCGTCCAGACGCCCTTCTATCCGGAATGCCAACGGAATGTTATATGTCTGGCCTCGAACGCCAAGGCGATTCAGAAGCCATATCCGCTGCTGGGCAAAAGATAGTGCTACCGGGCCTGATCGCAATACCGGAACCAATCCGGAAGACCCTTCGCCTGCAATGTCCCCTTCCCGACTTAGGATCTCCGCAAGTTCCGCAATCGTCGGTGTGTGGAAAAGCTGGGACGGAGTGAAGGACACGCCAAGGGATGGACAGATTCTGGATGCAACTCGTACAGCCAGTAGCGAATGTCCGCCCAATTCGAAGAAGTTGTCGTAAACTCCCACCTTCTCGAGGCCGAGAATATCGCACCAGATTTCGGCAAGCCGCCGCTCCACCTCCGTGCGCGGCGCGACATAGCCGTCCTCAAGATCCGAACGCAACGACTCGGGCGCCGGCAAGTTCTGACGGTCGATCTTGCCGTTGGGCGTGAGAGCCAACTTCTTCAGTTCCACGAAGGCCGCGGGAAGCATGTAGGTTGGGAGCGATTCGCCAAGGAACGCCCTCACTTCGCTAACGGCTGGCAGACCGCCGTCTTCGGCAACCAGATAGGCGACAAGGCATTTCGCTCCTGGACAATCCTCTCGCAGACAGACCACCACATCCTTGATCTGAGTGTGCTGCTTCAACGCTGCTTCAATCTCCGAAAGCTCCACTCGGAACCCGCGAATCTTGACCTGGTAGTCAAGACGCCCGAGGAATTCCAACGTGCCCGCGGGCTGCCAACGTACCTGGTCGCCCGTCCGATAGAGCCGGTCTTCGACTTCGGCACTGAACGGATTGGCGATGAACTTCTCTTCGGTCAGTTCCGAGGCATGCAGATAGCCTCGCGTCAAACCGTCGCCACCGGTGTAGAGTTCTCCAGGAACTCCAATGGGTACGGGCTGCAGATTGCGATCTAGGACGTAGACCTGGGTGTTGGCAACCGGACGCCCAATCGACACGGACTCTCCTACGTCGTCGGCTGACTCCATGGAATGGCAGCAGGTGAATGTCGTATTCTCTGTCGGGCCGTAGCCGTTGACAAGCCGTACCCCAGACAAGCGATTGAGTGCCCGGACTGCGTGGCTGGGTGAGACCACATCTCCCCCCGTCAGTAATTGACGCACTCCAGAAAACGCATCGAACTGACGGTCCGCCAGTTCATGAAACAGCCCCGTAGTGAGCCACAAGGTTGTGATGTCATTACCTCGGACAAACGCCCCCAGGTCGTCCATCGAAGGGAGTCCTGCCGGGAAGACGCAGAGTTGTCCCCCGTTCAGCAAGGGCCCCCAGATTTCGAATGTCGACGCGTCAAAAGTAAGTGGTGCCAACTGGAGTATGCGTTCACTCGGCCCAAGAGAAACATAGTCGGAATTCCTTACCAGGCGGACCACTCCACGGTGGACAGCAGTAACTCCTTTCGGCTTCCCGGTCGATCCCGACGTGTAGATCACATACGCCAGAGTGTCAGACGGCAGTTCAGTTGGCAGGTTGTGGTCGCCCAGGCCGTCGCACTCCGTCAGCATTTGGTCCAGACACACGACGCAGCCAGAATACTCCGGCAGCTTCTGCCGCAATCTCTCCTGGGTGAGCAGGACGGGGGCCTCCGTATCCTCGAGCATGAACGCCAGTCGCTGCTTGGGATACTCCGGATCGAGCGGCACGTAGGCGCCCCCGGCCTTGAGGATTCCCAGAAGCCCCACCACCATCTCCAGCGAGCGTTCGACGCAGATCGCCACCAGCGTCTCGCGCTCGACTCCCAGTTCCCGCAAATGATGCGCCAATTGATTCGCCCGGCGGTTCAGCTCGCCGTAGGTCAACTGCCCACCTTCAAACACCACGGCCACTGCGTCCGGCGTCCGCTCCACCTGTTCCTCAAAGAGCCGGTGAATGCACTTGTCCCGCGGATAGTCCGTCTTCGTATCGTTCCATTCAACGAGCAACTGGTGGCGTTCCGCCTCGGTCAACAGCGGCAGACGGCCGATCGACTCGTCGGGATTTGCGACGATACCTTCCAGGAGCGTCTGAAAGTGACCGAACATCCGTTCGATTGTTTCGTGCTCGAAGAGGTCGGTGCTGTACTCGATCGAGACCTTCAGACCGCCGGCCTGTTCGTAGGTGAACATGGTCAGGTCGAATTTCGAGGCGTCGTAGTCCACCTCCAGTGGGGCGACGGCCAAGCCGGGAAGTTCCAGAGGCTCTTGCGGAGTATTCTGGTGGACGAACATCACCTGAAAGAGCGGTGACTGGCTCAAATTGCGGTCCGGATGGAGTTCTTCAACCAGCCGCTCAAAGGGCAGATCCTGATGGGCATAGGCCTCCAGGGTCACCTCTCGGACTCGGCGCAAGAGTTCTCGAAAGCTCGGATTCGCTGAAAGGTCCGTACGCAACACGATCGTGTTCACGAAGAACCCGAGCAGCCCCTCAATTTCCCGGCGATTGCGGTTGGCTACCACCGAACCAACCACAAGGTCGTCCACGCCGGTATAGCGATGAAGAAGTGTTTCAAAGACGGCCAACAAGGTCATGAAGAGGGTCGTGCCTTCTTCATCTCCCAGCTTCTTCAGGGCACCGAGTAAGGAAAGTGGAAACGTCCGGGAGATGGTCTTGCCAAAGTAGGTGGGCTGCGGCGGACGGGTGTGGTCGGCAGGGAGTTCCAGAACGCTCGGCGCTCCCTCCAACTGGTTCTTCCAGTATTCAAGCTCCGACTCAAGGACCTCACCCTGGAGTTGTTCTCGCTGCCAGACCGCGAAGTCGGTGTATTGGATCGGTAACTCCGTCAGCGGAGAAGCTTCACCGCGTGAGAACGATGCGTAGAGTTCCTTCAGTTCACGGTAGAGAAGCCCTTCCGACCAGCCGTCGAAGACAATGTGATGAACTACAAAGATGAAGATGTGTTCGTCTTCAGCCAGCTTGACCAGACTTGCTCTGAACAGGGGACCTGAAGCAAAGTGAAACTCACATCGAGCCTCCGTTTCGGTCAGCCGCTGTGCCTCCAGCTCTCGCTGTTCTCTGGGAAGATCGGTCAGATCCGTTCGTTCAAGCCGCACTTCGGCCTGCGGCAAGATCTGTTGAAGAGGTCCTTCCGGTCCCTCCACAAATATCGTGCGTAACGACTCGTGGCGGCGGACGATCTCCTGCAGACAATGCTCCAGAATCGATTCGTCCAGGGGGCCCCGTATCCGGTGGATAAACGGAATGTTGTACGTCTTCTCCCCCACACCAAGTCGATTCAGAAGCCACATCCGCTGCTGGGCAGAAGATAGTGCCGCCGGCCCTGATCGTGGAACTGGCACAATCGGCGATGGCGGTTCACTGGTCGCGTGCTCACCGTGACTCAAGGTCTCGGCAAGTTCGGCAATCGTCGGCGTTTGAAACAACCGGGCGGGTGTGATGGTCCCTCCATACAACGACCGAATATGTGCAGAAACCTTCATCGCGTGGAGCGAATGCCCGCCCAAATCGAAGAAGTTGTCGTGGACTCCGACCCTATCGAGTCCGAGAACGTCAGCCCAGATGGCGGCAACCGTCTTTTCGAAGTCAGTACGAGGAGGGACGTAGCTGTCCTCGAGATCGGGACGAATCGAGTCAGGCGCCGGTAGGCTGCGGCGATCGACCTTGCCATTGCGAGTCAAGGGCAGCTTCGTGAGGAATACGAACGCCCCGGGAATCATGTAATGGGGCAACTTGGCTGCAAGAGTCCGACGAAGATCTGACAGAGTCGGTGCGCCAGCCTCGCTCGGAACGACATAGGCCACCAACCTTGTCTCTCCAGATAGATCGTTCCGAGCCATGAGGACAACTTCATTGACAAGCGTATGCCGGCGCAACGTCGCTTCAATTTCGCCCAGTTCGACACGGAAGCCGCGGATCTTGACTTGGTCGTCCATACGGCCGATGAACTCCAGATTGCCGTTCGCAGCCCAACGCACGAGATCGCCCGTTTGGTACATCTTCCTGCAAGTTCGATTCCCAAACGGGCTGTCAATGAACTTCTCCGCGGTCAAATCAGGACGATTCAAATAGCCGCGAGCCAATCCATCGCCGCTGATGTACAGTTGTCCAACGACTCCTATGGGAACCGGCTGGAGATGGCGATCCAACACATAATGTGGTGCGTTCGCTATGGGACGGCCAATCGGAATCGACGAACGAGACGCATCTCGTGGTGACACTTCGTAAACACAGGAACCAACCACCGCTTCTGTAGGCCCGTATTCATTAATGATGCGAGTAGTCGGAGCATGGTTGCTCCAAAACTCTGTGCAGGAGCCTCGAAGCACGTCACCACCGACGACAAGAACTCTGGCTGAGGAACTCACCTCTTCTGGACTCAGTGACGCACTGAGAATCTCAATATGCGCGGGTGTAATCTTTAGCAGACTCAAATCCTTCTGCTGCCGAATTGCCTCTGCGAGAACCTCCACGGGATCACGGTTGGGTAGGAGAAAAGCCGTATTCCCCACCAGCAGAGGCAAATACAAGGATGTAACAGTCAGATCAAAGCCAATAGACGAATGAACAACCGATCCTGTCCCCTCTTGCACTCGATAAGCTTTGATTGCCCAACTCGTGTAATTGGTTAATCCTCGGTGTTCGATCATCACACCCTTCGGCTGCCCCGTGGATCCGGAGGTGTATATCACATACGCCAAACTGTTGGGGGCTGCTTGCGATACTGGATTCCGATCCCCGTAATCGGAGCGCATCTCCCAACTGCCATCGAGCCACACCGTGTGTCCCGAGAACTCCGGCAGCTTCGGCCGCATTCTCTCCTGGGTGAGCAGGACCGGAGCTTGCGTATCCTCGAGCATGAACGCTAGACGTTGCTTGGGATACTCCGGATCGAGCGGCACGTAGGCTCCACCGGCCTTGAGGATTCCCAGAAGCCCCACGATCATCTCCAGCGAACGCTCGACGCAGATCGCCACCAGCGTCTCGCGTTCGACTCCCAGTTCGCGCAAGTGGTGGGCCAACTGATTCGCCCGGCGGTTCAACTCGCGGTAGGTCAACTGCTCACCTTCGAACACCACGGCCACCGCGTCCGGCGTCCGCTCCACCTGCTCTTCAAAGAGCTGGTGAATGCACTTGTCGCGCGGATAGTCCGTCGCTGTATCGTTCCATTCGACGAGCAATTGGTGGCGTTCCGGCTCAGTCAGTAGCGGCAGATGGCCGATCCGTTCGTCTCGATTGGCAACGATTCCTTCCAGGAGCGTTCGGAAGTGACCGAGCATTCGTTCGATCGTCGCTCGCTCGAAAAGATCGGTGCTGTACTGCAGCGAGACCCTCAAACCGTCCGATTGCTCGTAGCTGAACATCGTCAAGTCTAACTCAGACGCCTCGCAGTATGGCTCCAAGGGTGTGTCAGATTGCTGACAAACCTCCCCATGGCGGTGTACCCTGTCCTCATGAACAAACAGCACCTGAAACAGCGGCGAATAACCCGGATCGGTCTGGGGGGCCAGCTCTTGTACCAGGACATCGAAAGGCAAGCCCTGATGGGCCTCCGCGTCGCAGGATACCTGCCAGACTCTGGCGAGGAACTCGCGGAATGTCGGATTTCCAGAAAGATCGCTGCGCAACACGAGAGTGTGTGCGAAGGCTCCCGTCGGTGATGCGCCTTCCTTGCAGGTGCGACCGAGCGCAGTCGACCCAACGACGATGTCGTCCTGACTTGTGTACCGATGGAGAAGAACCTTGAAGGCCGTGAGAAGGATAGTCGCAAGCGGAACGGCTTCCGTATGACCTAGTTGCTTCAGACCCTCGCAGAGGTCCGATGGCAGAGCCCCCGAGACAATGCCCGAAGCACAGGACTTGATCCGCGGCCGAGGTCGGTCCGTTGGCAGCTCCAATGCGGTGGGTGTTCCCTCCAACTGGGTCCGCCAGTAATCGAGATCTGACTGTCGCCGATCGTCCAGAGTCCACTTGTGTTGTTCGTGCATTCTCAATCTTCCGACAACTGCCGGTATCGCTGCATGGCATCTCGATGGGCAAAGACCAAACCTCCATTCTACTTCGGGTGGGGGGATAGTTCTACCGTCATTTTCACAAACGAGTCGGCTGTGTTGCCTCAAGAGGAGCCGGAAAAAGTCGTGGCCTTCGGGCCGGCACCGGACCCCAGAGGGGGAGTGGCGTTCGTGATGCTTGACGAGGACGTGGCGGCGTCGCGCCAAGTCCAACGCGAGAACGGGAAGCGGCCTGCGGCAGACGCGACAAATCGTCCGCGACATGGCTTGCCCGACGTTGCGCAGTCGACGTGGCCTCACCTTGTCGGGGGGGGCACCGACGAGGACCTGTGGCACGTCGACCATCCCACTTTCTTGCGACGATCTGGTCCCCGACCTCATGGCAAGTGCCCGTTGTGCGATGAGCACGACGCGTTCACTGTCCACTTGGGTAAGAGAACCTGTTCCGCCGCTGTCGCTCTGGGGCAACGCGTTTCCGGCATAAAACTTGATCGAAGGCAAAGCCGGACGGTTGGGCGGCCTCAATCTCTATGGCGACGCCGGCCTTGAGTTCGCATCCGACCCTGCCACCACAATCGGAACAGCGATCGCGGCGGCGATGCCGGCGTACGTCAAGCCCGGATGATCAGCCAGCCAGTCGTAGATCCGACTGCCCTGGACTCCCCGAGTGACGTCGCCGCCGACGACGATCAAGGCATGCCGAACCGCCTTGGGAGGAGCGGTGCCGTGTTTCCAGAAACGGTAGAGATGGGCACTCTCGCGGCAACTGAGAAGATGGACACCGGGAGTCATGTTGCCCAGTGCGAAACGACCCTTGGAGTCCGTGAGGATGCCGGCGACCGGGCCGCGGCTGTTCGACAGGCGCGCGGAAAGACCGCTGACGCCGATCCCTTGGGCATCGACGATCTCTCCCGCCCATTGGCCCTGCGGTCCCAGTTCCACATCCGAAATAACAAGTCGCTCCGGTGGACGAACCGTCTGCCCCGTAGAGACGGCCGGGGAAATGGCAATCAGGATTGCAGCGGTCAACAGCAGCGATCCCAGCCTGCGAAACGGGCGTTCGACAAGCTGGTCACTGAAGAAGTGATGGCGTGATATTGGCTCGAAAAGCCCCGGCATCTCTCCGGTTCCTTCTATTCAACAAATTGGTTCCATGGGCGGCTTTGGCCTCATTTACCGGCCGTTGGCTTGATCGTTGACCGGCGGTCGACGCTCGGGCCAGGATTCGGCGCTGAGCATCTTCAAAACGGGACGTGGCAGGGTGTTCGACGCCTGCTGCACCTGCCTATCCATCCGCATCTCGGAGGTAACGGGTTTCTTGAGAACAGGGACGTTGCCGTTCGGAAGCACCGGTGGGGGCGTGTCGAGCTCTTCGGGAGCCGAAGGCTGAGGCGGAACGTCGAACTGGGATGGGTCAACAACTTCGGACTGGTCGATCAGGGACGCCATTCCATCAGGAGGCACACACATCTGGCACTCCTCCGGCCAGCTTCTCCAGCAGGTCGGATAGTAGCCGTAGCACTTCGGATCGACAACTTGCCAACAACATGTTCCGCTGTTCAGGGCCCGCAGCCTCTGACCCTGATGCATGCAACCGCCAAAGAGCAACACCAGCAGTGCCGTGCTTGCCAGGATTCTCAGATGATTCGGTTTGGTACTGGACATGTTCGTATAAGTGCCGACGCTGCGGTGATCCTGAGTCAACACTCAGGCAATGCACGGTTTCCCTGTCAAACGCCTGCTGACATCACGTTAGAAGTTCCGGCTGCCAGTGGGATTGCCTCCACCCTTCAGCACATTGCCCGAGAAGCGCGTGGCGGTCGACGCACCGAGGATCGAGAAACCCATCACGCGCTCCACCGGTGCAATCAACTTGGACAATGCCGTATCGAATGCGACGAGCTTGTCCTCCGCCACAAACACTCGGTCGCCAGGAAGGATCTGGTAGTTTGTCTTGGCCTGGGCCATGGCGGTGATTCCATGCCAATCCACCTCCAGGATCTGGCATGCGTCCGAACAGGGGCTCGGTCGAGCAATCCATATCTTCTTGGAGGAAACGGGCTCGAGTCCGTTGATCTGAGCAACAGCATCGAGCACGGTGTCGTTGCCCGTAATGGGGAATCGATAAACGCCGTCGCCCATCCCGCCCCCTTGGGTGATCAGGTAGTACACCTTGCTGTTGTAGGAAAAGACGCTGACGGCCACCTGCGGTGAATCAAGGAACTGCGACAGATGATATTCGATGGCCTGCTTGGCTTGCGCAAGCGTCATACCAACAACCATGACGCTTCCATAGCTGCCCAAGGTAACCGTGCCGTCAGGCCCTACAAGGTGTTCGCCGGAAATCTCCTGTTGTGCTCCGACTTCGACAATACTGACCGTAATCTTGGGGTTGATGAAGAACCGGCTCAGATGCCGTTGGATGACGATCTGGGCGTCTTCGACGGTCAGACCGACAACCGGCACCTGGCCGTAAGGCGGTCCAAAACTGACCACTCCACCCAGTTGGATGGTGAAGGGGCCTTGAATGGGTTTGCTGGCTTCGACCAGATAGACGGTGACCGTGGGGTCTTTGAGGATCGCCGACAAGTGTTTGGCGATTTCGAGTTGCGCCTGTTCGCGAGCCATTCCGGCCACGCGGACAGCACCATAGTTGAAGCCCAAGTCAACCGTTCCATTTGCCTGGATGACAAACGGCCCGTCGATCGGGGCGTTCAGGAAGGCGCCCGGGGCCGTAATCTGGATCACATCGCCCTGCTGAAAGAAGTCATTTGAACTTCGCTCGAGTTCTACGTTGAGAACGTCGTAGACACGCAGGTAGTAAGGCCACCTGGGAACGATGCGGACGGCGTCAATTTGGAGAATGTCTGGGGGCGCGACGGTGTAGATCGGCAGGACGGTCTTGCAGAGCTCTCGTGGCACCGACGGGGGAACCATCGATCCTGGAGGGACGGGTTCAGTCGCCTGATGAATCGGCAATGACGAACAACCGCAGTACGTCGCCAGCAGTCCCGCGACGCAGCACAGTGTCAGCACTTGGATGATGTTGCGTTGAGGATTCATGCTTCCGAGGTCGTCCTAACCTGCAGAAAACCAACGAGCTGGGGGGCAACGAGAGTCGCCCCTTGCACATATCGGACAATTGGCGCCATGCGATCAATCCAAATCTCCGCTAAAGTCAAGTCATCCGGAATAAGCTCCCCATTCTCCAAGATTGCGTCTCCAAGCATGCACAAGGATGGCCACGTCGGGGGTAAATGGATAGAATAGGAAAGCGATGCGTCGACTCTCGTTGTTGTGAATTCTCCCAGTTATAGAATCTGGTGAAACTATGAGGTGTTGCTTTACCGATACTGTCTCCGACTGAAGCTACCGGTCCGTCAGAGAGGTGCAGCAATCATGATTCGTGCATTAACCGCTACGGCAGTCGTTGTCGCACTCGCCTTCTGCGCGGGGGTGGCCCAGGGGCAGGACCGATACCAGCCGCGTACTCCAACGTTGAGTCCCTATTTGGACTATTTCCGAGCTCCACAGGGACCGCTGGATAGTTACCACGAGTACGTGCGACCGAGGATCAACCTGCAGAACACCCTTTCTCGGCAGGATCGCCAACTGCGTGCGCAGGCTAGTGAACTGCGGATTCTGAACGACGAATGGAGCAGGGCTCAAAGGACCAGGACGCTGGCTCCTACGGGGATCGGTGCGAGTTTCTTCAATTACTCGCACTTCTATCCTCAGAAACGTTAGAATTGGCTGAATGAGCAACGCCGGTCCTTCCCAAAGAAGTCGAAAGAAGTGGTCCTGCCTGCGGTCGTGTTGTTGTATCCTGTTGCTCGCGTGGTGCCTCGCGGTGGTCCTGGCTCGACCCGTTCACGCCGACCTGCTGCCGGAAGAAGTCGCCATCATCGCCGTTGCCGGTAGTCGCGAGTCGATCGAGGTCGCGGAATACTACGCCAAGGCTCGCGGGATTCCGCTGGCGCACATCTGCCGAATCGACGTGACGCCGGGCGAGAACCTCGACCGAACTGTGTGGCAGAACTCCGTACGGCCGGCGATCCGCAACTGGATCCTCGGCCAGCGCCTCGAATCTCGGCTCCGTTGCCTGGTCACCGTGTGGGACGTGCCCTTGAAGATATCCCGCAACACCGACGGAGTTGGAGCGCGACAAGCTTTTCTCGAAGCGGAACGACGCCTGCGCCGAGCGAGTATCGAAGAGCATCTCGACAGGATCGAGAGCATTCTTCCCGGTAGCGACACTGCTGCTCCCGAGGAACCGCCGGCCGATGCAGACGCGAAAATGTTGGCGGGCCGGATTCAGTCCGCCATCGATGCCGCTCAGAGGCGAATGGCGTTGAGCGACCCGAAGCCGATGATGGAAGGAAGCCTCCATCTCATGCGGGCTGCCGGCGAGCTCGGCGGCGTTGCGGCCGGTGTGAGGATTCTTAGCAGGCAGGCCGCAGCGGCCAATCCACCCGATGGCGAACTGGCCAAGAAACTCGAGTTCGCCAAAGGGCGGCTTCTCGGTCTTCGCGACGCGCAAGCAGCCGTGGAGCAACTGCCCGAATCGATCGAGCGGGACGAGCAGATCCTGTCGATTGTCGCCGCCGCCGAGGGCCACCTGGGTGCAATCGAGTGGGTAGACAATCAGTTGGAATCGCTCAAGAAGAACGAGACCTATTCCAGTTTTGACAGCGAACTGTCGCTCCTGTTCTGGCTCGGCTACCCGCTGAATCGTTGGCAGCCGAATCTGCTGAACTACCAGTTCGACAACTCCCCCTTGCGTGCGAGAAGACCGTCCCTGATGGTTTCGCGGCTCGAGGCACCGACCGTCGCACATACGAAGCGACTTGTCGATGATGCAATCGCGACGGAAAAGGCTGGGCTTGCCGGCAAGGTCTATCTCGACGCCCGTGGGATTCCCGGAGAATCGGAACCCAAGTCGCGAGGTTCCTACGGCGAATACGATCAGGCAATCCGCGATCTGGCCGAGCTGCTGAAGAAGCACTCCGAATTAGCTGTGGTGCTTGACAACGAGAAGGAACTCTTTCAGAACGGCCAGTGCCCCGATGCCGGACTCTATTGTGGCTGGTACTCGCTGGCAAAGTACGTCGACGCGTTTGAGTTTGCCCGCGGAGCGGTGGGGTACCACATCGCCAGTGGGGAAGCGACAACGCTGCGAAAGCCCGAGAGCCAGGTCTGGTGCAAGCGTTTGTTGGAAGAAGGGATTTGTGCAACATTGGGGCCGGTTCATGAACCCTATCTGTCGGCGTTTCCGCGTCCGGACGAGTTCTTCGTGGCTCTGCTCTGTGGGAAGTACAGCCTTGTGGAGTGTTACTATCGAACGAAACCGTTCAACTCCTGGGTGATGGTGCTGATTGGCGATCCACTCTACAACCCCTATCGCACGAAGCCAAGCATCGATGGCGGGGCCTTACCGGAGCGACTTCGAAGGGTGATCGGGTTGCCTGGCGAGGAGGCGAAGCCGTTGCTGAAGGACCTGCAAGCCGGTACGATTGTACCCGGTGGTGCCGGATATTCCCAAAGACGCTGACGCCGTTCTGTTCAAAGGAGACTGCGCGATTTCCGCTCGGCTACCTATCCCTGCTGCTGTCACTGTGGGCCTGTATCTCCTGACGTGCGGAACGCTTTGTGCGGCGGAGGAGTTCCTCTTCACACAGGAGCAAAGCGATACGGCCTGCGCCACGCTTCTGGAGGCCCTCGACGGATATCGCCAGACGCACTACTCCCCGGAAACACATCTCCTCTACTCCACGCCGCTGGAACGCTTGCCGTCCGCCGAAATGGTCCGGGATCTGGATCCCAACCCGGTCGGTTACGGGACCGGGATGGAGGATTGTACAATGTACGCGGGCACGCTCCTGGTCGCGTGGATCGAACTCTTCGATCTCACCGGCGAGGAGTCCCTCAGGGCTCGGGCCTACGATACGTATCTCGGCCTGCGGGCCGTCGGTACGGCCCACGGTGTGCGGGGATTCGTCTCCCGCGGGATATGTCCCGAGGACGCGGCGAGTACGTACATCACGTCGTCGCGTGACCAGTACACGCACTACGTCGAGGGCTTGTGGCGCTACTGCCGCTCACCCCTGTGCGACGATGTTACCCGAGGAGAAATCCGCGGCCTGCTGTGCGACCTGGCCGACACCATGGAAGCCCAGATCACACCGGAGAATGACTATGGTTTCCTGCGGGCGGACGGCTCCAAGGACCCTCGCGGCCTGCACAAGATGTGGCATGTCTATGCCCACGAAGCCGCCCGGCTCCCCATGATCTACGCCGCCGCGTGGGATGTGTCGGGCAGCGCCAAATACCGGGCCCTCTACGAGCGAATAGCGGCCGAGGCGATCGATCAGTCGCTCACGCTGAACTCGCGTCCCCGGCAGGAAGTCAACGCCTGGGTGCCCACGTACAGCTTCTACCAGATGCAATGCTCGCTCGATGTCATGCATCGCGTCGAGAACGATACGCCGCTGAAGACCAGGATGCTCCGGGCGATGAAGGCAACAAAGGACTTCGCCTCGATCCGCTTTCCGGGGCTGGTCAAGAACCAGAATCTGCAGCAGTTCGCCGACATCCACATAGCCCAGTTGCTCAGCCCGGCCCTCGTGTTGACCGGTGAGCAGAAGACCCATCTGGTCAACACGCTGACGCACCGGAATCTCCGGCATGCCAGCGTCAGCGGCACGTGTCACTTGCTGCGAGCGTATGCCCACGCGTGCCGCAATGGCTACATGCCGGTACCGAAGGTGAAGATCCCGGAAGTTGCGAAAATTCACCCTGGGGCGTTGACGCCGACCTCGTGGAAAACACTTCCACCCCAGCCCGAAGTGGACGAGAACCTGGTCGTGTTCCTCGGCGATGCGTACCTTGGTGCTGAGGCCGGAAATATCGAGAAGTTCCAGAACGCGGCCAGGCTAATCCTCGACTTGCGTCCGCGGCCTGCAATGATCGTCTTCACCGGTAACCTTGCGGCACACGGCACCGAGTCGGAATACGAACTCGCCAAACCCGTTCTGCGGCAATTTGCCGACGCCAAAATCCCGGTGAGATTCCTGCTTGGCGATGCCGATCGGCGGGAGGTCTTGTTCAGGGTGTTCCCGGAATACGGGCCGCCGGGGACGCTCGTGCCGGGCAGGAACGTGGGCGTTTTCGAGCATCCGCGGGCCGACTTCCTGCTCCTCGACACGGCGGCGAAAGAAGCCAGTGAGGGGGCCTTGGACGACGGGCAGAAGAAGTGGCTGGGCGATCGGCTGCAGGAGTGTGCCGCTGCCGAGAAACCGTGCTTCATCGTGTCGCACCATCCGCCACAGCACTTGGGCGTAACAGAACTGCTTGTCGGGAATACGGGATTCCTGGCCTGGATCCACGCGCACGAGCATCGCTGGGCAGATAGGGCCCGGGACCTGCCGCGGACTCTCGGTCTCCAAAGCGTCGCGTACTCGGCGGACGGGGAGCCGCACGAGGGTTTCTGCATGTTGAAGCTGGACAAGTGGGAGTTCGTCTTCCGTCCGGTGACGTACGACCAGGACGATGTCTGGGCACGCCGCGTCGCCGTGTTCCGCCTCAATTCCCGACCCCCTGAGAAGTGAACCAGGCCTGTACTCTCTCTGGCGACCTCTACCGGGCGGGGCTGCCCGTTATCCGCCGCTTTGCCGTCACCAGGAGCCAGGCCGTCGGGGTGACCACCAGCGTCATGCCCAAGAGGGTCATCCAGTCGAAGGTGTGTCCCGAGATCCAGGTGTCATACCCGAAGGCAAAAACAACCTGGGTCAGGCCGACGATCGCGACTTCGGAAGGCGGTCCGGCGGCGAAGGCCAGCGTGAGGAACAACTGCCCAAAGGTGGCCGCGATGCCCACCGCCAGCAGCATCGCGATGATCCGCACGTCGAGTAGGATTCTGGGGGAGACGGTCCATTCGTCGGCGAAAAACAGCGTCGCCACGGCAAACGTGAAGGCCACCAGGGAGAAGTGAAACACGACCACCCGCGTATCCACATCCTGAAGACGATGCAAGGCGATCATGGCCAGAGCGATGCTGAACGACCCTCCCACGGCCAC
Source organism: Planctomycetaceae bacterium (assembly GCA_012719125.1). Lineage (GTDB taxonomy): Bacteria > Planctomycetota > Planctomycetia > Pirellulales > Thermoguttaceae > JAAYAY01. The sequence goes on along the minus strand of JAAYAY010000123.1, from coordinate 21,682 downwards.
CAGCACGGCGTAGTTTCCGTGAGCCAGTTGCGGCTGCTGGACCAAGGCCACGCCGACGACTCCCGTCAGAACCGCCAGCCAGACGCCTCTGCGCGGCGGCAGCCTGAGCAGCGGCCAGGACAGCAGTGTGATCCAGATCGGACTGAGATTCGACAGCGTGATGACGACGGAGACAGGCAGGTGTGCGAGGGCAAAGAACGTGCAGACCAAGCTGACGCCCCCCGGCACACTCCGCATCCACAGACTCCTCGGTTTCCAGAACCGGAGTTTGACCCCCGCCATCACCGCCGCAGCACCGAAGATGACCAAGGTCACGAACGCCCGGCTCAACGCGACAATCTGCCAATCGACTTCCTCGCGAAGCGCATGGGCCATCGCTCCCATCGTGGCAAAGGAAAAGGCGGAAATCAGCATCCAGACGTAGGCCAACTCAAGCTCCACTTCTATAGGCGCATCGTTTCCCGGGCTACCCCGCCACACACGTCCGAGCCTCGAACGGGGGTCGCGATCTCGCTGCCAGGACGAGAGGAGAGTGCTTGATCGCCTCAGGCCGCGTTCCCAAGATGAATGCGATGGTTCTCACCGAAGAATCTCACCACGAGGCCCTAACAAGACGGTTGAGTCTCCCGCGGGCACTCGCGTGCACGATCGGTGGTCCTGTTAGCGGATACAAAAAATGCCCGTTCCTGCTGCTCCAGACATCGATTATCATACAGGTTCTCCCGCGGAAGCTGAAGCACCGCGGCATAACGTGCTCTATGGGAGACGCCAGGATGAGGATCAAAAAAGCGGTCGTGACGGCCGCAGGGCCGTCGCAGCGCCGCCTGCCTTTGCAGCGATTTGTCGATCTCGACGGCTCCGAAAAATCGGCCCTCGAGATCATCATCGAAGAAGTTGTGGCCGCTCAGGTCGAGCAGATCGCCCTGGTAATCCAGCCCGGCGACCAGGACGTGTTTGCCGAGGCCGCCAGCGATTATGAGTCGCTGTTGACGTTCATTGAGCAGACGACTCCCAGAGGCTACGGCGACGCCGTCCACTGTGCTCGGGACTTCGTCGGCAATGAGCCGTTCGTCCATCTGGTGGGAGATCACCTCTACATCAGCGGTCAGTCGCGCCGCTGCGCCCAGCAACTCGTCGACGTGGCCCGAGCCGAGCAGTGTGCCGTGTCGGCCGTTCAGCCGACCCGCGAGAACCGTCTCCACCAATACGGCACGATCGGCGGGCGTCCCGTGGCCGGACGAAAGGGGCTCTACCAGGTCGAAAATGTCGTGGAGAAACCGACGCCCACCGAGGCCGAGCAACACCTGATTGTGCCGGGACAGCGGGCCGGACACTACCTGTGCCTGTTCGGCATGCACGTCCTCACGCCGGCTGTCATGGACATACTGGAAGACTCGGTGAAGGCCGGAGGCGGCGACCCGGTCTTCCTGACTCCGGCACTGGCCGCCTTGTCGGGCCGCGAAAAGTACCTCGCCACGGAACTCAATGGGACGCGCTACAATCTGGGCGTCAAGTACGGACTGCTGACCACGCAGCTCGCCCTGGCCCTGAATGGGAGCGAACGCGAGGAGGTCCTGGCCCAACTCGTGGAACTCCTGGCGAACCGTACCATCTCGAAGGGCTAGACGCTTTTCGTCCGCCTGCCTCGGAGACTATCTCCATGCCGTCCGACCTGCTTGTCACGATCTCGAGCGACAACCCTGATCTCCGCGACCGCTCCCTGGACGGACTCTGCCGCGATCTCTCGCCGGAGGAACTCCTGGCCGCCTGTTCCGAACTGGATCGCTTTCGACGCAGCAGCGACAACCTCTACGAGCGAGTCCGGGCGCTGTTCTTCCTCAACGGAATCTATCGCTATCACCTTCCGCCGAAACTACCCTCGTCGACCTTCGGATTGCTGCCGTTCGACGGCTACGAGCACCTCCTGAACCGCCGCTTCGGTGAAGCGATCGACGTTTTCCTCAACGCCGTCGAGCGGCAAGGCGTCAACGACACGCTTGCCAGCGGATTGGCGGCGGTCTACTACGAACTCGGGTTCCAGACGCTGGCCGACCAGGTGCGGCGGAGCGTCCGGTCGGTCTACGGCAACCAATGGATGTTCCGCATCGGCCATCCCGTCGACAGCCCATTGCGAATCCGCCCTGAGCTTCTGGCACGCGACGAAGCCGGCGGGAGCTATCCGATTCTGCGGGAGCAGACACCGGTCCGCATGGATCTCTCCCACAGCGGCTGGAGCGACATCTTCTTCCTGGGAATGGACTATCCGGAGGGGGCCCGGGTCCTCAACGTGTCCGTCGATCTGGGCGTCCGCGGCCGCGATGCTGAGCCCCAGCCGCCCATTGAAGTCTACTTGCGGGTGATCGACCAACCGGTTCTTCGGCTGGTGAGCGTCGATCTCAAGGCCCAGGCCGACGTCCGATCCCTGGCCGAAGTCTTCGACTTCGCCCGCGATTACCTCGGACTCCTGAAAGCCGCGGTCATAGCCGCCGGGCTCGTCCCCCCGGGCCTCGAAGCATCGGGCCAGGACCTGGGCGACCTGCTGGCACGCCTGGTCGGACCCGGGCTCGGCCTGGAGATCGTCAGCAAGGTGAACGACATCCCTAAGGGGTCGCGGCTTGCCGTCTCGACCAATCTTCTGGCGGCAATCATCACGGTCTGCATGCGGGCAACGCGACAGGTCGCGTCGCTCGCCGGTGGCCTTCAAGAGGCCGAGCGGCGGATAGTCGCCGCCCGGGCCATTCTGGGCGAATGGCTGGGAGGTTCCGGCGGCGGATGGCAGGATTCGGGCGGAATATGGCCGGGAATCAAGATGATCGAAGGCCGCCGGGCCGCGCCGGGCGACCCGGAATTCGGGATCAGCCGCGGCCGCCTCCTGCCCGATCACCGGGTCTACGACCCGGAGTCCGTCAGCGAAAAAGCCCGCCAGCAGATCCAGGACACCTTCGTCCTCGTTCACGGCGGCATGGCCCAGGACGTCGGGCCCATCCTGCAGATGGTGACCGAAAAGTACTTGCTGCGATGCGAGGCCGAGTGGAAAGGGCGGCAACGAGCTATCGACATCATGCGGCGGATCGAGGCGGCGCTCGCCGGCGGCGACGTTCGCCGGCTTGCCGGCCTGACGACCGACAACTTTTTCGGCCCCATCCAAACCATCATCCCCTGGGCCACGAACTGCTACACCCAGAACCTGATCGAGCAGTCGAGAGCCAAGTTCGGCGATTCGTTTCACGGGTTCCTCATGCTGGGCGGAATGTCGGGCGGCGGCATGGGCTTCATCTTCGATCCTCGCCGCAAGGCGGAAGCCCAAGATTATCTTGCCGGCCTGATGTCCGCGACGAAACGGGACCTGGAAAGCTCGCTCCCCTTCGCCATGGAGCCCGTCGTGTACGACTTTCGGATCAACGACTTCGGCACGCGTGCCACGCTGCTCTGTGGGGACGACGCGTTGATGCCGACCTCCTACTACGTGCTGGTCGCCCGCCAGTGGCTTCGCAAGGACTTCCAGCAACTCACGCCCACAGAAAGGGCCGAGGCGAGCCGGCTGGCACGGGAATGCCGACCGGGCGGCAAACTTGCCGGCAGCGCCGAAGTCCTGCTCGGCGGTCTGTTGCCGCAGCCGGCGGCGGAGAGCCGAACCTCCGCCTCTCTGGCGGCACTGCTACAAGAAAACGGCTTCGATCCCGAACTGCACGAACAGATTCGCGCGGACCTTCAGCACGGGCGGATCGGGTTGGCCCAGAATCGCCTGCCCACCAATGTGGCGATCGAGGACGTCGAACCGGGTGACGTGATTTCCGCGATCGACGGCAGTGACGGCGAACACCTCGCCCTGGGCCGGCAGTCGCTGGCGGCCGGAGAAGTCGCCGTGCTGACCCTGGCCGCCGGGGCCGGCAGTCGCTGGACCCATGGGGCCGGCGTCGTCAAAGCACTCCATCCTTTCCACCGGTTCTCCGGCCGGTACCGGAACTTCCTCGAAGTCCATCTGGCCAAGAGCCGCCGGGTCTCCCTGGAATGCGGGACGCCGCTTCCGCACGTCATCACTACCAGCTACTTGACCCACGGACCCATTGCCGGCGTCCTGGAACAGAATGACAGCTACGGTTACCGCGGGCCAGTCCACCTGTCCCGGGGCCGCTCCGTCGGGCTCCGCATGATCCCCCAGGTCCGCGATCTTCGTTTCGCCTGGGAAGAAATGCCTCAGAAGATCCTCGACGAACAGGCCCAGAAGGTCCGCGAAAGCCTGCATGCCGCGCTGATCGGCTGGGCCGAACAGTCGGGTTGCGGAAGCGACTATACGGACAATCTCCCGCTCCAGTGTCTGCACCCGGTCGGACATTGGTTTGAAGTGTCGAACCTGCTCCGCAACCAGACCCTGCTGCAACTCTTCGAGGAACGACCCAATCTGAAATACCTGATGCTTCACAATATCGACACGCTGGGCGCGGATGTCGACGCCCGACTGCTCGGGCTGCACATCTCTCAGGCGTCGGACCTCACGTTCGAAGTGATCGGCCGCAGGATCGAAGACCGCGGCGGAGGACTGGCACGGGTCGACGGGAGAGTACGATTGCTCGAAAGCCTGGCCATTCCCCGGGAAGAAGATGAGTTCCGCCTGACCTACTACAACACCATGACCACTTGGATCACCGTCGATCGCCTCCTGGAACATTTCGGCCTCACCCGCGGCGATCTCGGCACTCAGGCGAAGGTCGATTCGGCGGTTCGCAGAATGAGCCGTCGCATGCCCACCTACGTTACCCTGAAAGACGTCAAGAAACGCTGGGGGCATGGGCAGGAAGACGTCTTCCCCGTTTCCCAATTCGAGAAACTCTGGGGCGACATGTCGGCCTTGCCGGAAGTTGTCAGCCGGTTCCTCGTCGTGCCGCGTCTCCGCGGGCAGCAACTCAAGGAGCCCGCCCAACTCGACGGCTGGCTGCGAGACGGATCGGCCGACTACGTGGACGGGTTGTGCCGATGGGAATGATCTGAAATACTACCGAAGCCGAACGACGGAGGAGCCCTCGATGCATAGGCCCGTGACAACCTGCTGTGTGCTGCTGGCCCTGGGGGCCTGCGTCTGTTCGGCGGCGCTGCCGGCGGATGCCGGGCTGAGCATCGCCTGCCGAGAGATCGGCGAGAAAGTCGGCGACGTCGAGGTCCGGGAGTTCACCTTGACCAATTCGTCGGCCATCGAGGTCAAGGTGCTCACCTACGGGGCCATGATCACGTCGGTCGTGGTGCCCGACCGCGACGGCAAGCTGGACGCGATCACACTGTTTCGCGAAGACCCGGCCGAGTATCTCACCAAGCGGGGCGTGCTGGGTACGGTGGTCGGACGCTTTGCCAACCGGATCGCAGAGGCCAAGTTCGCCCTGGACGGCCGGGAATACCAACTGGCCGCCAATTCCCGCGGGAACCACATCCACGGCGGCCCCACCGGGTTCCACACCCAGGTGTGGGACGTCGCGGGCATTGAGAAACAGTCCGATTCGGTCGCCGTACGGCTTTCCCTCATCAGCCCCGACGGTCACGAAGGCTATCCCGGCACACTCTCGGTGGAGGTTCTCTACCGCCTGACCGAGAGCAACGAGCTCTGGATGGACTACACGGCCACGACCGACAAGCCAACCCATCTGAACCTGACGAACCACGCGTATTGGAATCTCAAGGGTGAGGGCGATGTACTCGGGCATCGACTCGCACTTCACGCCGACCGGTACCTGCCCACCGACGATGCGAAGATCCCCCTCGGCGAGCTTGCCCCCGTTGCGGGAACCGTCATGGATTTCATGGAAGCCAAGACGATCGGTTCTCGCATCGCAGACGTGGAGGGTGAGAACTACGATCACTGTTACGTAATCAATCGAAAAGACCAACCGCGCCTTGCATTGGCGGCCCGGGTTGAGGAGCCGAGTACGGGCCGCGTCATGGAGGTCTACACAACCCAGCCCGGCGTGCAACTCTACACGGCCCGAGGCATGCAGTTCTCTCGCGGCGACCGGACCTACGGCACCTATCCGGCCTTGTGCCTGGAGACACAGCACTTCCCGAATGCCCCCAATGAGCCGAATTTTCCCTCGACTGTGCTTCGGCCCGGCGAGACCTTCCGCGAAACGACCCTTCACCGCTTCTCCACAGTCCCGAAAGCCGGGCGGACGAAGTAAACTGCGGACGAAGAACACTACCGAGGCCCATAGCCATGCGAACCATCCGCAGGATCCTCGTAACCGGTGGGGCGGGTTTCATCGGGGCCAACTTCGTCCATCATCTGCTCGCGTCGGCAAAGGACTGCCACGTTTTCAACCTCGATCTACTGACCTACGCCGGCTCGCGGAACAACCTCCGGGATGTCATAGACTCGCCGCGGCACACCTTCATTCAGGGCGACGTTGCCGATCAGGATCTGGTGTCGCGGCTTCTCCGCGACAACGAAATCAACGCGATCGCCCATTTTGCCGCCGAAAGTCATGTGGACCGATCGATCGCCGGCCCCGAGGCATTCATTCAGACGAATATCGTCGGGACCTTCCGCCTGCTGGAAGCCGCTCGCCTCGCCTGGCAAGGCAAATTCGGAGAGAACGTATTCCTGCACGTCTCGACCGACGAAGTCTACGGAACACTTGCGCCGGATGACGAGGCGTTCACGGAGACTAACGCTTACGCGCCCAACTCTCCCTACGCTGCCTCCAAAGCGGCATCGGATCACCTGGTTCGAGCCTATTTCCATACCTATGGCCTGCGGACGGTGACCACCAACTGCTCGAACAACTACGGACCGTACCAGTATCCTGAGAAGCTCATCCCGCTAATGATTATCAACGCCCTGACGGGGAAACCACTCCCGGTTTATGGCGACGGCCTGCAGGTCCGCGATTGGCTCTATGTGACCGATCACTGCCGAGCGATCGAGACCGTTCTCAAGCGGGGGCGGCTCGGCGATACCTACAACATCGGAGGCCTGTGCGAGCGAGCCAACATCGAGATCGTCCAGATGGTGTGCGGCTTGCTGGATGAATTGCGCCCTCGATCCGAGGGCGGCTCCTACTACGAGCAGATCGTCCACGTAGAAGACAGGCCGGGTCACGATCGCCGCTACGCGATCGACCCGGCAAAGATCGGCACGGAGCTTGGCTGGAGGCCGTTCGAGACCCTTCAGTCCGGATTGCGGAAGACGGTCCTCTGGTATCTCGACAACCAGGACTGGGTCAACGCCGTGATGGGCGAGAAATATCGGGAATGGATCGCTCTGAATTACGCTGCTCGTACCGGAGGTGAACTCGAATGAAGGGAATTATCCTGGCGGGCGGAGCGGGAACTCGCCTCTATCCCATGACCCACGTGATCAGCAAGCAACTCTTGCCGATCTACGACAAGCCGATGATCTGCTATCCGCTCAGCACCCTGATGCTGGCCGGGATCCGAGACATCCTTGTCATCTCCACGCCCCGCGACCTGCCCCTGTTCCAGGCCCTGCTGGAGGACGGCAACGCCTGGGGCATCCGTCTCCAATACGCCGAGCAACCCAACCCGGAGGGACTCGCCCAGGCCTTCTTGATCGCGCGGGATTTTCTGGGGGGCGAATCGGCCTGCCTGATCCTGGGAGACAACATTTTCTACGGCGTCGGATTGCCGCAGATGCTCCGGGCCGCCGTTGCCGAGAACCGGGGGGCCACCGTCTTCGCCTACCGCGTCAGGGAACCTCAACGCTACGGCGTCGTCGAGTTCGGCCCTGATCAGGCTGTCATATCGATCGAAGAGAAGCCCGAAAGGCCCAAGAGCAATTGGGCCGTCGTGGGACTCTATATCTACGACAACCGGGTCGTCAAAACGGCTGCTCAGCTCAAACCGTCCGCACGGGGAGAACTCGAGATCACCGATCTGAACCGCCTATACCTTGCCCAGGGGCAATTGCAGGTCCAACTGCTGGGACGCGGTACCGCCTGGCTCGACACCGGCACGCCCGAGTCGATGCTCCAGGCGGCCAACTTCGTGCAAACCATCGAATCCCGCCAAGGCCTCAAGATCGCCTGCCTGGAAGAGATCGCCTGGCGAATGGGGTTCATCGACGACGCCCAGTTCGCCCGGATCGCGGATCGTTTCCAGTGTGATTACGGAAGATATCTCCGCAGCCTCACGCGATCTTAATTCCCCGCCCGGCGAAGTTGGCCCAGCAGATCACCCATGTTGTCGTGGACTTCGTCCGTTTGCCGTACGACCAGTGCTCGGCCGGGGCGCCAGTAGTAGATGGTGCCAAGCCCGCCGCTGACATCCCATGAGGAAGGGGCAATCGTCTTCTGGATCAAGTCCACCAGATGCTGGCCATAATCGTCGCTCGGCTGCATCCCGCCACGCGATCCTGAAGGGCGATTGCCTGCCCGCGGCGGAACCGGCCGGCCCGCTCCGCCGGCTCGCTGCGCAAGATACCCCGCTTCTCCGGGGTCCCGAATCTGTTCCGGCGGGTTCGACTTCGCCAAACGCTTGTTGCGAGCGATCCGCTTCTGGAGCTGCGAGCTCAATTGCTGGAGCCGGCACTTGACCTTGGCCGTATAGGATTCTCTCAGGGAGATGGCCATGGCATCGTCGTTCCGCAACTCCTCGTAAACAAACAGGAGTTCCTCCACCGACGCCTCCAACTGGTCGTCCTCGGGGCGTGCCAGCCTTGCCAAAGTCTCCCGAACGGCCGCGAGCAGCTCGCGCCCGGTGCGTTTTCGCAGCTCCTTGCTCGCCGAACCGGCCTCAGCCGCATCGTCGGCAGTGCTACCGTTCTCCCCCTGTGCGACCACCGGTGGCGGAGATTCCGCGGGCGCCACCGCCGCCGATCCAACCGTCTCTTGAGGGGTGGCGGCAGTCGCCAATGCCACAAGTGTGATCCAAGTAGTCACCATCGTCCGGTCCTCCGCACGACGTTGGCAGTGTGATGATCTCGGCCCTCCGGCCAATTCTATTCCTTTCCGGCCAATCTGTCTAACAATCGGCAATGGGGGCCAACTCAACCCGCTTATTTCGCCGGATTGACAACAATCGCCAGCGGCTCGGTCCAGTATCGTTCCGCAGGCTTCTGTTGAAGATAGGCAAACGAAGCAGGACCCGAAAACTCGCCCGGTGCCGTCGCGGTGGCCTCCAACGCCAATTCGATCTGCTCACCCGATGGCATAGGGCCGAAAACGAGAGCGACCCGCCGTGGGTGAGTTTCATAGGCCACAATTCTTCCCGCCTTCTTCTCAGCATCGAGCTGCGAGGGAGCGATGGTCAGGCCGGCTGGCAGTCCGATCACCGCCGCGGGCGAATCCACCGTTTCCGAGCCTGTATTCTTGAGCCTTACGGTCAAATGCACAGTCTTACCCTCGTCGACTTTCGATGTCTCCAACTCGGTAGAAAGGTCCAGCGTACCGGTCGCCGGCAGCGGCGGCTTCTCGCGCCGGTAGTAGTGAATCACCGCCGCGAATGGAAGCTCAGCCCCCTCGGTGAGTTCGACTGCAATCGTGCTCTTCCCCACCTTGAATCGGTTGCCAGAACCCTCGAGTACGACGGCCGACCGGGCGTCCGACTCGATCGCCTGCCTGGCCAAAACGTCTTCACCCTCACGAACGACCACCTCGCAGGCGGGAACCTTGCGATCCTGGTGGTCTTCCCAGGCGACCAGGGCGTGCAGGGCGGGAGCCGTCGCCCGCGGCGACCCGAAGCCACCGGAATCGTCCCGCTTCGACAGCAGCCAGGCGATGGCCTTGGATGCGGGCTCAGAGAATGAACCAGACTGAGTCAGCCATGCCAGTGTTGCCAAGGCGGTGGTATCCACGTCGGATGCGCCTTGCAGCCCCACACTTCCGTCGCCCTTCTGCATACTTGCCAACTGCTTGAGCAAATCGTTCGCCAGATCACGACGATCGATGCGGGCGGCAGCCAAGGCAACCAGCGCCAACGGCTCAGCACGCTCCGTTTCGCCGGCCTCAGTGGCCGCGAGCTTCAGCTTGGAGCCCAACTCCGTCTGGCCCGCCCAGGCAAGCGCCCGCAACCAGGCTGCAGTCGGACTATCCAATGCCATTGACGTTTCGGGTGAACCGTCCCCTGCGTCCAACTGGCCTCGCAGCCACTGGACGGTGCGATCCGTCTGCTCTGAACTGCCGCCAAACCAGTCGCGATCTGCCGACAGAGCCAATAGTGCCGCGGTGGTAGTCCCGGCATCGGCCGGGCGTCCCTCCCACCGGGAGTATGCGCCGTCCGAATTGCGAAAGACGTTCAATTTCCGCAATCCGTTCTTTCGGTGTTCCTTCGCCAAGCGGAGAATACCCGGATCGGCGACCCTGTTCTGCTTCAGGTAGTCGACCAGCAGGCCGGCGACCATCACCTCCGCTACGGCCCCGTCGAAACGATCGCCGGTGATCGATTCGAGGCCAGCCCCCAAGTCTGCGACCAGTGACGGAAACAAGGTCAGCGTGGTACGGACCGAGCCCGGCACCACGTCTTCCGGAATCTCGAATGCAAACTCTCGCTTGCCCTTCAACACGCCGCTGATGACCTCCGCGGCAGGATAGCCGGCCGGTTCGATCCGCACGAACCGCTCCACAACGTCGGTGTGCTCACCGGTCCTTCCGCGAAAGCTGAGCGAGGCCCGCTCCGAGAGGCCCGCGGCCTTTGCCGAGAACAACCACCTCCGTGGTCTTTTCCCACCAGGCTCTGCAACGACTTCGGTGGGCTCAACCAGTTGGAACTCGTCGGCCCCGGCAATCGAAACACGCGTTTCCCCAGTTGGGGAGGAGTTGTCGGTGACCACCACGGGGATCTCGATCCGATCGCCAAGCGTCACTTCCTCGGGCACCGCAGGGTCCAGACGGAAAGGCGGCTCCGCCGCAATGGTCGTAACCGCGGAGCCAATCCGTCCGTCCCCGTGAGCGTCGGCAACCGCCCGATATTGCGTCACGGAATCCGACAGTGGAAAACTCATCTCCACTTGCCCCTTCTGATCGGTTTCGAACGAGGGCGCCCAGAACACCGTCTTGCCCAAGTCTACCCGCACCTTGTCGGTGCGAACTTCTGCCCTCTGCCCGCGAACGGACGAACGATCCGCCGGCGTGGGAGCCGAATCCCGCTTCTCGCCTTCGGCTTGCCGCTGTTTCGTCTTCTCCGTGCCCTCCCCTCGTTCCCGATCCGCGGCCCCGGCGGACTCCTTCACTTCGCCCAGTGTTAGTCCTTCTTCTTTCGTTTCCTTGGTTCCTTCAGCCATCGGTTTGCCGTCGATCACCTGGATCGTCTCGGGCGGCCGGTAGGAAAGAAATGCGACAGTTCGAGCGGCAGACGAATCCGGACCCAACATGAGGAAGACCAGGAGGAGACTCACGCTGACCGCGATCGCAGCCGGCACCCAGACTCGCAAGCCGCCCGCGATCCGCAGCAGGCTCAGCATGATGACAAAGACCAGCAGGCCCGATCCTCCCAGCACAATCAACGTGCCGAGCACGTGGCCCCTCTCGCCGGCCTGGACGCCTGGTTCTGTTCTCGCCGACAGCGAAGCAAGATTGTCGAGCATCAGCGGCGGCAACGTCGCCTCTCCGAGGGTTGGGAGACGTTCCTGCTCCTTGCCGCCGGCGGTGTCGTTACGATTGCTGACCAGCGAACGCTCTGCGGATCCTCGCCAACCTTGCGTTCCCAAGAACAGGTCAAGCGCCGTCTCCGCCTCGGGTTTGTCTTCCAAAAGGAAGTCTGCGTCCTGCAGGTCTCGAGAATGGTCGACTTCGCTCGTCAGCCAGAAGTAGCTCGTCATCGTGGCCGGGCCGGGCGAACGTTCGAGAGCCGCCTCGTCGACCACGGAAATCCCCAGCCGCGAGAATGCGGGTCGTCCCTTCTCGTCAACCACACGAATGGCAGCCTGGCAGGTTGCGCCAGGGGCGCAACTGTCCTGATCGGCGGCCAGCGAGATTCGCAGGTCCTTCGGCGGCCGCCGGTAGACGAGTCGCTCGGCCAGCGGACGCGGTGGGGACATGCTGTAATCGAACACCGTCAGGCGTATCACTCCGAAAGCGTCTTCGGCCAGCGGAATCGCTACGGCGTTGGCCGCCACCTTGCCGCTGCCGTTCTCAACCGACTTCGTGAGAAAGGCGCGCTCTCCCACGTGAACTCCGCGGCAGGAAGCCATCGCCACCAGCGGCAACCCCGACCGGGATGCCCGCACATTGAATTCGAGCGGCTCGCGGGGCCCCAGAATCCCCACACCCGTGTTAAGCACGATCTTCTGACCGGGCATGGCAAACGGCAGTTGCCCGTCAATCTCCGCATCGGCGGGACTCTCCGCGATGAGGCGGTATCGAACCCCGACCCGTGGCGAAAACTGGAACACGCCTCGACCTTCATGCACCGTCTTGACCGCAGCATGGTAGCCGCCTTCTTCGTCCACGATCCATCCGGCCAGTTCGACCGGTTCGCCGTTGGCATCGTGGGCGGCGAAGTAGACGCGATTCTCGCCCACGGCCGCCAGATCGCCCCCCTCAGGGAAGAAATCGACCACGACCGTCTTGCGCCCCAAGGGAATCGGCTTGGACAAGCTTTCACTCACGTCGCTGTCAGTGACCGTCACGGACAGAACGGCATCCCGCGATTCGATTTGTTCGGGCAAACGAAACTCGACAGCAACTGCTCCGTTGCGGTCCGTGGTCGCTGAATCCTGGTGGACTGTCTGTTCACCTATCTTGGCCGCGACTTCGACGGCCGCCTCAGAAACCGGCGTCCCGTCGCCTCGAGTCACCCGAAACGCGGCGAACACCTCGTCACCCGGCCCGAACCGGTTGCCCGCCAGTTCGAGTTCCTTCTGCAATACCGCCTCACGATCCTCCCGAACAAAAAACTCCCGGCGAACCTCGACGAACCCGGGGGCTTGGCTGCCGGCCACCAGCGCGTAGATGCCGCCGGGCATGTCCGCCGGAATCGCATACTCGCCCGACGCGACGCCCCCCTCGGATTCGACCTTGTGACGGGAGCCTTCCACGACGATTCCCTGTGGATCGCGAATCTCGAATTCGATCGGCAGCGCAGGAACCGCCTCCAGATGATAGCGAGACAGGCTGACCGATCGATAGCGGACGGTTTCTCCTGGAACATAACGCGATCGGTCCAGCGCCAAGTACGTCGAAACCGGCTCGCGCGAAACCGGGACCCGGCTCTCGATGCGTTGACGGGGTTTCCCTCGGCCAGCTTCAACCTCAATCTGAACTGCATCCGGCAGTTGTGGATCGGCGGGTACTTCCACCTGCAGCGTGCCCTCACTGCCCGTCTTCTCCGTATGAGCCAGAAGACGAGTGCCCTCCGGGGAACAAACCATGAAATGCACGTCGGCCGATACCGGGTGCCCCGCGAGGGTGGTTGTTGTGATCGAGTAGCGATGGTTCACCGATTTCAACAGTTGGGACGGCCCCGTGACCTGAAGTCGCAACTGGCCGCCGCCCACGCCCGCCACCCGCGACCGCTGCTGAGCCCAACCGGCCAGCGCCGCAACAATCAGAAGGCTCGCGGCCGCCACGACTCCCCACTGGGCCCAAGGCGTCCAGGGCGCCCGCTCAGGAGCCGGCTCCGCGGAGACCGTTGCCGTCGCCTGCCGACCGTTGGGTTGGGGTCGAGCTAGCGGAATCCGCGGAGATTGAAGCCTGGCGGCCTCGCCCATCACCTCCGCGATCGCCTGGGCTTCGGCACAAGCTTCAGCCAAGGCATGATCCCGCTCGATTTCCGCGCGCAGAGCCTCTGCTTCGTCTTCCGGCAGCAGCCCGAAGATCAGGCCAAGCAATCGATCTTGCAGGTTCGGGTCGTCAGCCATCGTCTCGATTTTTCTGATTAGCCTAACTTGACTTCCTTAACGGGCTGCTATTCCTCGTCCTTGTCAGGGCAAATGGCCTCCTGAAGCTTCTTCAAGGCCAGACGCATGCGTGTCTTGACGGTGCCCACGGGCACGTCAAGAGTGCGGGCGATTTCCTCGTAGGTCATCTGGCCGTTCTGACGCAACAGAAACACTTCCTGCTCTTCGCTTCGGAGTTCCAGCAGTTCGCGCCGCAGGACCGCCAACTTCTCCCGCCGCGAGTACTCCACCTGCGGCTGATCGGCCGGACGCGCCGCCAGCACCGCTTCGTCCTCCGGGAGAGGCTTCCGCCGCCGACGCCACGCCGCGCCGCGAATGTCGCGACCAAGATTCAGGGCAATCCGGAAAATCCACGCTTTCAGGTTGGTCACGCGCGGCACCGTCTCCCAATGACGCCAGCACCGCACAAACGCTTCCTGAAACGCATCTTGAGCGTCCTCCCGATTGCCGACCAGGTAGTAAAGCGTACCCAGCAACTCATCCTGGTAGCGGGCAAACGCGTCCTCCAGAACGGCCTGAACGTCGCTCTCGACCGCTACGGGTGTCGGCGGTGTGTTGGGAAGCCGATTCATTCGCTCGCCTAATCAGACGATTCGCGGTAGCGAACCGTTTTCTGGACAGAACTCATTTCTTTCCTTACAGGCTGCGATACTTCGCCAAACACACCCCAACAAGACCGTGGAGTTCCCCACCGACACGCGTTGCGCACAAGCGGTGGTTCCGTCAGCGGCCTAGAGCAGCTCGCAGCCCTGTTCCGCCGAACCTACCCAAACAACTCCCCCGCGACAAGGGGTGTCAAGGCACGCGAGCTGACGTGTCAGCGTTCTTCGTCACCCCCTCGATTGGTCGTGTTCGGCATCTTCGGCACCGTGATCGTGCGTCGCCTCATCGCCAGACGCGTGAGCCGCATGTTCGACGATCCCAACGTACTCCTGGCCTGCGATGGTCACACGGATCCTCCCGCGGAGGGGCTCGTCGTGCGACAGCATGTCGCACAACGCTTCGTCGATCACCGCATACATCCCTTCGCGATCCGAAGCCTTCAACACATGGTCCGCGAAGTCCCCCTTCTCAAACACCTGCAGGACGAGTTCCTCCGGACTGTCCGAAATGGGCGTCTTGCCCGTCTTGTCCAGGAGATACACGGCCACGGTATGGGTGGCTTCATCGTGGGTCAGCTCCGCATGGTACGCCTCGTCGCCCAACACGATTATATGGCCGCCGTGCGGTCCGGGCACGTCGTGGTCGTGTTCGGCCTCATGATCGTGGACCACCCCAACGGGTCCACCCGGATTGCCGTTCGCGCCGTCCTGTGCGCTACCGCAGCCGATCAGTAGTGCGCTCATCCCCAAACCTGTTAACAAAGAAATCAACTTGATCGTCATGGCTCTCCTTTCATGGCAAAAACGTCTTCTTTCCGCAGTCCGAGTTCACGGATCCGCAGAACGCTCAGGCATCCGTCTCTTCTTCCTCCAGGTCGATATCGTCCTCGCCTCGTTCCACGCTTCTTCTCGCCGACTCCATGCCAAACTGCAGGAACATGGCGGGCCGAACCAGGAATTCCAGGACAGTACTTGTGATCAGACCTCCGATGATGACCGTGGCGACCGGATAGAGAATCTCCTTGCCCGGTTCGCCGGCGGCCAATGCCAGCGGCACCAGCCCGATCCCCGACGTGAGTGCCGTCATCAGCACCGGGGCAACCCGCTCCCTGCCGGCACGCACGATCATCTCCTTCGACCAGGTTTCCCCCTCGTGCCGAACCAAGTGGAGGTAATGATTGATCAGCAGGATCCCGTTTCGGCTGGCAATGCCGCACAGGGAGATGAATCCGACCATGGCAGCGACCGTCAGCGTCTGCCCGGTGAGATACAGGGCAGCCACCGAGCCGATAAACGCTGTGGGCAAGGCGATCATCACCTGCAATGCCAGATTGGTGGAGCGAAACAACGTGTAGAGCACGAGGAACATCCCCACCACCGCCCCCGCAAAATAGACGGCCATCCGCCGGGTCGCGGAACGCTGGCTTTCGAACTGCCCGCCGTATTCAATGAAGTAGCCGGTCGGCAATCCTCGCTGGATCGGCTCCAACCGCGACCGGATGTCCCGGACCACGTCGACCAGGCCGCGGCCCGACGTATTGCACTGGACCACGATCCGACGGCGGACCTGCTCCCGGTTGATCGTGTTGGGGCCGCTGGCCCGGTAGACGCTCGCCACGGAGGCGAGACTGGTCGTCCCGCCACCCGGCAGGTCGATCGAGAGCCGCTTGACCGCCTCCACGTCCTCCCGGTACGGCTCGTCGAACCGTACCAGCAGGTCGAAGGTCCGCTGGCCGTCGAGCACCTCGGAGACCACGGTGCCGTTCATGGCCGTCTCCACCAAGTCGTTGACGTCCTGGCGGCGGAGCCCGTACTTCGTGAGCTGGTGCCCGTCGATTTCGATGCGCAACTGCGGAATTTCGACCTGCGGCTCCACCTGGAGATCCTTCACGCCGGCCACGCCCGCCACGGCCGCTTCGATCTGCTTGGCTGTTCGCCGCAGGATACTCAGATCGTCACCGTAGAGCTTGATCGCCACTTCGGCCTGGACTCCCGACAACATGTGGGAAATCAGATGCGCCAGCGGCTGCTCGACGCTCGTGGTAATCCCCGGAATGTCGGCAAGCGCCTCGCGGATTTCTTCGAGGATCTCCTCCCGGCTCTTGCCGCTCTTGGTATCGATCGTGGCGATCAATTCCGAAGCGCTTACCGGCACGGCGTGCTCGTCCAACTCGGCGCGACCCGTCTTTCGTACCAGGGCCCTGATCTCCTCGATCCGTTGGAGTCTTGTTTCCACTTCGCGGGCAACCTCCTGCGATGTTTGCAGGGAGGTTCCCGGTGGAAGGACCACGTTGATCTGAACCGCACCCTCGTCGAAGGGCGGCAGGAAGTCGTTTTCCAGTCGTAGCAGGGCGACGACGCTGGCGATGACTCCCAGGCCGGACAGCGCGAGCACTGAAATCGGCGCACGGAGACCCAGGCCGATCAGGCGGCCCGCAATCGCCTTCAAGGCACCGAGCAACACCCCGTCATGCTCTCGTTCCGAGAACCGGTCGGCCCAGAGCATCAGCAGCCACAACAGGGGCGCCGCGACAAGGGCCACGATCCCGTGCAGCCACAGGGGCACCGTCGACCACCAGGCGTTTGCCGCGTTCCATTCCAGAAGGGAAAGAATCGAGGGTACGCCCCAGTACGTCGCGGCGAAGGCCAGGCACGGTGCGAGGAGCCCGGCCAGCCAAGGCCACATCCGCTTCTTCGCCAGAAGCCAGTAGGAAAGGACCGGCGTTACCGTCAGCGACACGGCAAGCGACGACAGGATCGAGACGATGTAGGCGAGCCCCAGGGGCGTGAACAACCGGCCTTCCATCCCGCTCAAGGCGAAAACGGGAATGAAGACGAGCACCACGATCACTGTGCCGAAGACGATCGAGTTGCGGATTTCGGCGCTCGCCTGGAAGACGACGAGCAACGGGGGTTTCGGCTTCTCGCTGTGCCGGTTGAGCTTCAGGCGGCGAAAGATGTTCTCCACGTCCACAATGGCGTCGTCGACCAGCTCGCCGATCGCCACGGCCAGCCCCCCCAGGGTCATCGTGTTGATCGAAAGGCCGAACGCACTGAACACGAACCCGGTAATCACGATCGACAGCGGGATGGCCGTCAAGGTGATGAACGTCGTGCGGAAATTCAGCAGAAACAGGAAGAGAATGACCACTACCAGGACGCCGCCGTCGCGCAGGGCTTCCATCACGTTGGCAACGGCCAGATCGATGAAGGCCCGCTGCTGATACAGATTGGGTTCGAGATGAACGTCGTCGGGAAGCCCGCTCTTCAATTCCTCAAGGGCCTTGCCGATCCTCGCTGTCACCTCCCGGGTGTCGGCGTTGGGTTGCTTGTTGATCGTCAGTATGACCGCCGGTCCGCCCGCGAACTCCCCGTCCTCGCCCCTGGTATAAGCCGTGCTATCGCCCCGCTTCACCTGGGGACCCTCGATCACGCGGGCGACCTGTTTCACCAGTACGGGCCGGCCGTCCCGAATCTTGACGACCACCTCCTCGATCCCCTCGACCGTTCGGATGCGTCCCAGAGAACGGACAAGAAGCTCGTGGAATCCCTGCTCGTTGAGGTATCCGCCCGTAGTGTTTTCGTTGCTTTCGCCCAGTGCTGCCGTCACTTCGTCGAGCGTCACCCCGTAGCGCAGCAGCTCACCCGGATCGACGAGAACCTGGAACTGCTTTCGCTCTCCCCCCATGACGAACACCTGGGAGACCCCGGGAATCGTCAGCAGCCGCTGGCGAACCACCCAGTCGGCCAGCGTACGGAGTCCCATCGGAGGCGTAGCGCCACCCCGACTCCACATGCCGACGATCATGATCTGCCCCATCACCGACGAGATCGGTGCAAGCTGGGGCGTGACTCCCGGCGGCATCCGGTCGCCGGCCAGCGCCAGTCGTTCGGCCACGATCTGGCGATCGTTGAAGATGTCCGTCCCCCAGTCGAATTCGACGTAGACCACCGAGAGCCCGATGCCCGACGACGTTCGTACCGCCTGAACGTCGGTGGCGCCGTTGAGCGCCGATTCCAGGGGAAACGTCACCAGGGCCTCGACTTCTTCCGGCGCCAGCCCCGGCGCCTCCGTCATGATGACGACCCGGGGACGGTCGAGGCTGGGAAACACGTCGATCGGCAGTTCCGCCATCTGCCAGCCGCCGTACACCATGAGAAACACCGCCAGGACTGCAACCAGCACTCGTTGACGGAGCGAAAAACGTATGACGCCGTTCAGTAGCCTTGGCAACACCGTCGGATCCCTTCTCTCAATCTGGGACAATTCTCGCAGTTGGATACTGAAAGAAGGGAACGATGGAACAGTGGAGTAATGGAATGGTGGTCACGGTGTGCTTATGAGCCTCCAGTTGTATCATTCCCGTATTCCACCATTCCCGTATTCCACCATTCCACCATTCCAACACTCCGTCACTCCCGTGCCGTCTGCCGTCGCTCAATGGTGATGTCCGGCGTGCGGATCGGGCCCGCCACCCGCCTTGTTCTTGACCGCCAAATGGATCTGGTAAGCGCCCTTGACGGCAACCTTGTCACCCGGGAAGAGCGTCCCGTCGCTCTCGATCACCGTCTGCCGTTGATCCCGGTATTCGACGTGGACCGCCCGGCGCCGGAACTTCCCCTGCACCTCCTGGTACACGTACCGCTCCGGCCCCTCTTCGATCACGGCCTCGACCGGCAGGACGATCCTCCGCTCCCAGCGTTCGACAGGCACTCGCACCTCCACACGCTGGCCCGGTTTGTAACGCCAGCCGATGAACCGGTGGCCGTCCGCTGTCAGTTCGTTTCGCACCAGTGTGTTGGGCAGCAGAACGTAGAACTTGAGCGCTCGCGATTCCCGTTCCACCTCGTTCTCCACATGCAGGAGCTGCAACCCGCCTATCGCGTGATCACCGGAGCCGTTTCCTTCGATGACGGCCGTCACTTCCGCTCCGTCGCCCGCGGCTCGGTTCAACGCGTCGGCGTCCTGTTCGAAGGCCTTGCCCTCGATGTACAACTCGCAGTGGTCCGTGAGCGTCGCCAACCGGGTTCCCGTCTGCACGTGCTCTCCCACACTCACTGCAACCTCCGTCACCTGGAGGATGTCTTCGTGTCCTTGCGTGGCGGCATGCTTGTCCAACTCGGGTGCTGCGATCGACAAATTGTGCTGCAACTGCCTCTCGTCGACGATCTTCTGGATCTGCTCTTCACTCAGGCCGTGGAGCAGCAACGCCTGCCGCTCCGCTCGAATCGATGCTTCGATCTTGTTCTGCTCGTATTCCTGTTCGAGCAACCGCTTGCCGGCCACCGCACCGGTGGCCGTGACGTCCTCGAGGCGAGCAACCTCCCGCTTCACGACGTCCAGTTCCTCCAAGGCACGCAGCAAAGAGCTCTGCTTCTCGACAAGGTCTTCGTGCGTCAGGCGCAGGTCGAAGAGCGGGTCGCCCGGCTCGACCGCCTCGCCCCGAATGGGATAGATCCCGGTAACGATGCCGGTCATCGGAGCGGAAACGACAATCTTGGTCTGCCCGGGACGCTCGACAAGTGTCGCCGGAATCGCGATCGTTCGCTCGAAGTCGCCAAGTGCCACCGTCTCCAGGGTCAGGCCGATGTTCTTCCGGCCTTGCTCGCTCAATGCCAGTTCCGACACGTCGCCGCCAACCGCCGGAGGTTCCTCGCCGTGAGAGTGAACTCCCTCAGGATGTGCAGGCAGTTCATGGTTTGCCCCTGTACGCATGCCGCCGAGCAACGGCAGCCAGTATGGGCGACCCGCCCACGCGGCAGACGCCAACAGGAACAGGGCAGCAGCGGCGGCAATCGAAACGCGCCGCTGCGAACCGGAACGGCCGGCCTTGGCGTCGGTTCGCGCGAGATCCTCGTCACGACGCTTCGAGGCCTGCCCCTTATGCGCAGAATTCATGTTTCCGTCCTTTCACCAAACCTGGCTTTGAGCGAATGCTCCAATTCGGCGCCTGCCGATCGCGCGGCAGGACAGCGAGCAGGTGGAAGGACGGTCGATCAGATCAACAGGACCTGATGGACCAGATGAAGGCGGAGAGCAGCGATTCCCGGGGACGGAGGCGGCGCACTTGCCAGGTAGCTTGACGACAAATGCTCCTGTGCGGGCGGGACGAAATAGAGACAATTCGCCGCGGCCGACTGAACCACCAGGCTGGCCCCGCCGTCAGCCTGGGGCACCACGAAATGGCAGACTCCCCCGTCGCATCCACTCTCATGCGGATGCCCTGAGGGTTCCGGTTCTCGACCGTCGTTGTGCTCGCGGTGACCGTGACCACAGCAGACGGTGTGCCGCGAAGCCTCGATCCTTGGGTTGGACGAATCGGTGTGCGCATGATGCCCACAGCATCCCACCAGGAGATGGTAGAGAACGAGCAACATGGTCAGGCTGTGCACAGTCTTGTGCATGGCAAGCTTCCGCGGTCCGAGTCGCAACGAAGACATTATATTGGATTTCCCGCAGACAGAACCCCCTTTCTGGGGACCGCCGCTTTGCGTTGCACAGGATTATCCAATAAATGGACTTGCGAGGACAGGCCAATTCAGTTCTCGAACCGATACGGCAACGCGGCCTCACGGTACGATTTCGTCCGCAGCAGCGGTTTCACTTCCTCCAGAAATGGAAACCGATGCTTCTTCAGATTCGACTCGGCAAAAAGACCGCCAAAATACCCTCGCCGATCGCCAAGATCCGCCACCCCATGTCGAGTTTGGACGTCCAGATCGTTCTGGTTGGCCATGAGCAGCTTGTGGACCGCCTGATAACGTGACTCGACCGCTTCATGGATCATCCGTTCCAGGACCTCGTCGGTTACCGGCGTTCCCGGCGGTAGAATTCCGGCAAGGTTCGGCGTCCCCTCGCACAAGTGTTCGATCAGCATGCGAACCCGCGGGTCAAGCGTCATGGCCACGTGGTCGAATTCGTGCTCGACCAGTGAATCCGACCAGCGCCGGTCGTGGCTGAGCGTCTCCGGCAACTGGACCACATTGGCAACCGTGCACTTGACCCGGTCAATTATGGGTTGGATCGAGACCTGTCGGCCGTTCGGTTGATCCACCCATCGGTAGCGGAAGCTCGACCGGTAAGTCACGTTGTACTGAAACGTCGTGTATCCGTGATGAGGTGGCTCCAGTTTGACAGACACTCCAAGTGCTTATTCCAGCCGTTATACTGGGGAGCAAAGGAGTGTGTCATGACAAGGAAATCGAGCCGGGGGAAGGGTCGTTCTGGGCGTCGTTTCTACGA
>JAAYAY010000122.1 GCA_012719125.1 Planctomycetaceae bacterium | reverse complement strand
CGATTATCAACGCTACCCGTACGCGCTATCGAAGCCCCGAATCGTCGATCAGCTCTCCTCTGACCCCGCCACCCCCTCAACTAGCCCGTTGCAGAACCACTCGATTTATGCAACAGTTGGGTATACTTGCCCTGCCAATTCGAAGATATCAACCTGCCCATCACTCGGGTGGTCAAGTATGAGTAATGCGTTCTTCTCGAAGAGGTTGGAGGGGAAGACACCCATTCCCAACGCGCCGGGAAACTCAAAGCTGCTACGAATTGCCTCCTGGGTAAGGGACAGTGTCCCCCAACGATCGTATTGCCTTTCATTCCACGGAACGCTCAGTTGCTCCAGACACCAGTATCGAGACGCCCTGGAATCCGCGAGTGAGCGGGGACGAAGCAGCGGATCATTGAAACGGTCGATATTCCATCGGTGGCGGCTCTCTCCTTCCGCTAATTGGCTCAAAACAGGCTTTGATGCCTCCAGCCATTTCGCGTAGGCTCTCCGGTCAACACTGAAGCGGACTGTGATACCAACCGTTGCCTCGTTCTCGCTCTTGCTGATGATTCGAGGTTGTCCAACTGCATCCGCCTTCAGAATCGTACCCGGGAAACCATCGAATACGCGGCGCATGATCTGAACCGCGTCCTCTTCACGCTGATGCGTACTTATTGCTTCGGCAAAAAGGCTTTCGCCTTCCACCTTGCGCGTGATTATCTTCTCGTTCTCCAGACGCACGATTAGCTTGTTCCGGGCAACGTTTGCCCGGATTCGGACGCGAAGCAGACCGTCCCGCCGATTCTCCGAAAGCTGATCGAAGCTCGTGATGAACCCGTTACTGTAGGTCAGCACTTTGTCACGAATCAGTTCGTCATTCTCGATCAAGGTCTCCCCGTCAACGACCGTGCCGACAACTGCCTGGACGGCCTCGCGAAAAGCATCCTTGAGGGCTTCGTCTCGGGAGGTTCCAACGCCTTCAGCGACTACCGTTGTCACGCCCCGCTCGGCCGCAGCCGCTTTGCCGTTTTGGGAACTTGGAGATTCGGCACTCAGTTGAGAGGACTGTTGTCGAACGTACTGCTGATCGGTCTGGCTGAGCTTTTCGAGTGAGAGGCGGATCAGGCGGCCATCGAGGCTTCGCAGTGAAACACGACTATCGATCAAACTGACGAAGTCGGCGTCAATCGTGTAGGTCCCCGTACTGTCAGTCCATTCGCGACCCGATACGGTCGTTGGCAGAAGACTGATTGCCAACACGGCAAGCCAAAAAGTAGGAGCCATCACTGCATGGACAAACGATCTGAAACGCCCGGGAAAAGTGATTGCTGTTCGATTCGGAGGCATAATCAAGCGTTCTTTCGCTCTTCTGAACGATGTTGAGGGCACGTTGCATGTCAGCGTATACCACTTTCAAAAGGCCCCATCCGGGGCGATCTTTCCAGTTGGGCCCGGACGAACATCTGGTCGCGGTTGCTTCACATTTGGGTTATCCTGGTCAGTGAATCCGTTTGGATTGCCGGCCCCAGCCTCGCCACTACGTCCGTCGCCGGGCTGGACGATACGGTTCTCCTGCATTTGGCGTGCAGTGGCGGCAGCCGCGTTCGTCAGACTAGGAACATATACCGACATGCCAAAAGCCCAGGCGTGGCCATCATCGAACCATGTCTTCGTAGTGACGCCCGGAGGCAACACACCTTGGCGGACGCTTTGATAGACGTCGTTTGTTTCCAGTCTGGCAACGAACGTCTGCCTGGCTTCGTCGAGTTTTCTGATTGCTGCCGGTTCCTTGCTGGCCAGCGGGTCGTCTTCAACGAGCGACTCAAACTCCTGAACCTCATCCTGCAAGGACTCGATCACGCTTCCCGCCCAAGAGGCCCTGTCCCCGAGAATCAGGCCGCACAGGGCGTCTTTGGCGTGCGCGGCGGCAACTTTCTGGGCAGTGAGATTCAGTCGCAACTGGACGGCTTTGTTCTCGCTTGTACGAACGATTGAACTGCCGAATCCGACGAATGCTGTCTCATCTGTAGACTCCATGCGTACGATCCGACCGCCAACCGGTGGTACCAGGCCCGTGCGGACTTCCGAAATAATTTGGTTCAGTCCGTCGCGAAGGTCGTCTGCCACGAGCATGTTGGGAGCTGGGCGAGCGAACTGCCCGCGGGTCTTGGGCGTAGTCGCGATCGATACGTACACGGTATTCTGGGTGGTGTCGTCCCGAACCTCGTAAATCACAAACCCACGCAGCATCATATCGACCGCCTGCCGCAGGGCTTCTTCACTGTGGGTCGAAATGTTTGTCATCTCTTCATCCGGCAAGTTAATGTTGACCAGTGCCTGCCGAATCGTTTCTTTGCCTTCGTTGGAGAGGCCACCGAGCATCTCGGCCAGTCCCTTCTTGGCCCGGTTGAAGGCAATCACGTAAGCCTTCCGTTGAGCGATGCGGGTCGCCGTCGGATTGTCCATCGTGCGATACACGGCCGCACCACTGGCTACGAATCCCAAACCACTCGGAAACCACACCATCCGTCCACCCAATTCCTCGACATTGTCCACGAGATTGTCTACGTTCTCCTTGACGGCTACGTTGATGGCGTCTTGAGCGCTGGCCGCCACGACCACTCCGTTCTTAACCTCGACTTGGTCAGGCTGTTTGACGTCGGTTGGCCCGCCCACCACGGGCGGCAGAAAATCGTCGGCCGTGATCTGGGCTTGTCCGGTCGTGGGCGCTGCAGAACAAGTGAGAAACAGACTGATTGCCGCAAGCATGACGAAGCGGTTCATATTGATTTCCTCGTGCTGAGTATCAGGAATGGTCAACGCAGACAGACAGTGGTTCCTATTTTGGTTGAAGTGGCGGCAGGCCATCTTCGGCAGCCGGTTGCACTTGTGACACACTCTCTCGCAGACGGTCGATGGCCTGCCGGTAGGCCCGTTCGGCAAGTGCCTGGGCTGGTTCCGATTGGATATCGAGTGCCATGTCACCGATCTGTTCGGGAAATTCTGCCGACCGGCTCACGGCAAAAGTATCGAACGCTTCGGACAGAACTCGCAGGGCATCCTCCCCCTGGTCCAATTCCACAAAGCATCGGGCCGCGTCTAGGTAAAGCTGCTGAGAGACGAGCTTCCGCTGGTGCAGGTGATACCAGAGCAACAGCGCGTCCTGCCAGTTGGATCGGATCATCAGGGCCCGGGCCTGCCGGTGCATGACGTCGCGATAGGCCGTCTGGACGGTTTCGAGATGGGTACCTTCAAGCAGCCTGGCTGTCAGAAACTGCTCTTCGGCCAATACCCAGGCGATGGCAAATCCGTCCCGCGTTGCCACCTGGTGGGTAAGGTTCGATACGTTTCCCGCAACGTGGAGTTCCGCCGACACTTCTTGCAGGGCCTGCTTCAAAGTGGTGGCATCGGTCAAGCCTATTTGGCCGTAGCGATCGAGGAGTGACTTGGCTGTTAACAGTTCTTGAACCGAGCACATGTGGACCAAATTCAGTATCGCCGACTTGGCTTGTCTGCCTGTTTCCCCTGAGGGAAGACGCTTACACGCGATTCCGAAGAGGGTTGCTCCCGACCGGCCGGACCAACGGGTCTCGTCCGGGTGCTGGCGGACGACGGTCAGCATTGACTGGCGAATGGGCTCGGAGAGGTCTGAGTTTCTCAAATAGGCCAACACAGCGTTGGAAGTCTCGACGGAAGCCGGATCATCGTCCGTGCCGACGAGAAGTCGTCTTGCCCGAGTGACAGGAGGCCCACTTTGGGAACCGGTCATATGTCGCCAGCCAGCAGGAGTCGCCAATAGGATGCCCAACAAGATCAGTCCGCCGATCATCCACAGGAGCGGTCGCTCTTGCGGAGCCCTGCGATGCGATACCGGCAGAGATTCAGTCTCAACATCGTAGTTGAGGTAGTCCTCCAGGGCATCTGCCAACTGGCTGGCTGATGAATACCGATGAGCCGGTTGTTTGGCCATGGCTTTCAGGCAGATCGCTTCAAGTTCGGCATCTACATCAGGCCGGTGGATTGAAGGCCGTTCGGCCTCGTCCTTGGATAGTTGGGACAGAACCGATAAGAGCGAGCCACGGAACGGCACGATCCCGGTCAGCATTTCATAAAGTACAACGCCCAAGCTGTAAATATCGCAACTTGCTCCGACCGCCTCCGAGTCTCCGCTAAGTAGTTCTGGGGCCATGTAGGCGGGCGTTCCTACCAAGACACCCGAATGGGTTAGTTTCACGTCGGCCCGTTCCAACCATCGCGCGAGCCCGAAATCGGTCAGGATAGGCTCGCCTTCTCTGGTTATCATCACATTGGACGGCTTGATATCGCGATGGATGAGGCCCCGCCCGTGTGCCAAGTCGGCCGCCAGTGCCAGTTTGCATACTATCCGGGCCGCCTCTTGCTGGGGAAATGGCCGGGTCTCTTCGAGCAGCTTGAAGAGCGATTGGCCTCGGATGAACGCCATTGCCAGGTAAGGAGTATCACCAATCTGCCCCACGTCGTAGATGGGGCACAGATTCGGATATTCGATCGCCGCGGCGGCCCGCGCTTCGCGATAGAAGCGATCCAGTAACGGTGGGTTGTCCTTTGGGTGGAAATGGGGGATCTTCAACGCCACTTGGCGACCAAGAGGCGTGTCCTCAGCCAGGTAGACGGTCCCCATTCCGCCTCGGCCCAGTTCACTAATGATCCGGTATCGGCCGAGTTGCTCTGGTACGCATCGAGATGCGATCCTAGTGAGCCGGACAGACGATACATAACCGATCGTTTCAAACCTGACCAGAGCCTCTTGACAACCTGGTTCGTTGAGGTACGAATCCTCGCAGACGGATGTGCGAAGGCTCGATAGGAGTGAGTCGTTTTCGTCAGTGGCAGCCGAGAGTGTGTCGAGACAGGTAGGGCAGGTCTCCAAGTGGTTCGCAATCACGTCGAGCACCGCCTCAGGCAGCTTTCCCAGGCTGTATGCCAGGAGCCGATCCGGCGGCGGGCAACCGGTTTCGTTGGCTTGTAGCAACTTACGCCCTCCCCGTTTCGTAATCTAGTCGAACAGGTCCCCCAACTCCTCGCGCAGGCGACGCAGCACTCGCGACTTGGCCAAGTAGACGGAATTGACCGTGATTCCAATCTCTGCAGCCACGTCGGCCGGCGTACAGTCGTCGACGGCCACCCTCCAAAAGGCCTGCCAAGTCCTCTCTTGGAACTCGCCACGGACGAGTTCTAACGCTCGCTGGTAGAAGCTGCCGGGAGTCTCGGGCGGCTCCTCGGGCTCGACCGAGTCGTCCGCAATGATTTGCCCCAGTCTCGCTTGCACATCGGCCCCACCAACCACCTCCGGCTGTTTTCGCTGGCGACGCCAATGGTCGGCCATCTTGTTCCGTGTGATAGTCCATAGCCAACCTCGAAACGAGTCCTTCGGACGATCGGTGCGGAATTGTCCGATGTTAATGGCAACCGTTCGGAACACGTCTTGCCCCACATCGGCAGCGTCAGCCACCTGCAGTCCCCGCCCACGGCACCAGTGGTAGACCAACGGGCCAAACAGGTACACCAAGCGTCGCCAAGCTTCGGGGCTGTTGGCCCTTAGTCGCTCGAGCAGGCTAGAGCCAAGCGAACTGGGCGGCTCTGGTCGAGCCCCTTCATATGGTTCAACGCAGAAGTCTGTCATGAGCCGGCGGATTCTCGAAATCAGGGGCGGAGTTCGCAGTTTGGCTAATTGCCTAGTCTTGGCTGCCCCTCAGCTCCAAGAAAATGAAAAAGGAGCGCCGAAACCAAGGCCGCCCACTGGGCCCCCGCCAAGGGGCGCATGAAACAGCACCTGGCCCGACGCTCCCTTTCGGGAGCGCGGTGCCAAGTAACTGCCTTCATGCATTCAAGGACCCGTGAGTCCAGGTTGGCGGTTTCCAGTGAAGCAGTCGCTTGACGCTCGCGCGTCAATTCGGATTTCTACTCATGGCCGCATAACGGCCATCATCATGACCAACGTTCCTTGCTTTTCGGAAGTCGTTTGTGAGTATGGAATTACGAACGCCCACTAGTTTAGGAGGTGAACATCCGGTTTTCAATCAGTCCCCGAGAAAAAAGCCTCGCACAGACGGGCCATATACCGAAACGGTCATTTGGGAACGGTTTTGAGCCAGCGGCCGGAATACCCCTCTCGCCCGGGTTTGAGTGGGTGCGCCGACGGACCCCTGAGAATAGGCAGCCGCTGGACCCTTGAGAATACCGAGTCTCCCCAAATTTCCCACTTGGAAACTACCCGAGCAGCTCGCAAGCGTTCGACATCGGGTCTACCTTGTTCGGCGTCGAATGAGCGTTGTCGTGATCCCCAAACCGTCCCGCAGGAGCCCACACCAAGCTCTCGGTTCCGTATCTCTCGACTGCCACCATTTCATTCCAAGCGCATCTAAAACCAGATCGGAATAACGATCGGTGAAGTCGGCGAGTGCCTCCTCCATCAAGCGTGAAGCTTCGGACACCAAGTGTTCATCCTCCCACTCAAACAGTCGCCTAACAGTACGCATAACCGTTGGGGTCTTGTTCCACACCCAGATCCAGTCAGCCCCGACCGTGACGGCTCGGAGCTGACGACACTTCAGGAATTGGTAAACATCGTTGGTCGATGGCATGTCGGCTAGGGGGTGCTCCGCTGGATGGCTATGGAAAATGCAGGCTTTCGAACGGATTGTACTGGCACTGGTTGCACCACCACCGTGATAGCGGATTCGCGTTTTCGTGATGTAGCCTCCGTACTCAAAATCGGACGCTGACGGGAGACGATGGTAGACATCGAGGGCGGAAGAACCCGGGCGAATACGAATCTCCTGCCACGGTTCGTGTTGATAGAAAATATCATCGAACGGGCTGTTCAGTTCGTATAGCCGCTTGTAGGCCGCTGGGTCTCGCGGGGGTCGCGGTAGATGCCATAAACGTCGTTCTTTCACAACGCCAATCTCCAAGAGTCGCTTCCTAACAAACGGACCATCACCATCATCCTCTACCGCGGCAGTTTACAGTCTAAACAAGGTGGTTCAAGATCCTCTGGTCCCACGCCGTACTGCCGGCACAAATAGACCGTAAACTCTCGCAGAACGGCACTTACTCCCTCATTCACAGCCTCCATGGGATCGTCCGTTTCCACCTGAAGCTCCGTGATCTCCTGGCTCGTAAGATACTCGACAGCCCGTGCCGTAACAACCTCCGCCCACGCGTCATCCAGAATCTCACCAGCGAAATCATGACCACTCAGCCTTGCGGCAATTCGTTCAATACTGGTCATTATTCAACCTCCTCGACCATGAGGGACATCATCGTTTCCCGGAACACCTCGTCATCCACCTCGGCTGGGTCGCAGCCGAAGAAGCAAGCGCAGGCGAGTTCGATAGCCTCGTCCAGGGTTTCGGTATCCACGACTACGGAGGACACTGGGTAGCACGCCTTCGGGTCTGTGATTCGTCGCTTCACGACTCGTCTCCTGGTTTCGGGCGAGATGCGTCCATGTGGGATGGCGACCCCAGTACTTCGCGGACGAGCAGGAAGCGTTCAACGAGGATCTCGTCCGTTGGGTTCCCATCTTCGTCGGTCGCACAGACCCACACTCGGATTGCTCCGGACTCGTGGGGTTCGGCGTATACGTAGCCCTCGTCCAGGTCGGCCTCGATCGGGTCGCGAACGAAGGTCTCGTGCAGGGTCGCCTCAAGGAAACTGTCGAGGGCTGCTGCTGCGGTGTTCTGCCGGGTAGTCATCACGGTCCGTCTCCTGGGTGTGGCTGAGTAGGGGGAGGGAAATGTATGGGTGACTACACTAGCCGTCCAGACAACAAAAGACGGCACTCACGGTGTCCTCCACGTGGTCGTCGTCCGAGTAGCCGTGCTCGCAGTCTGTGGAGGGGAAGCAAACGGCCTGCGCTCGAGCTACCTCGCCGATTCGGTCGTAGCCGTAGCGTTGGACGAGATGGGCCACCTCCTCCTGCTGCCGCGCGTCCTTCAGGTCGTAGTGCTCCGAGGCGAAACGTACGGCAGCGGCAAGCGTCTTGAGTTCAGCGTTGGTTAACATCGGTCGTGTCTCCTGTGTGTGATGCAATAGAGGTGGCTGCACGGGCGGGGAGAACTGCACTATTCGTCGTCCTCGCTGTCGAGCAGGTCGAGGTCAACCACCTCGCCGTCCACGATTCGGGCCCGCCAATCTTGGTCGATGGCTTGTTCGCCGTACTCGGCGGTCAGCGCCACGCAGCACCGGTCGAAGAGGTCTTCGACGAGGGCCTCGTACGGGTCGGCGTAGTCGCCACACCAGGGGACGCGCTGCTCGCCGTCCAGGGTCGCTGTGGTGCCTCGGTCGCTTGCGCTGCCGCTCGCCTCCAGCGTCTTTCCGTTCAGGG
>JAAYAY010000121.1 GCA_012719125.1 Planctomycetaceae bacterium | reverse complement strand
GCTCGCAGTCGGTCTGGAGCGCGTCGATGGCGTCGTAGAGTTCGCCGGCGGAGGCGAAGCCGAGATCTTGTGCGAGTGCCTCGGCCTTGGCCTCCGAGAGTTGTTGCAGGACCAGGAGGCCGTTGTACCGGCTCGGCAGGATGGCACCTTGCTTGTCCTGATATAGGCCCATGCGGTGCCCACCGATGAGGTCGCCGACGGTCTTTGCCGCGCCACTGCGCGAGTAACCGCGTGGCTCGATGAGCCCGATCAACTCATCCCGCTCGGTCGCTTGCCCGTCCAGGACGTTGCGGATGATGACCGGCGCGAACAGTTCGACTTGTTCGTCGCGGCTCATGATCCTGTTGTTCACCGGTTTCTTGGGGGCCTTCTTGAGGCCCTTGAACCGGTCCGACCATTTCGGCGCGCCCACCTCCGGGGGAACGCTCGCACTGATCTGGGCGTCGTTGTTGTCCATTACGTCATCATTCATCACATCAGCGGACATATCAGTCCTCCATTTCCGGGCCGCAGCCCTGTTGTTGATTGCCCGACTGCCGGGCACAATTCGAAAGCCAATTTCTGATCACGGTTAGGTCCTCGCGTCTGTCCCAGCAGCCGCACGTGCTCCGCTCGTCGCAGTGCAGGCACGACAGGAGCGACTCCAGCGAGGACACGACGATTTCTGGTAGGTCTGGCATTTGTTCTCCTTTGTGATTGGCCTGTCTATGTATAGGCAACGCGCGCGCGTACTTCCGAGCAGACCCCCTCCCCAATCGTAGGTATTGCAGACGTGTCATAACATGCTGTTTTGATGTGTGTTATGACATTAGAGATGCTTCACTTTCCCCTATTCTGGGGCCTGATGCATTTACGGGGTATTGCACACAAAATGTGTGAATACCCCATGCCCTACCCATTCTGAGTCATAGGACACCCACCCGTTGACATAACTCCTGGTATAGACAAGAGTTAATATGTCCAACTGAGGTATAATGCGTGGAGTGAATTTGCCACGCGCGGCGTAGATAGAGGTAGCCCCTCGGGGCAAAACTATGGTGGAAGGCAGCTTGTTATGAGGATGACAGGGGCATGCCGACCACCAAATTGCACCAAAATCGAACCTCATAAACGGCCTGATTGTGGTGCTGCAATTCACCGCAATCAGGCCGCTCCTGTATATGGAGCGGCCTGGGACCAACGGAGGTTCAGATGAAAAGAGACGAGCTAATCCGAGACGGCCGATACGACCGACTCCCCCTCTGGCTAAAACTGATCCCAACCGGACTCGTCAAACCGCAATCCAAGATCGTCTGGGCCACCATCGCCGACCACCTTGGAGACAAGGACGAGGCCTGGCCGAGCATCGAACTGATCGCTCTGGAATCGGGAATCGTCAAGCGTGCAGTCTGCTCAGCAATCGACAATCTTGAGGCCTTCGGATTGCTCAGCCGACGTCGGACCCGGAAATCGAACCGCTACACCCTACACGCACCAAGCGGCCTCCTGGAAGCAGAGGACGTGATTGCAGATGCGGCAAGACCACTCAACGGTAAGCATTTGGGATTGGTCAAAGCAAAGGCCAACGACCTGATCGACGTTTGGTTGGCCGGGTTGACCGACGAGCGGGCGATCCGAGCCATCGAGAGCCTCGGGAAGAAGCGAGCAAACCTCCAAGTTGTTCCGAGAGCGGGAACGTTCCGAGAGGAAGAACGTGATTCCGAGAACGGGAGCGCTCCGAGAGCGGGAACGATTAACCGTTCCGAGAACGGGAACGGCGGACAGTTCCGAGAACGGGAACGATTGACCGTTCCGAGAACGGGAACGTCGCAGCGTTCCGAGAACGGGAACGGGAACCCCCGAAAAGAACCCAAGCAAGGAACCGCCTCATCTCAACCCCCTTACCCAACCCCACCAGCCGAGATGGTCGGGGCAGGGGAGACAATTCCGAGCAAGGACAGCCACCTCCATACTCTGACAGAGAAGCAGATCGAACGCTTACTTCCTGAGATATCCAAGCGTCTGAACCTGGCAAAGGGGATACTGGATTGGGCGAAGCAAGCTGAAAGCTTGAAGAAGACGCTATCAGGTCTCCCCACGGACGTGAAGCGTGCAATCAGAGTTATGGATTTGGAAAGGGCTCTCTGCTCTGAATCGTGGCGGGACCTGAAGCCTGCACTTGGACTCCGGCTGTCAAAACGCTTTCAGAACAAGCTCCAGGAGGAACTTGGGGAGGCACTCTTGCGTAGAGCGGAGGCGGAGCAGAAGTGCAGCGCCGACTTCTGGTTCGACACGTGGTATGACCAGAGCATTTGTTCTTTCCGCCCTTCCAGGACTCCATCGCGGAGTTTGCTACTGCCTTGGTTGATCTGGAATGTCTTCCCGAAAGCACGGGAGCGCTTTGAGGTAGACGAGGTGTATTCCTGTGGGGACGACATTGAGTATGATGCACCGGCGCCAGCCAAGTTGCTTCCTTTGGAGAAGAAGGAGACGCTGAGACAGCTTTGGCGTAAGGGGCTGGATGCGATTGATGGCTTAGTCCCCGCCGACGGACGCGACCTGTGGTGGGAGGAAGCGGCAGCATTGGAGGTAGTAGAGAGGGTCCGGGCTAAGGCCGTGAACCAGGATCTCGTGGCGGTCGCGGTTGCCGTAGAAGAGCAGCGCGATCCTGAACTTCAGGGCCACAAATCTGATGGTTCTTTGGACGACCTTGGTGCTTTCCTTGGGCGTCTGTAATTGAAGTGACCAACAGGGCATCAATCTGACGCCCGAAGTGAGTACCGTGGGAAAGACTGGCGAAGCGTACGAAGTAAGTTGTCGTGATGGGGAATCATACACTCCGTAAACGTTCACGGGATCAGCCTGCCGTCAGAGGCCGAGAGGTTGCGCAAGATATGCACGACTACCAGCACTGGCCACCGAATCCATGGAAGACGGAAGGAAGACCGTCAACGGAAGGTCAGCGCTGAGGGAGACACCGACCAAGCGTCTCGTTAGCCCGCGGGTGGCCTGGACGGTGCAACCTTGGTCCTCACTCAGGCATGAGATGGAGTGCAAGAGGAAGTACGAGAAGAATGTCGCCTTTGATGGGGGGGCACCAACTGTTCCGGAAGGTTCAGCGGGCCACCATTCTGGAAGGTCCGTCGGAAGGAGGCGTCGTGCCCCGGTACGGAGAATATTCCGCTGTCTCCGGAAACCGCATTCTCGAATGGTGGTTTGGGAACAGCATTTCACAGCGCGATCTGCCCCCCCCTAAAACAGTGGTCGCTGGCTGACGGATCTTGGCCCTTGTCAATTCGTTGCGTCGGTCTGCTTGCGTGAGTCGGTCGATCTCGCCGATGCAGGGATCGCGGATTGCCCGTCAGCCTCAATATAGCGATCGCTTGCGTGCTCAGGACACGCCCTCCGCGGTGTGCAAGGCCCAAGTGCCCATCGCCGGCGGTGCAGTCATAATGACGACATCATCCCCTCAGGTGGAGGGGCCGATCAGTATCGGAATCTTGGCTGCTCGGGTGTGCTTCACCTGTGCGCCTAATGAGTGGCTTGGCACAGGAGTCGAGTTACCCTGCTGTCGGGGGGCTGGGGGGTTCACGTTTGAGTGTGTCTCATTCGCGCCCCATTTTCACGAGTTCTCGGGACTTTGATTCCTGAGACGAGTTTTTGGGACTCGCTGGGCCGGAGTTACGATTGGAGACCGCTGGTGAAGGCTCTGCGCCAGCAATGGAAGGTATCTGATGGCCCGCCTGCACAGCGTCGACCCATCAGTCGGTGTGACCGACTCGCTTCCGTTGTCCTTCGTGGTTCCGAGACATTTGGTCGATTCTGAGGGATTCTTGTCGCGTATTGCGTCCGGGAATGCTCAGCATATATAGAGCCATGGATACTGAATAGGAATGTCGAATGCAGCCGGATTCCGTACTGGTTCAGCTAGTCAGGGGCGGCCATGTCTCCGCCTACGAGGACCTGGTTGTGCGCTACCGCCGTGCGGGGATGGTCACGGCACTGAGAATCTTGCGGAACCACCATGCAGCGGAGGATGTGGTTCAGGAGTCCTTCGTGGTTGCTTACAGGCGGCTCGACACGCTGCGCGACGGCTCAAAGTTTGGTGGCTGGTTCATGCGGATTGTCGGACGTCAAGCTCTGCGAGAACGTAGGAAACATCCGAGAGAAGGATCTCTGGAGTCGATGGAGGGGTACCCGCGTGCCCGTGGCAATTCGGAACCGCACGGATGCGAGCAACTCATGGAGTTGATCCACCGTTTGCCGGTCCACGAACGGCTGATCGTGACGTTGCGTCATTTGGACGGCCATTCAATCGGCGAAATCGCTGAAATCACGGGTCGCCCGACCGGAACGGTCACGAAGCAACTATCTCGTGCCGTCAGACGGTTGCGTGACATGGCCGCAATGCAGAGGTCATCACAATGAACGACGACGAACCGCTGGAAGAACAGTTCCGTATGTTGGCCAAGTACGTCGAGCCCAAACCCAACCTTACCACTCTGGTAATGGAAAGGGTGCGGCGCAACACGGAGAAGCCGGACCGCGCCGGTTACCTTGAGTCTATGAAGAGGTGGGCCATGCTCCCTGTGCCGCGTTTTACCGTGGGAGCCAGCTTGGTGGCCGGCCTGATCGTCGCTGCCGTTCTCTGGCTGAAACCGGACGTGAGCAATGGCATTGCCTTCGCCGACGTCCAGGAAGCCCTCCGGCGGATTGAAACCGCCGTGATCGTCTGTCAGTGTCATGAGCGGTCCTTTTGGGACCACCGAGTGTATTACCAGCGCGACTCCGATCTGACCGTGCACGAGTGGAAAAACGGCGTAGTCCACGTCGATGACGGGCGTGGCAAGACCCTGATTCTCAACACGCGTACGAAGGTCGCGCGCTATTCGGGTGGTGCCCCATCGGAATTGACTTCCAGGGAATATCTCGATCGACTGACCAGCATTGAAGACGACGCGACGGGGCGGTTGGGGGGGCGGGCGATCGACGGGCAGAAGCTGGTGGGGTTCGTCTTGAAGCCTCGAGCGACGCAAGAAGTCGTAGGGATGGCCCGCACCGAAGTCTGGGTCGATCCGACGACACGCCTGCCCGTTCGCGAAGAATTCCTGCCCAACGATCCGGATGATATTGTCACGGGCATGTGGCGTTCCACCTGCTTCTACACGTTCAACGTCCCCGTGGACCAATCCCTGTTTCGCATGACTCCCCCGGAGGGTTACAGGATGCTGGAAGGAGCTGGCCTTCACCATTTGCTGGCGAGGCCTCACGCGGAATTACCGGACGATCCCGACTTGGCGGCACCGACCGTCGACTTCCTGCGAGGTATTGGGCCAGCACGGTTCGGCATGAAGTTCCGTGACGTTCTCGATGTGCTAGGACGCCCGGACGAGATGAATTACGGGTTGAAGTTCAGTCCGGAAGTCTGCGAACAATTGAACAAGGAATTCGACGGAATCTACAAAGAGGTTGCCCGACGAGTCAAAGAGGAGAACCTCGACGCCTTGGAGGAGGAGAAGCTCAGATCAAGGATGTTGCAGGAGATGCACGCCAAGTACCAGCCTTTAGACGTGAGTGACACCATCTACATAACATACTCGGCCCGAGGATTGAGCTTGGTTTGCGAGGAGGATCACGGACTTTTGCGGGTCTTCTGCGAGTCTCCTGAGTCAAATCTCTATGGTGGCTTCCGGGGAGCGACGACGAAAGGGATCGCCATTGGCTCCTCCGTGGAAGAGATCGAGAAGGCCTACGGCCCGGCGGATATCAAGAGAATCGCTGACGACGGTTCAGGCGGCCTGATGTACGTCTCCTTGGCCGCGCAATTCCAGATCGAGGACGGGCGGCTGCATGCATTTGACTTCGACAAAGACGCCAAGACGGGTGGTTATGACACGATCAAGCTCGATGAGAAGAAGTAGCCGCACGCGAGCACCATCGGATGCTCTCCTGTTTCGGTCCGACCCTCCGAATGTTCCCGCCGCGTGAGACGATTCGCAAGCGACTAATAGTCCCAAGTACACGTGGCGCGTGAGACGTGCCGGAAAACCACCCATTGCTCGGAATCAGTCGAGCACACCTACGCCGCCTCTGTGGGGGGGCAAGTGCCGGTTCAGCTTGGTCAAGCCATCGACCGCAGCCGCTTTCTCCCACCGACGGCGCGGACCTCGTACATGCTCTGAGATCTTCTAATTCTCTGCGTGGGTATCGGCGGCTGCTTCTCGGCTTATTGGTTAGAGGGCCAACGATCCCGGGAGGCCAAGGTTGATTGGCAAACCGACAGACTTCATCCCAGCCACGCTCCTTCGCATCATAGCAACTCCCCGGCGGTCCCCACAGTTCGCCCCCACTCAAGTCGAATCCGTAACGTTGCCGAGGTTGCTGCGTTAGAAGGGGTGGTGATCCACCGATCGGACTTGGATTCTTGCACGGGAAGACCGTATGACAACCGGATTGCAGCGTGCTCGAGCCGTATGCCTGATCTGCCTCCTCACCGCGTCATGGCTTAGGACACCAACCTCCTGGGCCGATTCACCTCCCTCCCCCTGGCGAATCGAGCTTGCCGAACAACTGGAGGGACTGTCAGGCAAGCCGCTCCTGATGACAGCCCGCGTCTGGTGCAGCTCGATCACGAATCGGCAGGGGCCTTTCCTTCAACCGGTCGACGGACTGGCCACCCCCGTGGCCGCCTTTGCTCCTCGCAATGCGAGCACCGATGGCTGGCGCAACCGTCTGAGCGGCGAGATCGGGCGCAACGATCGCTACCGCATCGCCTATAAATATTCGCCTCTCTCGGCGGCCGAATTGGTCCGTTGGCGCGAGCAACTCCATCTCGATCCCGGCCGAGCGCTCGACCGCTCCGGAGAGCAAGTATCCTTCGGGGCATTGGCCGAGCACACGCCCTATCTGATCCTCTCGTTCAACACGGGCTCACTCCTTGGCGATTGCGACAGGTGGCCCTCTTTCGTCCTCACCATCTTCACTGACACGGGAGAGTGCTTCTACCATCGCTTCCAGAAGCGGACCGACGATCAGCCCGCAATTCGCCTGCGTTGTGTCTTGCCCACGGAACAACTGGAGCCCATCCAGCGGTGGCTCCAGGACGTCGCTCCCCATTCCGTAGCCAGCGGCTCGCCCGGCCGCGTTGGAGTCAAACCCACGACCGGATGGCTCACCTGGCGAACGCCCGAGACGATCAGCATGATGAAGCTGCCCACCGAGCGGGCCGACGGCCTGATGCCACTGCTCGGCGAACTCGACCCGCAGTTCTGGAACGACTCCGACCGCCTTCCCGCCGAAGTCGACCCCGCCGATTGGCTCACGCGCGACGACGACGGAAAATGGATCGATACGGAAGAGCCGAAATACCTGGGCCGGCCCGTGCCGGGCGGGACCGAATATACCTATACGTTCCGAGGCAGCGAGGACCCCAACAAGGCCTGGGCCGAACTCTGCCTGATGCGTCCCGCGCACCCCACCCGCCGGCCGCAATTCTACCTTTCCGACGGCCGCTCGGACCCGAGTTGGCGTACTGAGGTCATTCGCCCCGCAACCGCCGAATACGTGAGACTCACTGGAAACGAGTATGCCATCGCGGTCAATCTGCACGAAATACAGTACTCGGCAATAACCGATCCGAACGATCCCGACCGCAAGTTCCGCTATCACCCCATGCCGCCGCCAGCCCGGGCCCAGATCTACGCCCCCATCGACGGCCGGGCCAAGCGAATATTCAACGAGCCCTTCTACACGATCACGCCGACCTATCTTGATCGCTGGTATGTCTCGGGTCGCCACTCGCTATGCGTACTGCTACGACGCCGCGTGTACATCGAACGCCCCTTGCTGACCAACTACGCCGATCTGTCAAACCGGCAGGGCCCGCGGCTGGTCGAGGCTCGCGTATACGACCGGAAGAAACAGGCCTTCCGAAGATTCCTTCCCACTGAGCCAATCTGCTTCAGCCCTTCCCACGCCGCCGTGGAGCAATACGTCACGGCGGTCCTCGCGTCTCAGCGGTAAGAGCAGTGTTCTTGCTTCGGATAGGAAAAAGGTCATCGGGCGGCCGGACTGGTGTCCCGTGGTTCCGTAGTTCTTTCAGGTGTCAGTCTCCCCTCCGAGGTAGACCGACATCAAAATCGGCCCCTAGAACACGAGCCGCGAATCCCTTTCCGAGCACCTTTCTCTGGCAAGTGCAGGGCAATGGCCTGCGTTGGATCAACCATTCCCATCGTTACCAATTGGGCTAGATCTCATTCCGTCGGCACCCAATCCGATTCACACACCAGCTGTGTAGGCCTCCGGTACTATCCGCAAAGGACTCGACTTCCGGTCGAACTCCTTCCCTTCGGTCGAGAATCGGCCGATTCTGAAATGCCCCCCCGTCTGGCATTTCTTGCGTCGGCTAACTTGCGTGGGTCGCCCCGACCTATGCGCGCAAGGATGCAGAGCGGTTTGTCTGCACTGTCATCAAAATGACGACGCGGCGGGCGACGACTTCGGCACACGCCAAGCAATGATCTGGCGTGGCACAGATATTCCCAGAAGGGTCCCCTGAGAATAGCGCTGACTTAGCCACCGGAATACCCTTTTCGCCCGGGTTCTCGTCGGGTGTGCCGACGGACCCCTGAGAATAGGCTGCCGCTGGAGGACCTTTGAGAATACCTAGTCTCGCCAAATTTCCCGCTTGGAAACTACCCGAGCAGCTCGCAAGCGTTCGACATCGGGCCTACCCTGTTCGGCATCGGATGAGCGTTGTCGTGATCCCCAAACCGTCCCGCAGGAGCTCACACCAAGCTCTCGGTTCCGTATCTCTCGACTGCCACCATTTCATTCCAAGCGCATCTAGAACCAGATCGGAATAACGATCCATGAAGTCGGCGGGTGCCTCCTCCATCAAGCGTGAAGCTTCGACACCAAGTGTTCATCCTCCCACTCAAACAGTCGCCTAACAGTACGCATAACCGTTGGGGTCTTGTTCCACACCCAGATCCAGTCAGCCCCGACCGTGACGGCTCGGAGCTGACGAAACTTCAGGAATTGGTAAACATCGCGGGTTGATGGCATGTCGGCTGTGGGGTACTCCGATGGATGGGTATGAAAAATGCAGGCCTTCGAACGGATTGTTCTGGCACTGGTTGCACCACCACCTTGATAGCGGATTCGCGTTTTCGTGATGTAGCCGCCGTACTCAAAATCGGACGCTGACGGGAGACGATGGTAGACATCGAGGGCGGAAGAACCCGGGCGAATACGAATCTCCTGCCACGGTTCGTGTTGACTGAAGTCATCGTCGAACGCGCAGTTCATTTCGTATAGGCGTTTGTAGGTTTCTGGGTCTTGCGGGGGTCGCGGTAGATGCCATAAACGTCGTTCTTTCACAACGCCAATCTCCAAGAGTCGCTTCCTAACAAACGGACCATCACCATCATCCTCTACCACGGCAGTTTACAGTCTAAACAAGGTGGTTCAAGATCCTCTGGTCCCACGCCGTACTGCCGGCACAAATAGATCGTAAACTCTCGCAGAACGACAC
This sequence comes from Planctomycetaceae bacterium, assembly GCA_012719125.1. Taxonomy (GTDB): domain Bacteria; phylum Planctomycetota; class Planctomycetia; order Pirellulales; family Thermoguttaceae; genus JAAYAY01. Next base: position 1,298 of record JAAYAY010000121.1, on the reverse strand, counting down.
TAACTCCCTCATTCACAGCCTCCATGGGATCGTCCGTTTCCACCTGAAGCTCCGTGATCTCTTGGCTCGTAAGATACTCGACAGCCCGTGCCGTAACAACCTCCGCCCACGCGTCATCCAGAATCTCACCAGCGAAATCATGACCACTCAGCCTTGCGGCAATTCGTTCAATATTGGTCATTATCAGTACTCCCATTCGAATGGTGGCAGAAACCGATCTCCCGAATCACGTTTCCTTCGGCGTCGACAAGCCGCATTCCCGAGGCCGCAGGCAACTCCTGTTGTTCGAAATCCTGGACGCTCTTCCGCCGACCCGCTGCGATCCTGGCTGCCATGTCGTCGGTCGGTTCGAGGCACCACACCGGGTACACCGGACGGACGACACCCCAGGTGTGGCTTGCCGGGGGTAAGTCAATATGGGAGAAAGACTACCCCCGTACTTCGCGGACGAGAAGGAAACGCTCAGCGAGCACCTCGTCCGTTGGGTTCCCGTCCTCGTCGATCGCACAGACCCACACCCGGATTGCCCCGGACTCATGCGGTTCGGCGTACACGTAGCCCTCGTCCAGGTCGGCCTCGATCGGGTCGCGAACGAACGCTTCGTGCAGAGTCGCATCAAGGAAGCTATCGAGGGCCGCTGCTGCGGAGTTCTGTCGGGTAGTCTTCACGGTTCATCTCCTGGGTGTGGTTGAGTAGGGGGGTGCAATGTATGGGTGCTACGCTAGCCGTCCAGGCAGCAGAAGACGGCACTCACGGTGTCCTCCACGTGGTCGTCCTCCGAGTAGCCGTGTTCGCAATCTGCGGAGGGGAAGCAAACGGCCTGTGCTCGAGCTATCTCGCCGATTCGGTCGTAGCCGTAGCGTTGGACGAGGTGGGCCACCTCCTCCTGCTGCCTCGCGTCCTTCAGGTCGTAGTGCGCTGACGCATAACGTACGGCAGCAGCAAGCGTCTTGAGTTCAGCGTTGGTCAACATCGGTCGTGCCTCCTGTGTGTGGTGCAATAGAGGTGGCTGCACGGGCGGGGAGGACTGCACTATTCGTCGTCGTCCTCGCTGTCGAGCAGGTCGAGGTCAACCACCTCGCCGTCCACGATTCGGGCCCGCCAATCTTGGTCGGTGGCTTGCTCGCCGTACTCGGCGACGAGGGCGACACACGCGCGGTCGAACAGCTCCTCGACGAGGGCCTCGTACGGGTCGGCGTAGTCGCCACACCAGGGGACGCGCTGCTCGCCGTCCAGGGTCGCTGTGGTGCCTCGGTCGCTTGCGCTGCCGCTCGCCTCCAGCGTCTTTCCGTTCAGGG
>JAAYAY010000120.1 GCA_012719125.1 Planctomycetaceae bacterium | reverse complement strand
GACTTCGAGGAGGATGACTTTGGCGCCGGCCTCAGCGGCGCTCATTGCCGCCGCGCAGCCGGTGCCGCCACCGCCGACGACGACAACGTCAGCCTCTTTGTCCCACTTGCTCGGCACGTTAGGCGATCGGGGCGCCTGCTGGCAGCCTCCCAGGACAGTCGCCGTTGCGGCGGCGCCACCGGTTGCGAGTGCGCCCTTGAGAAGACCTCTTCTTGAGAACCCTTGCGAACCCATGCTGTTGTCTTCTCCTACGATAAGCAGTAACGCGAATACGGTATAGCTCAACAGATATTGCCGGCGCTTGACTCTATGCTCCTGCCTGCTATGGTAACCGCGAACCGGGCACGGCGCTGACATTCCAATTCCATGAGAGGCAAGACAACACAATTAACCCCAAGTCGGCCACAAAGGCCCACCTGTGCCTATTACTCGACACCGCAATGGCTTGTCATCCCACTCCGAGACTCCAAGGAGATGCTGCAGCGGCATGCGTTCTTGCCCAAAGAAGATACGCGATCGACTCGGCATTCTTGCGCTCCAAAGCGGATAGCAAGCCCTGCACGAACATGTTCGCGTGCTCGACTTGTTCCTTGCCAAAGATCACGCCAGGGGCATCCCTTGACCAGTAAGGTAATCGGCTCAGTCTGAGCACCAACGGGGCGCATCCAGAGCGTTAGTTCGTTGGCGCCCGCAACCGAAGTGCACGGGCGCCATCGGGAGTTAACACTTTCGTTTGGGTCCGGTCGAGCGATCTGATGTTTGAAAACAGGGACGGGGCATAGGCTTTCAACTTCTCTATCAGTTGTCCTGCCTGCTCCAGTACCAACCAGAAGGCAGCCAGGGTATACTCGTAATACAATCCATTTTTCCACCCGGCTTCCTGCGACTGCCTGATTGCCGTTTAGTGCACATCAGTGCCCTCGCGGTACATCTTACGCAGCCCGCCTGCGGCGCACAAGATTGCCTGACCGGAATGACCGGCTGAAATCTTGGATTGGTTGTCTCGCTTGAACCCCGCCTCCCTCCAGTGCGTGCCCCCAGGCCCCACGGTCATTGCGCCGGCCGCTCCGTTCGTGTCCGCCTTGAATGCCTCCGCTTCAGGGCCGAATTCTTCGGAACCCCAGCCGCCCCCCCTGACAAATGAGGCAGACCCGCCAGAAAATGCCCTCTCGCTCGACGGACTCCGCGGGGAAATTAAGGAGAACAACTGGAAGAAGGGCGGCAAGCGAAGGGAACGCACAGCGAGTTCACATGGCGTTCTTTCACCATTGAACGCAGCCGCTGGCCGCTGGTGCTGTCATCGATGCCCCCTTCCGGAGTCCACTTGGGCCAGATATCTCCCAGGGATGAAGGAATCGCTCGGTGAGCCAGCAGCATATCGATGTATCTGTCCTCAACCGCGGCAAACTCCTGGGAAGCGGCGTCCATCCCAAGTTGCCGCGCCAAGCGGCCTCCCAAGCTCCCGAAGTTGCTGCGCATCGCGATGCGATCGGGTAGTGTGAAGGACAGGACGTGGACCTTCAGCGAAACCGAACTGAGTTTCGCGGCGTCCGCCGTCACTGTGATCGTCCCGCAGTACTCCCCCGGTGCAGCATCACGAGGAACGTACACCTGCGTCCGCCCTGTTTGATGCTACAGAGGCGGTGCGGGCAGGCTCAGCGCCAACGCCAGAACACTTCCCGGGGGTGCTCGGAAGCATGGCCTGACAAGGGACGCCAGGACGTCTTCAAGCGGCACCGTCGGGGGCACACGCCTTCGGAGTTGGTCAAGATCATGAATGTCGTCAAGCAGTCCTACAACGTTCACAAAGCCTGTTAAGGGGCGCGGAAGATTCTGCACCTGGACCCCGCGGCCGGCCCAACGACCCGTGTGGCACCTGTGGTACACGAACTGGTCTCGGAGCCGACTATCCGCATCGACGGCCTCCAGTGCCGTACGGAGCCGGCTGGGCCACGCACAGTCGCCTGCAACCGATACCAGTGAGCAACACGGCCTCGCCCACACCTCAGTCTGTTTTGCGGCAAAGTGTGCACCTCGGCCGGGATAGTCACCGCGGTATGAAAGTAGTCGCTTAGCATCGCCTCGACCTGACGCTCAGTAAGCCCCGGACGTCGTACCGAAAATCGCCTTTACGGGCCGAAGAATCGACGGTTTGGGACAACTTGTGGCCCAAGAATCAGTACAGACTGTCCGACTTCTGGTTCTCGAAGCCCCGGTTTTGGTCCCAAACACGCCCAAAACCGGTACAGCCGGACGTCCGTGTGCATTCTCTTTCTCTTCCAGGCCGGAGTAAGAGGCAACTTCTTGGTGACCCGGGCCAAAGCCTTGAACCAAACCAGGCGAGATTCAAGGGGGCGAGCGAGTGGACCATGGCTCGACCGTGTTCGAAGCGGTCGGTATTTCGCCTCTCAGTCCATGAAACGCCGGAAGTTGACATCAGCCGTCACCTGAAAAAGGCCTACTTCGCGCAGCGTTGAAGTCTCCAGATCGGGCGGAGCATCTGGGGGATGGCCTCGGTCGCAGAACAGGCCGTTCGTGTTTCTCTTTCATGTAGGTCGATCCGGGTTGCAGGAATCTCAGTTTTCGCGGCCGTGACTTTTACCTCGTCTCACATCAGTTTCGAAGGAGGGCATATTCTTGGCGAAGAGTTTCACCCACCCCCATTCCAGTTTCAGAACATGCCTTTGTCGGCCCCCTTCCAGAAAGCCAACAGGACAGCAGCGACACAACTTCCTGTCTATCGATGACTTACGTCTTTGGTACGACGTTTGCGATATGGCGTGAGGAGGACCATCATCACTTCTTACACCTTACAAGGAGAATCCGCAAAGTGGGCCGAAAACCGTACTGCTTTCGGAACTTTATTGGCCATAAAAAGGTTGTTGAGCGGCTTCGCCAACAACTCCTCGGGGCGAAGGCCCGGAGTGAGCCGTTTCCATCGACCATTTTTCTTGGCCCCTCTGGTGTGGGAAAAACACACTTAGCGCGGGCGATTGTCGCGGAGTATGGTAGCCGACTATTCATTGCGATGGGCACAGACACCCCGGATGAGTTAAAACAGCGATTTGAACAAGTGCGGGAATTCGACTTCTTCTTCATCGACGAGGCACATAACCTGACGCCGAAGGCGCAGGAATCTCTTTTCCCTTTAATAGACGGCGATACGCAGAAATCTTGTGCCATCCTGCTGGCGACCAACCAACCAGGAAAGCTGCTCGATGCCCTGGGAAAACGCATGGCATTGTCGATTTCTTTGAACCACTATCCGTTGAATGAGATGAGAGCCATCGTCGACCGACTCGCGGTTGACCTCGATCTGCTAATAAGCCCGCAGGCATCAACGCAGATTGCCAAGATATCGAACGGACTGCCAAGGAAGGCGAAGCAGCACCTGCAAAACCTTCGTCGGTCGCGCGTCGATGCTGAGAACCGAAAACTGTCGGTTGACGATATTCGTCAGTTTCTCCAAGCATTCGACATCGACCAGCTCGGACTTGAGTTGCAGGACCGCAGATACTTACGTTACCTCAAGGAGAACCAACCCCATCCGATCCTAGGTGCCATGTGCCTGAAGGTCTTGAAAGTCCCCCATCCGCAGAAGAGCGACGGAAAGCCCTATTCTGCAGAAGAGATCGACTTCTTCTGGTCGCGTATGCATGACAACGCTGCTGATCTTCCACCAGATGTGCGTCACGCACTTGACGATCGCCGTCCTTCGCCACAACTCCAGCGGTCAGTGATGCGTCTCTGCGGCCGCGCTGGCGCCTTCACTTTGACCGGTCGGCTGCGGGCCAATGCAACGTACGCTGCGAGGCATAACACGATCTTCCAGGGCCTCGCCGCAGACGGTGCCAAGCTGGCCCTTTGGAAACTCTGGCGCGCCGGCTACCGGATCGTCAACTTCATCCACGACGAAGTGCTTGTCGAGGTGCCCGTCGACTCCAATCTTACAAACCACGCAGAGAATATTCGCCGTTTGATGATCGAGGGGATGCAAGAAGTCGTGTCGGATGTCCTGATCAAGGTGGAATACGCGGCCATGGATCGGTGGCACAAGGATGCGGTGGCAACCTACGACGAACATGCACAGCTGCAGGTGTACAACAAATCGGCTGCGGGCACCGCAGCCCCGTCGCTCAGCACGCCGAATGATCCCGGGACGTCCGGGCAGATCGGCGTTCCTACTTGTACTGCAGCGTTGGGGGTTGATAAAAGATACCATGTAACAAACCCCCCGGGAGAATTGGCTCCCCCGATGGAGCTGGAACACCCATTTGACGCGAACGTGGACCCTCATGTGCATGGTATGCCCCAGCTCCACTGCAGTGGTGAAAGTTCCTGACTTTCGAGGCCCACGACGGGCCGTAACTCCGCTTTTGGAACCCGTACCCCGGGCGCTCATGGAGCATCTGAACTCATGAAATGCACCGAGCATCGGCCTGGCAATACGGCGCACACCGATTACGGCCCACGCCAGGAGAATGCGGCTTGCGGCCGCCGGAACGAACGCTTGTCCCTGCGCCATCGCGCCTCACGCACCAGCACGGCGCGTAACGCCTGGCGGCACAACGAGCTACAGAATCTCTG
>JAAYAY010000119.1 GCA_012719125.1 Planctomycetaceae bacterium | reverse complement strand
GGAAAGAAAGAGACCGGCCGACGTGGGACGGTTGCCGAAGCACTTGTCTCGCAACCCGTCGGCCGGTCTTATGAAAACCCATCACACCTGCGGCGTGAGACGGGGTTGATCCAACAAACTGAAAAAACCGCGTGATGGTGAACCAAGGAGCAGGATCCCCATCACGCGGGAGCTACAGCGCGGAAGCTGAAAACGCGCCGCGCTCATCGTCGCTATTCGTCGATCATCGCGCGATGAACCCTCTCGGCCTCGGTCAGTGCCGCGGCAAGCTCGCTCCCGACGGCCTCGATCTCAGCCGTCCAATTTGCAACGTGGCGGAGTGACGCCGCAAGATCGCCGTGGGCCCGCTTCGCCTGAATCTCATCTGCGTTATAGCGATGAATCTTCGCCGATTTTTCCGCCGACGACTTCCGCGCCGACAGCCATTTGACGCGCTGCTGCGCAACGTGCAGTTCGGCCAGCAGACGCGGATTGGCCAAGGGCAGCTTGCCCAACGCCGCCAGAATCAAAACGCCCGGTGGGTGGCCCTCGCGGATCTTGCGTGCCTTGCGACGAGCCACCCCCTGCACCTCACGCTCGAGTGCAATCGCTGCCTCTAATTCGCTGGTTGCCGTCGCAATCAGCTTGGCCAATTCACCCCGCCGCTCGTCCTCTTCCGCGTCCGGGGGCTCCCGTCTGCCGATGCGTGCGATTGCCTTCGCCTCCAACTCGCCAAGTTCGGCTTGCCAAGGCGAGCAAAGCCGCTGGTGATCGTCGGCCAACTGATCGCATCTCGCCTCGGATGCCTTGACGTCTGCCTCGGCCAGTAATGCCGCCTGAAGATGCAAATCGCGCCGGGCCGATGCCTCGCGAACCGCTCGACGTCGGGCATGGCGGTCAACGTCGGCCTGGGGGTCGTCGACGGGATCGGCGGTGCAACGGCGGTCAATGATTGTCGTGCTCATGCTCTTTCAAGCTCCATTAAAATGTCGCCCTCGCTCAAAACGCCTTTCGCGTACAGCAAACTGGCGACGCGTAAAATCGAATCGCGGTGATCGCTCACAACTCGCTGTGCGACGGCGTGAATCGTGTAAAACCGATTGACCCATCGCTCTGGCGGCTCGTGCTCAAGACCCGCGATGCAAAACAGTGCCACCGCTCGCTCGTCGGAGACAGCTTCGCCACGCGGAATACGCGAGGCCAGAACCGCCAGGTCAACGGACGGCGAAACGTCGCAAGCCTCACGCCCTGCGATCGTCCTGGGCTTGGGCTCCGGCCCGGGTGGAATCTCGTCGGCCAACAAGGTCTCAGCAGCAGACGCCGCCGCCTGCGAAACCGCCAGATCGAACGGAGACAACTGGTCGAGCGATGCCAGCCCGGAGTCGTCGGGATAAAGGGTGAGGTGGTCGCACTTGCCACCCAAAACAATCGCGACGACGGCATGGGCAGACTCGTGAATGGATGTCCTCCAGCGTCCCGCTAGGTCGTCAAGCATCATCAGTACGACCCTCCCCGAGATTGTCCCGAAACCAACTGACCGCGCCAGGATCGGCCGAAAACCACGCCTCTCCTGTTGCCGCCATCCTCCGCCATTCGCGAACAACGCCAGCCCGGATTAGCTCATCCGGATCGCCGGGAAGATCGCTCTCGGGGAGGTAATCGAGCGACGGCGTGGGCCGGGGCTTGCGACGGAAAATGCGTCGGAAAAATGTGCCGATGCTCATGAATGAAATCTCCTTGCTCACATCGTACCAGGCGGGAAAACGCAATTGCCAAAACTTGGCAACGTGCCTTCCGGCGGCTCGACCACAACGACGAACCGCCGCGAGCATCGACGACAGATGCAACGTCGAGTCCGTGATCCATCAGACTCGATCGGGGAAGACCGTACGACGATCGGCCGCAACGCCTGACAATACGGACAAGCAATTGCCTGAACGAAGACAATCTCGGCATCGGACCAACTGCTCATCCCTCGACCCTCTCGTCATCGCTCGGGAACCGGACGCTATCACGATCTACAGGCCCCCCGCACGAAAAGCACGTCACTTTCGACATATGGGGATAGTCGCCGTCAGGGGGCACGATAACGGCCACCTCGCCGCAGTGCGGACAGAGGCCGCGGCGGGGGAACGGAATCAACAGGCTCGGCAATCGCCGCATCGCCCGTTTCTCGATTTCAGTCGCTGGTCTTCCGAGTAACATTTTCAACCTCCTTCATTTAGAGGTAAGGGAATCTTGACTGTTTCGCCGTCATCCAACTCAAGAATCAAAGTCCGTTTCCGCGTCAATTCTGGTGCGTAACGCCGCGCAATTGTTTCCGCCTCGGCCGCAACATCGGCCCACCGTTCCCTTACAAGGGGGCCGTGGGCTTGAATCATCTCGCCGACAAATCGCTGGACGTGGACCCAAACCTCTTCCGCCTGCGTCCAGAAAATTGAAGCCGGAACAAGTTCCCGCAGCGAAATGCCGAAGTCACGCTCTTCGCGAAGTCGCCGCACACGTCGAAGCCGCTCCAGCTCGGGCGAAACCGGACCGCTCTCGATGTCATCGACTGCAGCGCCCCCCAAACCCTCGACCGCTCGACCGACGGCCAACTCAACAACCGCTGGAGCGAAAACCGTCGCAGGCCTGCCAGGGCGTACGTCGGCCGCGTCCAGGTCCGGCAACCATCCCGACCGGAAAGCCTGCTGGGAGATGCCAAGGAACCCGGCCGCCTGCCGGGCCGTTACCCAGTCTCCACGTCTCTTGGGGGGTGTTTTACTCATTGGCAACAACAATTAGGAAAATGGGTATCTTGTGCGCGAAAATGGTGCACTAAGGGGGGGGCAACCTCCGGCTACGTCTATCGGAAAGGACCCACGCTAGGGGGGGGGGTGGATCGCCCAACTCGCTGGCCAGCCGCACGCCGGCCGCCCTGATCTTCGCGAAGTGCGAGCGGATCGGCTTAGGCTTCGGTCGGGCTGGGCGGGCCGGGTCGCTCGAGGGCTGCACTGTAAGGGGGTATCGGAATCCGATATCCCCTCCGGCCGGCCGGGTCGCTCGGGGTCGCTGGGCTGCCAGGTGGCGTGCTGCTCGGCGCTGGGTTGCGGACGCTTTGTACGAGGTCAACCACATGTCGAGAGGTGAAGTCTGGGTAGTACTCATGAGGGGTGCCTTTCGCGTGACAACCGTGACACTTGTGACACTTTTCGCCATACGTAACCCCCTTACTCCCCTGTACACTCACCCTTAACGTTTTTTCTTTCAAAAGGTCCCTCGTAGGGAGAAAAGTGTCACAAGTGTCACACTGATACAAAAATCCCGTATTTTCTGGCCCCAAACCCCGTGACACTTTTTTGCCTCGTCTGTCACAAGTGTCAGAACTCTGATTCGCTAGTTTTCCTGTCTTTCCTGCTTTCGAGCCTCTCGGCGATTCGACGCCGAATGTCGTGTTTGGTCGGGTTGCTGGCTCCAACAAACTCGCCAACCCAGCGTACCCCTCGCTCGCCGGTTCCTCCGGCCCTTGACGGAAGGATACGGGTTGTCCTGCCTTCGTCATGGAGCTGCCTCAAAGTACGCGTCACACCCGCAACCTTTCGGTTGTCGTTCGTCGCTGCGTTGAACCATCTCGACGCAATGTCACTGAAGATGAACACGTCATCCCGTTCGGGGTCGTACTCAAGTGACCGCAGACGCGAGGAGAAGTAATCCTCGATGATCTCGCCTTCCTCCTTCTCGACATCCATTTGTTCGCGTCGCGACATAATGACGGCGAGCGATACCTCCGGGTTGGCAACGCGAGAAAGTACATCCCGTTCCCACGCAGCCCAACGTGTGGCCGTCTTGATCGGCTTCGGTGCCGATCGCAGGAAGGCGAGCAAGTCGCCGATGATCGCTTGTCGGTGCGTGTCAATGAACGACCGCAGTCGCTCTTCCCACGTGCCGTTGTAAGTTGGATCGGCAAGGCGCACCTCAACCACTCGCTGGGCAAGGTCTGTGCTCAGACTGGCACCGTTCAGGGTTATCAGCCATGTCAGCAGATTCGGGCGGCTTGCGTTGCCCTCGTACATCCGCTTGCCGGAAATCACGGGGGAGGTGATGAGGGCTTCCAGTTCACCCCATGAGAATCGGTTGGTCTTCACGTTGTCGAGAACCGCCACGCGGAGTGACAACGCCGATGGTGTTAACAACCGCGTCTTGATCTTGTCGGCTTCCTCGTTCGGCGATATGTCGATATATCCACCCCATAGGTAGGCGATGTATTGGGCCAACTTGCTTTTCCCGCGCCCACGCCCTTTCGTGGCCGTGAACATGAATGCCGGCCGACACCCAGACGGCCCGCCCCATAGCGGAGTGGCAAACGCGACGCGGATCAAGTCGCGATCAACCTCCGTCTCGGGGCAGAAGTAGGCAACCAACTCTTCCAGGCGTTTGCCGTCGCCGGCCAGTGGGGCCTCGCAGGTGTAGTAGTGATCTGGAATCCTCGGTTCATGAGGAAAGTATTCGATCGCTTCGTACCTTTCCGCGGTTCGTTGCGTCTCTGCGAAGACTTCCTCCTTGGAGACGCAACCCCTTGCTCGGTGCCACGGAATAACGCCTCGTTCGCGAGACAACCACCCAAACAACGAGGCGGGTTTTTGCAGCCAACAGACGCCGCCTTGCTTGTCGTCGATAAACAAAGCATCGTTCAACCTTCGCGGCCACCCCCCCATTTCGCGGTTGATATGTTCGAGAATGACGGCCATCTCGATCGGGATGATTTCGACGTTTTCGCCGGAGTCATCCACAACAGCATTTGCGATCAAACTTTGGGTCTTGGGCTCGGCTGACTCCCCCTTCCCAGCATTCCCGCTCGCATTGACTGTTGCCTTGCGATTCGCTTTGCTCCAGATCTTCTCCCGGGTCTGGCTCGCAGCCTTCTCCCAGGTGGCGGAAAAGTACCGCTCGCCTCGTTCGGCGAATTTGCCCACACCCTGGACGCGAGACCACACCTCTTGACGGTCGATTCCTTGCTCGATACACCAGCAGAGCAACGAGAAGTCAACCTCGGACCGCGCGCCCTGCGGTGCCGTATCGCATAGGAGAATCCGCTCGTTGAGTCCGTCTTCCCGCTTCGGCGTGAGTTTCTTCGGCTTCGGTAGCTTGACCTTGGCAATCTTCTCCCGTTCGGCCTTTGCTGGAGACTTCT
>JAAYAY010000118.1 GCA_012719125.1 Planctomycetaceae bacterium | reverse complement strand
TTGGCCACGTGCCGATCCCCGTCGGCGAGGTCTACCTGACCGAAGATCCGCCGCGCATGTTCAAGTCGATCCAGCAGACCAAGCGTCCCTGCCTGGCCTTCAAGATCCTGGCCGCTGGCCGGCTTTCGGAGCGAAAGGCCTGGGTCGAACAGGCCTTTCGCGACACGTTCGCCGGGATCAAGCCCAGCGACGCGGTGATCGTGGGGATCTACGACCGCTACAGCGATCAGGCCGCCGAGGATGCCGCGTTGGTGCGCCGCTACGGAACCCCGGCCGGAATGTGAGGAGGCGCTGACGACGCCATCCTCGCCCGCACGAGCACAAACACCCGAGGACAACATGCTGCGACGACACCCACACCTGCTGGCTGGCTTGCTGTTGCTGCTGCTGAACACGGCGGCAGCCGGCGGAGATTACCGTTTTGACGATCTCGACGCCTTCGTAACGGCCGAACTGCAGCGAAATGACTGCCCCGGTGCCGTGGTGACCGTGGTCCTGGGAAAGGAAGTCCTTTATACCAAGGCCTACGGTCTGGCGAACATCGAGACAGGCGAGCCGATGCAGGCCGACATGCTGTTTCTGCTCGCTTCCACCACCAAGATGTTCACCGCGGCCGCAGTTGCAGCGCTCGTGGAGGCCGGCAAGCTGAAGTTCGACGCGCCGCTGGGGGAGTGTGTGAGCGGTCTGCCCCCCGCCCTGGGCCGACTGACATTGCACCAGGCGCTCACGCATACCGCGGGGCTGGCCGCCACGGGATATGGGAATGTGGGGCCCCAAGAAGATTCTAGGCTGGGCGAGATGCTTCGAACCCAGGGTGCACGTTTTTGCCTTTGGGAACCTGGAGCGATTTACTCCTACTCCAACGTCGGCTACTGGCTGGCCGGCGTGGCCATCGAGAGCGCCTCGGGCAGCTATTACGCCCCGGCCGTCAGTGAACTCATCCTCAAGCCGCTGGGTATGACGCGCGCCACGTTCTACCTCGCGGAGGCGAAAGCCGGGCCCATGGCGCATGGTCACGGCCCTGCAGGCCAGGGGCCGGCGAGACTCATCCCCAACCTTGACGACCTTGACATTGCTGCCACTCGTCCGGCAGGAAAGTTGTTCTGCAGCGCGCCCCTTTTTGCCCGTTTCTGTATCGCCTTCATGAACGACGGCGAATTGGAGGGGAAGCGGGCGCTCTCGCCCTATGTCATCCAGACGCTTTCCACACCGTACGTTACCGTGCCCGCGGGCGGCAGGCGTTACGGTTACGGCCTCAACGTGGAAGACCGCGACGGCGTGCGATGGCTTTCCCATGGCGGCATCCTGTCGGGCTACGGCAGCACGGTGAGGATGTGTCCCTCCCAGCGATTCGCGGTCATTGTCCTGGCCAACAAGACGGCCGCACAACTGACGCGCGTGCAGGACAAGGCTGCTGAAGTGGTGCTGGGAATCCGACCGTCGCCCGGCGCCGTGGTGGACCAGGTTCAGCCAATCGGCGCCGAGGAAATGCGGCGTTATGCCGGCTCGTACGTCAACAAGGGCACGATCGAATTGCTGGTCAGAGACGGTCGGTTGGTGGGAAAGGAGGGCGGGCTGGTGACCAAAGTCAGAGTCAACCGTTTCCGTCGCGCCGCATCTGGCGACGCCCCGCAAATCGACTTCTCGTTTGTCACCAATTCGCGTGGAGAAGTCGAATACCTGGTGCAGGGCATCTATGCGTTCAAGAGGAAGACTTGCGATTCGCATTGAGTGGTCGTGCCACGACCATTGCGAGGACATAGGACGAGAACGAAATCATTTGGGCGTGAACCTGGGCTTGATCACGGCACACACGGAAGGGATTGTCAACTCGGCGATCTCCAACATCTCGGACCTGGGGAAGAACGTATGAAACAACCTGTTGTTTACCTCGCTTTGGCCCTGTTAGCGGTGCTGACCGGCGGTTCATCGGCGGCCGAAGGCACCGCCGCCCTGCCTTATGAACGCTGGACCGTCAGTGAGATCATTATGGGTCCCGGTCGGCGAGGCGCCTTCGATGATGTGGCCGCCAAAGACCCGTCGATCGTGTTTTACCAGGGCAAGTATCATGTATTTTACACCAGCAAGGCAACTCGCCAGACCGCCCGTACTCTGCAATACGTGGAAAAAACGCGCTCCGGGTTAGGCTACACTAGTGCGCCGACCCTGGCGGGCCTCCGCACGGCACCGCGTCACTATCTGAACGAATCGCTGGGGGCCGTCGTCGTAGCCCCGCAGGTCTTCTATTTCGCGCCGCAAAAGCTCTGGTATCTCATTGCACAAGTTCCCGTCAAAGACGCCCGGCCGGACCTGCAACCCGTGTACTCTACCAACTCGGACCTTGAGAACCCGCACGGCTGGTCCAAGCCCACGGTGATCCCCACCCGCAAGGCGAACAACGGTTTCTGGATTGATTTCTGGGTAATTTGCGATGAGTGCCACGCGCATCTTTTCTACACCGACCACCGGGGCTCCCTGTTCCGCATGGGCGTGCCCCTGGAAGAATTCCCGGACTTCAGCGGCGCCCAAGACGAAACCGTGCTCACGGAACGGGGCGAAGACACCCGCGGCCCGTGGCGGCTGCACGAGGCCAGCCACATTTATTACGTCCAAAGCGCCAAGAAATACCTGGCCCTGCTGGAAGCGGTGCGCCCGCATCCGACCCGCCCCAACTATTGGGACAGCCGCAAGCGCTTCATGTTCGCCATGGTAGCCGACAAGCTCGAAGGCCCCTGGACCCGCGCCGAAGGCTCGTCCAACGCCTTTGCCGGCGACCCGGCCCGGCTTTATCTCGCCGACGGTTCCCAGGCCAAATACGACCAGGTGAGCCATTTCGAAATCGTGCGCTCCGGCATTGACCAGCGGTACGAAATCAAAGACTTCAACTTCGTGCTCCTCTTTCAAGGCTTTGATGCCAAGCAGACGCCGGACACTTTCAACTACGACGATCTTCCCTGGGAGCTGGCGCTCATGAAAAACTTCCCGGGTCCCTGGAGCGAACGTCTGCCGGGACCACTTCAGTGAGCGCTCGATGCGGCAACACACTCGCACTCGCAATGGACGCGTGTGGTCAAATTATTCAGCCGAGTTCCAAGTGTCAAACTGCATTGGAGTTGCGAGTCTGTGTCAGGTTCCAATTGAAGAACCGCATCATCGATCCGGGCAAGGAAGTCGGGCGTAGCGAAGGCGAGATCGTTTGCGACGAACGGCTCGGCGGGTTATTGCGATATTACCGCCGCGCGGCGTGAGTTCGGCTTCGCACGTGTCCAGTTCGAGAGATTCTGCGTTCTTGGTCTGCACGTGCCGTGAAAACTGGCGTGGTCAGTGATCTGCCGGCCTGCACCGGGATCACTCACAACCTCAATCGCAGCCGAGAATCGGCCCTTCTCAGCTCTGCAACTCCAATTCCGGTCATGGTTTTCTCGTCGGCTGAATAGATTGACCAGACGGGTAACGCAACTCAGCCCAGGCCCATTGCCAGGTACACTTTGCGGACGGCCCGGATTATGTCCTGCACGTCTTCCTCGGTGTAACGCGGGCCAATGCTCACGCCGCCGAAGCGGCCGATGATGTCGATCGTGCGAGGGCATGACTCAGGACCGTAGGCGATCGCCTTGCCCTGGGGAGTGGTGAAGGAAGGCCACTGGGGATGGATCGTCGCTTTGCTGGCGATTCGCGCGTTGGCCGGCAGGATTACCGATCCGCCGGGTCCGGCGGCATTTACCCCTTCGGCGCGCATCGCGCGGAGGAACCGGTCGCGGCGCTCGCGGGTGCCGCAGTCGAGAAAGACCGTCGTGCCCAGATCGCCTTCGACGTCGGCCGACTTCCGCAGCTTCAGGCCGGGCAAATCGGCGATGCCCTCGCGGACCTTTTTTGCATTGGCTCGGAGCCCCTGGCAGATGGTGTCGAGCTTCTGGACTTGCCCCTTCATCACGGCGCCGGTGAATTCGTTCATGCGGAAGTTGCAGGAGGCGAACGCGCCAAGCACGCCATTGCCGACCGTGGCGTTGAACGACCGGCTCACCATGCCGACATCGTGGAAGCGGAACGCTCGTTCGTAGAGCACCGGGTCGCTGGTGGTCACGGCGCCGCCTTCACCGGCGGTGATCGTTTTGCCGAGCTGGAAGCTGTTAATGCCGAGGTCGCCGATCGAGCCGACGAACTTTCCCTTGTATCGGCCGCCGCAGCACTGGGCGCAGTCTTCGACCACGCGGAGCTTGTGCTTCCGCGCAATCTCAAGGATTGGGTCGAGGTCGGCGACGCCGCCCTGGAGGTGCGAGGGGACGATCACCTTGGTGCGAGGAGTGATCTTTGCCTCAATCAACTCCGGGTCTATGGAGAACGACTCGTCGATCTCGACGAACACCGGCAAGGCCCCCGAGAGGATGACTGCGTCGTGGTCGGCATACCAGGTCCAGGCGGGCAGGATGACCTCGTCGCCCGGGCCGACCTCCATCGCCGCCATGGCAGTGTACAGCGCGGTGGTGCCGGAGGTGACGGCGAAGGCGAACGTGACCCCAATATGGGCGGCGTAGGCCTGCTCAAACTGGCTGACTTTTCCGCCCGGCGTGCGGAAGGGCGACCGCGACGCGAGGACCTCTAGCAACTCGTTTTTCTCTACGTCGTCATAGAACTGGGGTCCGGTCGGTCCAGTGCTGAGCGCGCTTTTGCGGACCGGTGTGCCGCCGTCGATGGCCAGCTTCTCTTTGGCTTCGCCCGCTTGGGCGTGCGGCCCGTCCGGCGACCCGACCAGGACCGAGGCGGCGCCGGCCGCGCCGAGGGAGGCGAGGAATTCACGACGGTTGGCTTCTTGGAAGTCCATGAGACTCTCCTTCAGGATGGTGGAATCGATCAGTGCGGGAATGTGTGCGTCTAGCGGCGCGGGGTTCGGCGTCGCGGCGCGCGGCATCGCCGCCGGCTATGGTATTACTGCAGCGGGGCCGACGCAAGAGCCGCCAATGGGAGGCGACTTGCGACGCAACCCTGGCTGACCAAGGAGTTGTCCGACGGGGTATTTCGTGTCGTTGTGGCGGGATTTGGTAGAACCGAACACTCGACCTGCCTGGGGGCGAGAGCCGGCGCGTCGACTTTTTCCCAACCACCGTAAACCCTCAGCAGCGCGTCGGCCGTGTCGGCCCTCGCCGTGCAGGAAAGGAGAACGGCAAGTAGTCCTGTTGCGACGGTCGTTTTTCGTATCTCGGGCACGGCGGCTCTCCTGATCGAGTGGTGGTGAACGGGGAACTCACTCGCACATTGTATCACACAAGTCGCGGCGGTACCGGGTGGCTTAGCATCGTTCGAGAAACAACTGTCTCGACTCCATCGTAGCGATCACGCTCCGCCGTGATATTGCCCGGCAAATGCTGGCCAGTTACTTCTCGAACGATGCTTACCGGCTCCGAGCACTGCTATTCAGGATGCATTCGGTAGCCGGTAATCCGGGCGGCAGACCGCCCAAGCGTTGCCGGCCGGTTGCGGACGCACGCCAACCGGTACCAGAAGTCGTGAGATCACGAAGCCCGCCAGTTCCGCACCAGCCGATCCGCCGTGCCCCGTGGAACGCGCAGGAAGCCTCGGTGACGCTGCTTGCTTGCATTCGTATCCGCGGTGCGATACTCTGCAGCGGTGGTCGTCAATGCCCGTTGCGCGGAAGATTCCGGCGAGATGATGGTCACGGCGGCGATCCGCATGCTGGCCGAATTGGACTGCTCTCAGAAAGCACCGAACAAGAGAGGAAGATTACTTCCTGACACCCAAGACCGGTACAGAGAAGAGGCACTATACTCTCTTGCAGGCGAGTATAATGCCTCTTCTCTGTTCACACTGTGACTGGGAGAAGCAGGACGAATTGACGTCCCGTCGCCGTCTTCCGTTGCCTGTCAATTGTGCCAGACTCACCCATGAATTCTGCCGAAGAACCGACTTTCTTATCAGCAGGGATTACTGCCATGTTGCGAATTGGGGTGTTCGTTATTACCTTGACCATGGCCGTCTCGTCGGTGGCCGGACAGACGCCTATGGGGTTGCGTTGTGAATGGCGGGTGAATCCAACAGACGTACCGGACCCCCACCCGGAATTGTACTGGGAAACGGCATCCCAGAGTGCGTATCAGGTGCGAGTGGCGAGGTCGCCAACCGATCTCGTGGACGGCAAAGACCTCGTTTGGGACTCCGGCCGAGTTGAGAGTAGGCTGCCGATCACCGAATACGCCGGGCCGGAACTCGAAAACGCTACGACGTTCTGGTGGCACGTTCGTGTATGGGATGCGGACGGGCGCGTCCTGCCTGACGCTCCAGAGCAGGCATTCCGTATGAATGTGCAGGCCATGCCACATCATTTGCCGACCCTTCGTACGTTCATGAACTTCGGCGGCAACGCAGAGTTCGCACGCGACTGGCTCGACCTGAGCTTCCGCAAGCAGTCCAAGTCCCTGAGAGACAGCGTACTCGCGACGCAATACGGACTGATCTGCACGCTCGTGCTGCCACACCCGTCGACCGGCGAACCGCTCTCCGGAAAAGCCAAGGCGTTGGCCGACTTCTGCGTCGAGAAAGGGCTGACGAACGAGGGGATACTCGAAGAGATGTTCTGCCATTTCTCAGAGGACACCTACGTGACGTTGCACGTGGGTGCAGAGCGGGCCGCCAGTCCGCGCGAAAAGCGTCTGTGTCCGGGCTGGGATCCGGCGAACGACCTCAACGGCGACGGACGTGTCGGCGACGAGGAAGCCGTACGGCTCGCCAATACGAGAGCCACCGCGCGCCGACCTTCACAGGCGCGTATTCCGATTTACTTCTGGGGGCCGCCGCGGGACGACTTCGTGATGAACGTGGGCCACCCGGTGTACCAGGAATTCATGGCGACTGTGTGGGCTCCCCACATCTGTGAGGGGCACGACGGCATCTACTTCGACACCGTGCCGCCCGACGTGGCCGGCATCGGGCGGAGTTCGTCTGTCCTGGAGTACCCGCGAGTTGGCGCCGAGGCGGACAGGTGGCTGCGCGATCTGCAGAGGATGTTTGCCAAGATCAAGATCGCCATGCCACACAGCCTGATCACGGGCAACGGCTGGGACGCATTTCCCATGGTCAACGACGGGCGCCAAAGCGAAGGCTGGCAGGCGATCGACAACCAGCGAGATAAATGGCGTCAACGGTTGGACCACGCCATCGAACTCGACCGGCGGGGTAAAGTCCAACTGATCCAGTACAACCCGATCTTCCATCCGACGCTCGCGGAGTTCGGCCCCAAACTGCCGGTGAGCCATGACCGGGACAAGATGTTCGGCCTTGCCACCTATTTGCTCGCGCACGGACGTTTCACCTATTACGGCTTCGGTCGGCACCCGTATGCAAACGTGACGGAGCTGTGGTTCGAGGCCATGCGGGCAGACCTGGGCGAGCCCGTCGCGCCCTACTACTTATTCGAAGAGGTGGACGCGGCAGAGGATGCCGGCAGGGCAAACCTGTTGTCCAACGGCGGCTTCGAGCAGGTCGACGCCAATGGCAATCCCGCAGGCTGGACGATCGCGAACCCGGTGGCTCTGGACCGCGACGTGAAACGTTCGGGCGAGGCGTCCATGAGAATCACGAGTGACACGCACAGCGTCAACAATACCAACAAGATCTACGTGCAGCTTAAGCCGAACACGGACTACACGCTCATCGCCTGGGCAAAAACGGACAACGTCTCAGGCCAGCCCGGCGCACAGGTCTACCCGTACGAATTCGAGGGCGCAGACGGCCAAAGCATGATGACCTGGGTCGGCACAAAGGACTGGAGCGAGCAGCGAGTGATTCTCCGCACGGGTGATGATGGAGTGGGCCGCATCAATCTGCGAATGTACGGTGCCACCCTACGCCGTTAACCATACCGAACAGCGGGAAGAAGTGATATTGCAAAAAATGCCTTGATACGGCAAGGATTCTTGTTTTTCAGGATAGATCCTGGACTGCATTCATCGTGCAGTTCCCGC
>JAAYAY010000117.1 GCA_012719125.1 Planctomycetaceae bacterium | reverse complement strand
TTGGCAAAGCCCGGCCGAACGCCTCAACCAACACCGTTACCATGAAAACTGGCTCCAAAACCTCCTGGTCTCCGCTTCTCTCGGTGGATACCAACATCACCCTCCCCAAAATCCGTGACGGTCAGCAAGATTCCAATGATCGCGATCACGACGAGAAGCTCTACCAACGTAAAACCTCTCGCTGGTTGTCTCTCGTGACGAGAGCGATTCAGAATGACCTGTTTCATAGACCTTCTTCTCCTGAAATGAACAACGAAGAAAAACTTGATCCGAAGCGAGCAGCCGCCCGCCCAAGAACTGGAAATGGACTGACACGGTTCAGGCCTGGCTCCAATCCCAGACTTGTGCTGTGTACGTAACAGCACGAATTACGGACACCAAGGTTTAGGCTATCATGTCCGGCGTCGAGAAACAACTTACATTATCTACCCAAAGACGACGGGTTGTGCGGTCGCTAATGTGGGGGGGTGGTGCGACGGTCGTCGGCGGATCGGGGGAAAAATAGTACGGTTATACCATTAAGCCACTCGCAAGACGGTCCCGTACATACGGCGAGGTCCGTCTTCCCGTTCTCGCAGACTCTGCAGGTGGTCGGCGTGCCCTCAGAAGCAGGGTCACTCGTCCGTTCCGTCGCCGACCCATTCCAGCAATTCCTGGGGCTTGGCAATGAGAGCCGCGGCCCCACCCTCACGCAACTCCTCCGCGGAACGAAATCCCCACAAGGCCCCGACGGCGAACATCCCCGCCGCCCGAGCCGTTTCCATATCCGTCGCCGTATCGCCCAGATAGAGAAACTCGGCTGGGGCAACCCCCAGTTCGTCGGCGATCTCCAGCGCGCCCGCCGGATCGGGCTTGTGCGGAATCCCGTCCCGCTGGCCAAGTACGGGCGATAGGGGCCAACGCAACAGGTACCGGCCCACGGACTTTCTGGTGAAGGTGTGCGGCTTGTTCGACAACACGGCCATTTGTACGTCTCGTTTCACAAGCTCGTCGAGCAACTCCGCCACTCCGTCATAAAGGTGTGTCTTGACGTCCCAGTGCTTCTCGTACACCTGCCGGAAACCTTCAACACAGGCTCGAACGATCGAAGGCCGGCAATCGTCTTCCGGCAGCGCCCGCTCGAAAAGCGTTGCCACACCGTTGCCGATGAAATACCTGTAGGCGTCGACCGGGTGGATCGGATAACCCCCTTCGGCCAACACGGCGTTGGCGCTGTCGGCGATGTCGTCCAGGGTGTTCAGCAGGGTTCCGTCGAGGTCGAAAACAATGGCGCGGTAGGACATCGGAGGGAGTTGTTGGGGTTCAGGGTTCAGGGAGACAGGGAATGACGAAAGGCAAATGACGAATGCTTGGGCCGAGGCAGATCGGACGGATTACGAGGTTACGCCACGGCGGCGCGAATGCCGTTCTCCACGGCCTGGCAGATTCGGTCCAGTTCTTCCAGCGAGATGGCCGGCGGCGGGATAATCACTACGACATTTCCAAGGGGGCGAAGCAGCACGCCCTCGGTGCGAGCATGGTTGCAGACGCGGATCCCACGCTTCTCCTGCCAGGGATAGGGTTCCTTGGTCGACGTGTCGCGAACCAGTTCGATCCCGGCCAGCAACCCGCACTGGCGGACGTGTCCGACGTGCGGCATGGTCTTAATACGGTCCAGATGCTCTGCCAGCCGAGCGATCTTGGGCTGCATGTTCTTCAACGTCTGCTCTTCCTCGAAGACCTCGAGGGTCGCCAGGGCCACGGCCGCCGCCAGGGGATTTCCGCCGTACGTGTGGCCGTGAAAGAACGACTTCGACTCGGCGTAGTTTCCCAGAAAGGCCTGCCAGACTCGATCGGTCGTGAGCGTCGCCGCCATCGGCAGGTAACCGCCCGTGAGCCCTTTTGCCAGGCAGAGGAAATCGGGCGCTACGCCTTCGTGCTGGCAGGCGAACATTTTGCCGGTTCGGCCCATGCCGACAGCCACCTCGTCGGCGATGAGGAATACGTCGTACTTGCGCGTCAGCTCGCGAACGGCTTTCAAATAGCCGGGCGGATGAACGATCATCCCGGCCGCCGCCTGGACGAGCGGCTCGATGACCATGGCCGCGATCCGCTCGTGGTGGTCGGCCAGCACCGCCTCCAACTCGCCCACGGCATGCTCCAGCAGATCGGCCTCGGCGACGCCTGACGGCGGGTGATAAGGATTGGGGCATGCCAGCCGGTCCGTGGCGAACAACAGCGGCTCGAACATGGCGTGAAACCTGGCCACTCCGCTCACACTCACGCTGCCGAGCGTGTCTCCATGATAGGCGTCCGCCAGGGCGATATAGCGAGTCTTTTCCGGCCGCGGCCGGTCGCACTGTCGCCAGTACTGAAACGCCATCTTGAGCGCCACTTCGACCGACGTCGCTCCGTCGTCCGAAAAGAACACATGCGAAAGACCTTCCGGCGCGATGTCGACCAACCGCTTTGCCAGCCGGATCGTCGTCGGGTTCGAGCATCCCAAAGCCGTCACGTGGGCCACGCGATCCAGTTGCTCCTTCGCCGCCGCATCGAGCCGCGGATGGCAATGGCCGTGGACGTTGCACCAGAGACTGCTCGTACCGTCCAGGTAGCGGTTTCCGTCAACGTCGACGACCGTGCAGCCCTCTGCCCGCTGGAGGATCAGCGGCTCATACTCTGCCATCTGCGTGAACGGGTGCCAGACGATCCGCCGGTCCCACTCATCAAGTTCTTCGCGCGTTGGTTCGTCCATAGTTCCTCTTCGTGTCTGCACTTCCTGTCGTCGTGTGTCACTGCTTGCTTGCAAGCAGTGCTCAGAAAGAGCTTGAAACGCACGCTGCTTGCAGGCAAGCAGTGGCACACAGATCGCAGGTAGCAGTTCAGTTCCAGGCCACCGTGACCGGCATTCCCACCTGGAGGCCCAATCGCTGGGCGGCGTTGCCTGCAACCAGCGCCAGTTCGAGCCGGCCGGTCGAACCGACCAGGGCGATGAACATGTCGGCGTGCTGCTGAGCGTAGGCGCTGAGAATGCCCCAGGTTTCATAGATGCCGCACACGATGCAAACGCGTTCGTCGGTGGGGTAGCCTGCCAGCATGTCGGCCGTGATGTTCGTGATCAGGTTGCCGAACGAATCGACTTCCAGAATCATGCCGTCGATCCGTCCCGGCCGGACCCGCGGCCTGGGCAACCCCAGCCGGTGGATCGATTCGACCGCCGGGCCAAGTTCCTCCGGCGCGACCCCCAAACTGAGATGGGCGGCCACCGGGGCCATGATGTCGCGACCGTGGAACGTGTTCGACACCGGCTCGCGCCAGAACGCGCGGTTCTCGATCCGCACAATTCTCGCCGCGGGCGTCTTCTCCAACAGTTCACCCAGCAAGCCGTTGTCCGGAACGACGTAGTCCTGCGTTCCGATCCGGGCGTAAACGATGGCGCGGTCTGTGCCCACCCCGGGGTCCACCACCGCCACGTGGATCGTGCCGTCGGGAAACAACCCCGTCACGTCGCCCAGCACGACCGCTCCGTGCCGGATGTCCTGGGGCCGGATATCGTGGGTGATATCGACGATGGCGGCCGCCGGGTTGATCGACAGGATGACGCCCTTCATTGCCGCCACGTAAGGGCTTCCCGTGCCGAAATCGGTGGTCAGCGTGATGATGCTCACATCTGCTCGATCAGTTGGAGGCATATTTCGCGGACTCGCGTTGCGTTGACGTTCGGGTTCTTCTTCTTCGCCTGCCCGATCAACGAGGCGGCTGCCTTCAGTTTACCCTGCTTGACGTCTTCGACAACCTTCGGATTGGCCGCAAGCAGCTCGGCACACAGGGCCTCCAACTCCGATTCGTCCACCGCGGCAATTCCCAGGCCCTTCATGGCCTCTGCGGCCGTCTCCCCTGTCTCCGTCATCCGGGCCAGCACCTCGCGGCCCCGGCTCGTCTCCATCTTACCGGCCAGAACGGCCTTGATCAGGTCTGCCAGGGCCTCCGCCGAGACGGGAAAACGGTCGATGCCGATTTGCCCCTCGTTGAGCGTCCGCAGCACCGATTGCTGGATCCAGTTGGCCGCCGTCTTGCCGTCTCCACAACGGTCTGCCACTGTGACGAAATAGTCGACCAGGCTTCGTCCCTGGTTCACCAGCACGTCGCTGTCGTAGGCCGTGATTCCGTACTCCTCGACCAGCCGCTCCCGCAATCGGGCGGGTAGCTCGCCCAACGACCGGCGAATCTCCTCGATCGCCTCCTCGGTCATCGTGACGGGCACAAGATCCGGGTCGGGAAAATAGCGGTAGTCGCTGGACTCTTCCTTCGATCGCTGTCCGCGAGTGATCTGTGCCCCCTCGTCCCAGCCCCGGGTCTGCTTGGGCACGTCGCCCAGCTTCTGCCGCGTTTCCTGCCACACCTCCCACTGCCGTTCGGCCTCATAGGCCAAGGCCCGCTCGACCGCCCGGAAGCTGTTCATGTTCTTCACTTCCACGATCGGCGTGGCGACCTTCCCGCCGGGGGTGTCGATGTGAAGATTGATGTTGGCGTCGACCCGCAAGCTGCCTTCCTGCATGTTGCAGTCCGACACGTTCAAGTAGTTGAGCAGCAGTTTCAGCTCGGTCAGGTAGTTCTTCGCCTCGGCCGGCGATCGCATGTCGGGCTGGCTGACGATCTCCAGCAGCGGCGTGCCCGTCCGGTTCAGATCGATCCGGCTGTCGGCCTTGCCAGCCACCTCGTCGTGCATGCTCTTGCCCGCGTCTTCCTCGAGGTGGGCTCGAATGATCCCGATCCGCCGCGTCTGCTCTTCGTTCTCCGGATCGAGGATGTCAAGGTATCCGTCGTAGCTCAGGGGTTGGTCGTACTGGCTGATCTGGTAGCCCTTGGGCAGGTCGGGATAGTAGTAGCTCTTCCGATCCCACTTGGTGAACGTGGCGATCTGGCAGTTCAGTCCCAGAGCCGCTTTGACCGCCAGCCGATAGGCCTCCCGGTTCATCACCGGCAGCGCGCCCGGCGTCCCCGTGCACACGGCGCACGTTTGCGTATTCGGCGCCGCTCCAAACTTCGTGCTGCACCCGCAGAACAGCTTGCTCTCGGTCAGCAACTGTACGTGGACTTCCAGCCCGATGATGATTTCGTAGGGTTTGCTCACTCGCCTACTCCCCACCAAGATCCGGTCTCTTCAAATGCCAATCCGTCGCCCTCTGGAACATCGCCGCGCCCCGCAGCAATCGCTCTTCCTCGAACGGCGGCGCCTGCAAGTGGAGCCCGATGGGCAGCCCTTCCGAACTGAAGCCGCACGGAATGGAGAGGGCCGCGATCCCGGCCAGGTTCGTGGTCGCCGTGTACAGATCGCAGAGATACATGGCCAGCGGGTCGTCGACTTTGTCGCCGATCGGATAGGCGGCCGTCGGCGTCACCGGCCCGGCAATCACGTCCACCTGTTGGAAGGCCCGATCGAAATCCTGGCGGATCAATCGCCGCACCTTGAGGGCCTTCAGGTAATAGGCGTTGTAGTAACCGGCGCTCAGGGCATAGGTGCCCAGCATGATCCGCCGTTTCACTTCCGGCCCAAACCCCTCGCTGCGGGTCTTGCGATACATCCGCACCAGGACGCTGTCCAGGTTCTCCACGGCTGCCGCATCGCCCGCATCTTCGTACTTCTTGCGCTCCGCTTCCAGGTCGGCCGCGACCTGCTTCACGTCGGTGCGGTAGCCGTAGTGGACCCCGTCGTAGCGAGCCAGGTTGCTCGACGCCTCGCAGGGGGCAATGATGTAGTAGGTCGCCACGGTGTACTTGCTGTGCGGCATCGACACCTCGCGAACCGTTGCACCCAGCGACTCGTAGACCGCCACGGCCTCGCGAACCGCCTTTTCCACCTCGCCGTCCAACCCCTCGCCAAAGTGCTCCGGCACGATTCCGAGCCGCAGGCCCTTGAGAGGCTGGTTCACCGTCTCCGCGTAGCGTGGAACGGGCAGGTTCACCGAAGTCGAATCCTTGGGGTCGTGCCCGGCCAGCACTTCCAGCAGCAGGGCCGTGTCGGGCACCGTCTGGGCCAGCGGACCGATCTGGTCCAGACTGCTGGCAAACGCCACCAGTCCGTAGCGGCTTACACGACCGTAGGTCGGCTTGAGCCCCGTGATGCCGCACCAACCGGCCGGCGCTCGAATCGAACCGCCGGTATCCGATCCGACCGAGAGCGGTGCCATCCCCGCGGCCACGGCGGCCGCCGCCCCGCCGCTCGATCCGCCGGGGATCCGCGTCGTGTCCCACGGGTTCCGGGTGAGCTGATAGGCCGAGTTCTCCGTCGAGCCGCCCATGGCGAACTCGTCCATGTTGGTCTTGCCCAGGATCACGCCGTCTGCCGCCCGGATCTTCTCGATGACCGTGGCGTTGTAGGGCGGGCGGAAGTTCTCAAGGATCCGGGAACCGCAGGTCGTCACTTCCCCCTCGGTGGCCAGCAAATCCTTCACGGCCACCGGAAGGCCACCCAGTCGCCCGACCGGATTTCCCGCCTTGCGCTTCTGATCGATCGCGGCCGCCTGCGCCAGGGCAGCCTCGGCATCGACGCGGAGAAAGGCCCCGATCCGTCCGTCGTGGGCCTCGATTCGATCCAGAAACGCCCCGGTGACTTCCGCGGAGGTCACTTCTGAGGCGTCCAGCTTCGCCAGCAGATCACAGGCCGAAAGTGCAGTCAACGACACAGCAGTTCCTTCCCAATCAGCAAACTGTCAACCTAGTCGCTGTTCGCTCCGCGAACAGAGCGCTCGGAAGCGTCAACACGGTCGCTGTTCCCTCCGCGAACAGATGGCTTGGATGCTGCTGCTCGATCCACGAAGCAGTATTCGTTCGTAGCATCGGCGGCGAGTGTGGCAATCCGCGAAGAGGCCCTGGCGATATCTTCGGGCGCTCGTGCGACGTGAAAACGCTCGCTGCGAACTCGTTTAACGCCCAGCCGAAGGCGCCGGCTGCAGCACTCCAGCCGGCGCCTTCGGCTGGGCGTTAAACGACTATTCCGTATGTATCTACGTTTACAGGTGCTTCGACAACGTGGCGCTGTCCAGCTAAGAGTCGCCGAGCACCGCGGGCACGCGATAACATTCGTCATCCCGTTGCGGCGCGTTGGCAAGGGCCTGATCGCGCGCCAGGCCGGACCGGACCTCGTCGGAGCGAAACACGTCCGAGACCTCGACCGCGTGGGCCATGGGTTCCACCTGCTCGGTGTCGACCTCGTTGAGCAGCTCCACGTAGCCGAGAATCTGCCCCATCTGGGCAGTCATCGTCTCGAGCTCTGCCTCGGACAGCAGCAACCGGCCCAGCAATGAGACCTTCTCTACCTCCGCGCGAGAAATCGCCATGCCGATTACTTCCCGGCCGCAGCCGCTTTCGAACCGTCCACTGGCAGCTTGAACGGGGCACTGCGAACGGCCTTGGTGACCGCACCGCTGCGGAGGCAGCGGGTGCAAACCCGCACCGTCTTGTTGGTTCCGTTCGACGTGGTCACGCGAACCCGCTGCAGGTTCGGCTTGAACTCACGGCGGGAAATCCCCGTCACCTTGGTGCCGACGCCGCCCAAATACTTTGCCTTACCACGATGAGCCACAGAATTGCCCATCTGCGTCGACTTGCCACAAACTTCACAGACGCGAGCCATCGGAACAATACTCCACTACTATCCGTTTTGTTTCGTTACCCCGCCAAGGGACTATTCGACGCCGGGGGCAAAATTCTCAGTATATAGGGTATCCCGCCGGACGCAAGGGATGCTCCCGCCAGGAACCGCATCGGCCCAGAACGATCCCCCAATTCCAACCCGAAGCGTAAGCGAGTACACATATGCCAACCCGAAGCGTAAGCGAGGACAGAATAGCCATAACTTTTGTCCTCGTTTGTATTTCGGGTGAGTATCAAGATGCCCTTTGCGGCTCCAGCCACACCCCAACTGCCTCCTCCCACGTCGGCCATCTAGTCCGCATGAGGGGATCAGGCCGATTCCAGCCAATCTAGTTCTGATCGACCCACGAAACGCCAAACCTTAATTTGTGCAAGTTAAGATTGGCAAGCTGGGAGAAAACAGGCTATCAATAGAAGATGGGATCGGTATTGCAGCGATTCCCACGCACCAGCTACCGGCCGCGCGGGTCGCGGCCGATCCCAAAGCCGGGATCTCCATCGCGAAGCCGTCTGGAGCCGAATTATGTCATGCAGATTTCTCTTCTGCCAACTATTGGTGATCCTCCTGGGCACGTTGGCCTCCGTCGCCGCCTCGGCCGCGGAAGAGCAGAAGACCAACTTCGTGTCGATCGAAGCCCCCGCTGGAGGGGATCCGATGCTCGTTGTCCGCTATCCGTGGACGGTGCACAAAAACCCGTCGATCGAGGTGCGGACCTACGTGGAGGGCGAGGAGGAATCGGTTCGGATTCGCCCCCTCTACTTCTGCCACGCCTTCATGAAAGACCAAATCACGATCGACGTGTACGAGATCCAGGCCGCGGCGGCCGCGACCCGAACGACAGGCGAGTTCGTGCAGGGTGACATACAGTTCACGGCCATCGGCGACCGCAACCTGCTCGGAAGAGCGGCGGTCTGCGTGACCTGCGAAACGGCCGTGTTGAAGCCGAACAAGAAGGCGTTCCCCGAGAAAGCCCGCTGGGCAATCTACCCTTTCGCTGAACTTTGGGCGGCCGACAACAAAACGCTGTTCCTTTCGCCGCCCGAGCCCCTGTTTGCCGGGCCGGCCAAAATCCGCGTCTTCTTCATGCGCGACGGCAACGTCGTCTGGTCCGAAACCAAGCAATGGCCCGGGCTCAAGTCGGCTGGCGAGCCTCAGGCACAGGGCGCCGGCGAGAATCGTTCGCCGGCCGGCTGAACTCTGCGCTTCAGGGTCTTGAACTTCAACCTGAACCCTGAACCCCGAACCCTGCCACCTTCTTCTCGTACTGGCGTGTGATTGCCAACACCTCGTCGCGAATCGCGCCGTTCGTGGCGACGGCCTCGCCCGACTGGATCGTCGGGTTGCCTTTCCAGTCGGTGAACGATCCACCCGCCTCTTCCAGGATCGGTTGCAGAGCGGCCGCGTCCCAAAGGCTCAAGTAGGCGTCGATCATCACCTCGGCCCGGCCCGTGGCCACCAGCATGAAACCATAGCAGTCGCCCCAGGTCCGCGTGAGCCTCGCCGCCGCCTGCAATCGCGAGTAGGCCTCCTGCCGCCCCACCTGCTCGAAACAGATGACCTCGCTCGTCAGGAACAGCCCTTCGTTCAGCCGGGCGCACTTCGATACTTGTGCCCTGACCGGCGACGCCGAGCCGCGGGTGTACCAGGCCCCCAAACCCTTTGCTGCATACACGCACTCGTCGAGGGCGGGGATCATGATCACGCCCAGCGCTCCCTCACCTCCGTGCTCAACCGCCACCAGCGTTCCGTAGAGCGGCACGCCGTGAATAAACGACTTGGTCCCGTCGATCGGATCGAGAATCCAGCGATAGCCGCTGCTGCCGGCCACCTCGCCCAACTCCTCGCCGAGAATCGCGTCGTCTGGATACCCCTCCCGGATCCTTGCCCTCAGGTGCTCCTCCGCCCGGCGATCGGCGATCGTCACCGGCGAGTCGTCGCTCTTGCGATCGACGGCGAGCCCCTCCTGACGGAAGTACTGCAATGTGATCTGGCCCGCCTCGCGAGCGATCGCAACGGCAAAGTCCAAGCGGTCTTGCAATGATCCGTGTTTCATCCGTATCCTGTCCTCTTTCCAACTGCGATCGTACGCGCACCCGTCTATTCCGCATCCGTCGGCCTGAACAGCACTTCCGGCAGCAGTGTAACGTGCGGGTGACTCAAGGGCGAGATCGCTTTGCTGCCCGAGAATTCCTTGACGGAGCCATAGCCCGCCTCGCTCGGCTGCCGATGCACGATCACACGCCGATTCTGACAGTCTACGACCCAATAATCGCGAATCCCGGCCGCGGCATACAGGCGAGCCTTCTCGCCAAGATCATAATCCAAGCTCGTGTCTGCCACCTCGACCACGAGGATTGCGTCGTCAGCGGTCGGTCGTGTTTCCGTGTAGTCGCCGTTTTGAACCCACACAAGGTCCGGTTCCGGAACGCTTTCCCGCAAAGGCAAGCCAAGCGAGTTCTGGACGCGAATGAGGACCGAACTGTCGTCCACAGCCCGATAGCTCCACCGCGTCATCTGATTCACCGCCGATTCCTCTTTCGGTCCAACCGGCGCCAACTCGCAAATGATCCCTTCGATGAATTCAATTCGCCGATTCTGGAAGATGCCCGTTTCAAGAATACGATCGTAATCCTCGATTGCCAATCGCGCGAGACTGTTCATCGATCGTACTCCAGGACAGCAAAGAACGCGATCACTTCTCCGCAAGACAGACACAGCATATTGTAGAATAATCCACTTTCTCAGACAATCGAGAGAGTCCGCAGCCTCCGGCTCCGCCGCCACTGAAAACACCAACAAGAGGTACCCCATCATGCGATTTGCCGCGCTTCTGACGCTATCCCTTTCCACTCTCGCGACGTTCGTTGCGGCCGACGACGCCCAGATCCTCCGCCCGCCCGCGGTCCCGCTGGTCACGCACGATCCCTACTTCAGTATCTGGTCGTGCAGCGATCATCCGGCCGAAGGCTGGCCGCAGCACTGGACCGGCAAAGTCCACGCCCTCTGCTCGATGATCCGCGTGGACGGCAAGACGTATCGCCTGATGGGCATGGAGTCGAGAGAGGCAGAAGTCGCCAAGCTGATCAACTGTCGCGTCTGGCCCACTCGAACGATCTACACGCTCGAAGCGGGCGGAGTGACGGTCACCCTCACCTTCACCAGCCCGCTCCTGCCCGACGATCTGGAACTGATCGGCCGGCCCGCCAGCTACATCGCCTGGAGCCTCAAGAGCACCGACGGCCAGATACACGACGTCGATCTCTACTTCGATCACACGGCCGAACTCGTCGTCAACGAGCCCAAGCAGAACGTCGATTGGTCTCGTGCGGAGGCCGCGGGAATGGACGTGATGCGAATGGGCACGAAGGACCAGCCGGTGCTCCAGCGCGACGGGGACGACGTTCGCATCGATTGGGGTTATTCCTATCTGGCCGTGCCCGCGAAACAGTCTGCCGCGACGCTCATCGCCGGTGCCCCGGTCGCCCGCGAGAGCTTCGTCACCGCCGGCCGGATCGCAGGCAGCGACGATACGACCATGCCCCGCCCGGCCAGTCAGAACTGGCCCGTCTGCGCCGTCGCCTTCGACTGCGGCAGGGTCGCCGGCCAGCCCGTCGAGAAGTGGCTCATCCTGGCCTACGACGACGTCTACTCGATCCAGTATTTCGAAGAGAAGCTGCGCCCCTGGTGGCGCCGCGACGGAGCCGACCCGGCCCAGATGCTGACGGCGGCCGCCCAGGCGTATGAAGACGTGACCGCACGCTGCCGCCGCTTCGACGAACAACTGACGACCGACGCCGGGCGCATCGGCGGGGCCAAGTACGCCGATCTCTGCGCCCTGGCCTACCGCCAGGCGATCGCCGCCCACAAACTGGTCGCCGCGCCGGACGGCACGCCCATGCTCTTCTCGAAGGAGAACAACTCGAACGGCTGCATTGCCACGGTCGACGTCGCCTATCCCGCCTCGCCGATCTTCATGCTGCTGTCGAACGACTTGCTCAAGGCGATGATCGAACCGGTCTTCCGCTACGCGGCCATGGACCGCTGGCCCTTCCCCTTCGCTCCCCACGACCTGGGCCGCTATCCCAAGGCCGTCGGCCAGCGCTACGGCGGCGGCGAGAAGACCGAAGATCGCCAGATGCCGGTCGAGGAGTGCGGCAATATGGTCATCATGGCCGCGGCCGTCAGCCAGATCGACGGCAACACCCAATACGTAGAACGTTTCTGGCCCCAACTCAGCCAATGGGCCGCTTATCTGAAGGAGAAGGGCCTCGATCCCGAGAACCAACTTTGCACCGACGACTTCGCCGGCCACCTGGCCCACAACGCCAACCTCTCGCTCAAGGCCATCGTCGCCTTGGGGGCCTACGCCAAGGTGTGCAAGATGGCTGGGCGCCAGGCCGAGGCCGACGAATATCGTCGCGTCGCGGAAGAGTTTGCCGCCGAGTGGCCCAAGCTGGCCGACGACGGCGACCACTATCGCCTTGCCTTCGACGCCCCCGGCACCTGGAGCCAGAAATACAACCTCGTGTGGGACACGCTGCTCAACCTGAACCTCTTCCCAACCGACATCGCTCGCCGCGAGGTGGCCTACTACAAGACGAAGCTCAACGAGTTCGGCCTGCCCCTCGACAACCGCGAGCTTTACACCAAGACCGACTGGGAAGTCTGGACGGCCACCCTAGCCGAAAACCGCGAGGACTTCGACGCCCTGATGGAGCCGGTTTACGCCTTCGTCAACAAGACGCCCCAGCGGGTCCCGCTCACCGACTGGTACTGGACGCAGAACGCCGAGCGTCGCGGCTTCAAAGCCCGCTCCGTCATCGGCGGCGTCTTCATCAAGATGCTCAGCGACCCCGCCGCATGGGAGAATTGGTCCCAAAGAAAGTAGCAGCCTACACTCCGTGTGCCGTCCGCCCGTTGGAGTCCAGGCTTCAGCCTGCGATGGGGGGGCTGTCCCGATTTTCCCGAAACGCAGCGGAGGGAAAATGGGACTGTCCCCTTCCGAATTCGGGCCCCCACACAGCTACGATGGCCGCTTCCGCTCCACAATCCGCCGCGGCAGTCGCACCACGAATACCGCCCCTTCTCCCGGCTCGCTCTCGACGAGGATCTTCCCCCCGTGGTTTGTGACAATCCGCCAGGCCTTGGAGAGCCCGAAGCCCAGTCCCCGGCCGGCCTGCCTCGCGGAGTAGAAGGGGTCGAAGATATGGCGGCGCTCTTCGGGGAGAATCCCGGGGCCGTCGTCGGCCACCGAGACCTCGGCCCCGCTGGGCGTGCGCCGTACGCAGATCTCCACCACGCCGTCTCGCCCCACTGCCTCCAGGGCATTGCGGACGACCGCGTGAAAAACGACCGCCAGTTGGACCCGGTCGGCCTCGATCTCCACGGGAGCGACCTCTCCCGTGCGAACGAGTTCTATCGCCCGCCCGGCGGCCTGTTCGGCAAACTCCGCCATGGTCTGGTTCACCAACTCCGTGAGATCCAACGCTTCCGGCTCCGGCTCGGGCGGGCGCGAAAAGAGCCGCATGTCGGCGATCATCTCGTGGGCGCGGCGAACCTGGGCAATGATCAGGGCGAGTTCTCGCTGCCGTTCGGGCGATTCCTCATCGTGGAGCAGAAGTTGAGAGCGTCCGCCGATGATCGCCAGCGGATTGTTGATCTCGTGGCCCGCCCCGGCCGCAAATTCTGCCAACGATTCGAGCTTCTCCGCCTCCAACGTCTCGGTGAACCGCTGCTCCAACGCAGCAAGCCGGTTGAGCCTGGCTATTAGCGGTGAAAGCAGCGAAGGAACGGTGGCAACTTCCGCCGCCCACGCTCTTGCCTGTTGCTCCGCCCATTCCAGCCGCGCTCGAATATCGAGGTCCCGTTCGGCCTGGTCCTGCTGGGAACGAACTGCATGAACCGCCTGAGCCACGTGGCTATTCGCCGAGGGCGAATCCGACGGAACCAGCCAAGCGGGCAGGATCGCATCCGGATCGGAGCCGGGAGACGCCGTTTCGAGCCAAGCCCGGGCGCCGCTGAGGATGCCGAGGAGCCTGGCCTCTTCGACCTGCTCCTCACCTTTGCCCGTTGCTTGAGAAGCCGCCAACTCGGCGACCGCCAGGTCCGCAACGACTTGCCTGCCAAGCTTTTCCGTTTCGTCTGCGGAGGGCGACCTGTCATAGACGGGCGGGCCCTGGGGCCAGAGCAGCAACTGAGGTGCGTGCGCACGAAACCAGGCGAGAAGCCGGTCGATGGAGCGCGGCCGGAGGCCTTCTTCCTGCCAAGCCCGGCAAGCGGTCCAGACGAGCAATGGGGGATCGAGGGCCAGGCTGTCCGAGCCGACAGATCCGCCGGGGCTGGAGGTCCCCAACAACTCCTGAACCAGAAGCACCGCGGAACGGTCGGAAAAGGGCAGCGTCCACGACAGGGGACCGTCCACCAGGGCAGGCAAATTGCGCATAAGCCGATCCTGGCTCCCGCCACGTGGAGATTATCGAAGGCGACGATTCCCCTGCCGGCCGGGCCAAGTCAACGGGCCGGTACCGGCGAGAGCAACGTCTATCCAGTCGGCTCAGATGCTCGAAATCGCCTCGATGTCGAGCAACTGGCACATCCGCTCGATGAGCCTCTCGACCTCAAACGGCTTGTGCATGAAGTCGTCGGCACCGGCCGCCTTGAGTTCGCCGACCTTGTCCTCTTCGACCATGCCCGAGATGCAGATGATCCGCACCGCGTCCATCGACTTGTCGCTTCGGACTCGCTGGCAGACTTCCTTGCCGTTGATATCGGGGAGCATAACGTCCAGAACGATGATGTCCGGACGATAGTCCTTGACCATCATGCCGGCGTCGAACCCGTTGTTGACCGTCTTGACCTCGAACCGGCCGTCCCGGACCAGCACGTCTTCGATCAACTCGACGAGTTCTTCGTCGTCGTCGACAATCAGCACCTTGCGCTTGCCGCTCTCCAGGGCATCCGTGGGGATGCCGTTGTCGCGCATGAAGGTGAACAACTGCTCGCGAGGAATCCGGCGGAACCGGCTCCCCGGCACCCGGAACCCCTTCAACTGGCCCGAGTCGAAGCAGCGGATGATAGTCTGTTGGCTGACCTTGCAGATCTTTGCCGCTTCCCCGGTGGTAAACACAGTTTTCGTTGGCATTGGTACTTATCCGTCCCTCCTAGCCACAATGCAGCCAGTCTCAACGAAACCCCCGGACCCCTTGCGTCGGCACGTCGTCCGAAAGTCTCTAGGCTTCCATGTCATTAAACTCGCGGGAAACTAGCCCTGAGTCCGCAACACATGCAGACTCTGTACCTCCCGAAACTGCACTCAAACTGCGGCCCCTCCGGTTCTGCCGACATTACCGAAATTGCCAATTGCGACCAATTATAGCTATCTTCCCGAACGTGTCAATACAACTATTCTCTGCGCAAGTAGTTGCTGCAAAATAACTTGCAAGAGAGGGCAAGGAATACTTGCCGCCATTTTCCCGAACCAACCTCGCTGCTTCTCAACCACAAAAAACAGCCAGCTCCTCCCTGGCAATCACTGAACCCATGCCGTTGTCCGAGGCAAAAATGGCGACTTCGGCTGACAAGGCTGTCTCGCCTGTCTGGAGAAGGGGCGAAGCTTCTAGACCATGCACCCTGCTGAACTCGTCCGCCCCTGACCGCCAAACGGAAAGAACTTACCCGTCGACCACTCTGGATGCGGCGCCCCGATCCAGATAGATCATCAGAACAGCCAGGTCGGCAGGGGTGATCCCACTGATCCTGCCTGCCTGCGCCAGATCGCTTGGCCGAATCTGCGACAGCCGCTCGCGAGCCTCGATCCGCAACTGATCGATGGCAGCGTAGTCAAAGGTCTCTGGAATACGCCGCTTCGCCAGCCGCCGCTGACGCTCCAACTCCCCATTCTCGCGGACCAGGTAACCTGCGTACTTGATATCGTACGATACCTGACGGACGATCTCGTTCGGAAGCTGCGCAAGCTGGGGGATTCTTGCCAGCACGTCGTCCCAGCTTTTCTCCGGGCGGCAGAGCAGGTTGGCCACCGGGCGATTGTCGGCGTAGGTCGACTCCAACAGTTCGATCGTGCGCGCAATCTGCTCTTCTTTGTCAACAACTCTTTGATACCGCCGATCGTCGACCAGGCCCGCCTGGTGAGCCAACGGCGTGAGTCGCCGGTCGGCATTGTCGCCCCGCAGCCTCAGGCGATACTCGGCCCGGCTCGTGAACATGCGATAAGGCTCCACCACTCCCCGCGTGACCAGATCGTCGACCATCACGCCAAGGTATCCGAGATCCCGCGAGAGAATCACCGGATCGCGGCCGGCAAGCTTGAGGGCGGCGTTGGCCCCGGCCAGCAGCCCTTGTCCGGCCGCCTCTTCGTAGCCCGTCGTGCCGTTCACCTGTCCCGCCAGATAGAGACCCGGCACAAGCTTGGTCTCCAGCGACGGCTTGAGTTGTTCGGGAGGCAGGTAGTCGTACTCGATCGCGTATCCATACCGCAGGATCTCGGCATGTTCCAGTGCAGGGATCGCGCGAATCATGGCCTCCTGCACGTCGCGCGGCAGGCTGGTTGCCAGGCCGTTGGCATACACTTCGGTCGTGTCGCGACCCTCCGGCTCCAGAAATACCTGGTGCCGCTCCTTGTCGGAGAACCGCACCACCTTGGTCTCAACCGACGGGCAATACCTGGGACCGCCCGTCCGGATCTGCCCCGTGTACATCGGCGCCCGGTCGAGGTTCCGGAGAATCACGTCGTGAACCTGCCCGTTCGTGTACGTGATCCAACACGGAATCTGCTCGCACTCGATCCGTTCCGTCAGGAACGAGAACGGCTCAGGCGTCTCGTCGCCGAGTTGGATCTCGGCCTTCGTGTAATCGATCGTGCGACCGTTGAGCCGGGGAGGCGTCCCCGTCTTGAAACGTTCGACCCGCAGCCCCAGTCGCTGAAGGGCGAGGCTGATTCCCGAAGTCGTCTTCTCGCCCGCCCGTCCCCCGGCGATCTTCTGCTCGCCGTAGTGCAGCAGTCCCCGCATGAACGTGCCCGTGGAGAGCACCACGGCCTCGGCCCGATACTCGGCGTCGCCCCGAACGCGGACGCCAGCCACCTTGACGCTCCCGCCGTGCCCTTCAGTCAGTAGGTCGATCACCGATTCCTGCCGCAGGGCGAGATTCTCCTGGAGTTCGACCGCATGCTTGACGAACTGCTGATAGGCCCGCTTGTCGGCCTGGGCCCGCGGCCCGTGCATGGCCGGGCCTTTGCGGCGATTGAGCATGCGAAACTGAATGCCCGTGGCGTCGATCGCCCGGCCCATGACGCCCCCCATGGCGTCGATCTCCCGCACGATCTGACCCTTGGCCACCCCGCCGATGGCCGGGTTGCAGCTCATCTGGGCGACCGTATCCAGGTTATCCGTCAACAGCGCCGTCCTGGCCCCCATCCGCGCAGCCGCCAACGCCGCCTCGCAGCCCGCGTGGCCCGCCCCGACGACGACGATATCGTACTGGTAGACGTTTCCGCTCATACAGTCCATCTTAGGGGGACGAGAGCGGGGGGGGAAGGCGTCGGAAAGTCGTCGGTTGGCAGGGTTCGGGGTTCAGGTGAGGAGCCGGGCAGGGGGCGGCTAGAGTTTGTCGGGATCGATCTTGATCTGGATCCTGCGAGCGTCTGGGTCGATGTTGAGAACCTCGCCGAAGTCGATTAGGTCGGCAAGAGCCTGAAGGTCGTCGATCGGTGCCAGAACCATCGTGACGGGGTTACCTCGGTTCGACCAGACGCCGTTCCCCACGCCGGCTAGCTCCATGATGTGTTGATACAAAGAACGTCCCTTTTCCGGTGGGACGAACTCCATGTGCAGTTCGGCAACTCGTTCTGATCCGAAACGATCGTGCAGACTCTGCACCCGGCCTTCAAACGACGTGTCTCCACCCAGGCTGGTCCTGGCCTTCATCTCCGCCAACCGCTGCTGACTACGACGCTGCATGTCCTCCATCTGTTGATTCATTGCCTCGCGTCGCTCGTCAGACCTCTCTTGAACCGAGTCTTCTGCTTCCTGCTTCATGTGCGCGAGCTTGTGCTCGGCACTCTTCAGAGCCATGCCGGCAAGCAGCCCCAGAGCGGGAACAACGACCGTCAAGAAGACATAGAACCACCCGGCCACGCGGAACACGTTCAAGTTCGGAAACACGAACACCAGGATGTTGTAGGCCAGGATCATCCCGCTGATCAGCGTGATGATTACGAATACTGCCACCAAGGGTGACGCCACAATCGCCACACTTTGAACCGGCACGCCCGACCTGCCGGCGACGAAGGCTCCCCCCAACGAGACAGCGATTCCCAGGATCCCGCCCGCAAACCAGGCGGCAACTCGACTGGTGCGGGCACCGACGGCGTCCCGATTGCGGCGGACCTTGCGCATACCGCCCACGATGATCACGAAACCGCCTACGAACACCAGACCGTTGGCGATCAGGCCGCCGCTGATTCCGGACGTCACCAGGAGAACGAGGCTCGCAATCAGGACGATGCCCATGCCGATGGCGACGGCCGTGTTGAGAGGATCACTGCGAATGAAGGAGAGAATCGAGTCGCCTGCCGGCGGGAGCCCTGACGCGCGCCGCTTCCTAGGCTTGACGGGTGTCAACGGGGAACCTGAAGCTGCCACGGGAGATGGGGCCGCCGGCAGATCGCCGAACAGGTCGTTCAACGGATCGGGACTCGAAGAGGCGGGCTCCGGGGCCTGAGCAACGGGCTCCGCGACCGGCACAGAAGGCACAGGAATGCGCAACACCGTCCCGCACCCTTTGCACCGCACGGTCTTGCCCGCCCAATTATCCTGGACCGTGTACTGCTTGCCGCACCCACCACAACGCATCTGAATCGGCATAACCTGGCTCCACCAGCAGAATTTCACGTTCCTGATTTGGCACCACGCGGAGCGTTTAGTATAGCCGCCCCTCTGCCGGATCACAATTGTGCCACTCGACTGGACGCGCGCTGCAGGATACTACGATCTGGTAACAGCAAAGCGTTTTCGGATTCATCCGCCTTACTTCGCCCCGGTCGTCTGGAGGATGCTGCGATGGCTCTCGTCGATCTTGAAGGGGCCTGCGTCCATACGAATGGCAACGTGGTATTCGTCGGCCGCGTCGGAAGGTACTCGCCACGAGTACCGGCAGGTGAAGCCTCATCCATACTGGAATTTGCCGGCGGCCACCTCTTCTCCGTCCTTGGTCGTGATGGTGAACTCCGGCGCCGACGGCCGGCTGCCGTTGACGATCAGGTTGGTGCAGACCTCGCCGCCGATCCCCACGAGACTCATTTCGAGCGAGGTCGTCATGCCTTTATGCAGATTCGCACCTGCAACCTCGGCGATGTAGGGCGGACCGAACCGCATCTCGACGTCCTTCCCGCCGACAACCGTCACGGCTTCGAAATCGCGTTTGGCACGGGCGGATACCATGCTGGAACGGCGTGCGGCTTGACGACCCCCTGATATCGACAGCACGCTGCTGAGAACGTCGAGGATGGACTCTTCCTTCTTCTTTTCGCCCGCTTCAGGCTTGGCCTCCTCGGGCTTGGCCTCTTCCGGCTTCTCGATCGTGTACGACATGAGCTTCCACCGGCCCTCCGGTACGGACGCCCTGCCGCTGCCGTTGTCGTCGATTTCCAACACCCCCTGATCCCCGTAGATCATGGCGCGGAAACCCTTGTTGGGATTGGTGACGTACCCGAGAGACGCCGACGATGGTTCGAGGGTGAGCGTCTCGCCGCTGGGATCGATCTTCAGATCGTAGAGACGATCGTCGAGCCGAATGAGTTTGCCGACCTGAAACTGGTCCTTGCTGCTCGTCGGATCGTAGGGGTTGCCGTATCCCGACTGCATTTGCGGATCGATGTACAGTCTGTCGCCCATCTTCGGATAGACGGTACCGTCGCTCAGCTCGATCTCGTCATTGACGCCGCCCACATCGTCGAATCGGCCGTTGCTGTTGAAGTCGATCAGTACGATACGGCGTTTCTTGCCTTCGAGGGTGATCTCGCCCTCGCGATAGGCAGCCGAGTTGAGCATCGCGTTGGCGTAAGCCAGATTCGACGACCTGTTCGAGTAGACGCGAAATCGGAAAGCGTAATCCATCTTCTTGCCGTCCGCCTCGATCGTCAGTCCAACGGTGGGGAATACAGATTGACTACGGGTTCCCGAGTAAGCCCGCGAAGACGTCGCCTCGATCACCTCGTCATCGGTCAGATCCCCGTTGTGATTCAGATCGAAATAGAGCCTCGCAAAGCTGACCACGTCGGCCTTCAACTCTGCTTTGGGCGCCGACGGAGCGAACGCCTTGCTCAGCACGGAGAGCACGCCGCCCTCCTCCTTCTTCTCGACAGCTTCCTTTTTCTCCGCCCCCTTCTCCTCGGCCTTCGTTTTCTCTTGGCCGCTCTCCTTCGCTGGCTCTTCCTTAGCCTTTTCGGGAAGGGCCGCATCGAGTGCAAAGCCGTAATGCTGCGAGCCCAATGCGGCAACGCCACGGAACGGCGTCTCCGCCACGTATTTGGGCTCCTTCTTGACGACGTCCGAGAACTTGGGTTTCGCCTCTCCACTCGGCCCAACCACCATCCCCTCGGGGCCCCCCAATTGCTGGAAGAAGTATTGGGAAGAGGTTGAAAGGGCCAGGCGAACTGTGTCCGAAGGCTGGGCGTCAGCCGGAACATCCACCCTCTTCATCTCGAGGGTACCCGTTTCTGCGCCGGCAGGGGCCGCGAGCACCAATAGGCCCGCGACCGCCGCCGCGCCGACAAGATATCGCGACCACCGTCTCATGATCATTTCCCTCCACAAGTGGAATAGCGAAACATCGTTCGACCGCACCGCATCACTGGAAATCCTAACCCTGCCGGCTGGCTGCGTCGAGCAGTTTGCCGCCAGCCGGTTGGTTCTTGCCGACGAGCCCCCCTCGCCGGGTCATACTGCTGCCTCATTCTTGCTTGGGTCGATCCAGTATCGAAACTGTCTCCGGTTCACTTCGCGAATCACGACGGTCCAGGGCGGCACGTGCTCGAGGCGACCGGCTCAGGACGCTGGACAGCGAAACGCTGCGGCATTTCGTGCAGTCGAGGCAGCGTATGCAGCGCAGGTCGTTGGCTCGTTGCGTGGGCCCCTCTCCATAGCGGCATAGGGACTTGCACATCCCGCAATCGCCGCACTCCTCTCGGTTCACGCGGATGAAAAGGAACGAGAAAGAGTTGCAGAGGCTATAGATCGCGCCCAAGGGACACAGTGCGGTGCACCAGGGACGCCAGGTGAACAGGGCCAGCAGCAGGAAAGCCACGAAGATGATCGTCTTGACCGTGGTCGGCCAGACGAGCGGCTCGCCCGCTAGTGCCAAGGCGACCGTGTTGGGATAGGCCGCCTCCAAAGCGCCAGCCGGGCAAAGCCGGCAGAAGAACAAGGGATGATCCTCGCCGAACCAATAGGGAATGGCCAGCACGAACAGGCCGAGGACACCGAAACGGAAGTAGCCCGTCCATCCCGGCAGGGTGAACTTGGGCGTAGGAATCCGGCCCAGCAGATCCTGGAACAGCCCGAACGGGCAGATCCAACCGCAGACAAAACCACCCAGGAGCATGCCGGCCACCAGGAGCGTGCCCACGGCAAGAAATGGGAACATGTGGAGCGCGCTGAAATTCGCGATCACCCCGATCGGGCAGGCGAAGGTGGCCAAGGGGCAGGAATAGCAGTGGAAGACCGGCGAGCAGGCCGTATGGACCCGCAAGATCGGCGCCATCCAGACCGCCACAAACATCGCCTGGACCGAGTAACGCAAGCGAGCGAGTCGTGCAGTGAATGAAGCGGTTTTTTTCTTGGCCATGGCCACCATGACCTCCTTCACTTCATTCACGTAGGGCAGAGTGAGGGCGGGGCGCCGCTATAGGTACGCTGCAACTCACCTTCCACAAGTGCCAGGCCGCCGATGGTGACTTCGAAGACCGCCCGGCTTTCCGGCTCTTCCTTGCTCACCCACACGAGTTGCTTCACTTTCTGCAACTCGGGCGGTGGGCCTGCCATGAACGGCGGCTGACCTCCGAAACCGGGCTCCTCGAATCCCGGCGCCCCCGGAAAGCCCGGTTCCATGCCGTCTTCGGGACCGCCGGGGAAACTCGGCGGCAGCATCATTTCCGGAGGCGGTGCAATCGAGATCTCGATCTCCTGCTCCTCGTAGATTTCCAGGACATGATGGTTCGTGCCCCACACCAACGAACCGATCCCCAGCCCGAGCATGATGATCGGCAAAAGAACTCGCTGCAGGATGGTTCGAAGCAGTCTTAGCAGGGGAACGTTCCTTCAGATTCTGCGAGCGGAAAAATGGCGGAGGCGAATGGGAATCGAACCCACCCAGGACCCTTGCGAGCCCCACACTGGTTTTGAAGACCAGGGGCGCCACCAGGCACCAATCACCTCCGTCGGGTCAAATCGGTCGAAAAACGATCTAGACGCTACTGCGCAAGGCCTTGTAGAACATCATCAAGGGTGAGCCGCCGAAGGCGATGGCCATCCAGGCGGCTTCGTCGATCTCTTCTTGGGTGAACCCCATGGCCCGGGCTTTCTTGACATGACTCTTCACGCACGGTTCGCATTTGGCCAGAACCGATAAGGCAATCGCCATGGCCTGCTTCGTCTTGGCTCCCAGGGCACCGGGCGAGTTGGCCGATTTCAGGAACTCGTGGAACCTGGCTTCCGTCTCGGAAACCCCCGCGGAGAGTTCTTCCGTCCCGGAGCAATCCTCCGGCACGCCGTTCTGCGGGCAGCAACAGGCTCCTGATCCTTCCTCGCTCATGACGGGCTCCGTGCTATCTTCTTGTCCGGCAGACGAGCAACAACCGGGCGACTCGGCAGACGCCGGCCTGTCGTTCGCAACCTTCGTTTTCTTAAAGCGTCGCGGCGTCGGCAAGGATCGCTTGCCGCTGGTGAGTACGAACACCTGGCCGGTGCCCGGTCCGCGGACCTCTCCAATATGCGCCGCCCCCACATCGCCCGATTCATGCAATTGCTCGACGAGTCTCTCAACGTTCTCCGGCGGCACGGCGATCAGCAGCCCGCCCGAGGTTTGCGGATCGAAGCACAGGTCCAACATGGCCTGGTCCAGGCCGTCGCCGGCGACGAGGCTGGCGGCCGACGCTTCCCGATTGCGCTCAATCGCGCCGGGCACGATTCCATCCGCCAGGCATTGCAGCAGTCCCGGCAAGACCGGCAGATCGTCCCAGAGGACCTCCACGTCGGCCTTGCTGGCGGCGGCCATGGCGGACAGGTGCCCCATCAGTCCGAACCCGGTCACGTCGGTGCAGGCATGTGCGCCGCACTCGATCATAAGTCTTGCGGCCTCGCGGTTCAAGCGAGCCATCGACCGGGCGGCTGCCTCCAGGGCCCCGTCGGGGGCACGCCCGATCTGGCCCGCAAAGGCCAGCACGCCCGTACCCAGCGGTTTGGTCAACACGAGTTGATCGGCCGCGCGAAGTCCGGCGTTTGAGGCGATCTTTTTCGGATGAATCAATCCGGTAACGGCAAATCCCGCCTTGATCTCCTGGTCATTGATACTGTGGCCGCCGATCACAGCCACCTCGGCCTCCTTCATCTTGTCGATTCCGCCGCGGAGGATTTCGTGCAGGACATCATCGGCCACGCTTCCCACAGGAAATCCGACGATGGAGAGCGCCGTGATCGGGCGCCCTCCCATGGCGTAGACGTCGCTCACCGAATTGGCGGCCGCGATCTGCCCGAAGGTGTAGGGATCGTCGACCGAAGGGGAGAATACGTCGACCGTCTGGACGAGCGCCTGGTCTTCGTCGAGTTGGTAGACGCCGGCGTCGTCTGCCGCAGGCATTCCCACCAGGACGCGGGGATCGTCGATCGACGGCAGACCGGTGAGGATTCGTTTGAGCGAACGGGCGTCGATCTTCGACGCGCAGCCGGGTCGATGGACGAGGTCGGTCAGCTTCGCCGGACCGGCAGGGGGGGTAGGCTGTTCGCCGGCGCAGGGGCAGAGATCCTGCTGCCTGAAGATGTCGCAAGGGCACGACTTCTTCGGGTCGCAGATGCAGTGGCCCAACTGCATGGATCGGGCCATCACCCGCCGCCGTTTCTCCATGTCCTTCACTGTCAAATCCCGCCTCCCACTCTTGGTCTATCCGTCAACTCGTGCATGGTACTTCGTTCTGTTTGGGGTGGCAAGCTAATCGGCCTGCTCATCGGCCGGCACCGATGTGACAGCCTCAACAACACTCCCCTCAGCAAACGGGGATTGGACGATCGGATCTCGATGCACCATGGCCCGCAATCGCTCGCGATAGCAGTCGGTCGTTCCTGCCAGGATCAGGACCGGCAGGTTGACGGCATAGAGGAAGGCCGACAGGGTCGCCCCCGTGATTGCCAGCATGGGTACGAACATGCCGAGCATGACGATATTGATTCCTCCTCGAATCGCTATGCTTGCGACGAACATCGTGACGACCGCTCCCACCGTGAACAGGGGCAGCCAGATCAACATCCAGACCGCGATCATACCCGGGGCAAACCTCTTGCGCGAACAGATGCCGCTCAACGTCAGGGCAAGCAGCAGAGACAGGCTGCCTGTCAGCCAGAACATGAGCACCGTGCCCGGATCGCCCGAGTCGGTCCAGAAGCCGAAATAGGCCACGTAGCCGGCAACGCCGACGGCAAGCATGATCGCCAGGGCCGCACCGAACGCCCGCCGCCGGGTGCCCGTGCTGAAATAAGGCGCCAGCAGCCACACGCTTGCCCAGGCAATCGCGAACGTCACAATCAACTGAATGAGAAGATCGAACTGAGCGGAGGATCCCAACGTCGGAATCAAACAAAACAGCCGAAGTGCGATCGCCACTAATGGTATAACGAGAATCAACCAGGCCTGCCACTTGCGGTTCTCTTGCGGCACGATCAGAAACGCGGCCAGCAAGATCCAGAGCGGAAGCGTGGGCTTGCCGTCAAACCAGCCCCATTGCAGCAGGACGGGCTTGCCTTCCGCTGCGCCTAGTTTCCCGAGATCATGGGCCGCCACGATTTTCAATTCTTCATTTCCTACAGACAGGGGTACTCGCCACGAGCACGCGCAGGTGCCGCCTCACCCATATTCAAACGATCCGGAACCGATTTCCTTGCCGTCCCTGTAGACGGTGAACGTCGGCGCGGGAGGCCTCTGCTCTCCGATCTCCCGGTTCTTCCGGTAGCTCCGGCCGGCGCCGTCGACCGTGTCGTAATCCATTTGAATGAAGCCGCCGCACCGCGAGGCGGTGACCGTCGGATAGAGCGGCGCACCCACGACCAGTTCATTGGGCCCTTCGGGCGTCACCTTGAACCAGTCCTGGCGTTGGCCGGGAGTCAGATTCAGAACATAGCCGTCTTCCAACTCGACCTGCTCGACACGATATTCTCCCGCAGGGAGCTTGACGGTCTTGCCGGGACTATCGAGGAGGCGAATGCCTGCCCGGCGTGCCTTGTCGATGAGTGTCAACTGGACGATCGAATGTCCTTGAATCTTCAGTTCGCAGGAATCCCCCTCGTCAGCCGCCCTTGCGGACGCTGCCACGAGCAAGAGGAGAACGAGAGCCGCCCGAAGTCGTCCGGGCGTCCGGAATCCAGAATCGTCCATATCCCACCACCGCCTGATTGGGTGAAGTTCGAACGGGCCAGCTTCCACACGCACCAGACAGAAGCCTCACCCTTACTTCGCCGCCAACGCCAGTTTATCAAGAATGGGTAAAAAAACAACAGCCGCCCACCAGGGGGGGGTGTTGCGATGGATGAAACGATCGCTCTCACTCCACAAAGGAAGAGCCGATGACTGAACAAACCACTCCTTTTCACTCGGAGTCACTCGATGCATCAATTCGTCTTGCCGCCATGATGGCGGCGCCAAGGGCACAGG
Source organism: Planctomycetaceae bacterium (assembly GCA_012719125.1). Classification (GTDB taxonomy): domain Bacteria; phylum Planctomycetota; class Planctomycetia; order Pirellulales; family Thermoguttaceae; genus JAAYAY01. The sequence goes on along the minus strand of JAAYAY010000117.1, from coordinate 60,973 downwards.
TCAGTTGGGGCTCGGGAGCGACGGTTACGGGATGCCCAAGGGCCGCACTGAGAGCCGAGCCCATTGTCGGCACGAGGGCCACACCGCCGGTGAAGACCACGGGCGGAGTGGCCTTCAGTCCGCCCATGCAACCGATCCGTTGGGCAATCGATGCCTGGATCCCCGCTGCGATATCTTCTGCCGTGCACCCTTGGGCGAGCAGGCCCACAATCTCCGTCTCGGCGAAGACGACGCACATGCTGCTGATCTGCGCCGCTTCTGCGCTCCGGCCGGCCATCTCGCCGAATTCTGCCACCCGGACTCCCAATTGGGCGGCTGCCGTTTCGAGAAACCGTCCGGTGCCGGCGGCGCAGCGGTCGTTCATGGCGAAGTCGCTCACCCTGCCCGACGGCAACAACTGCAGGAACTTGCTGTCCTGTCCTCCGATATCGATGACCGTCCGAGCGCCGGGAAGACAGTGAGAGACGCCGACCGCCTGGCAACTGATTTCGGTGATCTGGGTATCGGCGGCGTGAATCAGTTTGCGCCCGTATCCCGTTGCGACCATGGCAGCCACGTCGTCGCGTCGAATGCCGGCATTCTCCAAGACATCCTGCAGCAGTCGTTCGGCCAGGGCCTCCTGCTCAATTCCCTGGTCGACCACGCCGGCCCCGAGCACGGTGAGCGTCTCTCCGTCGAGCAGCACGACCTTGATCGTGCGAGAACCTGCGTCTATGCCTGCAACAATCATCGCTTGCCTTGTTCAGGGGATTCCGGCGCGTCTGCTCCTCGCCGTTTCGACCAACGCTTCCAGTCGGGTCCGCAACGTGGGTTCCTGGGAATCGGTAATCGGCGGGACCTCGATTTCCAGGATCGGCAGCGCAAGCCGGCGGCGCACGATATCGCCGATGATCGTTCCTTCCAAGGCGCAATGGCTCGCACCCGGAATGCTCGAGACGACCACCGCCTCGGCCCCGAATCTCCCGATATCATGGCAGATCCGTTCGGCCCTGTCGACCGGTGAGCCGGCCATCGGATCGGCGAGTGCTGCGCGAGCCAAGGCCTCCATCGGAACGATGCCTTCAGGAATCCGGTCGAGGGCGTGGGAGAAGAGATACTCCGTTCCACATACCCGCCCTCCCGCGTCCTCCAGCATGTTCATGACGCGAAGATCTGCAACCGGATTGACCCAGAAGATCCTCGCTGCATCCTCCGGCAAGGGACCGACGCCGGCGCCGGCCCGCTTCGTCGCCTCCGCCAGGAGCGATTCGAGTACGGCCATGCACTCGTTCTGGTCGGAGCAGAAGTGAATGGCCAGCATCTCGGCGATGAGCATTTCCAGGGCAGGCAGAGGAGCGGGGCTCGCTGCGAAGACCGTTTCGCGGAGCCGGTCAAGCAAGCTTCGAACGCGATTCGCACGCCCGATTCCTGCGGCAAGATCGGCATCGGAGAGTGCGAGGCCGGCCCGGTCCTGGAGGATTTCGCGAACCCGTTCCAGTTCCTTTCGGACGAACGCGACCTGGTCGTGTGGGGCCAGGAAGATCCCCGGCAGTGCAACGGACTCCTCTCCAGGATCCGGTGCTCGTCGAAAAGGGATCTCCCACCAGTGAACCGGGTGCCCCATCGCGTCCAGCCGTTGAGCGATGGCAGAAAGGTCGTCGCAGGTAGCCCCGACGCTGCAGATCAACAAGTCGGGAATCGGGAAATGCGCCTGCGACACGAACGCTCCGAGCATCGCCCGGACCGGGCAGAAGGAATCATCGATCCCCAGCGAATCGGCGATTTCCAGAAGTTTCGCGTTGCGTTCCATGATGCATGGGATCCACCAGGCGCCGTCCGGATAGAAAGCCACGGCGTTCTTCATCGAGTAGACCATGACCGGCACGGTGCCCAGATCCTTCAGCGTGCCGACCAGAAGCTTGCCCTCTTCACGGGCTTTTCGGAGCCGGTCTTCCTCCGTTAGCAGGAAGTTCCAGAGCCGCAGCGAGGCGGCCGAGTTGTCCATCCGCAGGCTGAGGAGTCGCGTGTCTCCGTCGTCGACGTGGCGGCGGAGGCAACCTCCGTAATCCGGCTCTCGCAGCCCGGCACGGCTGAGTTCCGCGTAGCGGCGATCCCATTCATTGAGAGTAATACGGTCGGGCAGATCGGTCATCGAAGCATCTCCAAGAAAGCCTCGATTCGTCCAAGGACTCGACGCGATTCACCTTCGTCGCCCGCGATCACGTCCATGTCCAGCACCGGCACTTCGCTCCATTGACGTAGGCGATGCGACTCGGCGTGCCAGAGGTCGCAGAACAGGTATCGCCGGAGGATGATCCCTCGCACCGCATGAGCCTTCAGATGTTCGCCGAGCCATTCGTAGAGATGCGAGTTGGGCCGGCGAAACACATCGGGAATCGAGTCGAAGTAGATCCGCACCAACTCCTCCAGCGGGTCTTCTCGCAATCGCCTGCCGTCGACAGTCGCCGGCAGCGTGCGCTCTCCCCCTTCACTGGCGTCAAGCACGATCCGCCCCCCCACCTGTTCCAGCATCGCAAGGAAAGATCTGTCTTCCGTCATCAGCGGGCCGCCGACCAGGGCCAGAGGAATGCCGGTCTGAAGTGCACGCGAGGACGTTGGACCTGCCGCCTCCATCCTGGCTCGCGTTTTAGAGTCTTTGTTCGCGACTTCTGCGCATGGTGCGCTCATGTTCATGAAGGTTGGGTTGCGGGCTTGCCCCGCTTTGGGTTGGTGCGGCGCCAATCCGAGTGGGTCGCTCCGCAGGCCGACGAGCGTTTCCTGCCATTGTCGGGCAGACACCTTCGCCCGAGCCTCCAGGGCGGCTGAACGGCGCTGATCGTACCCCAGGATAATCGACTCGAGCTCCCCGCCCCGCGGTTCACGTCCGCCGATCTCCGTAAGAAACCTCCCCAATCGTTCGAGTTCCTCCCGGTAAAGCTGCCGCACCTGAAGACTCTGCCAGGTCGAAGGAACGTTCAGAAGGAAGACGGGGATCTTGCCGACTGTGTCCAGGTAGGCAGCAGCGTAGCGCATCTGGTCGCACGCGGTGGTCAGTACCATTGCATCCAGAGCGAAGTCGTCCATCGTCCGCGCGGCGATCGCGCCGGCACAAGGACAAACGCCTCGGTGGGTGGCGTTGAAGGCGTGCGATGCCGTCCCATCGAGCGTCAACCACTCGGGGCACGCACCATGGGCGGCAATCCACTCCGGCGGCACGAACGGGCTGAAGTAGCCAACACGAATCATCTCGCGGCACCGGCACGAATCGTTTCGAAAAGCCCTTCAACCCGCACGCCGATGCGTGCGGAGTCGGCCGGCGAATAGTCAGTCTCGATGCGCAGATACGGCACCCCCAACTCCTCTTCGGCGAGGCGTTTCACTCGACGTGATTCGACGTCGTAGGTGAGGCAGGCCTGCCAGACCAACTCAATCACGCAGTCGGGGCGATAGGTGGCGGCCAGTTGCCTGATCGACTCCAGCCGCCGGTCGTTCAAGGTCATCACGGAGCAGGGCAAATGGAAGTATTTGTCGGCAATCGCATCGATCGGATCGGCCCCGTCCACGTCGACGTCGTCGAGAATCGGCTTCAGCCCGGTGCAGTTCTCCATGGCGACCACCAGCCCCCCGCTTCCCTCGACCACGTCGAGAACCCGCTCCGCCCCGTGGGCAATGGGCACTCCCGTCAACAAAACGCGGACGGGAGATGCCTTCTCGCGGCATGGCTCCTTCCGGCTGAGCAGTTCATAGGCCTTTTCGTATTGTTCGAAATCGGCGGGGAGACCCGAGATGCTGCTCTTGAAGCCCAGCAACTGGCGGCCCGTGAGCGGCGGACTGGCGGCGGCCATGAGTGATGCCAACCGGCGGCGCAAGGACCGTTCCCGGTTCATCACGCCGGTCGCCTTGCGAATGCAGTCGTCGGTGATTTCGACTCCCCACTGTTCTTCGAGAAACGCCCGGAACTTGCGCAGTTCGGCACGCCAGTGCTCGAACGCGTCCGGGTCGTTGACCTTCTGGGGCAGTTCGAGGACGTAGACCGGCCGGGTCTCGGCAAGCAACTCGTACATCTTCTTCTTGCCGTCGCAGGTCGTTTCGGCGACGATCAGATCGGCCATTTCGAGGAATGGGTTGCTGCCTTCGACGTGGTAACCGAAGGTCGACTTGATCAACGGGCAGAGATTGGCCGGCAATTGGGTCTCGGCCGCGGGAATTGTCTCGGCGGAACCGCCGCACAGACAGACGGGCACCCCCCCGCCGGCCAAGATCAATTCGCGCGGCGTGTACTCACACATGATCCCGACAATGGGTTTCCCCTCGGCCTTGGCCGCCTGGGCGTATTCCAGGCAGTTCGCGATCATCCGCCCGAAATGTTCGCACGGCGTGGCAGCGGCGCCGGACGGCGGCGCCCCCGAGCAACAGGGACTCGGCTGACAGGCGTTCTTCTCCACAGGTTTTCCCGCCGAACCGCTGCAGCACGAACGATCAGTCATGATTGATTTCCTCTTACCCTTGCCAACCGCTCAATCACGAGGCCTTCTTCGCCACAAACCGTCCCTGGACGATCTTCCCTTGATGAGCAAGCCCTTGCATGAACTTCATCTCTTCAGCCACGGCGCCGAGTCCGTCGCTGTCGAATCCCAGGATGCGGAGGGCGTCGTAGGTCAACTGGCGATCGACCATCTCCAGGTAAAGATCGACACAAGGCGCGAACTGGCCGGTGTCCTCGCTGACGACAACCTCACACCCATTCTGAGTCAACAGCTCAACATAGCCGGGGAGCGTTTGAACGTCGGGGAACTTCATGAACTTCAGGAAGCGTTCCATTTCCGAGTCGCTCATCCCGGGCATGCCCTCAATCCAATCCGTCAACGCGATCTTGCCGCCAGGCTTCACGAGCCGCGACGCTTCTGCGATCAGGGCCGGCTTGTCGATCACGTAGCACCAGGCGTCCTCTCCCCAGACGAAGTCGGCCAGGCCGTCTTTCAGGCCCGTCGCGCAAGAGTCAGCGAGAGTGAAGTCGATGCGATCGGCGAGGCCTTCCTCCCGGCAGCGGATGCGTCCCCTGTCAATGACCGCCTCCGTGGCGTCGACGCCGTGCATCTGCTTCACACCGCGAAACCGCACGAGGAACCGCATTCCTGCGCCCGTGCAACAACACAAATCCACACCCGTGGTGCCGGATTCAATTCCCGCTGCATCTGCCAGACCGCTGGACGACTTGATCCCACCGAGATGGATCTGCTGGCCCATCAACAATTCCCATAGGTCCCACTCGGGTCCGCTGTAGACGGCCTGGACGTCGCCCAGTTGGATCTTGTTCTTGTATGGCATGCATGGGCCTTCGAATGAGAGAGGCATGGACGAGCAGCGAGGCAGATACCGCCCTCATGGCCTCCCACCGCCGCCGAGAACGGTATTCATGGTACCCGCAAGGGTCTTTTCGTCAAGCCGTGCCGTTGCCCGACACGGAAGAAATGAGGTCGAGACTCATTTGTACAAAGCCCCGTTCAGACCGCGCGCGACGTGTGCCTCCTGATCCCTTGTTCAGGAGGACTGCAAAGTAGCAGGCATACTCCGTATGCCGTCCGCTGAAGTGGCCAAAACACCGTTCTTCGGCGGACGGCACGGCGGAGCGTGCCTGCTACTATTCTTGCCTCAACACGACTTCGCAGTTCTCCTGATCCCTTTTTCTCCCTGCTTGACCCGGTCTCTTTGAGGACGTTAGAATGCCGCCCATGGGTCGGTGGTGGCTCTGTTGGCCCGAATGTCGATAGTGGGCGCTGGATGACAGTTCGGCGAGATCCAACCATGTCTTCCTCAAAGCAAAACCTCCTGCGGAAAATCCCGGCCGTCGAACTCTTGCTCGGCGAACCGCCGCTCCAGGAACTGATCGAGATCGTGCCTCGCAGACTTGTCGTCAATGCGGCACGCGCCGCGGTGGAACGGGCAAGAAAGACAATCCTGGAGGGAAAGCAAGACGACGTCGAAGAGAAAACCCTGCGCGAATTGATCGTCGCCGACGCCGTCAAACGTGCCCGGTTCGCCTCGGAGTCGCAATACCGCAAGGCGATCAACGCAACGGGCGTGATTCTGCACACGGGCCTGGGACGCGCCGTGCTCGCCCGGGAAGTGATCGATCACATCACCACAGAACTGGCCGGCTACTCGTTGCTGCAGATCGACCTGGAGACCGGGCGCCGCGGTGCACGCGCGCCCCGAATCGAACAACTCCTTCGCGAACTGACCGGAGCCCAGGCAGCAACCATTGTCAACAACAACGCGGCGGCAACGTCCATCGTGCTCAATACGGTCGCACGGGGAAAGGAAGTGATTGTCTCCCGCGGGCAGCTCGTCGAGATCGGCGGCTCCTTCCGCTTGCCCGAGGTCATGGAAGCCAGCGGTGCGAAACTCGTCGAGGTGGGAACGACCAACAAGACCCATCCGCGCGACTACGAGAACGCCGTCGGGGAGAACACCGCCGCACTGCTGCGCGTCCACCCGAGCAACTACAAGATCTCCGGATTCACTTCGGAAGTGCCCCTGGAGACCATGATCGGAATCGCCCGCAAGCACAATCTCGTACTGATCGACGATGTGGGTGCGGGATCGCTGATCGACGTGACACGGTTCGGGTTCCAGCAGGAGCCGACGCTGCAGGATTCGGTTCGAGCCGGATCCGACCTGATCACCAGCAGCGCCGACAAGCTGATCGGGGCAGGGCAGGGGGGGATTGTTCTGGGACGTAAGGACCTGATCGACGCGGTTCGCAAGAACCCGCTCGCCAGAATCCTCCGCCCGGGCAAACTGACCCTGGCCGCATTGGAAACGACCCTCGCCCTGTTCCTCGATCCTGACGATGCGATTCGCCGCGTTCCCACCTTGATGCTGCTGGCACGCCCCTTCGAGGAGATCTCCGCCCAGGCGGACCGGATCGCAGCGGCTCTCAAGGAGCGTGGAGTGGCCGCCGAGATCTCGGTGTGCGACGGTTCCTCCCAAATGGGAAGCGGATCGTTGCCCACCCAGAACCTGCCCACACGGCTGGTGGCCCTGTCGCCCCTCGCCGAATCGGCTGCAGAAGTTGCCCGAAGACTGCGCCAGGGAAAGCCGTCGGTCGTCACTCGCGTGAAAACGGACCAGGTGTTGATCGATCCCCGCACCCTGCTCGAAGGCGACGAAGCCCTGCTGATCGAAGCGGTGGCCGGAGTTTGCACCTAGAACGCGGGATACGATAATACATCCCCGACAGGATCAAGACTGCTATGGCGGTGGAACAGATCAACGTGACCTTGGGAACGGCGGGCCACATCGACCACGGCAAGACGGCCCTGGTCAAGCTGCTCACCGGTTGCGATACCGACCGGCTCAAAGAGGAGAAAGAACGGGGGATGTCGATCGACCTGGGGTTCGCCCCCTGCAAGATCGCCGACCTCGAAGTGGGAATCGTCGACGTCCCCGGCCATGAGAACTTCATCAAGACCATGGTCGCCGGAGCGACGGGCATGGATGCCGTGTTGCTCGTCGTCGCCGCCGACGACGGCGTGATGCCGCAAACGCGAGAGCATCTCGAAATCCTCACCCTGCTCGGAATCCGGCGGGGCTTCGTCGCCCTCACCAAGATCGACCGCGTTGACGACGAACACCGCCAGCTCGTCCTCGATCTGACCCGCGACTTCCTCAGAGGAACGTTCCTCGAAGGGGCTCCCATCTGCCCGTTGTCCAACATCACCGGAGAAGGATTCGACAACTTCTACACGACGCTTTGCCAGTTGCTGGAGTCGGTCCAGCCCCGGAGGTTGGACGGAGTGTTCCGTTTGCCGGTCGATCGGGCGTTCTCGGCCGCGGGTTTCGGGACCGTTGTGGCCGGCATCCCGGTCTGCGGATCGGCCAAGGTCGACGACGAAGTCGTGCTCCTGCCGCGAGGCCTGCAAGGCCGGATTCGCCAGATCGAGGTCTACGGGCGCGCGAGCGACCTGGTGAAGGCAGGCCAATGCGCGGCGATCAACATGCGGCACTGGGATGCCGCCCAGATTCGCCGGGGCGAGGTGCTGACCGTGCCCGGCTATTTCGAACCGCACGAGTGGTTCGCGGCCCGGCTGCAACTGCTTCCCGAATCCAAGGTCTCGCTGAAGAGCGGGACCCGTCTGAAACTCCACACCGGCACGGCCGAAATACAGGTCACCGTCTTCCTTCTCGAACACGACACGATGGCTTCCGGTGACGAAGGGCTGGTTCAATTTCGTGCTCCCGAAGGGCTGGTTGCCGGCCCGGGCGATCCGTTCATCGTTCGCATCCCGTCTCCCGCCAGAACAATCGGCGGCGGAACGCTCGTCGAAGGAGGTTCCCGCAGGTTGAAACGGAACCGGCCTGCCGCCGTTGAGACCATGCGCGAGTGTGCCGCCGCCGTCCGCGACGAGCAGCAGTTCGTCGTTTTCTCGCTGCGAAATGCTTCCTCGGGCGCAATCGCCGAAGCGGAACTGTCGACGCGAACGAAGATCCCGCCGGATCGCCTCCGAACAACTCTCGCCGGTCTGGCCGAGCAGGGCGTCGCGGTCAAGCTGCAGCCGGGCTCCTACATTCATCGCGACACGCTCGCGGAGCTTTGCGATCGCGTGCTCGAATGCGTCGACCGTTTTCACGAGGAGTCTCCTGCAAGTCCCGGCATCACGATCGACGACCTGCGCGTGGCTACCGGCATCGATCGGATCGTGTCCGCCGGTGTGATTGCTCGCCTGCAAGCCGAGGATCGTCTGATTGAGACCAAGGGGCGTTTGGCACGCCCCGAGCACACCGCCGAGTTTCAGGGCCCCGACGCCGAGCATTCGCAGACGATCGAAAGTCTCTTCCGCGAGCATCCGTTTTGCCCGCCGAGCATGGAGGAGCTTTGCGAGAAGACGGGAGCCGACCATGCCACCGTCTCGCGAATCCTGAACGCCCTGCGGCAGCAGCACAAGATCGTGCGAGTCGAGGGCGGCTTGCTCTTCCATCGCGATGCAATCGATCGGGCTCGCGACATCCTCGTGGAATACCTCCAGCGAGAAGGCCGGCTGGAAAGCGTGAAATTCAAGTACCTCCTCGACACCACCCGCAAGTTCGCTCTTCCCTTGCTGGACCACTTCGACCACGTGGGGGTCACGCGCCGGGCCGGCAACACGCGCCACCTCAAAGATTCATCAGGAAAGCCGGGCAAACCATGAGAAATCCCATGAAACAGCACCTGACAGTATTGATCGCCGCATGGATGTCGATCGGAGCCACGGCCCTGGCCGCCGATCCTCCGCCCGAATGGCTGAACGTAAGAGGCTTCGGCGCCTCGGGCTCGGAATTCGAGACCGCGGCCGAGACGACGGCCGGGTCCAAGCAGATTACGGTCGCCGACGTCGGCGACTTCACGGTGGGGCAGGGGGTGATGCTCTCCGAGTGCAACCCCCGCTGCACCGGCAAGACGCTCTGGGGCCCTCGCCACGTGGTCGCCATGGGCCGGCCGCTGCAGGACAAGGTCGAGATCCGCGGCTACGACGGCACGCAAGGCGATTGGGTCGTTCTGCTGCTCGACGTGCCGGAGGGGACCAGGTCGTTCTGCTGGTCGGAGGACCGGGCCCGCACCTGGACCGAAACCGTGCCGATCACGGGCGACTGGCAGCCGCTGCGCGACGGGATGGAGGTCCGTTTCAATCAGCACGACTGGGAGAAGGGCTATACCGTCCACTTCACGCTCCGCGGCCAACTGGTAACGGCCGTCGACGCGATCGAGGGGAACGTGGTCACCTTGCACGACGCGCCGACTCGCACCGTCGGCGCCGCGACGCTCCGCCACTGCGACGACGTCGCGTTGCAGGCCGCGATCGACGGCGCCGTCCGGGAGAAGCGGAATCTCCACGTGCCCATCGGCCGCTACCGGCTGTCGCGGGGGTTGTACGTGCGCAGCGCGTCGGCGATTACGATCGAGGGTGCCAACCCGGTCGACACGATCCTCGACATCAGCGAGGGCGAAGGTGCCTGCCTCACGCTCTCCAAGGGCCTCGACGTGACGGTGCGCAACTTCACCATGGTCGGCCACTCCGGTTTCGCCGAGCGCGACCAGTGCGGCAACCTGCGGATGCGCGGCTCGAGCTACTTCTGGGGCTTCGGCGCCAAAGGGTGCAACGCCGTGTCGATCGGCAGTACCGAGCGCGTTCTGATCGAGAACTGCCACGGCCGGCGGATGGCGACCGAGTGCTTCGTCTCCGGCAGCAGCAGCCGCGGCACTGCCGAGAAACCGAACGCGGCGCACTGCAAGCAGACCACCTACCTGCGCTGCTCGGCAATCGACTGCGGCCGGAACGCATTCAACGACGTGATGTGCGGCTCGGAAAACACGAGCGTGCTCGAGTGCCGGATCGTCGACGTGGGCGGCTGTGCGTGGGAAGGCGCGTCGCGCTTCGTCAAGTTCGTCGGCAACTACGTCCGCAACGCTGGCACCGTGGCGATGGGCAACCTCGGTCCCGCCAATCGCGACGCGACCTTTCCCGAACTGGGGGCCGGACAGCACATCATCGCCAACAACGTGTTCGAGAGCAACGTGCCCTACGGACGATGCGCGATCCGCTCGGCTGTCGGGGCCACGCAGGTCGTCATCGCCGACAACCTGTTCATCAACTTCGGATCCTCGGCCGTGGAAGCCTCCGGCCGTTCCGATCTCACCCACTATGCGTCGGCCAATACGACCGTCAGGGGCAATCTCTTCGACATGACGGAGATCGGCGAGACGTCGGCCCCTCGCACCGCCATCGACGTGAGCGCATCCGACGCCGTCGTGAGCGACAACCAGATCTACGTTCGCGGCGCCGCCGATCCCAACGTGACGGCCGTCAAGATCAAGGAGCCGGCCGTGAACGTGACGGTCCACGACAACCTGATCCGCAACTGCGGGGCGGGCATCGTAACGGAACGGGCCCTCTCGACGGTCGGTAAGGTCGTCGATCCGCTGACTTTCGTGCCGTCCGTGGGAGCCGTGCCCCTCGATCCCCGCAAAGCCCGCCAGTGCGAAGGATGGCGGTTGGTCTGGCTTTCAGGCGGCCGCCCTGCCGGTGAATCGGTCCTGGACGCCGTCGTCGACGCCGCCAGGCCGGAAACCCTTCAGATGAAGCTCAAGGAGCCTCGCGAGACGAAGGTGGGCGACACGTTCGAGGTGATCCCGCCGTCGTCGAACTGGCTGCTTCACGACAACACGATCACCGATTGCCTGCGGCCGGTGATCCTGGATTCCTACGGCAACGCCACGTGTCTCTTCCGCGACAACGTCGTCGCCCGAGGTGCGACCGGCAAGGTCGCGCAGGCGATCGTCGTGTCCGGCCGCTTCCAGTTGCTCGGCAACCACGTTTCGGGCTTCGACGAAAAGGACTCGTCCGCCTTGCTCCTGAACCCCGACCGTCTCGGAACGGCATGCCGCAGTTCCTATCGCGGCAACGTCTTCGAGCGGTGTGCCGCGGTCATGAAAGAGAGCCGTGAGGGCTTGTGGCAGGCCGCGGCATCCGACGGCAACATCTTCATCGACTGCGGCAGTCCGCCCGATTCCAAGCCGGCAAAGAGCAAAGTAGGGTGGGCACTGCCCACCAACGGCCAAGCGAAGTAGGGTGGGCACCGCCCACCAACTGCCAAGCGAAGGGTGGGCACCGCCCACCAACTGCCAAGTGAAGTAGGGTGGGCACTGCCCACCAACTGCCAAGCGGTGGTTGGCCCTGCGTGACCGTGTCCACCAATCCCCGTGTGCCTGATGCCCACCGCCCTCCAGCCTTGCTCCTTCACTCCAGAGCGACTCGATCAACTCAAGGGTCCGGTTTACCAGGAGTTGCCCACCCGGGCTTTGTACCGAGTGGCTGAGCCATTTCGAGCCGACGTACGCCATGGCTCATCGCCAGTGCCGTGCCCAGATCGCGAGCATGTTTGGGCAGGTTGTGCGATTCGGCCACCGCGACGGCAGCGGCGTGCATCGAGTGGCACAAAGACTGGAAAGCCGGGCGAAGGAAGATCCGCAGCTTGACCGACGGTTGAAGTCCCTGATAGACTGCCCGTCGAGTCTCAAGCGGTGAGCCCGACAACGACACCACGATGGGCCACTAAGGTTCTTGACAATCCCATGATCTACCCCTGGCTATTCAACGTCTAGTTTTCCCGACAGTACGAGATGGAATTATTGCCCCACCACCCCGCGCTGGAAGTGTTATTGGCGTTCTTTTCGGAAATGAACGCTTGGGAATTGCAGGCAGCGGAACAGCATAGGGCGAAGGTTGACCGTACGCAATTTGAGCGGAACCGTGCTCTGCGACGTGCGAAGCTCGAAGAGATCTTCGAGCGTTTCTGTGAAGTTGGCAAAGAGGCCGAGCGACTTCAAGATGTTGGCGTTTCTTTCAGTCTTGGGAAGCCTGAACATGAAGGTGAGAGTATCGTGCGGACAACGGAGCGAGCGGGCACTGTGACGATAGAGACCGAGCAGCCGGAAGAGCGTGGCTGGCAGTACAAGTATCAGCTCGTAGACGTGGCCGGAGAATGGCGCATACGGGACAACCGGAAATATCGATCGAAGGGCGAGACGAAATGGTCTAAGGACTTACTGTAACAGCCGACGGTAAGTCTGGAGTGTCAAATTCACGGTGACTGGCCCTGCGTGACCGCGAAAACCAATCATCGACTTAGGCCGTTGACCCTGCGGCCCTCCGGTCCTCAGCCACCGCCCTCCAGCCTTGCTCCTTCAGTCCAGAGCGACTCGATCAACTCAAGGGTCCGGTTTACCAGGAGTTGCCCCCTGGCTTTGTACCGAGTGGCTGAGCCATTTCGGGCCGACGTACGCCATGGCTCATCGCCAGTACCGTGCCCGGATCGCGAGGATGTTTGGGCCGGTCGTACGGTTCGGTTACCGCGACGGCAGCGGTGTGCATCGAGTGGTACAAAGACTGGAAAGCCGGGCGAAGGAAGATCCGCAGCTTGACCGACGGTTGAAGTCCCTGATAGACTGCCCGTCAAAGTGCCAAGCGTTACCCCGACATCTGGCAGACAATGACGACGCATTCCTATTCCCTGGTTCTGTGCGAAGTGCTTTTGGCCACGTGTATGGAGGGAGCAACGATGGGGGACGACTCGCCATTGTCCTATCTGGTCGACTCTTGGCTACCCGTGACGGAACGAGAGATTAGCCGATTCGAGAAGTCAATCAAGTCGACGTTACCCGACGATTATCGCGCCTTCATCTTGCAGCGAAATGGCGGCAAGTTTGCCGTTCCCGTTCACCGCGCAACAGAAGGGAGTTCATTTCGCGGAGGCGGAGTCGACGCTTTGTTTTCGTTCAGTTGCCCCGAAGAACTTGGCTGGCGTGACATCGAGAAAGTGTGGCGGATGCATGCTGGACGTATTCCAGCGAACTCAATCCCTATCGGAATGACTGGTGAAGACCTGATACTGCTCGATACGCGAAACAGTCATGTCCTATACTGGGTACGCGACAACGAGTTCGATGTACTTCCTGAAGACAATCAACTGTTCCTGGCCGAGGACTTCAATACATACCTCAAAGCGCTTAGAGTGGAGGATGTGGCCGAGCGCAGACGCAACTCGCTGGAACGCGACGAACCATTCATATCCATAGAATCGCTCGATACTGCACGCAATGATCGTTGGCTGCGCGACACGCATCTGGAGGCTTTGGCCCCCAGGGTCAGACTGAAGCTCTTCAAGACAGCCTGTGATAGCGGAAACATCGCCGTTGTTCGCCACCTATTGGAAGAAGGCGCCATCGATCCGAAATCTGCCGATGCGTGCCGACTAGCCGATGAGGCCGGATTTGGCGAGATTGTTCTCTTACTATTGAAGGCGGGGGCAAATCCAAGTGACTTCACAAAGAATCGGTATCGTCCCCAGAACTGCACCAAGGCATTTCTTCGTGCATGGAAATCAGGTCAGTTTCGGTAACCTCGGGGGACGGGTGGACGCGTGGCCCTGCGTGACCGTGGGAGCCAATCACCGTATGGCACTGCTTATTTGCCAAGCAGTGCCGATGGACGATAGATAGTCCACCCCGTTACGCCCCGCCTTACCACTCCGGTCTTGAGTTCGTTTCCGTTTTCCTGTTTGCCCCTTCCTGAGAGTACTCCTGTTCAAAACAACTAACCCTCCAAATCCACCCATGGAAGCACCGGCCCGCTTCGTACGCATGAACGCCCTGATCAGCGTTGATCAGGGAAGATCAGCGTTCCCCCCTCAGTAGAGAGATTTCTGCAACGCCCCCCTGTCGACGGAACCCCACTTACGCCCACGTCCTCAGGTGTAAACACAACAGCCACAAGCACTTCTCCTCACCCACACACCCCGACCCATTTCGCAACACCGCCGATACGGCGCAAAACCCCGGTCTCGCACAACTCCGAAAGAACGCCTCCCCTTCCCACGACCATCGGCGCCCACAAACACCGGTCCTTCGATCACCGCCCAAAAATCCGCGCACCTGTTCAATTCTTGTATTGACTTTCTCTGACGAATATGTATACTGTTGTACACAGCCCAGTGGCTCCTGTAGTTGCCCGATCCTTAACAATTCCTTTGCCGTCCATTCCCTTGTCAGGTTCCCTTTCTTTGCTCGAGGAAATCACTACCCCCCAAGTAAGCCAAAAGTACTCAGTATTCAAAAACTTGCGCAACAATGGCAACAATGCAAACAATGCAAAGAGCGCAGCCGACACCGTAGTCTCCCCATCCCCTTGCCGAACCGCCACTCGCCTGATACCCGTACAGGAATCCCGAACCAAGGCTCTGTGACCTCCAAGACCGCCAACCCGGAGAGATCGCCATGCTCCCGCCACGCATCTGGTTCACCGCACTTGCGACACTTCTCATGGGTCTCCCGGGACCAGCCGATGGGGCCGACATCCCCTGGGAACCCGTCGGCCTCTCCGGCGGCGGCGGAATGTTCACGCCGGCCGTCTCCCCCGCCGATCCCAACCTGATGATGCTCAACTGCGACATGAGTGCGGCCTACCTCTCCGAAGACGGCGGCCGCAATTGGCGGATGATCCACCGGGCACAGCTCCGAACCGACACCCGCTGTCGGCCGGCCTTCCATCCCACCGACCGGAACGTCATCTACGCGTCGTCGAGCGGACGCCTGAAGATCAGCCGCGATTGCGGCCGGACCTTTGAGCCGATCGGCGATCTGCGCAGGTCGCTCTACGGCGAGATCGCGATCAATCCCGCCGATCCGAACGTGATGCTCGCCGGCACACGCGGCGGGCCGTGCTCCTTGTCTCGCGACGCGGGCCTGAGCTGGACGGACTGCGACGGTCCCGAGGGGCCGGTGCTCGGGTTCCATTTCGATCGGATCGACGGCGGCCGGACCATGTTCGCCGCCACCGAGCAGGGGATCTGGCGATCGAGCGACGGCGGCCGCACCTGGGTCGAGAAGACCGGTGGCCTGCCCTGGAAGGAAATCCAAGGCTTCGCCGGCGGCTCTAACGTCGAGCAGAAGGTCGCCATGCTCTACTGCACGGTGAAGAGTCGTGATGAAGGCGGCGTATTCCAAGGCGGCGTCTATCGCTCTCGCGATCGGGGCGACACGTGGGAACCGGCCATGGGACGCGGGATCAACACCGAAACCAAAAAGGCCGACCAATGGGCCTACGGCCCCATCGCCCAGTACAAACAGGTTCTCACCACCGACACGCGGCCGCTCACGGTCTACGCTGCCAACACCAGCACCGGCTTCAGCCCGCCCCATCACGATACGATCTACCGCAGCGACGACGGCGGCGAGACCTGGCGCGACACGTTTTTCGAAGATCCCCGGTTCGAACGCTACAACGTCGCACCCAATATCGTGACGGCGTCGACCGGACAGTGCTACAAGGGCGGAGATGCGCCCTTCGGCATGGCGATCTGCAACACCGATCCGCAGCGGGTCATGCTCGTGCGGAGCCATCTCCAGGTCACGCACAACGGCGGCGAAACCTGGTTCAACGGCGACACCTATCCGGCGCCGGGCCAGACGCCGGGACCGGGCAGCGCCTGGGTCTGCAACGGCCTGGTGGTCACCACGACCTGGAACTACTACATCGATCCCTTCGAGCCGAACCGCCACTACATCGCCTACACCGATATCGGCGCGGCCCGCTCGCTCGACGCGGGCAACACCTGGATCTGGTGGGACAAAAAGACCTGGGCGCCCTGGCGAAACACCTGCTACGAGATGGCCTTCGACCCGGAGACCCCCGGCAAGATCTGGGGCGCCTTCTCCGACGTGCACGACATCCCCAACGACAACATCATCTCCGAACGCCACGGCCACCAGCGGCCCGGCGGCGTCTGCATCTCGCGCGACTTCGGCAAGTCGTGGCAACATGAGGCGAGCGGCATCCCCGCCAGGCCGGTCACCTCCGTCGTCGTCGATCCGCACAGTCCCAAGGGTTCTCGCACCCTCTATGCCGGGGTGTTCGACGAAGGCGTCTACAAATCGACCGACGACGGCAAGACCTGGACCCTCAAGAAGACCGGCCTGGGCGATCCCAAGAACATGCGAGTCTCAAGAGTTCTGCTGCATGCCGACGGGACCCTGTTTGCGATGATCTGCGCCAAACGGCCCGGCCAGGGGAAACCGCTCATGAGCGAAGGGGTCGGCCTGTATCGATCGACCGATGCCGCCGAAACCTGGCAGAAGGTCAACGCATCGCAGCTCTTCCTCTATCCCAAGGACTTCTCGGTCCATCCGCAGGATAGCCGCAAGATCCTCGTCGGCACCTGCGACGCCAACTGGGAAGACAACTCGGGCGGGCTGTACTCCAGCGAAGACGGCGGCCGAACCTGGCGGCGAATCGGCCGCGAAGCCCGGCAGACCTTCGGCGGCTACTTCCATCCGAAGCACGAGGGCTGGATCTACATGACTCTCACCGAAGGCGCCCCCGGTGCCGGCCTCTGGCTCACGCGCGACCACGGCCAAACCTGGGAGGCCTTCGACAGCCTGCCCTTCTCGAATATCCAAAGGATCGTGTTCGATCCGGCAGACGAGCGGATCATGTATGTGACGACGTTCGGCGGCAGCGTGTGGCGGGGGCCGGTTGTGCCTAATCAGGAGTAGGATCATGCACAGGATGTACCAGGGCCGTTGTGCGAACTGTGGTCACAGGACTCCAGAGATTAGCGATGAGAGCGCATTGGCTGTCTATCTCGATGATCCGATTGGCTCTCCTGGGCTCTCCGATGACGATCGTATCGTGTTTCTTCAGCACCTCAGTGACACTCTGGCGGAGAACGGATACACACTATGGTCTGCGACAATTCAGGGACGTTTGTTCTGGCACACCAGCCGCATCTGCACAGCATGCGGTCAACATTACGGAGTCCGCAAGCTTGGTTCCCTCTCCGGCTGTTCGGGCTTTGCGTCCGCAGCCGTGGTTGGATTCGCAAGTGGCGTGTTCTACGGTATTTGGTCGTCCAGTTTCTTGCATGGGTTCTTTGTAGCGTTGACAGTGACGTGCTTTGCCATCCTCCCAATGGAGGCATGTCTGCACGCGTGGGTTCGAATGCGCTACGCCAGTCGCGCTCGGAAGTTGGACAGAGGGCGGTGCTGTCCAAAATGCGGTAGTCGACGGGCAGTTAGCCCCATGAGACCAGGTTTCCGCCGCGTGAAGTTGCCGTGTTCCCGCTGCGGAACACGTAGCGTCACCTACAAAGTCACTGCCGAGTGCATCTATTGAGTTGGCGTGCGGTGCTACGCGCTACAAGTGGTTGCACTACTTGGCGATCTGCATCAGCCCCCACGCCAGACCGATCAACAGGGCCACGGTGGCCCAGGCCAGGAGGAATCCGATGAGATCCTCGCGGTAACGGCTGAAGAAGTTGCGCCACCGCTCGGCGGTGAACCAGCCCGTCACGTCCACCAGCAACAGTTCCTGGCCGCGGTCGGCGGCCAACGGCTTGGGCTGGCCCGCGGGCAGACCCTCCTGGTCCGTCGAACGGCGCATGTTGTCGAAGAATCGCTCGATCCGCTCCTTCGGTTCAGCCGGTGTGACCAGGCTCAAGACGATGAACGCGGCAAAGCCCGTCAACATCGACCAGGCAAAAGGCTCCGGCTCCCACTTGTAGACCAGTTGCAGTTTTCCCCACATCTGGTAGTTGGCCACGTAGTAGACGATCATCGACACGAGCACGCCGGCCCACGCGCCGTAGCGATTGGCTCGCCGCCAGAGGAACCCGCCCAGGATCATGATCCCGAAGAACGCCGGCAAGGTCTCGGTGAACAAGAAAGCGTCGAGCACCTGGCCCACCGAAAGAGCAAACAGCACCCCCAGCATGGTGAGTGCCAGCCCCGAGAGCCGGCCGACCAGAAGCACCTCGCGGTCGCCGGCAGCGGGCCGAAAATAGCCCAGGTAGAGGTTGCGAGTGAACAGAGCCCCCGAATTGACCATGAAATTGGAGCAGGTCGACATGTTGGCGGCCAGCACGCAGGCGACCAACAGGCCGGTCAGGCCCGGGGCGAGGAGGTGCAGACTGGCGTAGCCGAAGGCGTTTTCCTTGTCGGGAAGCGCGTCGCCTCGCTGGAGGACCATGGCCGCGACAATCAGCCCGGTAAAGGCCCAGCCGATCGTGCAAAAACGCTTGACCATGTTGCCGTAGGTCTGCCCGACACGTCCGGCACGTTCGCTGCGGCCGGTGGCGTTCATCGAAAGGATGTGCGGCTGGGCCGTGATGCCGACCAGGCCGTTGAGTGTCAGGATGGCGATCGTAAAGCCGTCGACGCCGCTCATGCGGTTGTAGATCTCGAAGAAACTCGGATCCAGGCTTTCCCGCATGCCCGTGAACCCCCCCACGGCGGTCAGGCCGGCGGGTATCAGCATAAACGACATGAAAATAATCAGGAACCCCTGCACGAAGTCGGTGTAGGCCGACGCGATCAGGCCGCCGAAAAAACCGTACAGCAGAAAGGCGACCGTCATGGTCACCACGACGCCGTTGGGCGAGATCATTTCTCCCCCCGTGGCCACCGAGACCACCTTGCCCGCTCCCTTGAGCATCGCTCCCTGGCTGAAAACGAAATACGACAATGCGAAGACCGTGTAGATGAACCCCAGGCTGCGGCCGTATCGCTCGGTCACGAGTTCGCCGACCGTCGTGCACTCGCAGCGGCGGTACCAGGGGGCCATCAGCCAGTAGAACGGCGTGATGAGCATGTTCTTCCACTGGTACCAAATGGTGGCAAAACCCTTGTCGAAGCTCGCCCCGGCCTGGGCCACGGGATTCTCCGCATGGGTGCCGGTTCCGAAGGCCTGGCCCATCATCACCCACCACGGCAGCCGCCGATCGCCCAGAAAGTACCCGCCGCTGGAGGCAATCTTGCGCGACACCCAGAGCCCGAACGCGGTAATGCCGACGAAATAGCCGATCAGAACTGTCCAGTCCAACCAGGTGAACGCGGCCATGCAGGAATCCTCCCTGAAAGCTGACGAAAGGAATCAGGTACAGCGGCCCAATCTACCCGCCCCCTGTGCTCCATGCAACGGCCGTCCTACACGTCGACAACGATCCCCGGCTCCACAAAGACCAGCCGCGCCGTGATCCGATCCTCCCCCAGCCCGTAGATCTGCCTGACAGCCGACCGATACGCCTCGAGCTGCGGCCGATAGTGTTCCTGCTTCGCCGCCACCGCCGCCGGATCACCGGCGTCCAGCGAATCGCTCTTGAAGTCGAGGACCTCGGCGCGCACCGGCTTATCCCCGTCGAACAGAATCACGAGCCGGTCGAAAGTGCCGCGGAGAATCGTCTCCCCCTGGCGAACCACGAACGTGCGTTCGTTCCATACCTGCGGGTTGAACCCCGATTCGTAGGCAGAGCGGCTCAGAACGGCTCGAATGCCGGGCTTTGCCAAGGCACGCTTGAATCGCGCCGTCACCGCTCCCACGTCGGTCTGCGGCAGTTGCAGCGCCTGCAGCTTGCGGCGCAGGAGGTCGTCGTCGGGCACGCCGTCGTCGAGCCACTTGATCTGCTCGAAGCAGGCATGCATGGCTGTGCCCCAGTCCATCGAGGCCGAACGATCGAGCCGCAATCGCTCGGCCAGATCGATGCGGGGGCCGCCCTCCAATTGCGAAGGGCTCTGGCTTTCCAGTCCCCGGCGAGCCGCACCCTTGCGAGACGCCAGACGAACGACGAGCGGCGTCGCCTCTTCGGCCGGGAGTTTGGCGGGGCCGCGGGGCAGCCGATCGGTCCAGGCGGGATTTCCGTTCTGGTAGAGGACCGCCAGCGGTTCGGCCGGGCCGCCTTCGGCAAGGGCCGCCCGCAGCAGCCCGGCCGCAGTCGCCGGGATAGTCTTCTCGTTGTCTTTCGACGGTGCCACGATCATGTGCAGCGCGTGGACGGGACGGGTCAAGGCGACGTACAGCACGCACAGCGCCTCTTCGATCTGCTGCCGGTCATAGACGGCAAACATCTCCTGGAACTTCCTGGGCAGAAGCGGCTGCTGATCCTTGTTCACATAACGGCAGATCCGTTCGATCGGCTGGGCCGGTCCCGGACGCCCCACCACAAGTTGTGGAGTCTGGCCTCTCAGCGGCTTGTCCAATTCGGGCAGGACGCACACGTCGAACTGCAGGCCCTTCGCCTGGTGAACCGTCATCACGCGCACCCTGGCGGCCGTGGGCGATTCGACTCGCTTGTTCTCGACGAATTCGACGAATTCGTCGGCCCGCAGCGTTGCTGCCGACTCGTAGGCGTACGCCAATTCGACGAGTTGAAGCAGGCGGTTCAGATCGCGGCGGTCGCAGTCGGCGGCGAGCCGTTCGGTCCAACCTCGCAGGACCGGCCCGTAGCCTTCGTCGATGAGCCGGCGCCGGGTCTCGCGAGAGAACCTCAGGGCGGCCCGCTTGTCGCGATGGTCCGTCATCGCCACCGGTTCTGCCAGCGGCGAATGCGCCACGTGGAATCGGGCCACCGTGTCGCCCGGGTGGTCGGCCAAGGTCAGCAGCGACATGAGCAGTTGCACGGCCGGGGAGTCGACCAGCGGATTGCCCCCCTCTTCGCTGGCGTCCACGTCGCGGCGCCGCAACTCGTAGATCATCCTCGCCACCGCCGCATTAGTCCGTACCAGAACCCCGATCGAACAGTCCGGCATCTCCCCTGCGAGTTGGGCCACCTGATCGGCGGCGTAGGTCAGGGTGGCGGTCTTCTGGTCGCCTCCCTCTTCGGCGGCCGGGGCCACGCTGAGGCGGCAATGGCCGGCCAGTTCGGTGCGAGCAGTCGAATGCTCCAAAAACCGCTTCTGCCAATGCGCGGCGGCATCGCGATAGCGAGCGAGGACCTCGTTGGCCCCCAAGTCCTCGAAGATCCGGTTGACCGTCTCGATCACCGGCGGACTCGATCGCCAGCTCTTCTCCAGGGAGTCGAAACGGAGGCCCTCCAGTTCCTCTTCAAGGGCCTCGAAGATCTCGGCCACGCCGCCCCGCCAACCGTAGATCGCCTGCTTCACGTCGCCCACGCAGAAGAAGGACTGCCCGGCACGCTGGAAACGTTCCCCCCCGGTAATCTTCTTCGCAAACGGACGCAGCACGTGCCACTGGCCGGGGGACGTATCCTGGAATTCGTCCAGCAGCAAGTGGGCCACCCGGGCGTCCAGGCGGTAGACGATCCGCTCCAGGTCGCTCTCGCGGACCGCGTCGGCCAGCAGACGCGTGACGTCGTCGAACCGCAGGCTTCTCCGCCGCAGCTTCATCTGCCGGTAGACTTCGTCGAACCGGGCCAGCAGACCGTGGGTGGCCTCCGTCTGGTCGGCGATCCGGTTGACGATCTGCCCCTGGGCATGCTCCAGCAACGGCACGTAGGCGCCCACCAGGTCGTCGGGCAGATCCTTGGTGTAATACTTCCGCTCCCCGGCCAGAATCTTGGCGGCCAGCCCCTTGCCGAGGAATTCATCCCAGTTCTCGGCCAATGCGTTTGCCAGGTCGCCCGCCCTGGCCTTTTCCATTCGCTTGTCGGCCAACGGAACCGCTTCGAGGGTCAGCACGGCGTCTTGATATTCCTCCGGCTTGAGCGTCTTGCGGCGCGGCAATGCCGACCAGGCCTCGGCCGGGGCTTCCGTGTAGAACCCGTACAAGTCGTTCACCAATGTACCGATCTGCTCGGCCACGCCCCGCGCCGCCTCACCCTTGCTCAGCAAGTGCATGAGCCGGACGACGTCGTCGGTCTTCTGGTTCTGCAGAACCGCACGAATGGCCTCGGTGCGGAGCCTCGTATCGTCGATCTCTTCGACGATCTGCCACCCGGGCGGCAAGCCGAGTTCCAGGGCGAAACTCTGGGCGACCTGAATGAAGAAACTGTCCAGCGTCGATACGCGGAGCCGGTGCACCTGGCGAACGAGTCGCCGCAACACCTCCAGGCACCGCGTCCGATCGAACGCGCCGTCGTCGATGTTCCGCCCCAGGGCGGCCAGTTTGGCCGGATCGGCAGCGGCCTCGGCCAGCCGGAACAGCACCCGATCGAGAATCTCGCCGGCCGCCTTCCGGGTGAATGTGGTCGCCAGGATCGTGTCGGCCGAGACAGCGTCGGCCGCCAGGGCGATGTAGCGATTGCTGAGCTGGAAGGTCTTGCCCGTCCCGGCCGAGGCCCGGACCACGACGTTGGGAAAGCGATCGGCACTCATGCCTCGCCCCCTTCCTCGCGCAGCGCGTCGGCCAGGGCGCCGAACTGGCCGTCCTGGCAGATGGCCGCAAACTCTTCCGAGAAGGCCGGCGGCGGCAGGGCAGGGGGCCAGAACTCGCCCGAGCGAATCCTGCGGACCACGTTCTCGGCAACCCGATCCGCCTCGCTGAAGTCTCCCTCTGTCCAGGGAGCAAATAAGGGGCCGATCCTGGTCGTATCCTTGGGCAACACGATATAGCCCACGCGGATCGATCCCTCTCCTTCCGACGCATAGGCCATGTGACGATAAAGGGGCAGTTGAAGATCGATCCACTCGCCGGCCTTGAGATGCGTCTGCTCGGGCTTCTTCGCCGTGTCGGAGGTCTTATTGTCGAAGATCACCCGCTCGCCGGTCGCCTCGTTGACATCGATCCGATCGATCCGGCCGTGAAGATCGAGGGGCAGACCGTCCACCAACAGCGACGTCCCCTGCAAGTCCTGCTCGACCGCCTCGATCCGCCAGCCCTGGCTCGCCCACTCGGCCTGCCACCGCGCAAAGTGCATGAGCCGCCACCGCAACTGTTCGATCTGGATGCGAACGGCAGGCAGCGGGTCGTTGCCGTAGAACGCCCTTGCATGGCGGTCGAGCGAATCGCTCAGAAACACCGCAATCTCGTCGTTGTGCATGCTGCCGGCCACTTCGCTGCTGCCGAAATCGCCGAGCACCTCATGAGCCAGCGAACCGAAACCGGCCGCGTCCAGTTCTTCGCCCCAATCGGACAATGCGGACAATCGAAGGCGATGCTTCAGGTAGTAGCGGTAGGGGCAGGCCAGGTAGTCGCGAAACTCGGTCACGCGCATGGAGCGGACCGGCTCATCGAGCGGTTCGGGACGAGGCGGCTCGAGCAAAGTTCTCCTCCGGCCCGGCTGGAGCGATCCCTGCACGATTGCCGGCGGCCCACTCGAACCGCCGTCGTCAAAGTACGACAGAACGCGGCGGGCGACCGTTTCGTCGTCGCAGGCAAAGAACAGCCGGCTCGGCGTGAGCGGATTCCCTTCCGGGCTCGTTCTGGCCGCAATCAGCTTCAGATCGGGACGAGAGGCGGCCAGGACCGATAACGCATAGAGATCGCGCGCATAACGCCGGTCGTTGTCTTCAATTCCCAGTTGGCGGCGGATGTGATCGGGCAGGAACAGGTCCGCATTGAGCGAATCGGGAATCGTCTGGTCGTTCATCCCGCAGACGATCAAAGCCGGGGCGTCGTCCAGCGGCAATTCCAGCCACCCCAGCAACTCCACGGCGTCCGGGTCGGCCGGCGGTGCGATCGTTTCTCCGTCCAGTTGGCGGAGCACCAGACGCAACGCCTCGGCCGCGTCGAGCTCGGGATCGAGCGCCTCGTAGCGTTGAAGCGCCAGATTGGCGGCGAGCACGTCGAAGATCTTCTCACAGACCATCCACTGGGTGCGATCGGGTTCTTCGTTGCGACGTAGCGATTCACGTCCGTATACCTTCACCAGGAGAACCAGAACAGGCTGGCCCCATTGGCTGAGCCGGCGCCGGGGGCCCGAGCGGCGACTACCCCCCAGGGTCTCTTCCAGAAGCCTGTCGAGTTCTTCGCAGACGGATTTCAAAAGGCCGGACTCCTCGGGCTTTCCTTGCCAGTGGTCGCTGAAGATCGAAGGAAGGTGACTTGCCCGATAGTTGTCCAACTCACTCAGCCAATCGCCGGCGGCTCCCTCGGCGGCAAGCCAGGCTTCGATCGCCGGATGCCGAAGGAGGGCCGCGAGGCTGGCGAACGATGCCGTTTCGAGATAATCCGCGACGGCGGCGAGCAGGCGATAGGGAGCCGCCCGGCTGATCGGGCGGCCCGCCCCGTAGCGTGCCGCCACGCCGCATCGTTCAAACTGCTGCTCGATGTACGGAATCAGCGGCTCCGACGGAACGCCCACAGAAATCTCGTCGGCCGAGAAACGACCGTCCAGATCGGCCATGGCCCGGGCGACGGCCACCGCCTGTTCGGCCGGTCCGTCGACGATCTCGATCTGCTCGTCGCGGAGATCGAGGGTCGCGTCCTGCCAGGCGGGCACGGTCAGACAACCGTGCGAGTCGAATCGATCGGCGATCGATTCCGGAGCGAGAATCAGCGAAGTCACCCGATCGGCCACCAGATCGAGGATCTGACGCTGTGCCCGGTTCAGGTCGGCCGTCCCCACCAGGATCACGTCGTCTTCCGTATGGCACTCGCGGTACTTGATCGCGAACAACCGGGCGGTCTGCAAATCCCACAGTTCCAGCGAATCGAGAATGCCGAGATAGTTCTGCTGAACGACCGACAAGGCCTGCCACCGTGCCTGCTCCGGAAAGCTCTCCAGCTTCGCGCCGCACTCGGCGACCTGCTCGAAGTCGAGAGCGTCGCCCGCCAACTCACAATGGAGCCGGGCAAGCATCTCCCCCAGGGCCAGCCGACCTGCCAGATCGCCCTCCGCCGGCAATTCGACGACCAACTGCCGGACGCATCGATCTTCGGTCCGTTTCAGGGCCTCGACCCAGGCAAGCTGTTGAGTCAACCGATCGGCAAACGGCCGCTGGGCAACGTAGAGTTTCTCGGGCAGTTGTCCCACCGTGATCATGGTCGGCGGATTCAGAGAGAGACCGGCGTCTTCCGCTCGTTCGAGCAGCAGTTCCTCGAGCCGTCGCCCGGCCCGTCCGCCCGGCACGGCAAGAAGCACGCCCGACAGGTCGAGCGCCCCGGGCGCCCGGTACTGTTCGACGAGGTAATCGGCTGCTGCGATCAGGGCCGGCCGGTTCCATCCGAGAAAGACGCGTTTGATTGGCATGAGTCGACTGCGTGTTTCCGCCTCACTCTACGCGTTCTCGCCCGCCTGTTCCAGATAGCCGCGGAGGCTGGGAGTGAGCCTGGTGAGAAACGTTTCCAGGGATTGGAGAACGTCTGGTGTTTCCTGGAAGTCTCTGTCGCGGCCCATCAACTCGAGCCGATAGGCGAGTTGAAACCCCTCTTCCGCCCCGAGAAAACGCAGAGATCCCTTGAGCGAATGGGCCGCCAGGTTCAATTCGGCGGCGTCGGACCGGCCGAGCGAATCTCGCATCCGCTTGACGAGTTGCGGCGACTCCTCCAGATAGGTTTCGATCACGATCCGCAGGAGATCGCGGTCGCCTTTGACCGACTCCAACGCGGCGTCGGGGTCCCACAATCCGGCGGCTTGCGCGGGAAGCTTGCTGCCGCCCGGTTCGCCCGAGGGCAAGTTGACGGCCGGAAGCGGCTCGTTGGACAACCCCATTACGTTCGCCATCGTCTGAAAAAGCTGCTTGGCACGAATGGGCTTGGCGATGTATTCGTCCATGCCGGCTTCCAGGCAACGCTGGCGGTCCCCCTGCATGGCATGGGCCGTCATGGCCACGATCGGCACGTGGGCGTCGCTGCCTCGCTCTCGGGCTCGAATGATCTCCGTGGCTTCCAGCCCGTCCATCTCGGGCATCTGCACATCCATGAGGATCAAATCGAAGTGGTCCGCCTCGACGGCCCCGAGCACCTCCCGCCCGTGATTGGCGACGACGACGGTGTGCCCGTGACGCTCCAGAAGGCCCACGGCCAGCTTCTGGTTCACCAGGCTGTCTTCGGCCAGAAGAATGCGAAACGCGGGCAGGTCCTCCGGCGGTTCGCCGCGATCGGCGCGATACCCGTCCTCGGCAGCCGTGACCCCCAAGGCCATTACGATCGCGTCGAACATCTCCGATTGTTTCACCGGCTTGAGCAGATAAGCGGCCACGTCCAACTCGTTGCAGCGCGAGATATCTCCCGGTCGATCGCCGGAAGTCAGCATCATGATGACCGTACTGGATAGCTCCGCATCCTGTTTGATCCGTTCGGCCAAGGTGAAACCGTCGTGGTCGGGCATGTTCGCGTCGGTCAGTACCAGTGGGAACATCTCCCCTGCCAGGAAAGCTTCACGAAAGATTCCTAGCGCACTGGGGACGTCGGCGACGGTCATAGGCAACATTCCCCAATTGGCCAACATCTCCTGGAGAATTCGCCGGTTGGTTTCATTGTCGTCCACGACCAGAACGCGTGTGCCCGTGACCACGACCGGCCGCGGCGCGATCGGCTCAATCTGATCCGGCGAAGGAAGCTCGAACCAGGCCGTGAAATGAAACGTGCTGCCGGCCCCTGCCCGGCTTTCCACCCAAATCTTGCCGCCCATGTGTGCCACCAGACGCCACGAAATCGCCAGGCCCAGGCCCGTGCCGCCGAAGCGGCGAGTCGTTGACGAATCCGCCTGTTCGAACGCCTCGAAGATCGATTCCAGCTTGTCCTGAGGAATTCCGATCCCCGTGTCGCTCACGGTGAAATACACCTGGGCCTTGGTCTTGGACGTTTCCCGAAGGCGGACTTCGAGGACCACCTCGCCCTTGTCGGTGAACTTGATTGCATTTCCCACCAGGTTCACCACAATCTGACGTAAACGGCCCACATCGCCCACGAGCAACGCGGGGACGTCGGGATGAATCTGGCAGGCCAATTCGAGCCCCTTGGTATGGGCGCGATAGGCCAGCGATTTCATCGTGTCGCCGAGGCTCTCCCGGAGATCGAACAGGGCATGGTCGAAATCGAGCTTGCCGGCCTCAATCTTGGAGAAGTCGAGGATGTCGTTGATCAACGAAAGCAGGGCGTCGCCCGATTCGATGACCATGCGCAGGTACTCGCATTGCGTTTCGTTCAGGTTGGAATCGAGTACGAGTTCGGTCATGCCGATGATCGCGTTCAGCGGAGTGCGAATCTCGTGGCTCATGTTCGCCAGGAAGTCGCTCTTGGCGCGACTGGCCGCTTCGGCCGCTTCCTTGGCCTGCTGCAGCGCCTGCGCGGCGCGTTTGTGCTCGGTAATGTCCCGCGAAACGCCGAACGTCCCGATGATCCGGCCGTCCTGATCGTAGAGCGGCAGCTTGGTCGTGCTCACCCAGGTATCGGTGCCGTCGGGCCAGGTTTCCATCTCCTCCCGGTCGATCAGCGGTTCACCCGTCTCCATGACCCGCTCCTCGTCGGCACGGGCCTGGCGGGCATGCTCCTCGCGGAAGAAATCGAAGTCCGTGCGACCGACGACGTCGTCCAGGTTCTTCAAACCGAAGTAGTTGGCCATCGCCCGGTTGACGCGAATGAACCGGCTCGCCGAGTCTTTGAAGTAAATGTTGTGCGGCAGATTGTCCAGCAACGCGCGAAGCAGGTAGCGCTCCTGCTCCAGATCCGCCTCGGCCTGCTTTCGATGCGTCACGTCCCAGAAGACGACCTGCACCCCGACCGTATTGCCTGAGGCGTTGCGCACAGGCGACTTCATCACATGGACGTAGCGAGTCTGCCCGTCCTTCTCGTACCGCTCGACGTCTTCAAAGACCTCGCCGCTGGCGGCGACCCGCAGATCGTCCTCCCGATACTCCTCCGCTAGTTCACTGGGATAGAAATCGAAGTCGGTCTTGCCGAGGATTTCCCCGGACGACTTCCCCAGCAACTCGCAAAACGATTGGCTTACAAACGTGAATCGGCCGTTGAGGTCCTTGCGCAGGATCTGCACCGGCAGGTTGTCCACGAGCGAGGAGTAGAGGGCCTGCGATTCGCGGATTTCCTTCTCCGCCCGACGCCGCTGCTGATCGGCAGTCTCCAACTGGGCATTCCGGCGACGAAGCTCGCGCAATTCGGTGAGCAATTGCTCCCTGGATTTTTCGTGGTCCTGCATCCGCCCATGTCCTCAAGCACCGAGCCCTCGCATCCTATCGACGGCAATGACTGCTTGAGATACTATCATGCCCACATCCCCCGTCAACGAGTTGCCCCAAGAATCTGGCGATACGGAAGGCATCGCTCGCCACCGATTCGCAGCCCAGCGTTGAGAGCCAAGCGGACGAGCGATGCACCCGACCGACCTCTTGCCGTTTTGTTGAGATTCCTAACTTGTTGTTGTGCAAAACATTGCGCTAGATTCGCTAATTCTGGAGGCCGGGCGTCTACTGGGACTGAGCACGAATATGCCGACGGGAAATCGCAGCGGGGGTCATTCTCAGCAATGGGCAAGCATGCTAAATTGAGTGGCTCGCTCATGTGACAGCGGGCGGTCCGTGTTGTGAGGTGGCGCGGGAGGCGCCCAACCGTGGTTCATTCCCGCCAGGTTGCCCATTCTTTCGAGAAGCTGGAGCCCTGGCGTGTCGAACGACGGGCAAGCGAGGCGAAGAAGGCGGAATTTCCAGGAATTCCCCCGATTTTCCTTCCCCCCGCGACACGTCGCCTCCGAAAAAAGACCTTATGTCGCTGCACGAGCGGAGGTTATCCCGGAGAATTCTGGCTTCGGGGCATGTTGACGTTGCTTCGGATTATTGGTACGATTTGAGGTTTCCGCTCTGCTGAGCGGGTTATCTTTGGCAATTCGGAATTGGGTGACCTGGGAGAGCTTCTGTGGCTGGTCAAACGACAGAGATTATTCGTATCCGTATGGAAGCGTACGATCACGCCATTTTGGACCAGAGTGCGGCGGAGATCGTCGATACTGCCAAGAGAACCGGCTCGGTGGTCCATGGCCCAATTCCTTTGCCGACTCGCATTGAGCGCTACACGGTCTTGTCTAGCCCTCATGTGGACAAGAAAGCGCGGCAGCAATTCGAGATTCGCACTCACAAGCGACTTGTTGATATTGTCCAGGCGACGGCCAAAACCATCGAAGCCCTGAACAAACTCAGTCTGCCGGCGGGTGTGGATATCAAAATCAAGGCATCGGCAAGGCACTAGGCCGGCTGATGTTTGGATCGATAGAACACGTTTCTGGAATAATTCATGATCTGGAAGCTGGGCGGGTAAGGCTGGCTGCGGCCGGTAGCTCCCGCCTCGGCAGACGGGTGAGAGGCGAGAACGATGGGTATCGGAATACTCGGCCAGAAGGTCGGGATGACGCAGGTCTACGATCCTGCCGGTAACGTGATCTCGGTTACTGTCATCCAGGCAGGCCCCTGCCACGTGCTCCAGGTGAAAACCGACGAGACCGACGGCTACCAAGCCGTTCAATTGGGATATCTGGACAAACCTCGCCGTCTTGCCCGCCGTAGCGAACGCGGCCAAGTTGCCAAACTCGACAGCAAACGGCAACGTGCACGAGTTGCCGCGGGAATCGCAGCGGTTTCCAAGGCCGGCTGCGAACCCAAGCGATTCGTTCGCGAATTCCGTCTCTCTCCCGATGGCTTTCAAGTCGGCCAGGAAATCAAGGTCGACGTTCTCGCGGATGTGGCGTCTGTCGACGTCACTGGCACCAGTAAAGGTCGCGGCTATTCGGGCGTAATCAAACGCCACAACTTCGCCGGCCAGCGTGCCACTCACGGCGTCAAGAAGTGCCACCGCCATCTGGGTGGTACGGGCTGCAGTGCCTATCCGTCTCGAATGTTCAAAGGGAAGCGGATGGCGGGACAATACGGAAATGCTCGCTGCACGGTCCGGAATCTGCGAGTCGTGCAGGTGGACGCCGAGAACAACCTGTTGCTTGTCTATGGAGCCATTCCGGGACCGAACGGGGGTTTTGTGACGATTCGGCCCACCAACATACTGCCCGGCCCCACGGCGGACAAATAGCGGCGAAAGCGTCGGATGCGTGCCGGCGGCTTCGGGCCTCCGGCCTTAAGTGAGACATTTTTTGAGACGTTCGGTATCATGGTGAGCTTGCCTGTTTACGATCGAAACGGCGAGGAGGTCGGTACTTACGACATCGACCCGGCCGAACTGGCTCCGCGGATCTCGAAGCAATTGCTGCACGATGTCGTGGTCATGTACCAGGCCAACCTGCGGCAAGGCTCCGCGAAGACGAAGGGCCGGGCAGAAGTCAGTGGCAGCACAAAGAAGATGTACCGCCAAAAGGGGACCGGAAACGCCCGAGCGGGCCACCGTCGGAGCGGCGTCCGGCGCGGCGGCGGCCACATTTTTGCCAAACGCCCTCGTGATTTCTCCTACCGGCTGCCCAAGAAGGCGGTCCGGTTGGCGACCCGGATGGCCATGGCCTCCAAGATTGAGGACTCGGAAGTCGTGCTCATCGACGAGCTGTCCTTTGCCGGACCCAAGACGAAGCAGATGGCCTCGATCTTGAAGGCCCTCAAGCTCGATGGCTCGCTTCTCGTGGCGATTGAAGGCCACGATGCGAACGTGTTCAAGAGCGTTCGTAACATTGCCGACGTGGCGATCCTGCCGGTCGGCGAATTGAATGCACTTGAAGTGCTGCGGCCCAAACGCATGCTCATGACGAAAGCGGCGTTGGACGCGTTCCGTGAAAAGGTCAAACAGCAAACGCAGGCATCGTGACCGTAAGGGAAGTCAGACCATGGCGCGCGACGTCACGAAAACCAAACTGAATCTCGAACCTTACCAGGTCATTCTCCGCCCCTTGGTTACGGAGAAGGGCTTCCACAAGGCCGAGCGACATAACCAGTATGCCTTCGAGGTGAACCGTCTGGCGAACAAGGACGACATCCGGCAAGCGGTCGAAGAGATGTTCGACGTGAAAGTGGTTTCCGTCAACACGCAGAATCGCAAGGGCAAACCGCGCCGGACCAGATTCCGAACCGGACGCACCAAGGCCTGGAAAAAGGCGATCGTTACGCTCGATCCCGAGCACCGAATTAACTTCTTCTAGCCGTTGAACAGGAAAAGGTGACAGTCGCCTCTTGCCGGGAGAACGAAGAGTAGACGATCATGGGAATTCGCAAATACAATCCGACGACGCCTGGACGGCGCACCGCCACGGTCAGCGATTTCGCCGACCTCACGCCCGGTGCCAAGCCGGAAAAGAAACTCCTCAAGCCGAAACGGCGGACCGGCGGACGAAATAACCAGGGCAAGATCACGGCACGCCATCGCGGCGGCGGGCACAAGCGGCGCTACCGCTCGATCGATTTCCGTCGCAACAAGGACGGTGTCCCCGGCGTCGTGGCATCAATTCAATACGACCCCAATCGTTCCGCGAGAATCGCCCTGATTCACTACGTCGACGGTGAGAAACGCTATATTCTCGCCACCGATGGACTTAAGGTCGGCGACAAGCTGTTGAGTGGAAGCGGGGCTCCCCCCTCGCCGGGAAACTGCCTGCCGCTTTCGGAGATCCCCGTCGGAACTGTGATTCACAACATCGAGATTCGGCCGGGACGCGGTGGCGCCATGTGCCGCTCGGCCGGAGCCAAGGCCACCTTGGCGGCTCGCGACGCCGACTGGGCGCAGATCAACCTGCCCAGCGGCGAAATCCGACGCATTCCGGCCGCGTGCCGGGCCACAATCGGGTCGACGAGCAATTCGGAACACATGAACATCGTGCTGGGCAAGGCCGGGCGAAAACGCTGGCTGGGCCGGCGACCGCACGTTCGCGGCACCGCCATGAACCCCATCGACCATCCGCACGGTGGCGGTGAAGGTCGCACCAAGGGCGGTCGGCATCCCGTCAGCCCGACGGGCAAACCGGCCAAGGGCGGGGCCACCCGCAAACGCCACAAGGCGTCGAACCGATCGATCGTGCGGCGACGCCGATCGCGTCGCTACGGCGTGTTGAAACTCAACAAGTAATACACATCCGTTCGCCGCGTCGCGACCGGGAGTGTCGCGTGCCGCCGGCGAGAGGCAAACGATTCAAGAGACGCAAGACAACGGCTACCTACCATGGGAAGATCCCTGAAGAAAGGCCCTTTCGTCGACCCGAAGCTCTACCTCAAGGTGGAGAAGCAGAACGATGCCGGGACCAAGCAGCCGATCAAGACGTGGGCTCGGGCCTGCACGATCGTCCCCGAGTTTGTGGGCCACACGTTCATGGTCCACAACGGCAAGGTGCACACGAAAGTGTTCGTCACCGAGGAAATGGTCGGGCATCGGCTCGGTGAATTTGCACCGACCCGGACGTTCCGCGGCCATGGAGGCAAGGGCAAACGGTAGCCGCGCAGGCTGGCATGGTTGGATTGCGGCGCGGCTGCAGGCGGCTTGCGCTGCGAACGAGGTTTTGAGGACGGCAACATGGCATACGAGGCAAAATACAGGTTCGCCCGCATCAGTCCGAGGAAGGTTCGCCCCTTCGCCGACTTGATTCGCGGGAAGAGTGCCGACGAAGCCTTGGATATATTGCGGTACCACCCCAACCGCGGTGCCCGGATCCTGGAGAAGGTGCTGAAAAGCGCCTTGGCCAACGCCGAGGATCGCCGGGCTCACAATTTGGGGAGATTGTTGGTGATCGATGCGCGTGTCGACGGCGGGCCCATGTTCAAACGGCTCAGACCTAAAGCACGCGGGATGGCCTCGATCATCAAGAAGCGAATGTCTCACATCTCCGTCGCGTTGGAGTAGCGCAGCATGGGTCAGAAAGTCAATCCTACCGGGTTCCGCACGGGAGTGATGGTCGGCTGGAAGAGCCGCTGGTACGCTTCCAAACGCGAGTTCGCCGAACTGCTGGTCGAAGACCAGAAGGTCCGGAATTTCATCAAAAAACGGAAAGATCGTGGGGGACGCCCTATGTATCCCATGATCGCCAAGATCGAAATCGAACGAACGCGCGACGAGGTGAAGGTCGTTCTGCATTCGGCCAGGCCGGGCGTGCTGATTGGACGCAAGGGCGAACGTGTCGAAGAGCTTCAGACGGAACTGCAAAACCTCACCGGGCGGCGGATCAATCTGAAGATCGAGGAGATTGGACGTCCCGAAGTGGTCGCCCAACTCGTGGCCGAGGATATCGCCGAGCAGCTTCAGAAGCGGGCCAGTTTCCGTCGTACGATGAAGCGTACCATGGAGCAGACCATGGAAGCCGGCGCCAAGGGAATCAAGATTCAATTGGCCGGACGACTGGGCGGCGCCGAAATGGCACGCCGCGAGAAACAGATCGCCGGGTCGATCCCGCTCTCGACCCTGCGAGCAAAAATCGACTACGGATTTGCCGAAGCCAAGATCGCCCAGGGACACATCGGCATTCAGGTTTGGATCAATCAGGGCATGTATAGCGAGGACGAGATCGATGGCGTTGATGCCCAAGCGGGTCAAACACCGAAAGTGCCAAAGAGGTCGTATAAAAGGTAACGCGACCCGCGGCAACCGCGTCGTGTTTGGCGACTACGGTCTGCAAACGATCGAGGGCGGCTGGATCAGCGCAGCCACGATCGAGGCCGGGCGTATTGCCGCCCAACAGTACCTTCGCACCGAAGGGCGTTTGTATATCCGCGTCTTCCCCCAGAAACCCATCACGTCGATCCCCCTGGAGACGCGTATGGGCAAGGGAAAAGGCGAGCCGGAGTATTGGGCCGCGGTCGTCAGGCCGGGCACCGTGCTCTATGAGATCGGCGGAGCCACCGAAGAGGCGGCGCGTCTGTGTTTCAATCGATTGGCGCACAAGATGCCCGTCCAGGTGCGGTTCATCAAGCGACGTCCGCTCTAGCCGGAGCCGTCGCCCGGATAAGAGAATCAACGAGCAGTAAGTCGGGTAGAGAAACATGAACGCTTCCGAGCTTCGCGAAATGAGCGACGAACAGCTCCAGGTCACGCTCAACGAAACCAAGGAACACCTGTTCCGGTTGCGGATCCAGGCGCAGACGGAACGGCTCGACGCGCCCAGCGAACTCCGCAAGCAACACCGGCTGATCGCCCGGATCAAGACCATCCAACGCCAGCGAAAGACGGCGGCAAAGGGTTGAGCGGAGAAGTCGAGTACGAGTCATGGGAGCGGCCTGTCGAAGGACACGCGTAGAGGAAACGACCAATGCCAAAAAGAGTTGAGGTTGGTGTCGTCACCAGCGACAAGATGGCGAAGACCCGCCGGGTCGAAATCCCGCGACTGGTCCGACACCCGAAGTACGGGAAATTCATCCGGCGCCGGACCGTCTGCTTCGTTCACGACGAAGAAAACCGGTCCAAGGAAGGCGACACGGTGGAGATCGTCGAGTGCCGGGCGATGTCGAAGAAGAAACGCTGGCAGTTGGTGCGAGTCGTGACCGCGGGCCAGGTGATCGATCTGGCGGCGATGCGTGCGGCAGCCAAGGCCGAGCAGGACGTGCCGGCGGACGGCGGTCAGAACTGAGAACGTATTGGGTAACAATCATGATCCAGATGCAAACACGCCTGGCCGTCGCGGACAACACCGGCGCGAAGGAATTGCAGTGCATCAAAGTGTTGGGCGGAACGCACCGTCGTACGGCGGGCGTGGGCGATATCATCGTGTGCAGCGTGAAATCGGTGATCCCCGGAAGCGACTTCAAGAAGGGCACGGTCGTGCGAGCGGTCATCGTTCGCTGCAAGCAGCCGACCCGCCGCCCGGACGGAAGCTACGTCCGCTTCGACACCAACGCGGCGGTGATCATCGATAACGACAAGAACCCGCGAGGGACGCGAATCTTCGGCGCCGTCGCGAGGGAGCTTCGCGAACAGAATTTCATGAAAATCGTTAGCCTCGCAAGCGAGGTCGTGTGATGCATATTCGAGTGGACGACACGGTAGAAGTGACTTCCGGTGACGATTGCGGGACTCGTGGCCGCGTGCTGGCCGTCAATCATGAGACCGGCAAAGTGGTCGTGGAAGGCGTGAATCGAGTGAAGAAGCACGTGCACCGGAGCCAACGCAACCCCCAGGGCGGGCGGCTCTCCAAAGAGATGCCGATCCAGCTCTCCAACGTGCGTTTGGTCTGTACGGCATGTGGTGCGGCGGCGCGGACCGGATCCCGTCGCCTTGAGGACGGCTCGAAGGTCCGCTACTGCAAGAAGTGCAGCGCGAACATCGGCCAGATTTCCCCGCCCAAGGCGTCGGCCGCGAAGAAGTAGGCGTAGCGAACATGATTCCCCGACTGTTAACGCGTTACAACGAAGAGATCCTCCCCGGATTGCAGGAGAAGATCGGGCGGAAGAACCGTCTGTCCCTCCCGCGACTGAAGAAGATCGTGATCAACATGGGCGTCGGCAGCGCCGTCAGCGAAAAGAAACACCTCGAAGAGGCCGTCGACGCGATGACGCAAATCGCCGGCCAGAAGCCGGTGGTGACCCTGGCGCGGCGATCCATCGCCGGATTCCGCCTCCGTGAGGGGATGCCGATCGGATGCCGGGTGACGTTGCGAGGCCATCGCATGTATGAGTTCCTCGACCGCCTGATCTCGATCGCCCTCCCGCGCGTTCGCGACTTCCGCGGCTTGAATCCCGATGCCTTCGACGGACGCGGAAACTACAGTATCGGGCTGTCGGAACAGTTGGTGTTCCCCGAGTTGAACCCCGACAAGTTCACTCGCCAGCAGGGCATGAACATCACCTTCGTGATCAGTACCGACAGCAACGACGAGGCGAGAATGCTGCTGAGAGATTTCGGCATGCCGTTCCGCCGCGACGATTCGGAGTCGAGATAGGTGGAGTACACTGCTCGGTCCCTGCCCGGAAGGGGCTCGCATCCTGCGGGCTTTGCGGCGGTGACCGGCGAAGTTGACCAAGAGGACTGGACCCCCCATGGCAAGCAAGTCCAAAATTGCTAAGGCGTTGCGAACGCCGAAGTATTCAACGCGTCGCGAGTGCCGGTGCCGCTTGTGCGGGCGTCCGCGTGCGGTTTACCGTAAGTTTGGGATATGTCGGATCTGTTTCCGCGAATTGGCGGACCAAGGACTGATTCCCGGCGTGAAGAAGGCGAGTTGGTAGAGGGACCGCAAACACCATGATGACTGACCCTATTGCCGACATGTTGACCCGCATCCGAAACGCGGTGCGCGTCGAACGGCCGCACGTGGAGATGCCCCTGTCCAAGGTGAAACGTGGACTGGCGGAGGTTCTCAAACGTGAAGGATATATCTGGGACTGGGAGGAAATCGAATCCCAGCCGGTCCCGTTGCTCCGACTCCACCTGAAGTACGGACCCAACGGCGAACGTGTTATCCAACACGCTCGCCGGATCAGTACGCCGGGACGACGCGTCTACAGCCGCTCCAGTAAACTCCGACCCGTGCTCAACGGGCTGGGGATCCAGATCCTCAGCACCAGCCGGGGCGTGGTGAGCGACCGCGAGGCGCGCCAACGGAAACTCGGCGGCGAAGTCCTCTGCGAGGTCTGGTAGCCGGCGCGGCACCCATAGGTGGCTCGAATAGATATCTGTCGCTGCGACATGCAAAAGGTGTAGACTCATGTCTCGAATCGGCAACAAACCGGTGCCCGTCCCCGACGGCGTCAAGGTCAGCGTCGCCGACGGTACCGTCACCGTCGAAGGGCCGCTCGGCCGGCTCGCTATGCCCCACCGCCCGGAAGTGACCGTCGAGTTCGACGAACCGGCCAAGTCCGTGACGGTTCGGCGTGCCAACGACGAACGTGCGACGCGGGCGTACCACGGGCTGACCCGAGCCCTGCTTCAGAACATGATGATCGGCGTGACCCAAGGGTACGAGAAACGACTCGAACTCCAGGGCGTGGGGTACATCGCCGCGATTCAGAACAACGAATTGCAGCTCCGCGTCGGACTGGCCAACGAACTGCACAGACCGATCCCCGAGGGATTGGAAGTCGCCTGCCCGGACCAGCAACACGTACGCATCAAGGGCATCGACAAGCAGAAGGTCGGACAGTTCGCCGCCGAGATCCGGGCGCTGCGGAAAGCGGAACCGTACAAGGGCAAGGGGATCCGTTACGAGGGCGAAGCGGTTCGCCGCAAGCAGGGCAAGGTGATGGCCAAGTAAACGGCGATCTGACCCGACCTGCCACGATCCTTAAAGTGTGTGAAGTCTTTCCCAAGAAATAGCGACCAACGCGAGCGGGCCAACCCCATGTGGGTGCCGCCTGACGGGTGTCGCTCATCCCGCGGAGCGGGACTGAGCGTATCCAAGACGCACTCGGCAGGTGCGATCGAGGGGTAGCTCGTATCGGCCGGCGGCCCCGCCGCCCAGTGAGGCAGCAAAGTGAAACAAGAGAAACAGAACCAGTTGCAGCGTCGGCGTCGGCGGTTTCGCGTCCGCAATCGCATCAAGCGAGATTCCACGCGACCGCGAATGAGCGTGTTTCGCAGTCTGAAGCACATCTACGTTCAGATTATCGACGACGCCAGCGGACGGACGCTCGTCTCCGCCAGCTCGAACGATCAGCAGTTGAAGGGCGAGATCGGTTACGGCGGCAACTGCGACGCGGCCAAGACGGTCGGCAAGGCGATTGCCGAACGGGCCTTGGCTGCCGGCCTCAAACAGGTCGCCTTTGACCGGGCCGAGTACAAGTACCATGGACGAGTGGCCGCCCTGGCCGATGCCGCCCGGGACGCCGGACTCGACCTCGGCGCCAAGGGCACCGAGCCGGTGAAAGAGGAAGAGAAGCCCAAGCCGGCTAAGAAAGAGAAAAAGAAGAAATAGACGAGGCGAGGGCCTGCGGCGGTCTATTCCTGGAGGAAGGTCGTCGTTGCCCCCGTTCCTACCCAGAGAAGCCTGAGCAAAACGGTCAGATTTACCGATGGCTACCACCGAATCATCTCGAGGGGAATTGATCGACAAGGTCGTCAAGATCCGGCGCTGTGCCGCCGTGGTCAAGGGCGGTCGCCGCTTCAGCTTCACGGCCCTGGTGGTCGTGGGCGACGGGAACGGCAAAGTGGGTTGGGGCTACGGCAAGGCCAACGAAGTGCCGCCTTCCGTGGAAAAAGCCGTCAAGGACGGCACCCGCAATATGGTCCGGGTCTGCCTGCAGGGCACCACGATCCCCCACGAAGTGAAAGGGCGTTTCGGGGCGGCGCGGGTCGTCCTGGTACCCGCCGGGCCCGGTACCGGTGTCATTGCCGGTGCAGCCGTCCGTGCCGTGTGTGAAGCGTGCGGCATCCATGATATCCTCACTAAGAGTTTTGGAACAAGCAACCCAATCAATCTCGTGAAAGCGACGATCGACGCGCTTCAGAGGTTGCGGACGCAGAGCGACGTGGAGCGGCTGCGAGGAGTTTCGCTGTCATGAATCTGAACGACGTCCATCGCGGAATACACAAGTTCAAGAAAAGGAAGCGCGTGGGACGCGGCCCGGGATCGGGCCACGGCAAGACCAGCGGCCGCGGCCATAAGGGCCAAGGCCAGCGCGCCGGGTTCTCCGCACATCCCACGTTCGAAGGCGGCCAGATGCCGTTGATCCGCCGTGTCCCCAAACGCGGCTTCAATAACCGATGGGCCGACGTCGTCGCCATCGTCAATGTGAGCGATCTGGACGCGGCCTTCAACGACGGGGACGAGGTCACCCTGGAGGGGCTCAAGCAGAAGAACTTCGCCAAGGGATCCTTCGACGTCCTCAAAGTGTTGGGCGATGGCGAACTGACCAAGAAGCTCAAAGTTACGGCCCACCGCTTCAGCAAGTCGGCCCGCGAAAAGATCGAGAAAGCCGGCGGCCAAGCCGTGGTCCTTCCCGAAAAGCAGCCGGTCGTCAAGAACAAACAGAAATCCAGGTAGAAGCGCTGGAATGTTCTGCCAGCGACGGGCCGGATCCGCGGCGCCGCCCGCCAGGGAACTTCCCAGCATTTGAGTTGTCGGTTGATCCTAAAGGACGGAGCGAGCGATGTGGGAGAAAACACGTGTCGTTTTCGCGATCCCTGAGTTGCGCCAGAAAATCCTGCTGACGCTGCTCTTCCTCGCCATCTATCGCATCGGCTGGCAGATCATGCTGCCGTTCGTCGACACGGCCAAGATGACGGGCCTGTTTGGAGAGGGCAGCGCGCTGGGCGACGTACTCACTCGGGTGGCCACCTTCAGCGCCAGCAATCTCACCCAGGCTACAATCTTCGGCCTCGGGATCATGCCCTACATTTCGGCGTCGATTATCTTCCAACTCCTCGGCACTGTCTGGGAACCCCTGGAACGGCTGCAAAAAGAAGGGGAAAGCGGACGCAAGAAGATCAATGAGTACACCCGTTATGCCACGGTCGGCATCTGCCTGATCCAGAGTTGGTTCTGGGTCAGCCTGCTCGAATCGGGCTGGAATGTCGTTCGCGAGGAGTTCCTCGTGAACGGCCACCTGACAATCTGGTGGAAGCTGACCGCCGTTCTCACCATGACTGCGGGAACCACGTTCCTTATGTGGCTCGGCGAACAGATCGACGAATATGGGATCGGCAACGGCATCAGCTTGCTGATCATGGCAGGTATTCTCGCGGATATGCCGTCGGCCGGGTTGCAGTTGTTGTCGCCCATGTTGGAGAACGGCTTCGAACTCGGCAGCAGCGGCGGACAGTTCGGCGTCGAAACCCTTCTGGTCCTGGCCGCCTTGTTCGTCGCGGTCGTTGCCGGGGTCGTGTTCATTACCCAAGGGCAACGCCGCATCCCCACCCAGAGCGCCAAGCACGTCCGCGGACGCCGCGTCTACGGCGGCTCTCGGCAATACCTCCCCTTGCGAGTCAACCAGGCCGGCGTCATGCCCATTATTTTCGCCAGCAGCTTGCTCCTGTTCCCTTCCGTGGGATTCGGTTACGCCGCTCGCTGGTTCGACCCGAACACTGCCATGGGGCATGCCATGGAGACGCTGAACCACGTGTTCAGCCGAGGGGAGGGATTTACCTACAACATCCTCTACATCGGCCTGATCTACTTCTTCTGCTACTTCTGGACCGCCATTACCTTCAATCCCAAGGATATGGCCGACAACCTGAAAAACTACGGGACCTTTATTCCGGGGTACCGGCCGGGGAAACGCACTGCGGATTACCTGGAGAAGGTCATGGTACGAATTACTTATGTCGGGGCCGGCTTCCTCGCACTCGTGGCCGTCATTCCCACCGTGATCGCTGCATGGCTCGAGATTCCCTATTCCGTCGCCAGCTTCTACGGAGGCACCGGGTTGTTGATCGCCGTCAGCGTGGCCTTCGATCTCGTGCAGAAGATCGACAGCCATCTGGTCATGCGGAACTACAAGGGGCTGCTGGAATAGGGTCGCCGGCGGCGTCACGAGGCAAAGCAAGTTCGGCGTGCGGCGGCCCCATGTGCCCGGCCGAGTTCTGTTCATCCGAAATCAGCACCCGAGGGGAGCAAGTCATGAGAATCGTATTCATCGGACCGCCGGGAGCCGGAAAGGGAACCCAGGCCGAACGCATGATCGAAAAGTACAAGCTGGCTCACCTCTCCACGGGAGATATGCTCCGGGCGGCCCGCGACGCACAAACCGAAGTCGGTAAGAAGGCCGACGAGTACATGTCGACCGGCCGCCTGGTGCCCGACGAGATTATCGTCGAGATCATCGAGGAACGCCTGGCCCAGTCCGACTGCCAGGCAGGATACTTGCTGGATGGCTTTCCGCGAACCATCGCCCAGGCGGAAGCTCTCGATAAAATGCTCGGCGAAAAAGGGACGCCGCTGGACGTCGTGCTGGAACTGAAGGTGCCCGAGGAGGAACTGTTCCAGAGGCTGGCTGGACGTGGCCGGGCCGACGATACGCCGGACGTCATCAGGCAGCGCCTGGTGGCTTACCGCGACCAGACGTCGCCCCTGTTGGACTACTATGGAAAAACGGGTCTGCTCGAATCGGTCGACGGGCTGGGAACAATCGAAGAGATCTTCGACCGAATCCAGGCCATCCTCGACCCAAAGGCGAGCTGACCGGCGGCAGAAGGAATGGGTGACCGAAGAATGGGAGCTGATCGCCGCAATGGTGCGGAACTGAGGAGTTTTTGAACGCGTGCAGATCCTCCGCTCGACTCGAGAAATCGCGATGATGCGCAAGGCCGGTCTGATGGTCTGGCATGCGCATCAACTCGCTCAGTCGTTGCTCGAGCCCGGAGTGACAACCGGCGAAATTGACGCAGCCGTCGAACAGTTCTTCCTGGAACACGGCGCGGAGCCCCTGTTCAAGGGCGTTCCCGGACGAGTCCCCTTTCCGGCCGTCACCTGCATGTCGGTGAACGAAGAAGTGGTGCACGGGATTCCCGGGCCGAGGAAGTTGGTCGAAGGTGACATCATCAGCATCGACACGGGCTGCAAAGTCGCCGGCTGGTGCGGCGACGCGGCAGCGACCTACACGATTGGCTCGATCGATCCCGAAATCCAACGCCTCGTCGACGTCACCCGGCAAACCCTGGACCTGGCCATCGACCTGATGGCGAAGAAGACATTTTGGAGCGACGTGGCCGCCGAGATGGAACGATTTGTGAAACACTCGGGTTTCTCGGTCGTCGAGGCCTTTGTCGGCCATGGAATCGGACGCGAAATGCACGAGGACCCCCAGGTGCCGAACTTCGTCAGCGATCAACTGCGGCGAAACGCTGATTTCAGGCTGGTGCCCGGACTTGTGATTGCCGTGGAGCCGATGGTGAATATGGGTACCAAAAAAGTCCGCACTTTGCGGGACCACTGGACCCAGGTAACCGCCGATAAGAAACCGAGTGCTCACTTCGAGCACACAATCGCCATGACCGAGTCGGGGCCGGTTGCCCTGACGGCGGGTCCTACCGACGACGAGGAACGGTTGTTCTGAGTCCGATTTCCCTCTCGCCAGGGGGGGTGTTGGCCGGAAACGTTTGGGTTATGTGGCGACTCTGGGTAATTTGACCAGACAAGAGTGAATTGAAGCTGGGCCCTGTTCGCGATGGCAGGCCGCCTCAGGAGGCGGAATCTCGCCTGCAGGGCCCTTGGCAGGTTGGCGTCGCACGGCTTATACTGAGGTGCTTTGCCCCGCCAGTTTGCGAGAGAAAGTAGGTTGACATGAAGGTCCGAGCCAGCGTGAAGCGGATTTGCGAGAACTGCAAAGTGGTGCGGCGCAAGGGCGTCGTCTACGTCGTTTGCAGCAATCCCCGTCACAAGCAGCGACAGGGTTAAGCAAGGGCCTGGGTTGTTGGGGGGCCGTTCACCGTACCGCCGGTGTGGCTGCTCCCCGAGAGAACTGGCACAGGCGTGGCTCAAACCTGATGCTCCGGATGCGTTCGGAGCGGAGCCAATTTCGAGAATCATAGGGCCGGCGGCCGGCCACCGAAGGGAGAAATCCTATGCCGCGTTTGTTGGGTGTTGACATTCCGAATGATCGTCCGGCAGTCGTTTCGTTGACGTACCTGTATGGCGTCGGTTTGAAGACCGCTCGGGAGTTGTGCCACAAGGCCGGCATCGACCCGCACATTCGTGCGCGGGATCTGCGCGAAGACGAACTGGGGCGTCTGGCCGCTCTGCTCGACAAAGACTACGTCGTGGAAGGCCAGTTGCGTCGCCAGATCAACCAGAACATTACCCGCCTTCGCGACATCGGCTGCTACCGCGGCCTGCGTCATCGCCGCGGCCTGCCCGTTCGCGGCCAGCGAACGAGGACCAATGCCCGAACTCGGAAGGGCCCCAAGAAGACCGTGGCGGGAAAGAAGGGCGTCAAGGACCTGCGATAACCCGTTTCCCCGTCTCCGTGTGGTCCCCCCTTGCGATGTGGATCCGTGGCGGCGGGCCGGTCGTCCGTCGAATTTGAAATCAATAGCGTATAACCACGCGACTCAGTTAGGAGCATAGCGAGCGGTGGCCAAGAGCAAACGAAGAAAAGCTCGTCGTAACGTAACCGTGGGCGTTGCCCATATCCGTGCGACCTTCAACAACACGACCGTTACGATCACCGACACCAAGGGCGACACCCTGTGTTGGGCGAGCGCCGGAACCGTTAACTTCAAGGGAAGCCGCAAGAGTACCCCCTTTGCGGGTCAGATGGCTGCCCAGCAGGCCGCCGAGAAGGCGGTCAAGTTCGGCATGAAGGAAGTCGACGTCAAGGTGAAAGGTCCGGGGAGCGGGCGAGAGAGCGCCATCACGGCGCTGCAGGCGGCAGGACTCTCCGTCAAGTCGATCGAAGACGTGACCCCTCTGCCGCACAACGGTTGCCGCCCCAAGAAACGCCGGCGCGTCTGATCCAAAGCGGTGCGATCGAAAGGCGAAGTCGCGGCTGCTGCGGCCTTTCCAGAGAGTTCAAAGCGAGACAACGAATCCTATTTTGTCGGGAGTGAAAGACAGGCATGGCGCGTTACACCGAAGCGGTTTGTCGAATGTGTCGCCGCGAGGGATCCAAGCTGTTCCTCAAGGGCCTCCGTTGCGATACGGAGAAGTGCGCCTACGAGCGCCGGCAGAACCCGCCGGGAATGCACACCTTTCGCCGCGGAAAGCTGACCGATTACGGAATTCACCTCCGCGAAAAACAAAAGGTTAAACACTATTACGGTATCCTCGAACGCCAGTTCCGCCGCTATTTTGACCGGGCCGAACGCTCCAAAGGCAATACCGGTAAGGTTCTCATGAGTCTGCTCGAACGCCGTCTGGACAACGTCGTGCATCGCCTCGGTTTCGGGCTCTCCCGGGCCGCGGCACGCCAGTTGGTTTGCCACGGACACGTGACCGTGAACGGCAAACGAGTGGATATTTCCAGTTACGAGGTTCGTGTCGGCGACGTGATCGGGATCAAGGAACGCAAGAGCAGTGCCGAATTGGTCCAGGCCAGCTTGGCCGAATCGAACCGCGAGGTCCCTGATTTTCTGGTCCGCGTCGACGGGCAGAAACCCGAAGGCCACATTGTCCGACTACCCGAGGCGGAGGACGTCTCGATTCCGGTCGAGCCGCAACTGATCGTCGAGCTTTGCTCGAAGTAGTCATTTCGAGTCGTCCTTCAAAATCATCGGAGGGTTCCCATGCGAATTCGATGGCGCGGACTTGAGCTCCCCAGTCAAGTGTCGTGCGACAAGGAGTCCCTGACGGCGACGTACGGCTGTTTCACCGCCGAACCGTTCGAGCGAGGTTTCGGCGCGAGCATCGGCAACAGTCTCCGCCGGATCATGCTCTCCAGCCTTGAGGGGAGCGCGATCACGCGGATCCAGCTCCACGGTGCACAGCATGAATTCACCACCTTGCCCGGCGTCGTCGAAGACGTCACCGACATCGTCCTCAACGTGAAATCCCTGGTCGTCCGAAACCATAGCCAGCAAACCCGAGTCGTCCGCGTCGAGAAAAACGAACGCGGGGTCATCACCGGGGCCGACGTCCTGACCGACGAGGCCGTCGAAGTGATCAACAAGGACCACGTTCTGGCGACCTTGACGGACGACGTGCCTTTCATCATGGAAATGGTTGTTGAGAACGGCCGAGGATATGTTCCGGCTACCGAGCATGCCGATCCGTCGCAAGAAATCGGCGTGATTCCCGTCGATGCCGCCTTCAGCCCCGTCGTCCGCGTCCGATACGAAGTCGAAGAGACCCGCGTCGGGCAGAAAACGAATTATGACAAACTGACCGTCGAAATCTGGACGGACGGCTCGATCGGCCCGGAAATGGCCCTGGTCGAGGCCGCCAAAATCCTCCGCAAGCACCTGAATCCGTTT
Organism: Planctomycetaceae bacterium; assembly: GCA_012719125.1. Lineage (GTDB taxonomy): Bacteria > Planctomycetota > Planctomycetia > Pirellulales > Thermoguttaceae > JAAYAY01. The sequence goes on along the minus strand of JAAYAY010000117.1, from coordinate 16,094 downwards.
GTGCAGTACAGCGAACTCGGCAGCAAGATCCATACCGGTGTCAAGGCAGTGAGTTCCGGCGGGTTGGATCCGGCCGTCGAGGCCAAGCTCTCCATGAGCCTCGCCGAACTGAACCTTTCCGTGCGGGCCACCAACTGCCTCGAGTCGGAGAACATCCGTACGGTTCGCGATCTGGTGGTCTGCAGCGAGGACCAGCTTCTGGAGGTCCGCAACTTCGGCGAGACGACTCTCAACGAAGTCCGGGAGAAGCTGGCTGATTTCGGCCTGCGTCTGGGAATGCGAGTCCCGCCCTCGCCGGTTAGCCCCCTCTGAGAAGCCAAGAAATCAAGTTAAGACGAGTGATCGAATAGCCATGCGACATCGAAAGAAAGGCCGAAAGTTCGGCCGCAATCCGAGTCACCAGCGAGCTCTTCTGCGGAACCTCGCCTCCGCCCTGATCCTTACGGAACGGGACGCCGAGTTCGACGCAAATGCACCGAAGGTCAAGGGCCGAATCGTCACCACCCTCCAGAAGGCGAAAGAAGTCCGACCGCTCGTGGAGAAGTGTGTGACCATCGCTCGCAAGAGCCTGCGGCACCAGGAAACGGCGGATCAGCTCGAGACCAACGCCGACCGCGGCTCGGATAAATGGCGATCCTGGCGGCAGAGCGAGGAATGGCACGAGTGGAACAAGGCCATTGCTCCCGTCCTGGCCGCTCGGCGCCGCGCCCTGAGGCTGTTGGGCGACAAACAGGCCGTCGAAATCCTGTTCGACGAAATCGGCCCGCGCTTCGCCGATCGCGACGGCGGGTACACCCGCATCCTCAAGCTTGCCATACCGCGACTCGGCGATGCCGGCGCCCGGGCGATCCTCGAGTTCGTGGGCGTCAACGATCGAGTCCGCAAGAAGAGCGAAAAACCGGCCTTCGACGATGATGAAGTGGCCGAAGAGACTGCTGAGGAAGAACTTGCCGGCGAGGCCAAGGAAGAATAGGCTTCCGACCGTAAACAAGATACTTGCCGGGGGTGCAGCCAGCAGGATTCGCACCCCCGGTTGCGTTTCTGGGCTATCCGACCGCGCCGCTACGGAGGTTTCGAGGGTGAGACGTTCAGTCGCGGATGTGCTGAGCGAACTGCGGAGTTCTCTGCCGCGGCGCCGGTGGATCAGCGGTCAGTATCCTGTGCGGACGCTGAGGTGGAAACCGGGTCTCCTGCGGGTGGCGGCGTTGGGTTCTCGGGGACTTTGACGTCGGGTGACCCGCAACCGGACGCCGCGAGCAGGGGGAAGGCCAAAACAAGGGACCAAGCGAGCTTTCGGAGCATGGAGGCGTTCCTTCGAGATAACAGAGTCATGCCATTCCAGCCGAACAATCGGCCGAGCAAGAACCATCGGCCGGACAGTGCTTTGGCGGGCTAGATGATACCATCGTCGCATGTCTGGCGACACCCGCGCTCAATCGAGCCGTGCCAAATCCCCGTCGGCGATTCCTGAAAGGGCAGTGAAGACTTCCTGATCGATCGTTGGCGAGACGGCTCGTACGGAGCTATCTGCCGTCGAGAAGTGGACGATACCGGGATGCCGACTCGTCCACTGACACCACGCGTCGCCGAATCCCCAGGCGGTCGCGGCCTGGCCGCAGCCGGCCCAAGCGAAGGCGAGGTTCATGTCGGGATCCTGGCTGGCGTGGCCGCCGACGTTCTCGCCAAACAGCAGCGTGTTGCTGGTCCCGTCGATGATTTCGGAGATACGAACCCGCGTTCGATTACAGAAGACACCCTTCTTACGATCCCAGTAACGATTACCGGTTTCGCCCAGAACCCCGGCGATACCCAAATAGTGGGTCCTTCCAAGTACCTCTCCCGAATCGTCGGCGAAGTGAGTTCCGATCTCCCAGATCATGGGAGGATCGTCGTCCTCGAAGAGGTGGATCGTGACAGTCGTTCTCGCAGGCCTCTGTGGGTCTTCGGACGGACAAAGGAACGCGCTCAGTTCTGTCTGAGCGGTTGTCCAACTGTCTTCTCGCTTCCAGTAGCTGTGCCCCACACGATCAATGTTGAACAGGGAGACGCTGCCGTAGTTTTCGCGCTCGTTGTCCATGCCATCGTGGACGGTTTCCATTTCAAGATAAGGCAAAAGGAAGGTGAGTGACCCATTCCACTGCCCGATCCAAGGCGGCGTGGGCGCCTGCGGAAGCGGGCCCAAATAGCCAGGAGGGAAATGGTCATTGGACGCATGGAACTGCTGCGCAGCCGAGCCGATTTGCTTCATCCGGTTGGCACAGACAGTGCGTCGGCCAGCCTCCCGGGCTGCCTGAACCGCGGGCAGAAGCAACGCCATAAGAATTCCGATGATGACGAGGACCACCAGGATCTCAACCAGCGTGAATGCTCTTTTGTCGCGGACCACGACCGTTGTCTCCCGGGAACGAGGAGGTCGCGTTGATGTACGAGCCATTCTCCAAGAGATGATTATATCGTACCCCAGGAGATTTGCACGTGTTCTGCGATGGATTCGTTGCAGGAGAATCTGCGTGATCTGACCAGGAAGCCCACGGGCTGGACACCGCCCGGCCCGGTTACTCGATTGACGCCACTTCGCCGTCGCCGATTGCAGAAGCCGCCTCGAACACTTTCTGATCGATCGTGATGGAAACGGGACGCACGGAACCGTCGGCCAGGCAGAATTGGCAGACCCCCGGATGCCGGCTCGACCACTGCCACCAGCCGTCCCCGAAACCCCAGGACGTGGCGGCTAGCCCGCAGCCCGTCCAGGAAAACGCGTGATACAGATCGGGATCTGAGTCGGAGTGCCCGCCCACGTTCTCGCCGAAGAGCAGAACGTTGCTCGTGCCGTCGCGGATGTCCGCAAATCGGTTCTTGCTCCGGTTGGAGAACACGCCCTTCAAGCGATCCCAGTAGACGCTGCCGGTCTCACCCATGCCCCCGGCGATTCCCAGATAGTGAGTCCTGCCGAGTACGTCAGCCGTGTTCCCCGAATAGCGACCTCCGGCCTCCACGACCTCGGCGGCCGAGGCATCGTAGTACAGTTGAATTGCAACGATCGTGTTGGCCGACTTCTCTTCGTTCTCCGAAGGGCAGAGAAAGGCCTTCAGCTTGATCTGGGCGGCCGTCCAACTGTCCGTCCGGCTCCAGAAATTGTCGCCGACCGCGCCGATGTCGAAAAGTGAGATCCCGCTGTAGGTGGCGCGATCCTCATCCAGTTTATCGTGGACCGCCTCCAATTCGAGATAGGGCAGGAGGAAGGTGAGAGAGCCGTTGGCCTGGCCGTCCCAGGGCGGTACGGGCGTCCGAGGGATCGGTCCCAGGTAACCCGGCGGAAACCGTCTGTGCGAGTCGTGGAAGTTATGGGCAGCCAGGCCGAGTTGCTTGATTCGGCTGGTACAGTCCGCCCGCCTTGCCGCCTCCCGGGCCGCCTGGACGGCCGGTAACAACAGGGCAACCAAGATCCCGATGATCGCGATCACCACAAGCAACTCGACCAACGTGAAGGCGCGACTCGATGTCCGCATGGTCAGCCCAGGGGTGATCGGGGCCCGTATGGGGCGGTTGTGCAATGACCAGACTGGATGCCCCCTTCACCCGCCTTCGCGGGGGGGAGAGACAGGCATCGCTAACAGACCATTATACTTCACCCATAGCAATTGCGATGCCTTCCCTGGGGGAGTCCGGCAGGTTTGGAGCCTGTCCGGACAGGATGCAGTCAGTCCCACCACGCGACGTTGATCCTGGGGAGGATAGCCAAGAGCCGCTGACACAACCACCCGTTGTGCGTGCCGTGTGCCCGCACAGAGCTCTCTTGGTCTGTTTGGGCCCTCTCTAGGACGCCTTGTGGGGCCGATGCTTGCGGTCGCGGCGATTGGTCAGTTCGCCGTGCTGAATGGGCACAACCTGACGATCGCCGGGATCCTCGCCCGTTGCGAGTTCGTCCACGGGGGTGGGCCTTCTGCGTTTCCTTCCATGATCGAAGAACCTACCCAGGGGGCCTGTGAGCATGGCCGGCAGGAAGACCAGGTCGCCAAACAGGGCGGCGAAGAGCAGGACCAGCATGAGCATGCCGAACCGCTGGGTGGGCGTGAACGTGCTGAAGGCGAACACGGCCAGCCCAAGCCCGCCGATCAGCGTCGTCTGCGTCATGGCAGTGGCGCAGCGTTCGTAGGCGGCCATGGCGGCCCCTTTGCGGTCGTGGCCTTCGTCCAGCCCGGTGCGGAACCAGGACAGGTAGTGCATGGTGTCGTCCACCGCCACGCCCAGGGCCACGCTGGCGGTCATCATGGCCCCGATGTCGACCAGAAGGCCCGTCCAGCCCATAAATCCGAAAATGACGATGACCGGGAACACGTTGGGAATCATCGCCAACATGCCCGCCGACGGGCTTCGCAGGACGATGATCATCACGATGGCGATCAGCCCGAAGGCCGACACGAGGCTGTTCACCAGGCCTCGCATCAGTTCGTGCTGCGTCTTGTAAACCAGCGGGACGACGCCGGTATAACGCGCTTCGACACCGGCCAGGCCCTGGGCGCGATGTTCATCCAGTCGGGGCTCGACGACCTTTCGCAAGTCTTCGATGAAATGGGCGTAGTCCATGTCGCTGAGGGCCCAGACCCGGGCGTTGATTCGCCACAGTTCGACGCCGTGGGCGTTTCGCCAGTCCTGGATGACGGCAGCGATCTGTTTGGCTCCCTGCATGCCCACGCCGTCGATCATGGCCAGTCTCTGCAGCGCGCCGGCGCTCATGGGATCGTGGATTCCGCGGGATTCGAGCGTCTTCAGATCGCGAATCCCTTTGGCCTTGAGGGCATCGACATAGCGTGACTCGATTCCGGACTCTCTGAAGGCCTGGTGAGCGGCACTCCACGTGTTTCGGGCGTCCTTGATCTCCGTGTATTCGGCCAACTTGATTCCGTCGAGTTCGGTCAGTTTTCCACCTTTCTCCTCGAATCGCTCGATGTCGCGCAACGTGTAGATATCGGCCGCGTGAAGGGACCGAGCGATGTCTTTGGAGAGACCCAGGCGTTCCAGGTCCGGGCTGGCCAGTTCGTCGATCGCCGGGTTGCGAATCGCCTGCCAGGCGGCGATCTTGGCCTCCACTTCGGCAACGTCGCCGGGGCCGACACCTTCGACGGCAGTCAAGTCCCCCTGGGCTCGGATGTCGTCGAGCGTCTTGATCTTGGCGTTCTTGAGCCGAGCGGCGATCTCGGGCGGTATTCGCAAGTGCTGCAAATTCGGATTGTCCGTTGTCACCCGTTCCGTGTCGGTGGTCAGGTAGTCGCGGAACTCAGCTCGGTGACTTTCGAGTCGGCGGCTCAGGGTCCCCTCTTCAGCCGATCGCTGCCAGGCAAACCTCCGCCGGCTTGGCGAAATGTCGGGCGCCAGGGTGGCGGCAGAAAGTGCCCCCCCCACGTCGGCTTCAAGCTTGGTCTCGATCAGATTCTCGATTTCCTTCGTAAGCCGCATGCGGTCGAGGAAGTTCAGGTCGCAGGTCTCGTTGTCGACGGTGAGCAGCACTTCCATGGGCACGAGCGGACCCAGATGATCCTCCAACCAGGTGTAGTGGTTAATGATCTCGGCGCCCGGTGAAAAGAGCTTCATCAGCTTGATCGACGTCTTCACCCGCGGCGTGCCGTCGGGCTTGATCAGACCGAACACGAAGAACACCATGACCCCGACGCATCCTAGCGAAACTGCGATATTGTGGCGGATGATGAAGCCGCCGACCTTCCGCCAAATCTTCAGCAGGACGGTCTCCGTCTCCTCGTTGAGTCCGCGACCGCCGTGCTCGGCGGCAAATTTTCTGGAAGGATAGTAGTAAAGGAGTGCCGGCAGGTAGAGGAAGATCAAGACGAGAGTTGCCATGACTCCCAGGGCGGCGTAGATTCCGAACTTGCTGATGGGAACCACGTGGCTCACGACCAGCGAGCCGAGGCCCAGCGCCGTGGTGAGGGCCGCCATCGTGCAGGGGAACCAGCCGTGACCGATGGCCACGTCGGGGGCCTTGTCCAGCGGGCACCCGTCGCGGATCCCGTCGTGGTAGTAGTTAATGAGGTGGATTCCACCCGACATGGCCAGCACGTAGACCAGCGACGGCATCGAAAGCAGAATCGCATCGCAGGTCCCGCCCGTGAAGTACACGAGGGCCAGTCCGGAACCCGCCGCCAGAATGGAAATCCAGAACACAAACGCGGTCAACCGCACGCTCCGCAGGCAGAGCATCGAAATGCCGAGGCCCACGATGGCCGAGAGGCCGGCCAGCCGGAACAGAGTCCGCTCCCCCTCGATATCGATCGCCACATTGTCGACGGGCGGGCCGCCCAGTCGAATATCGTTCTCCTCCTGCACGCGGCTGGTAGCCCGGATGCCGCACTCTTCCGCCAGCTCCCGGATCTTCCACAGGGTGGGACGCAGCTTTTTGCCTTTGGCGGCATCCGTCAACGTGACAACGAGGCACGTCTTGTAGTGGTCTTTGCCAATCAGGGAGCCTTCCAGACGCTTGAGAATCTCGGTCTCCGGTAGATCGGGATAACGGGTCTTCAACTCGTCGACAAGGCGCGTCCCCGTCAGAACCGATTTGAACAGGCGCGGTTCCGACAGCTCTTTCCCCTTGCCCGGTGCCTCTTGAGGCGGCTTGGCGGTCGATAGACCGGCCGGGTTCTCCGCGTCGGCGACGAGCTGATCGTGAGGGACGATTTCCGCCTCGATGATCGCCTCTCCCGCCCCCTCGATCGGCTCGGGAACCAGCTTCTTCGCCAGCATTTCGAGGCGTTGGTCGTCGAGCGTGCAGCCCGGATCGTTCGGCCCGTGTCCTCGCCAACTCACGAGAACGAACTGTTCCAACGGAAAGTGCTGTTGAAACCAGGTATGTTGGGCCGTTTCTTCAAAGTTGGAGGGCAGCCAATCCTTGATGTTGTTGGTGTTGCTCAGCAAGGTGCGCCGCGTTCCCGCCCAGATTAAGGGCAGGCAAAACACAGCAACCACCACGATAATGAAGCTGCGCCGCGCGAAGAAGGACTCGCTCATGGACGACTCAATTGCCCTCGGGGAGCACTAGAGGGTGTTGCCGTCCGCCGGGGAGAACGATCCGCGGCCGAACGTGCGGGATTCATTCCTTGAAAATCAATAAGCCGGCACTGGACACGAGTCCAGCGAAGGCCTTGCCGCGTCATTGCGATTGGGACGGCGAGCACCTCAAAGGGCAATTCTGTTGGAGCTTCCAAGACAATGCTCTGACAACTCACGCCCGGGCAGACAACACGCCGGGAAACAGCAGCCTGTCGACGCTGTTTTTCCGAGGGCCTCACTTCCCGAATATACCTAACCCATAGCTTAACCGTGCTCGCCGAAAACGTCCATGGCGATCCCGCATTTGCCGCGATCAGAACCCAGAAACTCGCTCGAATCTCTTGCTTGACTTGCCTATTCTGCTTGACGTTCGCAACTTACAGCGAGGATGGCCCGCACAAGCGAGTTTCAATTCGCTGACTCGGCGATCGGCCCTCGTGTTGACCCACAATGGGGGTACTGGGCTGTCGGTTTTCTTCGACTGCGGAAGATCGTCTGCGGCTCGTCAACAGCCTAAACGTATGATACGATCAAAGTTCGTCGCCTGATCGCCAAAGATTCCGAGGCGAAGCGCACGTCGCCCGTCGAGTCCGCCCGGCTGGTTGGTTCAGTATACCCCTCCAAAGGTCCGTGATGCCGTGACTGGATGGTGGGGGGCGGGCTCCCCCTTTACGCAGCCTGACAGAAGGGTCCCATTGGGGATCAGACTCGTTATCGTTTTGTCCGGCTGCTTCACCAAAGACTATGTCAACTCACGGTGCTCCCAATGCCGATTGATGCCTACTCTCCCTGCCCTTGCGGAAGCGGAAAGAAGATCAAGTTCTGCTGCAAGGACCTTCTCGGCGATCTCCAGAAGATCGAACGGATGCTCGAGGGCGAGCAGTACATGGCCTGTCTGTCGCACATCGAGCGTTTGGAACAGGCCCATCCGGCCCGCGCCTGCCTGATGGCCACGAAGACGCTTCTACTGCGGATTACGGGTCAGGACGCGGCCGCGAAGAAGGCGATGGCGGAGTTTCTGGCGAAACATCCCGACAACCCGCTCGCCCTCTGCGACACGGCGCTCCTTACGGCTACCGAGGAAGGCGGACGCGCGGCGATTTCCGTCCTGGAGAAGGCCATTCGAGCATCCGCCGGGACCTTTTCCGGCCGGCTCTACGAGGCCGTCAGCCTCATCGTGCGGGTTCTTCTTTCGGAGGACCATTTCCTGGCCGCTCGAGCCCTGACGCTTTTTCAGGCCTCGATCGTCGGACACGACGATCCCTCGATGGACCTGCTCATGCGGCTGAATGCCATGCAGAATACTCCCCTGGTGGTCAAGGACGGCCGGGGTCTGCAGCACTGCGCCGACGACTCGCCCTGGAAAGAGCAGTTCGATGCTGCATTCCAGCTCGCCGGCCAGGCCCGCTGGTCGGAAGCCGAGGCGAAGTTCGCCGAATTGAGCCAGACGGCCGCCCGCTCGCCCGCCGTGTGGCGAAACCTGGCAAAGCTGCGGTCGTGGATGGCCGATCCCGAGGGGGCGATTGAGGCATTGCAGCAATTCGCCACGCTCGACGTCGGGTTGGAGGAGGCCGTTGAGGCGCAAGCCCTGGCACTGTTCTTGTCCGACGATCCGCTCGGCGACGAGTTGAATGTCTTCGACGTGACCTACATGATTACCCATCCTGAGACGTTGCAGGAGACTTTCTCGTCGTCCAACCGAATCGCCCAGGCCCCCATGGATCCGCGGATGCTACAGAGGGACGACGACTCGCCTCCGCCGAAGGCTGTCTACCTCTTCTTCGACAAGCCGGCGCCCGACTACGAAGCCGATCTCAATCTGGAGTCCGTACCTCGCGTCGTTTGTCACGGCTTCTTCTTCGGCAAAGAAACCGACCGCGACGCGCGTCTGGAGTGTTTCGGACTCGTCGAGCAGGACCGGCCTTTGATCGACGACTTCGTCCGCGAAGTCGAGCCCGGCGTCGATCCCCTGAGTAAACCGTCGGGAGGTGTGTCGCGGACCCACGACATGCTGAACCGCGAGTGGCGCCTTCCCAACGGATCGTCGCGAGAGGAGTTTCAGAAACTGGCCGACGCGTACTTGGAGGAGGCCCTCCTGGTCCGCTGGGTCGAGATGTCGTTGGGACTGCTGGACGGGAAGACGCCGCGCCAGGCCGCCGCCGATCCGGCCTATCGTGTCCGACTCCTGGCGGCGATCATGGTCCTCGACTTCTGGCTCGATCAAAACGGGGCACGGTTCGACGTGAATCGGCTGCGGGCCGAATTGGGCTTGCCCACGCTCGATTCGATCGATGCGGTGGAAGTTCCGATCGCGAGCCTGCCGCTCGTGCGTCTGGCTCGGGTGAATGTGGCTGGAATCTCGGACGAGGAAGTTCTCGCCGGATACCGCCGGGCGGTTTCGTTCGGAGCCCAGGCCGCCGTGGAACGGTTCGCACGCGAACTCGTGGGGCGGGAGAGCCTTGCCGACCGCGACGAGCGGCTTCAGGCGTACCGGTTGCTCGCCCGCATGACCGGCGATCCCGACGAGGCGATCGAACTGATCGAGGCCGGCCGTCGGGCGACGGTCCAGCGCGGTGGTTCTTGCGCCAATTGGGATCTGTTCGAACTTACTTTCCGCTTCGAGCGAATGGAGGGCAATGAAATCGCCCGGTTGATGTCGCACATCGAGAGTCGGCATGCGAGAGAACCCGGCGTCCTTGAGGCACTCACGCAAATGCTGGTGCAGATGGGCGTGTTGCGACCCGACGGTTCGCCGGCAATTCCACCGGGGGCCGCACCGGCCGCAGAACCGTCGATTATCGTCCCCGGAGGCCAAGCAGCCGGGGAACCCGGCAAAATCTGGACGCCCGACGGATCGTCGAGCGGCACCGCGGGCGAGAAGTCGAAGCTCTGGACGCCCGGGATGGACTAAGGCGTATAGTTCGCCGACCTTTGCTGATCGCTCGCGGTCGGTTGCAGGCAAGAAAGCCACAGTCAGGCCCCCAGAGGCCTTGTGTATTGGGTGGCACGCTCAGAGCGTAGCGATGGGCGTGGATGGTCAGGTCACCGCGCCCATCGCTACGCTCTGAGCGTGCCACCCGTGAACAATCCGGTTAAGGCAGCCCGAGCAGCACCTTCTACGGAGGTTGACGTGTTTCGCCTTTCGATCTTCCTCTGTCTGACCGTTTCCGTTGCTTTGCTGCAAGCCCCGGATGCGTTTGCTGGTGAGCCGACGTCGAAGACCAACGAGAGGCTCCGCCAGGCGATCGAACAGTTCCCCGACGCCGATGCCGACGGCGACGGCGTGCTCACCCTCACCGAGGCGAAGGCCTACCTGGCCAAGCGGAAGACCCGCCGGTCTGCCGAAGCGAACCGGCCCAAGCAACCGGATCTGGCCAAGCTCGAAAAGTCAGGCAACGGGCTCTGGGTTGCTTCGACAGGGCACAGCCTCGTGGCGCCGGCGCTCGGGCCCTTTGAGGCGGCAGCGCGAGTGGCCGGCTTCGACGGACATCTCCAGGTGCGGCAGATCTCCGGCGGCGCGACCGGGGCCCCGCGAGCCCACTGGGAGAAACCGGAGGAGCAACAATTCGTCAAGCGGGCCCTCGCGACCGGCAAGTGCGACGTGCTGACGATGGGCTCCCACTACAAAGGCTCGGAGGTCGAGGACTTCGCCCGCTGGATCGACCTGGCGATTGAGCACAATCCCGAGATCGCTATCTTCGTGCAGGACGCATGGCCCTATCTGACCGAGCTGCTCGACGTGAAGGCCGGCAAGACCGACGACGCCGACGCGACGTTCGAGAAGTATCAAGCTAAGATGGCCGGGATCAACGAGTGGATCGGCGATACTGTCGACCGGCTCAACGAAAAGTATCCGGGCAAGGTCCATTTGATTCCCATCGGCAACGCCATGCTGGAACTGGTCCGCCGGCAGCTCGCCGGTGAACTGCCCGGCGTGGACGCGATCTACGTACCGGGGAAGAAGGACGAGAAGCCGAGCGACGGCCGGGTCGGTCTCTATCGCGACACGATTCATCCCACCGAACCGGTCGCCATGCTCGAAGGCTACCTCTACTACGCCTGCCTCTACAAGAAGAACCCGATGGAGTTGTCGAAGGGGCTCTACAAGGATCCGGAACTGGACCGCATTCTCCGCGAGGTGGCGTGGAAGACGGTGACGGAGCATCCGAGGAGCGGGGTGAAGGGTGAGGAGTGAGCTATGAGCTGTCAACGCCGATCTGAAGGACTGGAAGCTGTGGCGGAACCGTTCTTACGCTGAGACGGTCAAGCAGAAGGATGCCTTTCCGCTCGGCTTCGAACTGCTCAGCCAGATCGATCCGCAGAACCTCGGCGGCAAGCCCCCCAAGTTTGAACTCTACGACAGGAAGAGCGATCCCGACGAACTCCGCAACCTGGCCGCCGATCCCCAGTACCGGGAGCAGTTCGAGCAGTTGCGGGAAGCGCTCAAGAGGTGGATTTTGGAGACCGGCGACAAGGCCGTCTCGGTGGAGGTGTTGATGGCGGAGTGACGCGTGGAGGGCGGTGTTGCCATGGTATCATCCGACGACAATCCATATCGTTCGCCACGCGAATCCGAGACTGAGACGAGCGGTAGTGACCGTCGGAAGGCTTCAGGGTGGTACCGGGGGATGCGGTGGTTTTTGACCTGGGCTTCGATCGTTCTCTTCGGCATGCCCGTACTCTTGATGCTGATGGTCGAACTGTTTCGTTGGTTGGCGAGCGAATAGAGCGAAGGCCGCGTGCAAGGGCACCGGTGGAGATTCGGACGTAGCGGTATGGGCGGCACCGGAGCAATTGGTGCGAGGTGAGGGGTGATCGATTGTCAAAGATCGAGGTTGGGGCCTGCTCGCGACTAATTTGCTGTTGTGAAATGGTTGCGGGCAGGGTTAGCGGTCAGTGCACTTATCGGTCGATTGCTCCATCGAACAGGCGTGGTTATCGTGTTGCTGTGTAATGGTTTACGACGTCGTCGGCTGCACAGAATCATTTTGACTACCATGCAGAATGGGGGTGTCGGCGTTCGGCGACTGTTTCGCTAAGTGTATGCGGTGATGGGAGTTATGGCGATGGTTCGGGCGGTCGTCGGGGAGGTGGTGGAAAGTGACGGAGAAACGTGGTCGGGTGCAGATGGCGTGAAGGGAGGGAGAGGAACACTGATCGACGCTGATCGGCACTGATCTTTTTGGTCAACAAGTGGGCAATTCTGCCAATATCGTGGGGTGGCAGGGGAGTTCTAGCGGATGTGGTGAATACGGTAGACGGTGCGTTCTTTGTATTATTGTCATTGTTTGCGCGAATTCTTTACTTGGGTGCTTTTTCCTCACTTGGGGGGTGGTGATTTCGCGGGTGCAGGGGGGCGGTTTGTGTATGGGAGTTGGGGACAGAAGGGGGAACGGCTGATGAACGCTCATGGACGCTGATTGGGGGTAGATGGTTGGACGGGGCGGGCGGGGAGTTGCGGTATGATAATATACACGCGTATACGGATACGATGTTATCATGTTCGCGGGAAATATCAAGAGGTTTTCTGAACACCCTCTGATGAGTGAGAGGAGGACGTGGAGGCGGATGGTGGGGGCGATCGGTGCGGTGGGGTTTGGTCGTGGCGGTGTCAAGCAGGTGCCGGATCTTCCTTGGTCCTGAACCCCGACACGGCCCAGGCCAGCCCTGTTAGGGCCAAGACGCTCATCCAGAACTTATGGCCGGTCAGGCACTCTATCCAAGAGCGGGCGGGATCGTGACGCCGCCAGATCGCAACCCGTCCACTGCCGTTGACCGATGCCAAATAGCTGTTGTCGCGAGCAAAGACGCAACTGCTACCGTGACCGTCAAACCATGCTGGAAAGTGGCATGATTTGGAACCATCGGACCGGGCAACCCGTAGCCCTTCTGGGCCAGTTTCTACCCGAAATGACCAATCGGGGGAGAGTGTCACAATCCCAGTCGTTGGCAAGTTCCTGACCAGGTCTCCCGACGTTGCATCCCAAATCCTCGTTGAGCGGTCCCACACTGGAGGTGCCCACCTTCCCGTTCGGACAACATCGGTTCGTTTCCTTCCGGTGACGACTTCCTTGCCGTCTGGGGAGAAGTCCGCATAGAGAACGTCTTTCTCGGGGATGCTCGCAACCACCGTTCCTGCTTGAGCGTCCCACACGGCAACCGATCCATCTTCCCGGTAAACTGCGACTAACCGTGTCCCGTCCGGCGACCATCGCGCGGCTTTGATCGCCTCTTCTTGTTTGGCAAACAGCGGTTCTGCCGTATCCTGATGCGGGTCGATTTTGAGCAACCTGCCATCAGCATCCACGACCGCCAGTTCTTGAGTCGCTGGATTCCATGACAAGAGCCCGGCCAACCATGCATCCTTGGGCCATGCCACTTTGACTTGGCCCAAGCATTTCAGATTCAACGAATCCCAGATGACCAAACCGTCGGCACACGCCCCAACGACTCTCTTGCCATCTGGCGAGAAGCTCGGGCAACAGTCCTCGACGCTCATGTTCTCGGGTGCGTCCAGACTACCGAGCATTTGCCCATCCGATGCATTCCACAAGTACGCCTGTTGACGACCACTCATGTGGTGTGGAATCCGACTAATGATCTTTCCATCGGACGAAAAGTCAGACACTCCCTGCCCGGTATATTGTCCAAGCCTCGAACGTTCCTTCCCGCTCGCCAAATCAAGGACTTTGCACTGGTCGCGGAAGGCTACGGCTATCCGGGTGCCATCGGGTGAGAACTTGTCTTCATGGGCACCGTATCCCACGAACCCTTGAATGTTGTGTGCCCAGTACCATTCCCACGTCAACCGCTGATACAGTGCGGAGCCGTACCAATACAACGCGATTGCACAAGCGACCATCGCCATAATCCGACGCCATCGGACTGGTCTTCTTTGCCGCCCTGTTTCTGTTGCGTTAGGCATTCCAGAATCCCCGATCACCGCGGAAATCGGGCAGGCCGGAATCGACGCCCATAACCGCGCCTGCCGTAATCAGAAGAGCTTCCGCTTCGGATAGTGCCTTGGCTGCCCGTTGAATCTGCATCTCGAGCCGAGTATCCACCGCTGCCGCCCCTTTTCAGTCCTGGGAGACCGTGCAAGTCGTGAACAACCGCCCCCGCTCGCCGTTCAGGACGAAATCCAATTGGGCGGCCACGTAGTGCTTGCCATCGGACCAATAGGTTCCCGTCCTGGCTTGCGAAACCTTGCCGGCGACGGACCATTTCTCGCGGCGGGTGATCTCTTCGCGGCTCCAGCGGAGGATGCCCGGGTCGAAGGCCGGCGGGGCCGAGACGGTGAGCAGTGCACGAGACAACGTCGAGCCAGTCTCATTCTCGAGCGTGTAGCTGAGGTTGCCGGTCTTGGGATCGAAGGTGAGCGAGGCTTTCAATCCGGGGAATTTCTTTGCGACACCCTCGACGGTTTGGTCGATCCTGGTCGGCGCGCCTTGCCCGGCGGAGTGCGGCACGTTGACGAAGGTCTTGCCGTCGGTCTGACGGACCGAGCATGGGACGCCGTCCACGGTGGCCGAACGCACCGAGTTTCCGTCGAACTCAAGAGTCAGCGGAATATCGCTGCCCAACTCAAATGCGCAGGGACGCGTGATCACAAAGCTCCCCGGTGCGGGCCGTTCGACCTTCGTGTTTCTCCGCTGTTTCGTGAAGGCCGCGTATTCGGTCTGCGTGCAGTGCCAGAAATCGTCCCAGGTGCGCAGCTTCTTCATGACCTCGCCCAGGCGGTCGAGTTCCTCGCCGACTTGCCAGGGATGCACGCCCAGGAAGATGCAGTCCGACGTTTGCCGGCTCTGGGGCTCGGAGTTGCGGACCCTTTCGATCTGCGCCCAGAATTTGGCCGCGTCGACCTGCCGGTCTCCGGGTACCACCTGCAGGCCGGTCGACACGAGGTTTTCCGGAAGGAACGGATTCTGAGTGACGAAGCCCGCGTAGACGCAGTGGTGATATCCCGTGCGCAGGAACGCGGCCGTGACGCCCTCGAGGACCTCGGGACGATCCTTGTCCTGGTAGCCGCCGTAGGGGAAGGCCAGCGAGTTGACAGGCCGATCCGTCAGGCATTCGAGGGCGATGCGGTTGGCCACAAGTTCGTAGAAGACTTCGTTGGCGGGCAGCTTGGGGAGGTGCGGATGGCTCACGCTATGGCCGCCGACAGAGCACTCGCCCTGGCCGGTCAGTTTGGATGCAAGCGACGCTTGTTGCTCCTCGGGCTCGCGGGAGTTGAGGTAGAAGGTGCCTCGAATGCCGTTGTCCAGCATCTTCTGGCGAATGTTCAAGGCGTTGGGGTTGCTGTCGTCCCAGCGGGTGGAGAGGGCCCATTTCCGGCCGTCGTAGACGGGCGCGAGGTGTGGCGGTTGAGTGTTTTCTGATTGGCCGTCGATCACCAGCGTCTGGCGGTAGGTTTGGATCGCCTCGGAGGTGCGTGTTGCGGCGTTTTCGTTTGCCTCATTCGTTGCCATCGTCGTTGACGCCCAAAGAATGGCTGTTGCCAGAGTGAGTTGCTTTGTCACGCGATTCTCCTGTAGTCTTGGAACCCGTTATGGTTTCCATGATCGGACATTGCCACTTCAGGATCAAGCCGAGAGTGCAGATTTCTGAGGCCGGCGCCTGCGGCTGGGCGATCAACGGTCTTTGTCTTGGCCGGCGCGTGCGGCAGTGATTGCGATGCGGACGGCATAAAGTGGGGGGGCGGAAGGCTTATGTTTTACCACAAGTTCTTTGGAAGTTTTTCAATCTCGCGGTAAGGAATTGGAGTGAGCTAGCATCAGAATGCCGTTGTGGATTCGTGATTTATGTTGCGTCGGGCTGCTCTGTAGTTTCTTCAACGGACTCACGGTGTCGATCGACAAGGAAGGTAGGTGCGTAGGACGTGGAGAACTTGTCCTACTTTGAACTCCTTTTTGGCGGAGCCATCCATGACTACCAGTTACGCGTCGACAATGAGTTTGGGTCAATCTATGTTTGGGCACGCAGAACTGGGGGACCGACGACGCACCGCTCGGCTGGCGAAGTCGTTCGACCAG
>JAAYAY010000116.1 GCA_012719125.1 Planctomycetaceae bacterium | reverse complement strand
GCGTCCGTTTGATTTCCATACCAGGTTGTTCCATTCATGCCTGTAAAATGACGGACTTCGACGAAGGGCGCAACCCCCCTTTTGGAAAAACATCAGGTAGCGGAATGTGAGTTTAACCCGCTGCCGTAGGCGAGGCCTGCGCGGTTGCTTCTAACCGCCCGCCATGATCGCCGAAAAGCCTCGCCTACGGCAGCGGGTTAAACGAATTCGTCGCAGAGCCTATGCCGAACGTGCCGGCATTCTAGCGGAATTCAGCGATCGCGTCACCGATTTGGCGTCGCCCCGTTTCGACAACCAAGCCGTTTGCTGGTATGGTGGTGCTACTTTGACACCCCGCACCGAGCACCACCATGATTCAATTCGACGACTTTCAGGACCGGCTTGCCGTCGTTACCGGGGCAACCCAGGGCATCGGCCGGGCCGTCTGCCGCATGTTGCTCGATCAGGGCGCCCGAGTGATTGGGCTGGCCCGCGGTGAGAGCCGATTCTCCGGCGACGATCGCTACACGCACGAGATGTGCGATCTATCCGACGCCGCAGCGATTGAGAGCACGTTCGATCGGATCGCGGCCGAGCACGGCAGTCTCGACTACGTGGTCAACGTGGCCGGCTACGATCCGAAGTACTCCCTGGAAGAAGGCGACGCCGACCGCTGGGATGACCTGGTGAATCTGAACCTGCGGGGCTACTACCTGGTCATCCGGCGTGCGGTTCCCCTGCTGCGCCGCGGCCGGGGGCGGGCGATCGTCAATGTGTCGTCGATCAACTATCGGTTGGGGCTACTCAAGCGATCGATCTACTCGGCCACCAAGGCGGGCATTCTGGGCCTGACGACCGGACTTGCCCGCGAGTTGGGGGCCGATGGTATCCGCATCAACACCGTCACCCCCGGCTGGATCTTCACCGAGCGGCAGGTGGAAGAATACTTCACCGACGAGGAGGATCGCAAGACGCATCTGGCCACGCTCCACAAGGTCCAGGCGATCGACCGCCAGATCTCGCCGGAAGACGTGGCCTGTCACATCCTCTTCTACCTCTCGGATGCCAGTGCCGCCTCCACCGGTCACAATTGCGTCGTCGACGGCGGGTGGATCCTGGAGTAGCCCGTCGATCGATTGCCGGCCGGCCGATAGGACTCCGTTCTGGCCTCAAGCCTCACAGGCACCGGGTAAGGTGGGACCGGCGGAACAAGCAATGGTTGAAGAATCCCATGAACGGCCTTGCGGATCCAATGACAGACGGCAATCAAGTACTTCAACATTCCAATACTCCGATCAGGGCCAGAAAAGGGGTCAGGACTCATTTGTGCGAAGCACCCTGCGGGCCGTTCCGGCAAATGAGTCCTGACCCCTTTTCTGACCCCCAGTGACTAGAACCCATACTTGGCCACGAACTCGAACACGGTCGATTCGCCCGGCGCAGGCTCGGTCAGGCCGGGGCGGGTTTCATAGTAGAGGGTCTTCCAGAAGGTGATCTCCAGCCCCACGTTCAACTTCTTGGTCAGGTCGTAGTTCATGTTGCTGAAAATGAATTGGTTGTAGCGGCGGCCGAACAGGGCGTCGGCCTCCACGTTCGGATCGTCGATGCCGAACCCGGTGATCATGTGCCACCGCGACGTGACGTCGTAACCCAACTCCATCCAGCCGCCGTTGGCCCGGATCGATTTCCGCAGGCAGGGGCATACACCCTGCCCAATGCCGCCCAGGAAGGTCCCCAGGTTCGCACCGTTGAAGTACTCGCCCTTGAAGGTCAATCGATCGGAGACGGGTATGAGAACGTCCATATTCATCGACCAGGTCAGAAGACGCACGTCGTCTTGCGGCGGCAGGCCGAGCGGATTGAGACTCGCGGGAAGCGTGTTAAGGAAGTCGAACCCCTGTTCGCCCACGTGCCCGGAGAAACCGATGACCACATTTCGGCAGCCTTCGCCTCGCTGTCCGAGGGTGGCCGCGATGCGGCCTTCGATGACGGGCCAGTCGCTTGGTTCGCGGCGCACGCCGGTTGCGGTTGCCAGATCGCTCACGATGTCGGCCGCCACGCCGATTTCTCCGGTCAGCTTCAACGTGCTCGACGGATAGAAATGCCGGTCGAACCGAACCAGGGGTCGCCGGTAGCCGATGTTGCCGCCGTCCCATCCGACCGAGTAACTGAGCGTGCTCGGATACAAGGGCGAAACGATGTCCCAGTTCTGTCCGACCAGGAAGCGGAACGATTCGTCCTGGACCTCCCAATAGGCGTGGCGGAGTTGGACCGTCGCCCGGTTCTCAAAATCGCTGGTAACGGGGCTTTGAAAGTCGATCTCCACCGTCCCCCCGCTCTTGGCACAGCAGAAGTAAGGAATCCGCGGTCCCTCGACGTTCAAGCCCAGCCGCGTACGCCGGGCGTCGAGGATGAATGCGCTTTCCCCCTGCTCGTCGGCAGAAGGCACCCACAGCGTGTAGGACCCCGGCGTGGTCCGCGACGTCTGCGAAATCATGCTGGTCCACAGGAAACCGTAGGGCACGATCTTGAAGTCGCCCTTCGTCCAGGCGGCCTTCTTCGCTTCTGCAGCGATCTCCGGCCGCAGGCTTTCCATGATCGCCGCTGCCTCGTCGCCCGGCAGGGAGATGTCGTTGTTGTATCCCGCCAGCGATGTCTTAGAGTCTTTGTGCTGGATTTGTTCGCATGGTGCGCGCATGTTTGTGAAGGTTGGGTTGCGGGCTTGCCCCGCCTTGGGCGTACTGCCAACCGACTCGCGAAGCTCTTCCAGTTGACCGCGAAGCTCGGCCGTCTCCGACTCAAGCTGCCGGATTCGGTCCTGATAGCCGTTCTCGCCTGCCGTGGCACTCAAGGTAGATATCCACACAAGCATCAATGCAACGATAGAAACGGATCGTCTTGCCATCGATCTGCGCCCTCAGTTCACTAGCCTCAACTAGTCCCCGCGGGGTATGTCCGCACTACAGACACGACCGCTGCAATCGATATCGTCGCAACCTTCCGAATCCTCCAAAAATTGCGTACACCGCGAATTACCCGGACTTTCGGCAGAACCGGATCAGCCGGAAAACCTTCTCCGGCTTACCTGACCCGAACGCGCAGAAGAGGCCCATCGCCCCGAGAGAAACGGGGCGCAGCTGATGCTCAGAGAGAGACGCAAGTCGTTATGCGAGAAGCAACTACGCAGCAGGCTCAATCATACAGAATCGGCTCTTCGCGCCAGTCCTTGTCCTTGTCCCAGGCCCACTCCTTCACCCGCGGTCGGCGCTCTCGCAGGCGAACCGATTCGACGCCCAGGAAGTAACCGGTCGACTTGGGGTTCTTGCCCACGCACTCCAGGCGAAGCGTGTAGTCGCCCGGCTCCGGCCAGAAGTCGAGCAGGTGCCATTCCCAGTCGGAGACCCCCTCGTGATACATGTCGATGGGCCGCCCGATCTTGACGCCGTTCAGATGGGCCTGGTAGCGGCCGTAGTCCCCCGCCCGCGTGCCCCGGATCAACAACCGCCGCGGTTCCTTCTCCTTCACCGTGAAGGGGATCTCCACCCAGGCGCCCTCGGACTGCTCGGCACGATAAAGGAGCTGCCCGCCGGGGAAGAAGCCGAGGTTCGTCTGAACCCGTGCCTCGCCGGGGCCGTGGTGTTTCTCGTCGACATACGGGGTGGCGGGAAAGACCAGGTCGAGGTTGGGCAGCGTACGCTCCTTGGCGTCGGGCGCCCGGGCCGCGAAGGTCGGCTCGCCGGTCTGGTACCAGAAGGCTACGCTCGAGAAGTCGTCCTGCCGCTCGTTCCAACTGTTGGTTTCGTGCTTGGGATTCTCGTCCGACGAGATCCAGCCCCAGTGCTCGATGGTGAACCGGATCGATTCGTTGAACACGATCGGATCGTGGATGTGCCAGCGGTAGGCGCTGGTGTGTCCGCCCACGATGCCCCACTGGTCGAAATAAGGCGTACCGAAGTAGGGCGTGCTGGTCGTCTTCAGCCCCCAGGCCGACAGGAAGTAGTCTTCTGTGCCCGTGCCCCAGATCGAGGGTTTCTTCTCGCCGTCGATGTAGATCTTCTCATCCCCCTCGCCGAACCACGAGGGGCTCCGCGTGCGGACCGACAGCACGGTCCCCACATAATGGCCCTTGCCCTTCGTGTCGAGAATCACGTAGTCCTCGCCCTGCCCGAGCGGATACTCCTGACGGTACTGGGCGTAGAAGTAGGGCGTGTCTTCCGGAAGCGAGTCCAGCTTGATCCAGTCGACGTTGTAGTAGAGCAGGTTCAACTTCTTCTCGCTCTGATTGACAAGCTCGATCCGGGCCGACTTGCGAAACGGCATCCGCCAGAAGCAGTTGTAGGAATCGGCGTCCTCGACCACCACGGGCACGCTGATCACCTCGCTGCGCTTGCCGAACGAATTGGCGAAGAAGTCGCCCAAGGGAGCTTCGACGCCGGGTCGCTCCTTTCCGTCGTAGTAGATCCGCAGCAGGACCTCCTGATGATTCGCCGATCCTTCCTTTGCCCAGGGATGCGGCTCGGGAGCCAGGAACGTGAACCAGATATGAGTGATCGCGCCGGGCCCCTCGGCGTCGAGAACGACCTTCGTTGCGCCCGGGGCGACTCGCGAGTTGTCGCTGTTGCTATGGGCATAGTCGCCGTTCTCGTCCACCGCGGTCGACGTCGACCGCATGCTCCGTCCTTCGTGCGGCCTGGCCAGTTCGTCCAAGCCGTCGGCCGCGACAACGGACGCACACAAGAACACGAGAATAGAAAAGACACTCAGCCGTTTCATGACTGGTTCTCCGAGAACGTATTGGCAACCCCAGTGAATAACCATATCAAACCTAAGCTTTTTCCACCTACCGAAGCGGTGGCCCTCAAGGCAAGTGCGGGCTGAATTCTCGCAGAGTGCGGCACGGGGTGCAAGTATCCAGTCCACGACCGGCCTGCCGGCATTGCAGGCACTGTGCACGAGCCGATGCCAAGCGCGTCGGGAAAACCGCTGGCAGGCAGAGGATCAAGTCCGTAAACTGGTTATCCACAGCAGAGGCGTTCCACAACACCCTTCGAGGTCCACATAGCCACCTCTTCAACGGAGACCAACGACCATGATGACTTCTTCACTGATTCTCTCGAGCCTGTTCCTACTAGCCGCCGCCGACGGCAAGGTGTTGTTGGAAGAGACATTTGACGGAAAGTTGCACGCCGGCATGGAGTGGGTTCGCGAAGACAAGAACGAGTGGCGGATCGAAGACGGCAAGCTGATCGTCCGCTCGCAGCCGGGCGGAGTCTGGGGTCACAACAACGCCAAGAACGTTCTCCTCTTCAAGGCCCTTCCCACTCAAGATATGGCTGCCCGCGTGACTGTGGCCCACGAGCCCAAGGAGAAGTACGAACAGGCCGGTCTGCTCTGGTACATCGACGACGACGATTTCGTCAAACTCATCAGCGAACAGATCGAAGGCAAGATGTACATCGTTCTGGCCCGGGAAGTCGGCGGCCGCGGCAAGGTCATCAGCAAGATCGAGGTCCCCGCGGCCAATCTGGAACTCCGCCTCAAAGTCGAATCCGACGGCGTGACCGGCCAGTGGCGGCTCAAGGACGGCGACGAGTGGTCGAACTGCGACAAGTTCGCCTTCGAGGCCAAAGGCCAACCCCGTTTCGCCCTCTTCACCCAGAGCGGCTCCAAAGACGTCGTTCGCTGGGTCCGCTTTGATCGATGGGTAATCGAGAAGCTGCAAGAGTAGTCCACGCTCGCGAAGATCTTGTGAATGTGTTGAACTCAGGTCGTTCTCCGGCCCCCCTGAAGCGTGTGAACGTTGAGCACCTGGGCGAGGGGCCGTAGAAGGGACCAGTCACCGAATGCCGTTCAGATCAGGTTGTTCTTTGGCTGGCCGCCTGCTTCAACACTTGAACCGGCTCGCGGAGCTGCGAGAATTGCGTTGGCACCCGTTCACGACATTCTGGTATGCGGGATCCGGGTTTCGGATCCCACGGACTGAGATCCGGGGGTCGAACGAGCGGGTCCTGCTGGCGGCTGATTCTGGTAGCCGGACTGACCAACACTATGAGGAATACCCTATGCGACGATTCTACGCTCTGTCTCTTGTGATTGCCGTGCTTTGCGTTACTCTCGTTCAGGCGGCCGAAACAGCGTCCTATCCTCGTCCCCGACTGCTGATCGAGCCGGGCCGCCTTGCCAAGGCAAAACCGGGCCAGTTTGTGATTCT
Organism: Planctomycetaceae bacterium; assembly: GCA_012719125.1. GTDB lineage: Bacteria > Planctomycetota > Planctomycetia > Pirellulales > Thermoguttaceae > JAAYAY01. The sequence continues at coordinate 11,526 of JAAYAY010000116.1, read as the reverse complement.
CGACGTGCGTAGCCAGGAGGCCTATGACGAGGGGCACATCCCGGGCGCGATTCGCGTCGATCACGACGAGTGGAAGGACGCCTTTGGCGACGGCAGCGACGCGGAAGCTTGGAGCAAACGAATCGGCGGCCTGGGGATCGGTCCCGAATCGTCCGTCGTTGCCTACGATGGTTCGGCCTGCAAGGAAGCCGGCCGGATTTGGTGGATTCTCCGCTATTGGGGCGTGAGCGACGCGCGGCTTCTCAACGGCGGATGGAAGGCATGGAACGCCAAGAAGTTGCCTGTCAGTACGGAGGCGACGCCGGCTCCGGAGGCCGCGGAATTCAAGGCGACACCTGCCAAGAGACGACTCGTCAGCAAGGCTCAGGTGCTGAGAGCGATCAAAGATCATCGCTTTCAGATCATCGATACCCGCAGTAACGACGAGAATTGCGGAATCGATCTGAAGAAGAATCTCCGCGGCGGACACATTCCCGGCGCCAGGCATCTCGACTGGGTCAACCTGGTCGATCCCGAGACGGACCGGTTCAAGTCGCCCGAGGAACTTCGCAAGCTGTTCGACGAAGCCGGGATCGACATCAACCAGCCCACGGCCAGTCATTGCCAGTCCGGCGGCCGGGCTTCGGTGATGGTGTTCGCTCTGGAACTCATGGGTGCGAAGAACGCGGGAAACTACTATCCCGGCTGGAGCGAGTGGGGAAACCTGGAAGACACGCCGATCGAGAAGCCGGAAGCTGAAGAGAAGAAGCCGGAGGCCGGCGAGAAGAGTGAGAAGTGAGCCTGCTCATATCTCCGTTTCCTGCGTCTTCTTTTCTCCTTGAAGCGTAGCTGGCAATCTGCCCCCCGTCTGCGATAATGCGGGCGCCACGGCGCTTGCCCGTCGCGACCGTAATGCCGTCGTTGGAGTCCAGGCTTCAGCCTGCGGTGAAGAGGGAACTCGCTCATCCGACGAGCGGCAGGCTGAAGCCTGGACTCCAACGAATGTGACGGCCACGATTGCGAAGTCTGCCTTCTCGAGGGGGGAATCATGAAGACTCTCGCTGTTCTGCTGCCCGCGTTTCTTTACGTCTGCACGGCCACGGCCGGCGACGCTCCCCGTGACCTCACCAGGCACTTGGGGCAGACTCCTGCCCTGGTCGTTCTGGCCGGAGGTGAAGACGAAACCTGTCTGGCGAACGTCAAGGCGATCGTTGCAGAGACGCCCTGGATGATCCTTTGCCGCGGCAAGGCATCGCCGGCCATGGACGAGCTTCGGGAGTGGGCTCGGCAAGAAGGTCTGCTCGGCGGGCGAGTCTCGGTCCTCGCCGACGATCGCCCGTCGCTCTGGCTGGCCGAGGATATGGCTGACGCAGTCTGGGTATCACCGGGCACCGGCTCGCCGCCTTCGGAAGAAGAAATGCTCCGGGTCCTGCGCCCGGGAGGTGTGGCGATCGTTGCCGGCCGGACGATCGTCAAGCCGGCACAGGCGGGCACCGACGACTGGCGGCATCCCTATCACAGCCCCAGCAACAACATCGTCTCCCAGGATTCGTTGGCGCGTCTGCCGGGCGAGTTGCGGTTCCAGACGTTCCCCGTGTTTGCCGCCATGCCGAACCAGTCGCTCTTCGCCGGCGGGCGGATCTACTTCTTCTCCGGACATATCGCCTTTCATCGGCGGGAAGAACCGACGCTCAATCGGCTTACCGTCCTCAATGCCTACAACGGGCTGACGCTGTGGAACCGGCCACTCAACCCGGATTACGTCGTCCACAACGTGGCCAAGCTGGCAACCGGCAACGAAGTGTTGTTTGCCGAAGGCGCAACGCTCTGGCTCCTCGACGGTGCCACCGGAAACGAGCGGGGCAAATTCGCACCTCCGGCCGAGGCTGTTCAGGCGGGCGGCACCGATTGGAAGTGGATCGCCCGAGAAGGCAACACGCTGTGGGCCGCCTTCGGCCCGCCCGACGCCCACGTCGCCCCCCATAAGGCTCGCCGCGAGATGGGCCACTGGCCTTGGGACGTGGCGAACACCCAATATGAACCGATTGTCCAGAACTTCGGGAAAGCCACGACCCTGGCGGCCTTCGAGTTCCCCGAAATGAAACTCCGCTGGCAGGTCACCGAGCAGGAGCCTTTCGACGCTCGAGCATTGTGCATGGATCGAGGACGGATTCTGCAACTCGCCCCGCGGCACTACATGGTTGCCCTGGATGCCGAGACGGGCAAGACCGTCTGGCGCCGGGAGCCGGGGACCTCGCAGAAGCTGTTCGACACGATCGGCGACGCTCTGAAACGCCAGGGTTGGGGCATCGGCTGGGCCACCTACTGCTATGCCCGGGCAGGCGACGGTGTCGTCGTTCTCGCCGGACCCCAATTCAAGACCACGATCGGGCTCAGTTTCGAGAACGGCGACCTGCTCTGGTCGTCGCCGATCCAGTCGCCCCACCCCTTCTTCACCGGCGATCAGCTCTACGTCATGCCTCGGGTCGCGTCGCCGACCGCGGTCTGCCAGAAGGTCGATCCGCTCACCGGCAAGGTTCTCGATCAGTTCAACCTGGGCGTGATCGGTTCGTGCACGCGGGTGACCGTCACACCCTCGCAGTTCTTCTACCGTCCCGGCGGCGGTGAAGGCCGGACGGTCTACGTGGATCTGGCCGAGCAGAAACTTGCCGCGTATGAAGGCGTCGTCCGGCCGGGGTGCTTCGACGGCGTCGTGCCGGCCAACGGGCGGCTCTACTGGATGCCGCTGGCCTGCGACTGCTGGCAAGTCCACGGCACCTTTTGCATGGCTCCACGGAAGAAGCTCGCCGGACGCGTGCCCGCGGAGTTGGACGCCTGGGACCAACCGTCTTCTTCGACTCCGGCAGCCAAGGGTGATTGGCCCATGTATCGCGCGAACTCGGCCGGGACAGCCAAGATTGCCGTCAAGATCCCGCGGAATGCAACGGAGCGTTGGCGAAAGCGATTGCCGAGTGACGGTCTGAGTGCGCCCGTTTGTGCTGGAGGCCGCGTTTTTGTCGCGGCGGTGGACGGATCGGTCACATCGCTCAACGTCGCCGACGGCAAGATGGTTTGGCAGGCCTCGTCGGAAGCGGCGGTGACGCATCCGCCCGCCTATTGGAATGGGCGAGTCGTGTTCGGTTCCTGCGACGGCTGTCTCTACTGCGTGGATGCCGCCGACGGGCGTGAGCTTGGACGCCTGGAATTGGCACCGGAACGGCGTTTCGTCAACATCATGAACCGGCTGATGTCGACCTGGCCGTTAGGAGGCGGCGTGGTGATCAGCGACGACGGCGTTGCGTACACGGCCGCAGGCAGCACGGCGGCAGATGGTTGCGTTGCCGCGGCCGTCGATCTCACGACGGGCAAGCTCCGCTGGCAACACAGTTTCACCCTCGACCAGCCCCAGCCGAACCTGAGCTTCGGCGTGCAGAGCAATCTCCTGTTGAAGAACGGCAAGCTGCTGATCAACGGCGGAGCCCCGGTCGGCATCGTCGCCCTGGATGCCGCCACGGGCACGCCTCCTCAGGTGGTAACGAAACTTGAAGCCGGCATGGAGATGTTCGTTGAGCCCGACGGCCGGCTCTCGTGCCTGGGCCCCGAGCTGTTCTCCCAGGGACGAACACGGACCACGATCTTCAAGCGCCACCAAGGACGGATCTACTTCCCGCTCCTCGATCGGCACGTCGCCCTCATTGACGGCCGCCTGTTCTGCTCGCGCGACATGGCGGCGCTGGATCGAATCGTCGAGTGGATGAACAAGATCCAGAACATGGTGCCCCGCAACGTGATGACCGTACCGACCGACGAGACGATTCTCTGGTCCGGCGACACGTCCGACGTGCGCGGTCTGGCCGTCGCCACGGACGGCCTGGTGGTCCTGCACGAAGACGGCGTCGAAGGTCTTTCGGCCGACGGCGAAATCCTCTGGACCGTCCCCTTGCCCAGCCCTCCCGTGCGATGGGGAGTGGCGCTGACGGGCGCCGGTATTGTCGTGACCTTGACGGACGGGCAGGTGGTTTGCCTGGGCAGTGAATAGGGTGCTCATCCACTCCGTGAGACCGTGCTATACTGCAGTAGGAAGACTGCCGTGCCCAGTCGCCTCTCCGGCTTCCAGGATATGACCCCATGCATCTCCGTCCGCGTATCGCTAGGCCTTTCGCAACCTGGATCGCCCGCTCGCTGATTCTCCCTCTGTCACTGGTGTGCTCATCGGCCGTGCCGGTGGCAACCGCGGCGGAGGCAGAAGCACCTTCGAACGAGAGACCGGCGGCGAGCCAGGATGACGGTTCCCCAAAGGGCGCCCCAGGCGATCGGCCTGCGCCGGATCTGATCCGCTCCAAGGACACCTTTGCCAAGCTGTGGAATCAGCAGTGGTTTGTCGGGCCGGGAACGTTCGATCTTTCGGAGGGTACAGAGAACACGCCCGGCGCTGGCCTGCCGGCCGATTTCGAACGGCACCAGGCGATCGTGCTCGCCGGCGGCTGGCTGGCTCGCGAGGCTCCTGACGTCCTGGCCGAAGTCGTCGGCCGGGCAGGTCCGCGAGCCCGACTCGTTCTTCTGGTCTCGTCTTCCGAAGAGCAAGACCTTGTCGTCCGTGTCCTTGCCCAAGCGGGCGTACGATCGGACTCCGGCAGCTTCGTCACGGCGACTGCCGACACGGGCTGGGTTCGCGATTTCGGACCGATCTTCACCTGCTCCGCAGAAGGCGGACTCCAGGCTTTCGATGCTTCCTACGACATGCCCGGACGCGACCATGACGACGCGGCCACTCGGGCGATTGCCGACGCCTTCCACGCGACGACGACCGAGACGCAACTGCGGTGGCAGGGCGGGAACCTCTTGAGCAACGGCGAAGGGCTGCTGGTCACGACCAGCCAGTCGCTCAACGCCAACATCGAGTGCGGCCACGACGTGGAAACCTTGAAACGCTTCCTCAAGGAACGCTTCGGCGTGAGACAGTTGGTCGTATTGGAGCACCTGCTCGGGGAGCGGACCGGGCACGCCGACATGTTCGCCTGCTTCACAGCCGCCGACACGATCGTCGTCGGCAGGTGCGACGAATCGATCGACCCGGCCAATGCGGCAGTGCTCGATCGCAATGCAGAAAGGCTTTCGGCGGTTCGTATCGGAACGGCCAGACTCAAGGTGATCCGCGTTCCCATGCCCGCCGGCCGGGACGCCCTCTGGCGGAGCCATACCAACGTCGTCTTCGCCGACGGGGTCCTGTTGGTGCCGATCTACCCGAGCGTCGACAAGGCCGGCGGCGAAGAAGCGGCGGCCGTCTTCCGCCGCCTGTTGCCGGAATGGAAAGTGATCGCCGTCGACGCCACGAACATGGCAAAGCACCAGGGGGGCCTGCGCTGCGTCACGCTCTACGTTCCCGAGGCCGGCGCTGGTTCTCGACGGAAATAGGGACTCCCGGATGCGCCTCGCGGGCAAACCGCCAATTCTTGTGGCGTTTGCGGACCGGTATAATGGTCTTCGCCGTTCCCCCAAGGAGACCCGCGATATGAAACACCGCCTGGCTTTCCTGTCTGCCTGTCTGCTCGTGTTGCACGCCGTTCCTCACCTGGCGGCAGCCGACCGACCGAACCTCCTGGTCATCACGGTCGACGATATGAGTGCCGACTCGATCGGGGCCTTCGACTGCAAGCTCCCCGGCACGACTCCCAACATCGACCGGCTCGCGGCCGAAGGGCTCCGCTTCCGCCGGGCCCACGTTCAGGTGGGCAACTGCATGCCGTCGCGGAACGTGATGTGGTCGGGCCGCTACCCGCACAACAACCGTGTCGAGGGCTTCTACCAGGTTCCCAATCCGGGCTATCCGGTCCTGGCCGACTTGATGCAGCAGGCCGGCTACTTCACGGCGATTCGGCACAAGGTCTCCCATTCCACGCCCTATTCCCCTTATCCGGCATGGGATCTGGTCCTGGACGACCTGCCAGACGGCAGCAAGGCCCACGTGAAGGATGCCGCGTCCTACGGTGTGTCCACAAGTCGGGGAATCGACGGGGCCAAGGCGGCCGGAAAGCCCTTCTGCCTGGTCATTAACATCGCCGATCCGCACAAGCCGTTCTACGCCCAGGCCGGCAACGGAGACACGATCCCTGACCCCCATGTCCCTTCACGCGTGTTCACATCGGACGAGCCGCCCACGCCCGGGTTTTTGTTTGAAGATCCGGTGGTGTCCAAGGAGCTCTCTCACTACTATTCTTCCGTGCGCCGGGCCGATGACGGAGTGGGGCATGTTCTCAAGGTCTTGCAGGATTCGGGACAGACCGGCAACACCCTGGTCATGTTTCTCTCCGACCACGGTATGCCGCTCCCCTTTGCCAAGACGCAGCTTTATCACCACAGCACCCACACGCCGCTCATCTTCCGCCTGCCCGGCGTCACCAAGCCCGGCGCGGTCGACGATCAGCACATGGTCTCGGCCGTCGACTTCCTGCCCACCTTGCTCGACCTGCTCGGGCTGAAGCATCCCGATGGCATGGACGGACGTTCCTTCGCACCGCTGCTCGAGGGCGAAGCCCAGGACGGTCGGGACCTCGTCTTCAAGGAATACAACGAAAACGCGGGCGGCTCGCGCGATCCCATGCGGGCCGTCCACACAAAGAAACTCCTCTACATCTTCAACCCCTGGTCGAACGGCGAGCGGATCATGGCCACCGCCACCACCGGTACGCCCACTTACCGCCGTATGGCCGAGTTGGCAAGAACCGACCAGTGGATCGCCGCCCGGCACGACTTGTACCAGCACCGCGTCGTAGAAGAACTCTACGACGTCGAGCACGACCCCAACTGTCTCAAGAACCTACTCGACTCCCCCGCTCACCAGGAAGAGTTGGCAAAGCTTCGCAGCGCCCTGGAGTCGTGGATGGTTCGCACCGGCGACCATATGCTCGACGTCTTCCGGCACCGGGATGATCCGGCCGTACGCGAGGCCTACGTGGCCGAGAAGGAGAAAGCGGCCGAGGCCAGAAAGCCAAAACGAGGCGAGAAGAAAGCTGCCCGGGCAGGCAAGAAGGGGGCCGAATTGATTTCGCTGGAAACGCCCGCCTCGGTCGCCGCCGGGAAGACAGTCACCGTCACGGTCCATCACGATCTGGAGGCGGAACTCGGCACGCAGCTCGTGCACGTCACTTTCAAGGCCGGCAAACAGGCCAGGCGGGTCGACCGCAAGGTCGTGGAGGTGTCTGGGAGCGGAGAACTCGCGGTCAGCTTCGACGTCCTTGCCGAAGTGCCCGACCAGCTCGTTTCCTTCGCGGCCTTCATCGGCAAGGACTACCCGAGCAGCATGCAGCATCTGCAGACGGACCCGATACCGGTTGAGTGACTTTCCTGGTTCTTGCCTTGAGGATGGATGGAGTAACGAACATGAATTCGGCAACCGTTCGTCAGTTCACATTGACTCTGGTGGTCGTGCTCGGTGCCGTGGCCCTGGGCGTTCCCGGAAACAAGTGGGTTTCAGCAGCCGACCAGTCGCTTGCCGGGCCCCAGGCCTCGGCCGTCACCGTTGAGCCTCAGCCGACGCCCCCCATCCCTGAGGGCGACTCGGGCATCGCCGCCAGGTATCCCGGCGACGTCGGTATCGAGAACGACCCGGACGTTGTGTTCGTCGAGTCCTTCGAAGGCTCGGTCGACGAGATCTGCAGCCACTGGGAGTCGGCCGCCGGCATGCCGATCATGTCCACCTGCAACGAGGTCGTGCCCGGCAGCAGTGGGAAGCAGTCGCTGCTTCTCACCCGAGTGACCGGCGGGACCGGCGGCTACATGGACGGCGGCAATCTGTATCGCCGTCTCAAGAATCCGGACGGAGGTTACGGTTACGATCAGCTCTTCTTCCGCTTCTACATGAAGTTCAACCAGGAGCACGCGCCCATCCACCACTACGGGAGCGGACTGGTCGGCTTCAACCCGCCTACGCCCTGGGCCCAGGGCGGCGCCGGAGTGCGGCCGCTGGGCGACGCCCGCTGGAGCAGCCAGGTCGAGCCCGGCAAGTTCGACACCTGGTACTTCTACAGCTACTGGCAGAACATGGGCGGCAGCCCGCCGCGGGGTCAGACCTGGGGCAACAGCTTCGAGATCGGCGTGCCCGATCGCAAGGTGGACAGGGAACAGTGGATCTGCCTGGAAATCATGGTCAAGATGAACGACATTGGCGACACCAACGGCGAGCAGGCCTACTGGCTCAACGGCCGGCTCAGCCGGGATCGCGACGGCCGCGTCACCAGCTACCTGGGCAAGGGTTTCCCATCGGTCGGCACCTGGACCTACGACAAGTTCAAACCCTACGTGACCGGCCCGGGCGTCACCTGGGACTACGCCCAGGGCAAAGGCGTCCCGCTCGAAGGCGGCAAACCGTTCCCCGGATTCGCCTGGCGAAGCACCCCGCAGCTCAACATCAACGGCATCTGGCTCTACCGCTACATGTCGCAACCGGAGAAAGGCACCAGCAAGGTCTGGTGGGACCACCTGGTCGTCGCCAAGAAGTACATCGGGCCGATGACGCCGGCAAGGCACTAAGGCCAGGCGTAAACAGGCTATCGCATCTGTTCTTGCACTCGCATGCCGTCGGGCGTACGATGGGCGCACCGGCGTCGAACGGTTACCGAGTTGGCCCTGGGGAGGTGGGTGGCAAGAATGAAGCCCATTCGCATGGTAGTCCTGGTTGCCCTTCTGTTGCAGGCAGTTGCTGTCCTCGGCGCGGAACCGCGAGGAATCCGCCGGTTGACCAAGGCCCTGAAGAGAGAACGCACGCGGGAGGTCGCACTCTGGGAAATGCGGGACTTCGGGCTCGACGCAGCCCCGGCCGTGCCGCAACTTATCCGGCTCCTGGACGCATCGGACGAAAGCACTCGCGACGACGCAGCCGAACTGCTGGGAGCCATCGGCAAGGACGCCGCGCCGGCGGTCCCCAAGCTGATCGAGAAGCTCGCCGAACCGGAACCCCATCGGTTTGCCGTGGAAGTGCCGGTGACCGACGTCGGCCTCAGTGCCGCTGTGGCCCTCGGCGCAATAGGCGAAGACGCCCTCGAGCCCCTCGTCGACAGCCTTCGCGACCAGCGGCCTCGCGTTCGCGAGTTGGCTGCTTTCGCCTTGGGAAAGATGGGGCCGGATGCACGCGAGGCCGTGGCTTCACTGGTGGATCGTCTCGACGATGTCGAGGCGCCGGTCCGCCGAGAGGCCACCTGCTCGCTCGGGAAGATCGGTTCCGACGCAGGCGACTCCGTCGCCGCCCTCGTCCAGACGCTCACCGACGAAGACGACTTCGTTCGTGCCACCGCGGCCGAGGCTCTCGGCTTTATCCGGCCGACGTCGCCGGTCGCTGTCGAAGGCTTGATCGCAGCCCTTCACGACAAAGAAGGCGACGTGCAGCACGAGGCCGCCAGGACCATGGGAGAGTTGGGCGAGCAAGCGGCTCCTGCCACGGCCGCTCTCGCCGAGATGCTGAGTAGTCGCGGCGGGTATCGATACAGCCATCCCGTTCAATATCGGCCTTTGGCTGGAACGGCCGCACGGGCCTTGGGGGCCATCGGGCCACAGGCCGAACAAGCCATGCCAGCCCTCCTTCAACTCATCAAGGACGCCAGCGGAAGCTTCGATAGATTCGGCCCCGACGATCACGTTGACAACTATCAGGCCCGCGGCGAGGCGGCAGTCGCGGCCGCCAGGATCGACCCGCAAAGCGACGACCTGCTCGACGTGCTCGGCCAGTCCCTCGAGGTGGACGATCGGATCCGTGGACAGGTCGCCGTGGCGCTGGCACTACTCGGGCCAAAGGCCAAGGACCTCGTCCCCTCGTTATTGCGTTTCACGGAGACATTACCCGCCTTCTCCAGCCAACTGAGCTGCGCTTGCACCGCGGTTGTCCTCGAGCCCGACAACTCCGCGGCCGTGCAAACGATGATCGACCTTATATCGCCGGATTCCAGCCCGTACCACGAAGAGGAGTGGGATCTGCTGCGCACGGCGATAGCCAAGGCGGGCGAGCGAGCCCGGCCGGCGATTCCCGCCCTGGTTGTATTGCTGCGAGACTCCTCGGAAGATCAATCGAACGCTGCACGTACTCTCGCTGTTTTCGGTTCCCAGGCTGAAGCGGCAACCCCAGCTTTCCTCGATCTGCTCGACAACCAATGGGACCACCCTCGAAAGAAAGCAATCGCGGCTTTTCAGCAAATCACCTCCGAGAAATCGCCCCTCTTGTTGGCAGCCCTGGAAGATCCCAACGCCCAGGTTCGCTCGGGCGTCGTCGAAGTGCTTGGCAAGTTCCCGGGCGCTGTGCCAGTCCTCATCGAAGCGCTCGGCGACCCGTCCCTGCGCGTCCAGTTGGCCGCACTCAATGCACTGACCGGCCTCAAGGAGTCAGCCCGTCCGGCAATTCCCAAGATCACGGACCTGTTAAAGGCCGACTCCCGCACGATTCGCGAGGCGGCCGGCCTGGCTCTTAAGGAAATCCAATAGCACCGCGAACATGAGCAACGACACAACTGCACCATCCGGGCAACGACGCCGCTGGTTTCAGTTTCGGCTGCGAACGCTGTTCGTTACGTTCACGCTCGTAGCCCTGGTGCTGGGCCTGCTGATTCATTACCGCGTGCATCTCGTCTGGTGCTACACTTCATCCCATCTGGGCTTGGCCGATGTGCCGCCCGTGCCCGTCACCTCGATGCCCGAGGTGGAAGTGCCGGAAGACTGGGTTGCGTGCCGATTCGGGTCGCTCCACCTCAGGCTGCCGCGGGAATTGATCCGGAATCTTCAAGGATCTCCAGGCGGAGGCATGATTGCTCTGAGAGACAACCCGCGTGCAATGCTGATACCCCTCCCAGCGGTGCAACCCGACGCGAGTGATTTCCTGCGGAACGATCTTCTAATGCCCCCAGAGGGACAAGAACTCTCCATGTTGATGCTGCGCGTTGCCTGCCTTCAAACCGGAAGCGACGAGTTCCGCTGGTCGATGAGCCCGCATGAGGTTCGCTGGTTCACCTGGCGAATGACGATCGGCCGACTTTTCCGAACCGGCGCAGACCAACATGCTGAGACCGTCATTCGCGACGACCTGGAAGGAGTCGTGTGTTATCGCTCTGGATATGCGGAGTTCTTCTGGCAGTCCAAGGAGGGCCCAGCCGGTGGAGTCGTCACCCTCATCGACCAGTCTCAAGAGGAGGTTGACCCCGCCTGGGTCCGCGCCGTTTGTCGAAGTGTGAGTTGCACGGGTGAGAGTTGTTCACGCCCCAGGTCGAAAGAAGAGGTTGAGGCTCAATTCGAGATCATCGCGGAATAGGTAGCCGTCACATGCAGTTTGAATGCGGCGCCCCACGGTGCGTTTTGAGCCGTGAGGGACGTGCGGAAGCGGCCCAAGAATGCGCCGAACAACGCAACCGCTTTGACACGTCTGGCAGCATCGGTTAGAGTGACCCCAACTGTTGCATAAATCGAGTGGTTCTGCAACGGGCTAGTTGAGGGGGTGGCGGGGTCAGAGGAGAGCTGATCGACGATTCGGGGCTTCGATAGCGCGTACGGGTAGCGTTGATAATCGTTATC
>JAAYAY010000115.1 GCA_012719125.1 Planctomycetaceae bacterium | reverse complement strand
TGATAATCGACACGGGAAGACTTCTTGCCGTTCGATTCATTCCACGTTTCAATCGGGCGGATTAGGCAGGTGTCGACGCCGCTGAATAACGTGTTGAGGAAACGTACTCCCTCGGTGATCGGTGTTGCCGCTGATTCGCTCATCGCTTCCCCTCCAGTCTCATCATCCACGGCCGCCGCCGGATTCGGCGCGCCCATCGGGATCGGGGTTTGCCGCCGAATCTGTGTGCTGGTAGAATCCATGCGCATTCTCCGTTTGCCCGGCAACCGTCCCCAAAGCGTGCTGCTGGGCTTTTTTTGTTGGTCAGACGCCAGCAGCGTCCGCCTGTCCGGTGCTTGTGAAACTGCGACCGGCGAGCCATTGCTCCAAGTCAGATTGGCGGTACTTGACGGCGTTGCCAACTTTCAGAAATGGCAACCCGTGCCGGCCAGAACAACGCCAGACGGCAAGCGTTTGCGACCGGACGCCCAACAGTTCAGCGGCTTGGGCAGACGATAGAAGAGGTTCGCGAGCAAGTGTGGTAGCCATAAAAAAACCCCTGTGTCTAGGATTGAGTTGCGGTCAACTTCAATCCAAGGATACAGGGGTTTGGTGGTGCGTAAATGCTATTTACGACAAGTGTTCGCGTTGTTCGCGCTCAGAGATTGACCTTGCCTTCCCGCTTCAGTCGGCGAATCTGAGACAGCAAACTCTTGGCCTTCTTGTCGTGACCTTTCGTTTCGCCCGTGAATTCACGGGCAATGTCGTTGTCGGACTTCCCGGGTTGCTTTTCTGCGTCCAGTTTGCAAACCAAGTCGCGGACGTCCAAGTTCCTGGGCAACCCACCCGGAAATAGTCGCGAAGTGTTCGCGCTGTTCGCGCTGTTCGCGCCGCCTTCCAGTTGCAGACGCCTTCCTGCTAACAGTAGTTCGGCCTTCAGTTTCTCCATTTCCTCGCGTTCATCGTGGCGAATTACCATCCAATAGCCTCGGTCTCGCCGACGCCTTAGCTTCACGGCGTGGACAATCGCGGCGCGTACCCACGAATCAGGCACCACGAACCCGGAAGCCTGCAACTTAGCTTTCGCGTCGAGGATGGAATTTTGCCATTCGGCATACTCCTCACTCGCCCGATGGTACTCGTTTAAGACCTCTTCATTCACGATGTTGGTGCGAAAGTCGACTTCCAGGACGCCTGGTCGGTGCAGGGCTGCCGTCACGGATCGCAGTAGCTCGCTAATTGCCTGGGAGGCCTGCTCACTGTCCATCGCCAGCACCCTCCTTGCTTCCGTTCTGAAGTGCGATCATTTTCCCGGTTGCCACGTCGAGCGACTCCCGGACAGGATCGACTCCCAGGCGAGCGTAGACGGCCGTTGCCTTGCTTCCGGCCGCGTGCCCCAACGACTTGCCAATGATGATCTCCGACGCACCAGACAACGCCTGCCAGCTTCCTAGGGTGCGTCTCAGGTCGTGAATCCGCAGGTCTTGCAGTCCGGCCCGTCGACAGATGCGCAGCCACGCCTTCCTGACTTCGACCAGATGGCCAGCTTTCCCCGGTCCGGGGAACACCCAGGGTTGATGGCCGTATCGTTCTCGACGTGCTCGGAGAATGTTCTGGGCCTGCTGGACGAGAGGCAGGACCACAACCTCCCCGCTCTTTGTTTCCGGGATTCTCCACATGCCCTCTACCGTCAGTTGGTCCCATCGCATTTCGAGTAAGTTGGACTTTCGGGCACCCGTCAGCAACGCCAGCCAAAAGTAGTCCCGGACCGTCTCTTCCTCTTCGCCCAGGGCATGGAAGAAAGCCGGCATCTCCTCCGGCGTGATAAACCTGTCCCGTGACTTCTCAGTGAACTTGCGGACCCCGGCAGTCGGATTGATCCCCTTCCACTTGACCGATTCGTGAGGCGACAGCGCGAAGTTGAACATGGCGCGAAGCAACGCCAGAACCCGGTTAGCGGCGTATCGTCCGTGTTTTTCGCCGATCTTGGCATGGAGGGTCACAACCTCGCCGCTGTCGATTTCGGACAACCGCCGTCCGCCCCAGCGTTTCAGGAACACGTTGTATTGCCGCTCGTCTTCCTTCCAGGTCTTCTTGCGGAGCTTGGCATCGGCCAACCATCGGGCCTGGAGCATATCCAGCGTCATCTCCCCACGGGCTGCTGTTCGGGCGGCTTGCGGGTTCTCACCATCGGCCATCTTGGCCAGCAGCTTCTTGGCCGATTTCCGCGCGGTCTCAACCGTGGTTCCCGGAAATCGACCGATCTTGTACTTGACCGGCTTCCCCTCAAACCACTTGTAGAGGTAGAACGTCTTCCGGTCCCTGGCGGTCACCTGAAGGCACAGGCCGCGGACTTTCTCATCGTGATAGACCGCCCGTCCGGTGCTAGGCGGTGCTATGGATTCCAGGCGACTTTTGTTGAAAAGTAGCCGATTCTCTGATCGATCAGACTTGCCCATGATTCCCCCGGTTCTATGTGTGGTGCTAGGTTTGGGGTCAAAAACCGTCAATCTGGACATAGCACCATTAACCGAAGGATAGCAGTAAGTTCAATTCCCGTCAATCATTGTGAATAGTGGAACATCTGACGAAATGCCGTCAAAATGAGACTGGGGGTCAGAAGGTCGCTGGTTCAAATCCAGTCACCCCGACTAAGAACGAAAAGCCCGACGTAGCAACGAGTTACGTCGGGCTTTTCTGTCGGTTTGTTCTGGTTTTTCACCCTGGCTATTCCTGGGCGAGGCGACCCTGGGGCCACCTGGGGCGTCCATTCTCGGAAGGCTTTGCGATCCGTTGTCCTGGAAGTCGCACGGCCAGCCTTTGGTCAACCACCAGGGCGGAACGCCTACCGGAAGGCTTTGTCGGAGATATCCTTGCGGCACCAGGCGCCGTCCCAGCGGATGGCCTTGACGGCCGTGTAGGCGTTGAGCTTGGCCTTGGCGATGGAATCGCCGAGGGCGGTCACGTTGAGCACTCGTCCGCCCGCGTTGACGACCCGGCCATCCTTCAACGCCGTGCCCGCATGGAAGACCTTGACACCGGGGAGCGTGGCGGCTTCGTCGAGCCCACGGATGGGGAAGCCCCTTTCGTAGGAGCCGGGATAGCCCTTGCTGGCCATGACGACGCAGACGGCCGGGCGGGGATCCCACTCGAGCGGTTCGATCTCATCGAGCCGCCGATCGACTGCCGCTTCGAGGACGTCGACCAGATCGGTCTTGAGCCGCATCAGCAGCGGCTGGCACTCGGGATCGCCAAAGCGGACGTTGTATTCCAGCATCTTGGGGCCCTGATTGGTGATCATCAGCCCGGCGTAGAGCACGCCCTGGAAGGGGCGGCCGGCCTTTTTCATGGCGTGAACCGTGGGAACGAGCACATGTTCCTCGATCCAATGGAGCTTGTCGTCGTCGACCAGCGGAGCGGGGCAGTAGGCGCCCATGCCGCCGGTGTTGGGGCCCGTGTCGCCGTCGTTGGCCGGTTTGTGGTCCTGGGCCGGCTGCAGGGTGACGATGGTCTGACCGTCGGTGATGGCCAGCACGCTGGCTTCCTGGCCCACGAGTTTCTCTTCAATGAGCAGGCGATTGCCGGCCTCGCCGAAGACCTTGTTGCGGGCGATTTCGTTGACCGCGTCGATTGCCTGATTGCGGTTGTCGCAGACGATCACGCCCTTGCCGGCCGCCAGCCCATCGGCCTTGACGACGATCGGCGTGTCTTCTCGCTCGCTCAGATAACGGATCGCGCTGCCGGCGTCCTTGAACGTGTGGTAGTCGGCGCCGGGCACGTCGGCTCTGCGGAGCAGATTGCGGCAAAAGACTTTGCTCGCCTCCAGTTCGGCGGCAGCCTTGTTGGGCCCGAAGACCTTGAGCCCCTCGGCCTGGAAGGCGTCGACGATGCCCCGGGCAAGGGGATCCTCCGGCCCGACGATCGACAATCCCACCTCGTTCTGCTTGGCGAAGCGGATCAGGGCAGGGAAGTCGGTGGCGGAGATGGCAACATTCTCGGCATCGGCGGCGGTGCCGGCGTTGCCCGGTGCCACGAAGACCCGTTTCACTCGGGGGCTCTGGGCGATTTTCCATGCCAGGGCGTGTTCCCGCCCTCCGCTGCCGATGACCAAGACGTTCATTCTGCGATCGTTCCTTGCGGCTGTTGGCTCTGCACATAGGCCGTGTGCCACTGCTTGCTCGCAAGCAGTGTTCTGATTTCGCGGCACTGCTTGCGAGCAAGCAGTGGCACACGATGGGAATGGTGTAGGATAGAAGTGGTTCTGACCGATTTTAGAGGGCTGGAGGCGTTTTCGGAAGTGGCTGTTCGGTTCGCCTGCCGGCCCTGCTCGCGAGTGGTTGACTTCTGTCGTTCGGGTGGGGATAACGGGAAAAGAGGCGGGATTCTACGCTCAACAGACGACTGCCCGCCCGTAAGGTTCAGGGTGTGCGATTCTCATGTGTCCTAACGAAACGGCCGAAAAGTTGGAACAAGCCCGATCCGACGGGAAGCCGCGGCGGGGTTTCTTTCGTGCGATCTTTGGAGCCGGGATGGCGTTCTTGAGCGGTGCCGTGGCGCTGTGGACGGCCGGAACGGGGCGGTTTCTGGTGCCGAACGTGGTGACCGAGCCGCCCAGGCGGTTCAAGGTCGGTTATCCGAGCGATTATCCACCGGGGCGGGTGGAGACGCGGTTCAAGGAACAACACGGCGTCTGGGTGGTGCACGGCGAGTGTCGGGGGCAATCGCAGATCTATGCCCTCGGGACCGTCTGCACGCACCTGGGTTGCATCACGATCTGGCAGGAATCGGAAGGGCAGTTCAAGTGCCCCTGCCACGGCAGCGGATTTTACATGGACGGAATCAACTTTGAAGGGCCGGCCCCGCGTCCGCTGGAACGTTATGCGATTCGGATTGCCGACGACGGGCAACTCGAGATTGATCGCGGCCGCATCTTTCAGGAAGAATTGGGGGAGTGGAGCGATCCTGACAGTTTTGTGGTTGTGTAAGGGCAAGGGGCGAGAGCAGCAAATCCGGAATACGAAACACGAAATCCGAGACTAATCCGAATACCAGAAATCGGTATGCTCCAAACGGTACTCAGGCAGGAAGGCGATCACTAATGGGGTTGGGTTCTGGAATTCGGAACTCGCAGATCTGGAAGAGCATCTTTCGGCACGGGGTGCCCGTCGACCGGCGGAACAGGATCGTCGTTGTATTGACGAATCTGATCCTGCACCTGCATCCGGTGTCGATCCCGAAGCACGCCGTGCAACTCAACTACACGTGGTGTATGGGGGGGATCACGTTCTTCCTGTTTGTGGTCGAGACGATCACCGGCGTGCTCCTGATGTTCTACTACCGGCCGACGCTGGAATGGGCCTACAACGATATGCTGGCGTTGCGCGACGTGGTTTCCTGGGGCGTGTTGCGCGAGATTCACCGCTGGGCGGCCCACGCCATGGTCATCACGGTGATGCTGCACATGTTGCGGGTTTTTCTCACGGGTAGCTACAAGCCGCCGCGCGAGTTCAACTGGGTGGTCGGCGTGGGACTGCTCGTGATGACGCTGCTGCTTTCGTTTACGGGCTATCTGCTGCCCTGGGACCAGTTGTCGATCTGGGCGATCACGGTCGGGTCGAACATGGCCCGGGCCGTTCCGCTGCTGGGGAGCGAAGGGCCCGCCCAACAGCTTCTCTCGGTGGGGGGCATCGACTTGATCACCGACGCCTCCGACTCGCGTTTCGTCCTGCTGGGGGCGCGCAGCGTGGGCGAGGAAACGCTGGTTCGTTTCTACGTGCTCCACTGCGTTGCCATTCCGCTGGCGGCGGCGTTCGCAATGGCGTTGCACTTCTGGCGGATCCGCAAGGACGGCGGGATCAGCGGGCCGCTTTAGAGCCCCTCACGCAGTAGCCGCGCCGCCCCACCCGTCATTCCCGCGAAGGCGGGAATCCAGGCACTTGACGGAAGGCACTGGATTCTCGCCTGCGCGGGAATGACGGTGTTGGAACCCTCGCATTCCTCCGAGAATCACGCGACACGCTTTAGAGTCTTGGTTCGGGATTTGTGTGCATGGTGCGCACATGTTTTTGTGAAGGTTGGGTTGCGGGCTTGCCCCGCTTTGGGAGAGTTTCTACGCCATCGCCTCTTTGAATTCCTTCTGGAGCAGTTCGAGGGCTTTGTGTCCGTGCTGGCCGTCGACGACCACGTTCATGCGGACTTCGCTGGTGCTGATCATCTCAATATTAATGCCGTTGTCGGCCAGCGACTGGAAGGTGCGCTGGGCCACGGAGGTGTGGCTGCGCATGCCGATGCCGCTGACGGAGAGTTTTGCCACTTCGGGGCTGCTGGTGGGCTTCTGTCCGCCGAAGCCCTCGGCAAGCGAGGTGGCGATCCCGAGGCACTTTTCCAGGTGTTCTTTGGCGACCGTGAAGCTCAGAGCAGCCTGACCCTGTCGTCCGATGCTCTGAACGATCATATCGACGATCGTGCCGCTCTCGGCAATCTCGTCAAACACCTGAGCGGCAAGCCCCGGCGTGTCGGGCACGCCGGGAAGCGTAACGCGGGCCTGGGAAACGTCGAGGGAGATCTCGTCGATGATCAGATCTTCCATGCCGTGCAGGCGGGCCAGGACGCCGTTTCGTCCCTTGTCGGCCAGCGGTTCTTCCGGCTGGGTCTCCTCGGCGTCTTCCGGCGGCTGGGAGAGTCCGAAAACTTCGTGTACGGTTCGCAAGGCTTCGACGGCATATTCCCGAGCCACGAGAACGGAGATTTTGATCTCGCTGGTGGTGATCATCTGCAGGTTGATCCCCTTCTCGGCCAGCGCTCGGAACATGCGTTCGGCCACGCCCGTCTGCGTGGCCATATTAAGGCCGACGACGGAAACCTTCGAAACGTTGTCGTCGCAGGTGTAGGTGCCGGCCCCGAGTTCCTCGCATGCTTCCTCCACCGCCTTGAGCGTTCGCGCCAGGTCGGCGCGGAAGACGCTGAAGGAGATGTCGGCCTGGCCTTCGGCGCCCACGTTCTGGACGATCATATCCATCCCGATCTTCTTCCCGGCGATCTTGGAGAAGATGGTCGACGCCGCTCCGGGACGGTCCGGCACACCCTGGACCGTGACCCAGGCTTCGTCCTTGATCAGTGCCGCTCCGCAAACGGGCCGGGTGAGCGACTCGGGCTGCGAACTGATGACGGTGCCCGGCGCGTCGTCGCTGAAACTGCTGCGCACGTGGACGGTTGCGCCGAACCGCTTGGCGAACTCGATCGAGCGATTGTGCATGACGCCTGCGCCCAGGCTGGCCAGCTCGAGCATCTCGTCGTAGCTGATTCGCGGAACGCGGCGGGCCTCCGGCACCAGTCGCGGATCGGTCGTGTAGACGCCGTCGACGTCGGTGTAGATCTCGCAGCTCGCCGCGCCGACGGCGGCGGCAATGGCCACGGCCGTCGTGTCGCTGCCGCCTCGTCCGAGGGTGGTGATGTTCGACGATTCGTCCACGCCCTGGAAACCCGCGGCGATGACGACCTTCCCGCCGTCGAGGGCCGCATGGATCCGCTGGCTGTCGATCGAGTGGATGCGGGCCTTGGTGTGGGTGCTGTCGGTGCGGATGCCGAGCTGCCCGCCGGTCATGCTGATGGCCTCGTGTCCGAGCGAATTGATGGCCATGGCCATGAGGGCCACGGTCACCTGTTCGCCGGTCGACAGGAGCATGTCCATTTCGCGGGCCGGAGGATCGTCGCTTATTTGACCGGCCAGGTCGACCAGCACGTCGGTGGTTTTGCCCATGGCGCTGACGACCATCACCACCTGGTTGCCCTCGTTCTTCGCGCGGATCGCCTTTCGCGCCGCGGAGAGGATCTTCTGACTATCGGCAACGCTCGTGCCGCCAAATTTCTGAACGATGATTGACATTC
This sequence comes from Planctomycetaceae bacterium, assembly GCA_012719125.1. GTDB lineage: Bacteria > Planctomycetota > Planctomycetia > Pirellulales > Thermoguttaceae > JAAYAY01. Next base: position 4,459 of record JAAYAY010000115.1, on the reverse strand, counting down.
TGACTGCCACTTACATCTTGGTGACGACTAACTAGTTTTTTCCCAGAAAGAATTCCATCAGTTTCCAACCCTCGACGAAGGCCGTTTCGCTGCGGGCGGCCGTGGCGTCGTCGTAGGCCGCGGCGCCATCGGGCTGGATTCCGCTGCCCGCAATGGCCCAAGGGACGAAGCCGTGGGCGTGGGTTTTCGTTCTCACCGGCGTGGGGTGGTCCGGCGAGACGAGCAGGCGGTATTCGCCATAGCCCTTGAGGGCCTCGTGGACGGGCCCGACGATGTGCCGGTCGATTTCTTCCAGGGCCTTGATCTTGGCTGGCGTGTCGCCTTCATGCGACGCTTCGTCCGTCGCCTCGACGTGGACGCAGACCAGATCGACGTCCTTGAGGGCGTCGATAGCATAGCGGCCCTTGGCCGCATAGTCGGTATCGGTGTAACCGGTCGCCCCGGGCACTTCGATCCGCTTCCACCCGAAGAGGGAGGCGATACCGCGAAGCAGATCGACGGCCGTGATCATTGCGCCTCGGACGCCGTAAAGTTCCTGAAACGGCGTCAACTGGGGAACCCGTCCGAGCCCCCAGAGCCAGACGTTCGTGGCCGGCAGTTTGCCGGCGGCAACGCGGGCCTGGTTGACGGGATGGTCGGCAAACAGCGTCATGCTCTCGTCCATCAACCGGCTCAGCAGTTCGCTGCCGGGGCCGCGGGGATAGCCGTCGAGGACCGATTTGTCGGTCAGGTCGTGGGGCGGTGTCGTGCGGGTATCCTGCGAGAACGGACCGGCCGGATCGTTGGTCCGCAGGAGCATGAGGTTCCGGTAGCTGACGCCGGGAAAGAACTCGACGCCCTCGGCGGCGAGGTGCTCCTGGGCCGACTTGAGCAGTTCGGTGGCTTCCGCGGTGCTGATATGGCCGGCGGTGAAGTCCTTCATCACCTGGTCCTGGATAGTGACCAGGTTGCAGCGGACGGCCCAATCGTTGGGGCCCATGGCGATCCCCTGCGCCGCGGCTTCCAGGGGCGCCCGGCCGGTGAAGTGGGCCAGGGGGTCGTAGCCCAGCAGACTGAGGTTGGCCACGTCGGAGCCGGGGGGCAGGCAGTCGGGCACGTTGACGGAACGCCCGACGATGCCTTCGGCGGCCACAGCGTCCATGGCGGGAATGTTTGCCGCCTGGAGATGGGTCTTGCCGCCCAGGGTCTCCTGGGGCTCGTCGGCGCAGCCGTCGGGGATGATGATCGCGTATTTCATAGCTCAGTCTCGTACTCGCATCCTGACGGTTCCGGGGTGAGCGCAGGGAAGGCTGTCGATCGTTTTCAGGGCGTCGTCCAGCGCCCCGGCCGAAGCCGAGTGGGTCATAATGACCAGGGGCACGAAGCCGTCGTCTAGTCCGGCAGGCTCGTGCTGCAGCACGGACGCGATGGAGATATTGTGTCTTCCGAATACTCCCGCGATTTCGGCGAGCACGCCCGGCCGATCCTGCACGCTCAGTCGCAGGTAGAACCGATCGGCGATCTTGCCCGGATCGCGGACGGGAACGGGCGCCGAACGGTCCTTGTCCCAAAGGGCAAGCGTCTTGAAGGTGATGGCCGCTCGTCCGACGATGGTGTCGATCAGGTCGGCGATGACGGCCGAGGCGGTCGGCATCTGGCCGGCGCCGAGGCCGTGGAAGAAGACGCTTCCCACGGCATCGCCGACGACGCGGACGGCGTTGTAGGCTCCGCGGACCTCCGCCAAGGGGGTGTGGTGGCGGGTGAGCGTGGGCGAGACGTGCAGTTCCAGGCCCTCGTCGGTCAGTTGGGCGACGGCCAGGAGCTTGATGCTGTAACCCAGTTCGTTGGCGCAACGGATGTCGGCCGTCTGGACCGTGTCGATGCCGGTCCGGGGGATCTTGCGCCAGTCGGGCGTGGCGCCGAACGCCAGGTGGGACAGGATGGCGAGTTTCTGGGCGGCGTCGGTGCCGTCGACGTCCATGGCCGGGTTGGCTTCGGCATAGCCGAGCCGTTGGGCCTCGGCCACGGAGGCGGAGTAGTCCGTCCCGAGTTCTTCCATCTGGGTGAGAATGAAGTTACTCGTGCCGTTGAGGATCCCGTGAATGCATTCGATCCGGTTTGCGGTGAGGGACTGGCCGATGGCGGCGATGATCGGGATGCCGCCGCCGACGGCTGCCTCGAAGGCGATGGACCGGCCCTTTTTGCGGGCCATGGCGAAGAGTTCGGGCCCGTGGTGGGCCAGGAGGGCCTTGTTGGCGGTCACCACATTCTTGCCGTTTTCCAGCAGCTTGAGGACGATGCCTCGCGTGGGTTCAATCCCGCCGACGAGCTCGATGACGGTGTGGATTTCGGGGTCGTTGAGAACGAGGTTCAGGTCGTCGACCAGCTTTCCCTTGGGGACGTCAACGCCCCTCGACCGGGTTAGGTCCTTATCGACCACATAGGCCAGTTCGACCTTCTTGCCCGTCGCTCGGGCGATTCTCTCGGGCTGCTGGAGGAGGAGCTTGACCGCTCCCGACCCGATGGTGCCGAACCCAACCACTGCAACTTTGACTGTTTCCATCGCTTATTCGACCCAACTTGCCGCTACAGATTTGCGAGAACCCCTTATCCTAGGAGGGCTTAGGCCGATCCGTCAAGGCGATCCCCCCCAAATCGCGTCTGTCCATCAACCCCGAAAGGCGTCGTGAACCAACCGCGCGGGATTTTGGGGTGACTTGAACCGCTTCTCGCTGATGCAATACTGAGACATCCAGGTCAATCCTCAAGAATCGGCTGCTTCCGGGCCGATCTTCCGGTTTTGTTTCTTTCTCCCGAAGGGCCCCATCCATGGAATCTGCCGCTCTCGCATTCTTTCAACAAATTCTCGAAACGCCCAGCCCTTCCGGGTTTGAGACGGAGCTCCAGAAGAAGGTTCGCGCCCACGTCGGCACGTTTGCTGACGAAGTGACGACCGACCTGCACGGCAATCTGATTGCCGTCAGGAATCCGGGCGCCCCGGTCCGAGTGATGTTAGCCGGCCATTGCGACCAGATCGGATTGATCGTCCAGTACATCGACGACGAAGGGTTTCTCTATGTGCTTTCCCTCGGGGGCTGGGATCCCCAGATGCTCATCGGGCAGCGTTTGACCGTCTGGACAGACAACGGGCCGGTGCGGGCCGTGATCGCCCGGAAACCGATCCACCTGCTGACTGAAGAGGAACGCAAAGAAGTGCCCAAACTCAAGGACCTCTGGCTCGATATCGGCGCCAAAGACAAGGGAGAGGCCCAGAAACTCGTACGCGTGGGCGATCCGGTCACGGTGGAGCTGGAATACCGTGAGCTACGCAACAACCGCGTGGCTTGCCCGGCCATGGACGACAAGTGCGGGCTCTGGGTGGTCATGGAGGCCCTGCGCCGGGCCGACGCCTCGAAGCTGAACTGCTCGCTCTACGCCGTTTCGACGGTTCAGGAGGAGGTCGGTCTTCGCGGGGCACGGACGAGCGCCTACGGGATCGACCCTCAGGTCGGCATCGCCGTCGACGTGACCCACGCCACCGACTGCCCGACGATCGAGAAGAAAGAACAAGGCGATATTTGCCTGGGCAAGGGACCGGTCGTCTATCGCGGGCCGAACATGAATCCGAAGGTGGTTGCCCGGCTGCTCGACGTTGCCAAGCAAGGGGAGATTGAGCATCAGGTTGCGGCCGACGGCCGGCCCACGGGCACGGACGCCAACGCCATTCAGATCAACCGCGCAGGGGTGGCCACCGGGCTGGTCAGCATCCCGAACCGCTACATGCACAGCCCGGTCGAAATGATCTCGCTCGACGACATCGACCGCGCGGCCGATCTGCTGGCCCGGTTTGCAGAGAGCATCCGAGTGGAAGACGATTTCCGGCCGTAGGAGGGAAACCGCAGAATAGTGAACAAGGGGTGACAAACGGCGAAATGAAGGAATCGATGCTCCTCGTTCTCAGTGGTGTTTGCCGCACCGAGTATGATGCGGTACAGCCAATGCCTGAGAGTGTTTCACGCGAGGGGGCAAAGAGGGTTGCTTGCGGGCTTTGTGGTGTGGATTACGCTGGGGTAGAAAAGAAAATGGGGAAAGGAAAATGACGGACGGATTGTCTGAGGCAACTCAGTTGCCTAAAGTTGTTGCGTTTGAGTCAAGTTTTAGGCGGCGTGTTGTAGTTCAGGGATTTCGGCAAGGAGCCTCTGGAGTTTGCGGAGTGTTTTCGGAAGAGTTTCGTTGTCAGATTGCGGTTTTGTTGAGTTGGTAGCGGTCAGGGGACGGAGGATAGCCGAGAGGCTGGTTGCGTAGGAGACGGCGGTGCGGATGCCGGCGTCGGTGACCTCGTAGCGATGACTTTTGGGAATCCGGACGATGAAGCCGCGCAAGCGCAGTCGTCGGAGTTGGTACGTCATCTGGCCCGGGGTGATTACGTCGGGCTGCTTGCCCAACAGGAGCGCATACTGCTTGCGCAAGTCACGATTGG
>JAAYAY010000114.1 GCA_012719125.1 Planctomycetaceae bacterium | reverse complement strand
TGATAATCGACACGGGAAGACTTCTTGCCGTTCGATTCATTCCACGTTTCAATCGGGCGGATTAGGCAGGTGTCGACGCCGCTGAATAACGTGTTGAGGAAACGTACTCCCTCGGTGATCGGTGTTGTTGTTGATTCGCTCACTTGACCAGTTCCAACATGAGTTCCCGGCCTCGATTGACCGCTTTCATTGCTTCGTGCGAACCGCCCAGGTCAGGGTGAAACTCGCGAGCGAGACGGCGATACCACTCGTTGACAGTCGAGACAGCCAGGGGCGTTTGCGGTGGAGTGTACGAATGCCGCCCAATCCCCAGGATTCGCTGAACCTCGTTTCGGACCGTCGGAGAAAGGTTGTCGCAGTTGTCCAGGACCCACAGCAGATAATCGTGTGGGATCGTCTCCAAGAGCTTTCCGCGGTGCTTGCCGAAAGGCATCCTCATTTAGAAGTACCTCCGGCTTGATACCACCTTGGGATTCCGTCGCCGAGTGCTCGGGGCGGCGGCAACGGCCCGCTTTTCCATGAAGTTGCGAATGGCGAAGGCGGGAATTCGGTAGCGGATCCGCTCGGGCGATGCGTCCTCGTTCGAGATGAACGCGAACAACTCGCCGTTGTGGATCAGGGTCTTGACCGAAGACTGTCCCTTACCCAGCAGCTTCGCCGTCTGCGGGACTGAATAAGATTGCAGGGGATCGTCGGATTCAGGACGCATCGGCTTTCTCCCGAAGTCGCTCTGCGATCTCTCCTAACCTGTCAGCCGGAATCATCCGTTTCTGTCCGAACCGACTAACCGGCGGTTCCAGGCGATCGACGATTCGCCGGATTCTCCATTCCGGCTCTTGGTAGATGTCCCCGACTTCCCGAGTGGTCAGAAATCGTCCCATTGCTCTCGCTCCCGTTTGTAAGGTAACGCCGTACACCCTATGGCCCAGCGTTTCCACGAATCCAGATGGAACCCGAAAGACGGGCCGCAAGTGCAAGCCAGCAATGCGATTGCGGGAGCAAGAAAAGAGAAAACCGTTTCCGCATTTGTGGAAATGCGGAAACGGCTATTGGAAACAGGCTGAAAGTCGGAAGTTAGCTACTCTTCCTCGGTTCGCTCATTCATTTTTGCTGGGTCGAGGCTGGCCAACTCGGAGAACTCGCGATTGAGCATCTTCAAATGAAACGCGATTTGGTTGGTTCTGCAGGAGCGGCAGTAGCCTGCATAGTCATTGAAAAACTCGGTTCGCCGAAAGAACTTGGAGATTGTTCCCTTTGCAACGCCTGCGGTTTCCGCGATAGTTCCCACCTTCGCCGGCTCAGAGCAGCCTACAGACCCGGCATCGTACTTGTGGATCGTGCACAACGTAGCGATGATTTTATCGTTGGTATTTTCATTTCGGTTGTCGGGGAGTGTGCGGCCAGTCCGCAACAAGCGGCCGATCGCACGACTCACGAGGTAGAAAGCGTTATCGTTGCACGAAACGGCGGCTCGATTCGCAGGCGGTGTTTCGGCAAGTGCCCAAAAGATAATACGCCCGTCCGGCGTAGAGTCCGACCCATCCAGCAGTTCGACTCCACGTTGCCTCAATGCCGGCTCCAGTTCCTTCGCCAGAGTTCGGAATCGCCAGAAGGCATCTACATCCTTTCGAGCGTATGCCAGCCGCTCCGGATCATCCAGCAAGACGGGTTCTTCGGTTTCGGTGAAGTCGCACGAATACCAGTTCTCGCCTTGCTTCCGCACATCGTACCGCCGAATCCGGGGGCCGATCCCTTGACTCGGCAGATACATAACACTCGGAAGGTATTCCGGGAAGTGCCGTGCCTCTTCCTTGAATTCGGACTGCAGCGCTGCCAGAGCATTTGAGTCAGGCTTGCTCATTCCCCGCCTCCTTCCTCGCCAGCACCGGCGTAGAGCCATTCGTGAACCCGATCAACCACGGCCCGCAACCGCTCGTCTGATACACCTTGCCTGTAAACGGCCGCCATATCGTCAGAACGCGGAGCATGACCCATGATGCTGCCCACGGCCACAAGATCGCCGGATTCCTCCCCGATCGTCTGGAATGTGCGGCGGCAGTCGTAAAACGTCCGGTCTGAACCGGCCCGGATCGCAACCCGCTGGAACTCTTGGTGGACCCGGTAGCCGCGGTTGTTCCCGACGTAGCTCTGTCCCCTCGGCCCGATGAAAAGCAGCTTCGCATCGTCGGGATCCTTCGGCTCGGGGCGGGCTTTGATAGCGGCCTTCAGGGCGGCGGCGGTTTCCTCCCACAACGGTATCCTGCGGACAATTGCCGTCTTGGTTCTCGGGTAGACGAGCCAACCGTCTTCGGCCTCTACGTGCTTCAGGGTGAGCATAGCAACGTCCGTGTTGCCGAGTCCGGCCTGGAGTCCCAGCAGAACCATTGCCCGCATCTGCGGACCGGCCAGCTTGATGATCTTGCGGGCTTCGGCCGGATCGAACAACCTGGACCCCTTGTCCGCCTTCGCCTTCCGCAAGACCAGCCTGGAGGGCTTGGCGAACCCGGGGCCAAACTTGACCGGGGCGGTTATCAGGTCGGAATCGTAGGCGTACTTGAACACGGACCGGATAACCTGGATCTCATTGCCCAGCTTGACCGGGCCCCACTTCGCCGCCATCTTCTGGCGGAGCTTCTGGAAGTCGACCGGCTTCAGGCTGGTCGCCAGCGTGCGGCCTTTGAGCTTCTCCACCAGAAACTTGCAAGTGGAGTGGTAGCCGTCGAACGACCGCTTGGATAGCTCCCCGCTGTTGAGGAGTCCTTCCTTGAACTCCATGAAGGCATCGCAAATGATGGCGATGCTGGCGGGGTCATCGTCGGGATGGGGGGGCGGCTCCTTGCCGTCGAGAATCCAATCCTTGACCCGCCGCCACTCTTCCAGGGCGGCTTCAAGATCGGTGCCGAAGTAGCGAAACTTCCCCGCAACTTTTCGGCACCACTGCCCGCTGCCTTTGTGCTTCCAGAGTGGAAGGCGGGCGTCCTTTGTGGTAGACTTGCCCATGCGTCACCTCGCTTGTGCAAAGGGTTAGGTGGCGTCCGCCGCCCTTTCGGTGCGTCGAAAAGGGCGGCTTTGTTGCTTATAGGTGTAGCATCGGGTGTATCGAATGTCAACTAGCCGAAAATACGTTTCCCTAAGTGCTTATCCTATAACAACTTGGATGGGTGGCCGAGTGGTCTAAGGCGGCGGTCTTGAAAACCGCTGACGTCCAAAAGGCGTCCGGGGGTTCGAATCCTCTCCCATCCGCTTTTTACACGACGTAAGTCGTGTTTTTTTATGGACTTGCGACGACACTAGTATCGGCATGGCTCGCACGACAACCGAGACGACAACTTGACGATGCCCGTTGGCCGGGTTACAGTTTCAGCCAGAACATGAAAATGCCCCGCGACGTGTGCTGCGTCCGGGGCTCGACCATCACCCTTTGTCAGATCGAGGTGACGGCAATGGCTGATTCTAGCAGAACAGCTCTCATCGAAAAGTGGCGACGGTGGAAGCAGCGGAATCGCAGCTTCCCCCTGAGCGTCTATCCGGAGGCACCTCACCAATGAAGGCTCAACACGCACGCGAACTCTCTATATACGGTGGTGTGCGCAAATTCTCTAGCTCGAAAGTTGCCGTGCGCGTCGACGCAAACCTTATCGCAAAAACGACTTACAAAGAACGCCAACTATTGAGGCGTACGGCAACTTCCTGCGCGCTTCCTTGTGGCCCGAGATCTGGAATCGCTCTACCAGGCCGTCAGAACGGCTCTGGCACGCTATGAGGAACAATCTGAGGCCATGCAGGAGCAGATCGTCGAGTGGGGCTGGGACCGGCGCTCTCGCGCCTACTTCGATCTGTTTCGGAGACTGCTGGCCCGGCCTTGTGCGCGGCGGCGAGCATGATCATCGGCTGGCCCAAGAGTGCCATTCTGCTTCGGAGGTTAGACAACGCGTTCCCGATAGCGGTCGAACAGTGGCCCACTCCCAAGATTATTCAGACCAAACGGCCGTGCGCAGTGCCCACCTACGATGACTCAGCAGGGGCGTGAACGTAAGCGAGCGCTCAGACGCCCGGGGGGGGCGGTCTGCTGCTACCCGCTCGCAGAAAACACGTACAAGGCGATGTGACGAAGAACACCAATTAGAATGAGTCCGAACAGCACGGCGCCTAACGCTTTAGATGTTTGAATGAATAACTCGAAATCGACCATCCGCCTTTCCTTGGCATTCAAGCAAGTGCCTACCGCCAGAACTAGAAGTATGTAGGACGCAGTAATGAAGGGGCCTCCAGCAAACCGAATCAAGTACGCGGGAACTAAGAAAAAGAAATTACCGGTCACCGCTTCGGCCGATCTTGTTGGCAGCTGCGATATCTCTACCTCGGTCTGACGGAGTTCGGCGGTACTGATGGTGCCAAGCATGACAGAGACAGCAGCAAGAGTAATCAATATGCCGCCGAATAATTGCCCGAAGGTGATCTGCTCCTCCCTCTCCTGCGCTGTGAGGCTCTTGCGATTGTCGGCGGCAGGCAGAATCGGTACCAGTTTGTCAGCGGTGGTGGTACCGGTTAGCGGGTTGCCCGGCGGGTGGAAAGAGGGGCCGTGTTGCGGGATTTGAGTTTCCGCCGGGGGTAAGGCGAGAT
>JAAYAY010000113.1 GCA_012719125.1 Planctomycetaceae bacterium | reverse complement strand
CGAGGAGAGCACGGCCAGCTCGGGGCAGAGGGCTGCCAGGAAGACCGTAAGCGTGCCGCCGCCCGAGTTTCCGATTGTAGCCAGACGCTTGGGGTCGACGCCCGGTTGCTGGCCCGCCCACCTGACCCAGGCGAGGGTTTCCATGACGATCAGCCCCTGGACGCTGAGCCCGCAGGCGAATGGCTTGACGCAATCGGAGTGGCCCATCGGCTCGCGCTCGCCTTGGCCGATATTGTCGGGAACGAGGACCATCGTGCCGTGCCTCGCCACCTGTCGGGCCATGCGTTGATATCCGTCGGCCAGTTTGCACCCCTTGCCGTGCCCGCAGCATTGGATCACCAAGGGCTGCGGCCCCGGCGGAAGGTTGTCCGGGCGGTAGAGCAACGCGCTTGCCGCAACCCCCGGCCAGGACGCAGCCTTGAGCAGCTCGATCCGTCCGCCCTCGAAAGGTTCCACTCGCACAACTTCGGCGGAGATCTTCGGTATCCACTCGTCGCGGATACCGAGACACTGCTTCGCCGCGGCGATAATCGCCTGGCGATCGCCGGGCCTGGCAGGATCACGATGCGGCCGACGAAGCTTCGCCTCGGCGAATCGCCGGTCGTATTCCTCGAACAGGTCGTGGGACGAGACGCCCGTGGCCGACCTTGCGGCCGGCCCGTCCTGACCGAATGAGGCACCGTGCGTCACGAGGCAGCTTGCGCCGGCCATGCCAACGGCCGTCATCAGATCACGTCGATTCATGGTCATAACTTTACCCTATTACGAGAATGCCATAGACGTCGAGCGATGGAATCTCGACGGTCGTGCGGTCGCCCTGACGAGCCAATGTCAACTGTGGATTAGCCCCTTCAGGCGTCATGAGTCGGGCGGAAGTACGAGTGCTCCAAGTGCGGCCCAGTTCCAAGCGAAGCGGGCCGGCAGCTTTGGGGGCCGCATAATTCAACAAGTGGACGGCCAGTTGGTTCTCCTTGGTCTGAAACGCGCTCATCGCCACGTAGGTGGATCCGTACAGGCGGGCGGTGAGCCGTCCCTCGGCCACGCGATCGACCGCCTCCGCCACCTGGAGTTTGACCGTGTAGGGCGATTGTGGCAAGGCGGACGAGGCTTCGCTGGAAGCTTCGCGTCCGACCCCGCCGGCCCAAGTGGTGGAGGCGGGGCGGTAGCCGATGGCGATTCCGTGGCGGTAGGCGCGGATCTGCGAGATAACCTTGTCGTCGAGCACTTCTGGCGAGGCGGAGTTCTCGGCGATCATCAGGTTGAGATGCTGCCCGATGTTCACCGGCCACAGACCCTTTACGGCCATGCCGGCCCTCGTGGGATAGCCCGGGTTGGCCATCAAGATCGTCTCAGGGCGCAGACTGCGCGCATAGCGGGCGATCTCGCCTGCGAAATCCTCCAAGTTCTCGCAGCGCCAACGGAGCCACGCCCGTGTGAGCGGATCTTCCACGCGGGCGTCCGAAGCCGGCGCAGGAGGCTGTCGCACGCCCTCCAGGGTGCCGAGGCCGAACAAATCGCGCGGCTCGGGGTATCGCTCAACCATCCACCGACGGAACGCTTTTTCACAGCGGGGACAATAGCAGGGCAGGCTCATGCAATTGTCGAAGTTGAACCCGTCGAGGCCTGTCTCCTCCAACCCCACGCGGACCACACGCTTCTGGTAGTCGCGGAATTCCCGGCAATTGATGCAGGGCGTCCAGCGGAAATACTGCTTGTTCCAGACGATCGGCCGGCCGAACGGATCACGTTGAATCCAGTTCTCGGCCGACGGCTCTTCGAGCATGAACGTTTCGTAGTAAAGCGAACGCAATTGGCAGTAGCCGATCACGCGGATGCCATGCTTGTGCGCCAACTGGACCAGTTGCGCGGTACGCTCCTGCTCGGTGCGTTCGTGCTCGAGTCCGAAACCTTTGAAGAAGTGGTTGACAGCCATATTCACGCCGGCCTTGGCCATCTGCTCCACCAGTTCCTCGCTGTGCAGCCGGGCGTACCACTGGTGAAGCCAATGAGAGGAACCATCCACGGCGCCGGTGGTGCCACCCGCACGGCGATGGTGTTCCCAAGGTTCCCATCCCCACCACGCCCAGTAGAGTGCGCCGTCGGTGACGCGGCGTTGGGCGTCGGCCATTTCGGCCGTGGATCGAGGGGCGGCACCGCAGGCCCAGTCGGCCGACATCAGGGATGTTCCGAGTAGCGGAAGGCTGCCGATATGGCTCAGGAAGCGGCGACGTGCGATTGGTTCTGTCATGGGGACGATGCTCTCGCTCACAGGATCGATCGACGCGGGCCGGCTGGAAGTCGCGTCAGCAGCCGGCAGCCGTTTTGCGCCGATCGAAGGGTGCCACTGGGATTTGCTGCATTGGCGCCAGTCCCGAGGAGAAGAAAGGGCGGCCCGTTTCAGAGGAAATCCGCCCACGCTCCGGTCTCGGCCCCCGGGCCGGCGCTCGGGTCGGTTCCCGCCGGAGCCCTATCCTCCGCCCAGGTCGCCGTTGATCGTAGCGTACCGCCGCCCGCCAGGCAACCGCCTGAAGGCCTGCGAGGTGGGAAGCCGCTGCGGGGGCGCTGCGTTGCAGAGCACATCAAGCATGCGGGCCGACGGGAATACAGCCGCGCGAGATGGTTAGCGTCGCGCATGTGCTCCAGGTAATGGAACTTGCCACGGCGCTCCAGCCCCACATTACGCTCGCGGCGCAGGAATTGCCGAAAGAGGCGCAGTTGGCGGAAGTGATTCCCGAAACAACGCCGGTTTTGAAGTCGTAATACT
>JAAYAY010000112.1 GCA_012719125.1 Planctomycetaceae bacterium | reverse complement strand
TCCAGAGGGGTAGGTGTCCCGCGTCTCCTGCTCGTGCTCATCGGCTGTCCTCCATCATGTATCGTCCCGACAGCCAACGATACCAAAACCCCCAAAACGATTCATGCACGCTTGCCGGAAGGACACGGAGGACCCAAACACAGATCCCCACTCTTCCCGGCCATAGTTACCTGGGCATACCCATCCACTTCTCCGTGATTGGGCGGCGCGGGGCGCGCCGCCAGGTCGACCGCGTCGCCCTGCTGGGTTGAGCAGAACGGCGATGACTTGCGGGGCGGTATTGCCGACCCTTCGGGAATGGATTCGGTGACGAAAGATCCGAGAGGTGCCAACGGGCAATCGCGCCGAGGGCGACTGGTTGTGGTTCAGACAGACAGTCGGACACACAGTCGGCTGTTTTGGACCTTTGAGAATACCCTCGAACCTGTTACCCCTTGTGGGAGGGTGCTGTGTGCGCAAGGTGCGACCCCGAAGGAGTTTGCGTTCTTCGGGGTCGTGAGTGGGCGATACGGGACTCGAACCTGTGACCCCTAGCTTGTCGAACTGGTATTCACTCACTTCATAAGCAATTGATGTTAAAGCACTTACACGCTCCGGCCAATACATCACGTCTCGCGCCTATTTGATCCCAAGTGGACTCAACGGGCTGGCGCGGACAAAATCCGTGCATGGAATATCGGAATCCGGTCAGTTTCGCATACAGTCGATGACTGATTTCGAGCGGTTTTCTCGAACCACGTCGGTGCTCCTTGAGACTGAGTATTCTGTCCCGCTTGCTTCTGTTAGCTCGAACAAGGTGACCACAATACTTTTACGGCTGGTTTGGCACGTGCGGCAATCGACCGATGCACGCTGGCGTTCACTGCGCCGCGAAGCACGCCTCCTGCTGTCGGGTGAGTCATCGGATCGTTAAGGGTTCTTTCCGAAGGCCCCAGCAGGAAATCTTGGGGACGTGGGCGGCGTGTGGCGACGTCGGGGAGCGGTGGTGGCTGCCGAAGACAGGCCCGCATCTGCCAGCCGTCAAGTGGCAGATTTCGTTTCCTACGTATGTCGGGGCGACCTACGCGCCTAACGCTTCAGGTGGCCAAGCCACCGGTGTCATCAAAACGTTGGCGCGACCCCCTCTCTGGAAAATCGAGTAACACCATTGATCCTGGCTACTCGGGGGTGGGCCACTCACGCAGGTTGTGGCTGCCAGCAGCAGTCGACACAGCGGAGGTTATTCTCTGCGTACCATCCCTCGAATTGGTGTCTTGCGTGGGCACTGCGTCTGAGCAGATAATGCTCCCACAGTGGGGGGCATGGCTTCGGTTGAGCCCTCCTTCCGCCCGAGTTCGCCTTTTCGCGAAATCAACCGAACGCGGGGACACGGTATGAGCCGCACGGGCGATCTGAGCGCGCCGGATCTCCTCGCCAGGGCTGCAACGGGCGATAGCCGGGCGGTAGGTGCTCTCCTCGCCCATTACCGCGACCGGCTGCGGCGGATGGTGGCCATTCACATGGATCACCGGCTCGCTGCAAGGGTCGACGCTTCAGACGTGGTGCAGGAGGCGCTCGCCGCCGCCTCGGCACGCCTCGCCGATTACCTCCGCGATCCTTCCATACCCTTCTACCTCTGGTTGCGCAGGATCGCCTGGAACCGGCTTGTCGATGCGCATCGGCGACACATCGTTTGTCAGAACCGCAGCGTTCGCCCCTGCGGATCAGCGCGGCGTGCTGGGCGATTTCCGCATCCTCCGTGAAATCGGCTGTGGCGGCATGGGCGTGGTCTACGAGGCCGAGCAGATTTCCCTCGGCCAGCGGGTGGCGCTCAAAGTCCTCCCCTTCGCCACCATGCTTGATCCGCGCCAGGTCCTGCGGTTCCAGAACGAATCCCGAGCGGCCGCCTCCCTCGACCATCCCAACATCGTCAAGGTCTACTCGGTTGGTTCCGACCGTGGCGTAATGGGACAATTTGGAATCGAGCCCCCCACAAGTCGCCGCCAAACTGGGTTGATCTGGCAAGCGGCGGCGATATCCTCGATGGTATCCCGTGCGGGCCGAGTTGGAGCGTCCTGGAAAAACGAACTCGGGTAGAATAAGAAGTTCGACGAAAGGAGATCAGATGAAGACTACTGTGATAGGTGCGGTGCTCGCAATCGTACTGACCGGCCCGGCGTGGTCTCAGCAAGCACAGATGTACGACGACCGTCCCAAGATTACGGTCACCGGCGAGGCCGTTGTCAACGTAAAGCCGGACAAGATTGTGATCAGCTTCGGGATCGAGACCTGGGATGCGGACATCACCGTGGCGAAACAGAAGAACAACGACATTCTCAAGAAGTCTGTGGCTGCGGTCAAGGAGTGCGGCATTCCAGAGAAGGACATTCAGACGGATCAACTCTCAATCGAACCTCGCTGGAGCGACAACTACGTGAAGAAGAACTTCATCGGGTATTTCGTTCGTAACACAGTTGTGGTCACGCTCTCCGAGGTCGGGAAGGTCGAGGACCTCGTTACCTCTGCCCTACAATCGGGGGTGAACTACATCCACGGCCTTGACTTCCAGACCACCGAATTCAAGGAGTATCGTGAGCAGGCCAGAGAATTGGCTCTCAAGGCCGCGAAGGAGAAAGCAGACAAGATGTCGGCCGTACTCGGACAGACGGTCGGAGTGCCCATCCAAATCAACGAGAACTACAGTGGTTCTCCCTGGCGGTACTGGTCCAGTTGGTACGGCTGGGATTGGGGTTGGGGCCGCTCATCCGGCATGTCGCAAGTCCAAGTCCAGGCGGACAGAGGAAGTTCCGGGGAAATCACTGACACCGTGGCGCTGGGAAAGCTGTCCATACGGGCAAATGTGTCGGTTACCTTTGAGTTGAAGAAATGACCGTCGAACCAAGGAGTCCAGGCGACGCGGTACCCGCGCGCCTGACTCCTGCCGTTCTGCACCAGCCCTATTGAACGACCGGTTCTGGGAGCGGCAAGTCTTCTTGTTGCAGAAATGCCATCACGGGCACGTTGAAGAACGCCCGGTCGATAACCAAACAGCGTATTTTCAGGCCGATTGTGCGGATTCTCGTCAGCAATCGGGTCAGCACTCGGATCATCGGCTCGCGTCGCCGAACCCACTTCAGTGCGAGCGTGTAACGCCGTCCATATTCCACGATGCAGGCCGTCGCGTAAGCGTGAAACTTGGTCGTGCCTTGCTTCGACTGACTGTGGTAGATCTCGTTGCGACTGCGGTATGGCTGCCCGTAGTAAGGATCCAAATGCCAGTCGATCGCCACCTCCCATTTCCGTCGCCGCATGGCGCGTGGCAGGTAGATCGTGAGGGCTTCGTTGAGTCGACGTTCCAGCGCCAGCAACGTCTTGGGCAAGCCTTCCTCGGAGCTTCCAAGGTGTCAGCGACAGCCAGAATCGGTACCAGTTTGTCAGCGGTGGTAGGGCTGGTTTACCGGGGGTTGGGGACAACCAGAGAAGCGTCGAGTGGCGGTCGGGCGGTCAGGTGGGCGGGCCAGCAACCGGGCGTCGACCCCAAGCGTCTGGCTACAATCGGAAACTCGGGCGGCGGCACGCTTACGGTCTTCCTGGCAGCCCTCTGCCCCGAGCTGGCCGTGCTCTCCTCG
>JAAYAY010000111.1 GCA_012719125.1 Planctomycetaceae bacterium | reverse complement strand
TGTAGGTCCACGTCTCACCTACGTCAAGGATGCCGCTCGGCGCCGCGTCACCACTGACGTAAGCCAGGTTGGCGACCAGCGGGTCGTTCACGGTGACCCCCGTCAGAGCCACGTTGCCCGTATTGGCCACCGTGATCGTGTACGTGATCGTCTCCCCCGCCACGCTCACCGTCGCCTTGTCCGCGGCCTTCACGATCGTCAACGCCGGATTGTCGCGCACGTTGCCAAAGTCTCCACCGTACAGAGAGTTGCCTGCAGTGAACGTCACGGAGTGGTATCGGCCATACACGTCCGAGGTGGTCGGGAAGGAGTTCGTCCAGTCGGTCTTCTGCACCTCACGGACCTTCCAGGTGCCTGCACTGATTCCGTAGATGGTATAGCGGCCGGCCTCGTCGGCGAGGGTGGCCGGATCGTCAGCGAGCGTCACCGCCGATGGCTCGCCTGCGTCCAGCGATCCATTGTTGTTGTAGTCCACAAAAACCGTCCAGTCTGACAACCCCGGCTCCCCGGGTTCGCGAGCAGCGCCATCGCCGTCTGTGTCTTCAAACTTGTACCCAGACAGCGTCGCTGTCGTTGTTCCGGAAGTAGAAACCGCCCACTCCTCGAAGCCATCGTTAGACGGGAAGTTGTCTCCAAATCGCGAGAACAGGGTGACGTAGCTCGTCACAGGATAGCCGGCGAAGATCGTGGCCGGCAGGTACACGAGCAGGTCGGAAGTGCCGCTCCCGCTGCTGAGTTTCGCGTTGAGTTTGACCCAGTTGTCGCCGTCCGCGTCCAAATCGTAGATTTTGGTCGCAGTGGGCTCCGGTGGCTGATCAAAGGGGTATGAGTTTATGTTGCCCGCGGCGGACAGGTATACTTCGACCTTGTCCAGCGACAGAAGCTCCTCGCGACCCGTTTGGTTAATATCGAGTGAGAACTCGCGATACGCAACGCCAGCCAAGACGATGACCGGCACATCGCTAAGCTGCAGGTCGTGGTTCCAGGATGTGTCTTCATCGAACTCGACGTCCCGGTAGGAGGAATTGTATCCCTGCTCGACGGGAGACGCCTGCAAACGCACGAAAGGATCGATATTTCCTGTTCCGGCACCGGTGCTTGCGTTCGTGAAGAAGGCTCCGTTGATGAATCCACTCGCCCCGGCCGTCGTCAGGTCGAGAATCGCCATCAGGCGGCGATCTTCCAGTGCTTCGAGCGCAAGTGTCCGATGGCTGCGGCGAACCACGCGTTGCTTCTTGGAACGGCGACTGACATGGATGCCATTCATGGATGAGTCCCGATTCGTTCTGAGTTTTTAGGTGTTCCCGATGCCTGGACGTGTTTTCCAAAATCCATTGTGAAATGGTTTGACTCGGTGCGAGGCTGACGTTGGCTTTCAGAGCATCCGTGTAAGGCAGTTTCCAAACTGGCGATCGCGTTCTGATGTAGCCATGTTCCTTTCAGTACGGTGACGCGTTCCCGACACGTCGCGCTCCCCCCCGCGCGTAAACCTACCGCGAGCGAAACGGTACTTGTGCCTGCGGCGAGTCAAGGGCAGGAAAAACATCCGGCAAATGCACCGACGCCAGGACTTGACAGCCACCGAAGACCACATCACCACGATGTGAAGCCGTGCTGCCTGTGAGGAACCTAGCAGTCAAACACGCCACGACACAAATATAGTTCCGCAAACGAGAAAGGCAAGAAAAGGGAGCGATTTTGCTCACACGAATTTCAGGCGAAGGCGGTATGTTTCGCCTCGACGGGTACTACCCGACTGCTGGACGCGTCGCCAGTATCGCACAATCGTGCTCTGCAACCTGCAAAAGCACCTCTAAGCCCTTATGGCAACACAGCCCGGACTGACGTTGGTCAAAATGAAGCAATTCGTGCTTAGTCCTAGCGGATTTTGCCGAACATCGCCACCGGCATCAGGAAATCCGCCGCCCGCGCCAGCCGTACGTTTCGACAGCGATCCAAGTAGAACTGCCGGGGTTCTTCGCGGCTGACCCCGCCCCCTGGCTTGATCGCAGCCAGGACGCGATGGGTGGCGACGTGACCCCGCCCATCGGCCCCACAGTGTTGCCGGGACGTGCGGAGGGGTAGAATTGACGAAGCGAGTGCATCCTCGCTTATTGCGGTGGGCGGGGGGGCTTGCTCCACCTCACCCATCGCGTTGCAGTTGGTACGGGTCCGCACGTTTGTGATCATCACCGCCGAACCCTCGCGGCTGCGACTACGCGGCGATAGGCTGGAGCATAATCTACGTCCACGTTTTCCGGTCCCTGAGCCACTATAACAAGGAGAACTACGATGTATCCCAGTGTAGTGCCCGCCTTGCGGCAGTTTCTTGGCCACGGCGAGGGCGATTTGAATTTCATGTATCTCGACAACCGGCAGGGAGAGCGAAAGGTCACGACCGGCATCGGCTTCTTGATCGACCCGTTGGCCGCGTGCCTGGAGCGTCACACGTCGAATCGCCTGCCATGGTATTGCGGCGAGCGATTGGCCACCGAGCAGGAGGTCCGGCAAGAATGGGAGCAGGTCAAGTCGATGCAGAACTTCGGCCGCGGGCAGAGTGGGGCGATGTTCCAAGGGCGGACGAACCTGAACCTCCGCCTGCGGCAACCGAACATCGAGGCCTATTTTGCGCAGCAGGCTGCCGACTATCGGCAGCAGTTGGTCACGGGTTCGCCGAAGCTGGCGCAGTTCGATACGTATCCGGCCGACGCCCAGATGGGCGTTTTGGCGTTGGCGTGGGCGGTAGGTGCGGGGGGCATCCTGGCCACTTACAACGAGTTTCGCACCGCGTGCTTTCGGCGGGCGTGGCAGGCCGCGGCCAACCAGAGCGGCTGGACGTCGGCCACGGCGGGCCGGCGAGCACAGGTCCGCCAGATGTTCCTCAACGCCGATGCCATCGAGAGGCAGAACAATTGGGACCGCGAAAACCGCCTGCCACTTTCGTATGATGTCGCTCGGGTCTACTTTCCGCAGCGCGTGGTGGTCTTTACGCGGCCGACGACCATCACCGCGGGGGGACGGGCGCCGGGGCGCTGAGGCAACCAATGATTTGGAACATCGGCGGCCGCGTTATTCCTTTGCCACACCGGAAACCACCTCAAATCGGTCCGGCGGCACAACGAGCATCAGCGTCCGCCCGTTGTCCCACTTCACATCCACCTGGGCCCACGTCCCCTGTTGGCGGACGGAAACAACAGTGCCCGTGGTGCCGGGTTCGATGGGATCGGGATCGTCGTTCATGGCGAGCAGTCTAATTCGGTCACCGGGTTTGGCCGTAATCATGGCGGGCTCCTTGAAGAGAAACGGAAAATCGCGACGAGTGTTGCTCGACGCGGACGAAAAGCAAGACGGGGGGGCGGATCTGCGCCGGAATGGCCGCGACGCTTCGCGTCTGTTGCGTCTTCTGCGGCCCTTGGCCCGTGGGGCCAGATCGGCGTCAGGACGCGACGGGGCGCAAACGTGGGCCAACTGTGGGGACGACGTGGGAACCGAACGGCCGCCACAGAAGATCGCGGCGTCCCTCAGACCCTCTTCACCCCCGCCCACATCTCCCGCTGCTTCCCCCAATCCAACTCCGCCACAATCGGGGACAGCAACTTCTCGTGGATCAGTGCCTTGCCCGACGTGACCTGGGGCAGGAGCAGGAGGCGTCGCCGCACCAGTTCCGGCGTCTGTCGCGATTCTCTCGCCCGTTGGCCCCTGGGCCGGATCGGCCACCAGGACGCGACTGAGGCCGCCTGGTCGAAACCGCTGGGGCAGCCGACCATCGCCACCGGCATCAGGAAGTGCGCCGCCCGACCAAATAGCCCTCCCGCCCAGCAAGCCCCGCCGACATGGCCACATTCAGCCCACGTTGGCCGCGTCGCGGGGCCGGCCCGATCTTGGCAACGTGGGCCGCCAGTCGCCGACGGACGCGATACGGGCGAACGTGGGCGACGTGCGCGGAAACCGCCGAATCTCGGGCTGGCCTCGGTTTCTTGGGACTTTTTTTCCGCCCTGCTGCAGAGGGGGAGAAGTCTTGCATCCGGCTGACAATCGGCTATTCTGATCGGATAGGCTGACGGTCGGTCAGCGGTGTGCCAGAAGACGGCGGGCCAACGGCTTCTTGCGATTCTGAATTGCGGGATGACTTTTGGGACTGCGGTTTCGACGGATTTGCCGTGCGGCGGGATTTCGGCGCTGGCGTGCGCGGAAAGGAACATTTCACCAAGAGAGGAAAGCAATATGAAGCTGAAACCAGGTTCCACTCGTAGAGTCCACGCCAACAACACCCGCGGTGCCGCGTTCTGCGGACTCGGCGCCTTCGTCGGCGTCGGGAAGACTCAGCGGGCTCACGTCTATACGGCGGCATCCCTCCCTGTTGGCCCAGACGACCACAAGAAGATCGATCCGGAGCGGCTGGCACGTGAACTCGAAGTGGACAAGTGCGCGGTCAATAGCGGCCGCTTTTGGATGATGGACGAAGTGGATTACGCCGGGGGCGACACCGTCGATTTTCATGGCGTCAAAATGAATTGGGCCGGAGACATGACCGGGGCCGAAATGATCGCCCAGTTCCAGAGCGCTTACGTGCCCTCATTGATCCAACGCAACACCATCTGGACCTTTCACGCGGGCAAACCGGTGTATCTCCTGCGCGAGCCCAATGGCCCGGTCTGGGTGCTGCAGGAATATACGAAGGCGGTCGATCCGAGCTTGACCCCCGACAACCTCAACGAGTTGGGCGGCAAGCTGAAGAACCTGCCGAAAGGCTGGAAGTTCGAAACCAAGGTGCTCACCAAGGAACTGACGCTGGACACCGGCCGCTGCGGCGGGTGGGCGGCCATCATTCGCGACGATCTGCACTGCACCTACCAGGGCTGCGGCTACGGCGCGGACGCCAGCGCCAACTACGTGCCTTAACCCGCGATAGACCATGCAGAACCGACAATCATGGCCCGCGAGACGGCATCGCGGCCGCGGCGCCACGATGGGAGTAACGACGATGGCAAACAGATCCCCACGACGGACACGCCCGAAGCCGGCGTCCCGTTCCGCCAAAACTACGAAAGCGGGAATGGCCGTAGCTGAACGGAAGACGAACGTTTAAGCACGACAACAAACTGAGGAACCGAATATGGCTGAACCTACTGCCAATCTGCCGAAAGAGAAACAGACGGTGCTGGGGCTCTATGTGACGGCGAAAGATGCCTACGAGAAGTGGAAGGCCGACCCTGAGAAGGTGATGATTCTCGACGTTCGCACCCCAGAGGAGTATCTCTTTGTCGGCCATCCGACGATGGCGTGGAAGATCCCCGTCGCCGTCCAGTCGTACGAGTGGGACGCCGCCCGAGGGCAGTTCCCCATGAAGCCCCTGCCTGACTTCGTCTCCCGCGTTCAGCAGGTGGCCAAGCCCGACGACACGATCATGGCCATGTGCCGGGCCGGCGGCCGCGGCGCCATCGCGGTGAACATGCTGGCGCAGGCCGGGTTCAAGCCTGTCTACAACATCGTTGATGGCATGGAAGGGGATGTGGTGGAGGATCCGGCCAGCGTCTTTGTCGGGCAGCGGCTGAAAAACGGCTGGAAGAACTCGGGGTGTCCATGGACGTACAAGCTCACGCCTGACCGCATGGTGCTTCCGAAGGCGCAGTAGCGGACTGAGGGACGCACTGTGCCGAACCGATGGGCGCGGTGCTGCGGTTCCTCGGCTCCAAGGACGTCAATGTGTACAGGCCCGGCTGGCTAGGCGGAAGTTCCCTTCTTGAAAACCGTAGTTTCTCCGGTGTTTCGTGGGGTTTTTGCTCAGATCGGGTGCGCTGGTTCTGCCTACACGCTGATGGACTGGAGCAGTTTGAGAGCTCTTTGCTGCTGG
>JAAYAY010000110.1 GCA_012719125.1 Planctomycetaceae bacterium | reverse complement strand
CGGAAAGCCGCATGGAGCTGGCCAATGGAGTGACAAACAAAGCCAAGGGTTTTGGCTACGCCGAGGCGCGTGCCAGCACGGCTGCTGCGGGAGTTGGCGACCAGGCATTCTTGACGGGCACGGCAGGAGCCGACAGGTTCTATGGCTTCTCCGGCTACAGCCAGATGCTGGATTCGGCGGGCAAGACGTTTGCCATTGTCAGTGGTTTCGACTATGTCGAGGCGACGGGTGAAGCGGATGACAAGGCGTACCTCTACGACTCGGCCCTCAATGACCTGTTCACCGCATCGGGTGATGATGCATCTTGGGATTGGGATTATCTCGATCACGCGGGCGTTAACCTGCTGGCGAAGGGGTTTGGCTGGGTGGGTGTAATCTCGCGCACGGGTGGTTCGGATGCTAAACAAGAAATCCCGCCAATCAACTTCGACCTGGTGTACTACGGCGAATGGCCCTAAGGGACCCTGCCGAATCGGGACGACGGCGTCCTAGAGTCGTTGTGCTGGACTTGTGCGCATGCTTGTAAAGGTTAGGTTGCGGGCCTGCCTAGGTGTGGGGCGTTTTGCCTAATGACATCGGTGGTCTAATACCCAATCGACTGCTGGCGCTGCACGGGTTGTCACACACATCGGTCAACCTGCTCATCCCGCGACATCGTCGTCACCGGATTCCCGTAGGGAACGATGCCGGTCGGTGACCGCTGGGTGACATTGCGGACGAAAATGCCGGTGTGCAGGGGTTGGTCGGGCCCCTGGCTGGGGACAGGAGTCGGAGGTCAGAGGTCAGGAGACAGACTGACCTCCGACCTCCGGCAGTCACTCAGCAGAGATTTCGATGCAGGATCGGACCGCGTTGGGGCTCCTCGGAAATGGACCGGACGAACGCTTTCGTGTCCTCCGGTTGCCCGGCAGGAAGCGGTGACGGTTCGCTGCTCTTCGGTTGCCGGAGTGCGATCGCCGACAACTGGCGGACCAGATCGAGCCGCTCTTCGATCAGCCGGCGAATCGCCGCTTCGCCATCGGCGCGGGCCAGCGACTCGAGAAACGGCTCGTTCACCAGGCTGGGCGGATAGCCCTCTGCCGGCGAGCCGGCCGACAGCCCGTATTCGGCCAGAATCGCACCGACCGCCTCGCGTTTCGCGGCCGCCTCGGCCGAGGTTCGCAACTCGCGGAGTTCTTCTTCCAGCCGGGCGATCTGCCGGTCCTGCTCCGACAGCAGTTCGGCCACCAGGTCGGGTCGTTCATCGGCCAGCAACTCGGCCGTCAGCCAATCGAGGGCTGCACCGCCCGCGGCGCGTCGACCGATTTGGGGTTTCTCCGATTCGTTGAGCTCGACGATGCGGGCTCCGTCGGCGACCAGGTCGACACTGTGCACCCGGTCGATTGCCTCGACCAGACCGGCCCCGCCGGATTCGGCGACTTGTGCCTCGATCCGGTGGGCAAAGCCCACATTGTGCGGGGCGTGTTCGGCGTCCCACAGGAGCTGCTCGGCCAGGGGGTGCCGGGGATCGAAATGGAGGTCGCCGATCAGACCCCGATCGGGTCGGGCGGTCACGTTGCGGATCACGCCGAGCCGGTCCGGCCCGGCGGCCGGGCCCTCGGGTGCGCCCGTTTCACGGTTCACGTGGACCGCAACTCCCTCAAACAGTGGGGCGGCCTTGCGGACGGCCTCGGCCTGATAACTGCGGCCGGCGGCCGACGAGAGGCCCAGGACGCGGACGCCGCGAATGATTCCGTGCTCACGATCGGGCTGAATGGCCAGTCCGCGGCAGTCGACGTAGTCTTGGATGGTGTGGGACATGGGAAGCTCCAGGGGACAGGGGACAGGGGGGAGTGGTGGAGCAATGGAAGGGTGGAATGATGGAACGATGGCGGCAGTGTTTCCGACCTTTGACTTCCATCTCCTCTCTCCACGCTCACAGCTCAACGCTTACAGCTTTCAACAAACAAAAAAAGCCCGTCGGGGGACGTTGGGAGTCCCCGGACGGGCTCTTCTTCAGTACCTGCTGAAGGATCAGCGGGCCTGGTCGGATACCGGAGATCAGTCTAGCAAATGGCGAGAAAAAGTCAATACAAAAACTGAACACCCGTACAGAGGGGTGTAGGCATGGGTCAGGGGATGGGGGAGGGAGGTCAGAGGTCAGAGGTCAGAGGTCAGAAGGTCAGGGAACACGGGGGTCGGAGGTCAGGAGGCAAAGGGGAGGGAAGGATGGAATGATGAGGTGGTTCTGTTTGGGTGCTCTGTCTTCTGCCGCCCTGACCTCTGTCCCCTGTCCCCTGCTTCCTGACGGGTTCGCAGTCGCACTCGGCAAGTGCGACCCACTGTTGAGCGTTGACTTCCGGTCTCTGATTTCTGGTCCTTCGATCTCTGCTGTTCTGTCGCCTGACGCCTGCTTTTCTGTCCTCAGGCCTCTGGAGATGCGGTGTCTGTTCACTTGACGGATAAGACCCGGCTGGGCACCGCGTCTTTGCCGCTGACGAGGTCGGCCATCTCTTCTGCGATCGATTCTGCGGTCAGCCCGTAGATTTCTCGCAGATAGTCCTGGCTGCCGACGTGCTTGGTGAATTCCGAGGGCAAAGCTCGCTGGCGGAAAAGAAATGGTGACTGGGCATTTTCGCAGAGAACTTCGGCCACAGCCCCCCCAAGCCCGCCGAGGCGGGAATGCTCTTCCACGGTCAGAATACAACCAGTCTCGCGGGCTGCTGACAAGATCGCGGTCTCGTCGAGCGGCTTGACGGTATGCATACTGAGCACGCGGACTGAAAGGCTCTGCTCGGCCAGGAGGGCAGCGGCCTTGACGCAGGTGTCGAGCATGGCACCGGTTGAGATGATCGTGGCATCCTCTCCTTCGCGGACCGTGATCGCCTTGCCGAACTGCCAATCGATGGGGCCCTCGTGTACGATCGGCTCGCCGGCTCGGCCGAGGCGCAAATAGGCTGGGCCGTGCCCGACGGCCAGATAACGCGTAGCAGCCTGGGCTTCCTTGGGATCGCCGGGGGCGATAACGCTCATGTACGGAAGCGCCCGCAAGATGGCGATATCTTCGGTGCCATGGTGGGTCATTCCCAGGGCGCCATAGGAAAAACCGCCTCCGACCGAGACAGAGACGACGTTGGCCTGGTGATAGCAGGCGTCGTTGCGGAGCTGTTCGAGGCAGCGGAGGATGGGGAAGTTGGCAATGGAGTAGGTGAAGACGATTCGGCCCGACATGGCGAGTCCGGTGGCCACGCCCGCCATGTTCTGCTCGGCCACTCCCACGTTGAGGAACTGCTTGGGGAAGCGCTTTGCGAAGTCGGCGACCACGCCGAAGCCCAAATCGCCGACGAGCAGCATGATTCGGGGGTCGTGCTGGGCCAATTCGGTGAGCGTGTGAACAAATGCATCTCTCACTGGTTTGCCTCCAATTCGGCGAGCGCCTTTTCGTATTCCTCACCCTGCGGGTTGCGGTAGTGCCAAAGGAGTGAGTCTTCCATGAAGCTGACGCCTTTGCCCTTGACGGTATGGGCAATGATGCAGGTTGGCTTGCCCGGCTGCAGAGGCACGCTCTTCAACAGCGACTCCAGGGCACGGCAATCATGGCCATCGACTTCCTGCACGGCCCAGCGAAAGGCGGACCACTTGTCGGCAAACGGTTCCAGGTCCACGACATCCTTGGTATGACCGAGGGCCTGGATCTTGTTATAGTCGACGATGGCTACGAGGTTGTCCAGACCGTGCTGGGCCGCCAGCATGGTAGCCTCCCAGGTCGAGCCCTCGTCGCACTCGCCATCACTAAGAACGGCAAACGTTCGCCAGCTTGCCTCGTCGCGCTTCGCTGCCAGAGCCATGCCTACCGCCATGGAGAGCCCGTGCCCCAGAGCACCGGAGGAAACCTCGATGCCGGGGGTTCCCCGGGTGGCGTGACCGGCAAGTCTTGCGCCGTCGGTGTAGAAGCTATCAAGCCACTCAAGAGGAAAGAACCCACATTCCGCCAGAGTCGCGTAGTAGCCCGCGGCCGCATGGCCCTTGCTGAGAATGAGGCGGTCGCGGTTCGGATCCTCGATCGATTCAGGCGAGATCTTGAGAATCCGTGTGTAGAGGACCGCCATGATCTCGGCCATAGAGAAGTTCCCCCCTAGGTGGGAGCTCTTCGCATTGCGGATCATGCGCATCGCATGAATGCGAATACGATTGGCAAGCCGTTCAACTTCGTTCATTATCTGTCTCCCTGTCTCCTGTCCCCTGCTTTTACTTAGTGTAGAATTGGGAGATGATGTCGCAGACGTAGTGGACGTCGTCGTCGGAGAGGAAGTGGTTCATGGGGAGCATGAGGAGACGGGTGAAGAGCTCCTCGGTGAACGGAAGGGACTGGTTGAAGCCGAGTTTGCGCATGAGGTGGACGGGCGTGCCGCCCCATTGGATCAGTGTGCCAACACCGTGCCGGCGCAAGAAGACTTGCAGATCATCCCGCCGATTGGCTTCGATTTCGTAGTTCTGAAAGATATCAAAACGGTCGGGGTCGTCGTCTGGCCCCGGTGGGAGGACCAATTTGCCGAGATCGCCCAGTCGCTGTTGATAGAGCGAGGCGATTTGGCGGCGCCGCTGGATCCACTGGTCGTAGTATTGAAAGCGGAACTTCAGTATTGCCGCTTGGAGGTTATCCAGCCGAGAGTTCATGCACCAGCACTCGACTTCCTGGTCGTCATTGCGTCCAAAGTCGCGATAGAGACGCACTCTCCTGCCGACTTCATCATCGTTGGTGAGGACGCAGCCGCCGTCTCCTAAGCAGCCAAGCGTCTTTGCAGGATAGAAGCTGATAACCCCGCCTCGGCCAAACGTTCCGGCGCAGAGCCCCTTGTATTTCGATCCAAGCGCTTGGGCCGAGTCCTCCAGGAGCATCAAACCTCGACTCTCGCAGATTGCCCTCAGCGCGTCCATGTCGGCGCATCGGCCGTTGAGTTGGGTCGGAATGATCGCTTTGGTTTTCGGCGTAATCAACCGCTCGACCGAGGCAGGATCGATTTCGTGGTCCCATCCGGTTTCGCAGGGTACGGGCGTGGCACCCGTGAAATGGATCCCAGCGGCCGTGGCGACCATCGTGTGCGTGCAGAAGACGACTTCGTCTCCCGGCCCGAGATCGATTGCACGGGCCAGCATGTAGATGGCGTCGGTGGCATTGCCGACGCCGATCACATGCTTCACACCCACGTATTCGGCAAGGGCGGACTCGAATTCCTGCAGGTCACGCTGAAGAATAAACGCGCCTCGCCGAATTACGTCGCGGGTCAGATCGAGGATCTGCTGCTCGTGCTCAAGAAAGGCCTTTGTGTAGTCGAAGAACGGTACGTTATGCTGGTGACCCATGACAGTACTCCACGGAAACATGTGTTTGATCGTGCATTGTCGAGTATGAATCAGGTATGACAGACTGGCACGACACGAGAATTGCTCGTTTTCATAACACAACATAGCCAATATAGGGATCGAACTCGAACCGTTTGAGCTGGTGCCTGGCAGTGCCAATCCCTTCGAGATATGCCAGGGTTTCGCCGGGCCAAGCGGGATTATCCAGTTCGTCGAATGCCAGAATCGCGCCCTGCGGCATGCGAGGAACGAACGCCTTGATGGCGGCCATGGTGGGCTCGTAGAGGTCGAAGTCGAGAAACAAGAGACTCACAACAAGATGGGGATTCGCCTCCACAAACTCTGGAATGGTGCGAGCCGCGTCGCCCTTGACAAGTTGAACCTTGGCAACGTGGCCAAGAAAGCGGTTCTGATCGAACGCTGCAATGATCTGCTGGAGTTCGTCGAAGCAACCGGATCTCAAGTCACCGCGCCCAGGATTTCGAAAATGGCTGGCGTCCTTGGCGTCGACATCGGGGAAGCCTTCGAATGTGTCGAATCCGTAAATCCGGCGCATGATATTGTTGGGCTCGAGAATGGCCGAGAGATTGGCCCATGTCATAAGCCCGGAGCCGCGGAAGACGCCGCACTCAACGATCGATCCCTTCACGTCGAGGACTCTCTTGAACAACTCATATCGGACAAGTAGCCGTGTCAAGTCTTGGCGGCGGGCGTACTTGGCGAAGTGCGCCAGCTTTTGTTGAGTCGAATCGGGGGAAGATTCAAACAGTTCCGCAAGTCTTCTCGCGGCTTCAGTCTCACTGCTATTGCGAAGAAACCCCTCTGCGGAACTCTCACTTGGATTGTGCATAGTCGCTGTCCCTCGATTTCTCTTCGTTCGGGATCTTGTCCATCAACGTCCCGTAGGCGTGCAATTCGCCAGGTAGCCACTGCGGCCGCAGGATTCGGTAGAGGGTATAGAAGATGATCTTGATGTCGATCCAGAGGGAATGATTCTCAACGTAGTACAACTGCAACTGGATTTTCGTGGGATGAATGTACTGTGCGTAGGCGTCGTCTGGATCTTGGAAATGGGCCAGAAAAGCGCCTTCATCGGAATTCCAGATAGATGCCCAATCCGTTATGCCGGGCCGGACACTGAAGACCACCTTCTCGGCCTCGGAGTAGTTGGCCTCCACGTAGCTACTGACTTGTGGCCTTGGGCCGACGAGACTCATTTCGCCGCGGAGTACGTTGATAAGTTGGGATAACTCGTCCAGTTTGAGCTTCCGAATCAGTCGACCACTTCTTGTAACTCGAGGATCGTTGTCAGCAGTGGAATGTCCTCCGATAGCGTCGGCATTAGCGACCATCGATCGAAACTTGAAGATCCGAAAAGGGCGCTCTCGCCATCCAACCCGTTCGGCGCGGTAGAACACTGGGCCGGGAGAATCGAGTTTCACCCAGATTGCCATAAGGATCAGCAACGGCGAGCTGACGAGCAACCCAAACAGGCTGGCTAAGAAGTCGAAGAGGCGTTTAGACATATCAGAGTGTCGGTGCGGGACTTGCGAGCGTGTTTGGTGAAGGTTCAATTGTGGGCCTGCCCCGCTTTGGGGATTCACTCGGTATGCAACGAGACGTCGACAGCTTGGTGTGGTTCATGCATGGAAGTCGGCAAGACGTGGTCGATGCGGAACTGTCCCAGGAGTCGCATCCCGAATCGCGATCGACGGGTGCCGTATCCGCGGAGCCGAAAACCAGCCTTCTCAGCGACTCGGATCGATGCTACGTTGTCCTCCGAGGTAACATACCACAATTCGCCCCCAGTAGCGGAGATGCGACGAACGATCTCGCCCAGTGCCACCGTTGCTATGCCTCGACCGCGGTATGCTGGGTGCGTGTATGTGTCTCCAATCTGGAGATCCGCTTGTCCCATGAAGGGGAAACGAAAGTAGCCAGGAAAAACGGTTAGGCGGTGCACGAGGGTTTTTCCTTCGAACACGAGCAGTGCGCAGTAGCCTCGGTTGCGGAAGACATGGCAGATGTGAAATAGCCACCACACTCCCGAAGTCATTTTGGGGCAATGGGGCGGCGCGATAGATCGCAAGCTCGGACGCCAAATGACCACTTGGTACTTCACATCCCAATGCTGACACAAATCCTTGGCCGGTGTCTCGCCTGAAACGTAGAACAGACAACGCATTGGTCTTGTCTCTGGGTCAGTTGCCGCGATGGCAGGTTTGCACAGGTTCAGCCTCACGAGTCTCATCGGGCAAGACGCATCTGTCACTGGCTGTGGCATTGCCACGTCTGGGTGACTGTGTTCGGTGTATTCCTCTCCTTGCCACAATCACCTGCAACATCTCTCCGATACAACCAACCAGTTCCTGACGCGAGAACTGCTGAACGGCCGCATTTCGCGCGCGAAATCCCATGGCGTGCCGCTCCGACTCAGGCATTCGGTAGAACCTGCGCACAGCTTCGGCCATTGAATCGGGATCGCTCGGCCGGCACGAGAGTCCCGCACCGGCGCCCATCACGACATCCGCCGCGTCCCCGGCAACTCCAATCAGAACTGGCTTGCCGCATGCCATGTAGCCCAACGTCTTGTGCGGGATCGTAATACGAAAGAGCGCCTCGTCGCGCAGATGAACCAGCAGGACGTCTGCGATGCTCTGAATTCGCGCAATCTCATTCTGCGGATACGTGCCCAGAAATCGCACGTTGGACAGTCCACGCTGCTGTGCCTCGTTCTTCAGTGCATCTCGTAGCGTGCCACCGCCAACCATCACGAACTGGACCTTGTCGATGTCACGAAGTCGATCTGCAGCGTCAAGAACCGTTCCAAGATCTTGGGCGTGGCCCATGGTACCGGCGAACATGACGTTAAACTTGCCAGAAAGCCCAAGCGACTCCGCGAGTTCAGGATCAGGTGGCAATGGCTGGTACCATTCCACATCCACCCAGTTTGGAATCATCCAGAGCTTCGCTTCGGGGATCCCTCTACTTCTCAGGTTCTCGCAGAAGCCAGGGCTTATGACCCTTATTCCATCAACAAACCGGTATACTAACTTCATCGCGGCGCCGACAATAGACAACAAAGCGCGGTTGCGAACAAAACCAGCCGCCTTAAGGGTCTCCGGCCACAAATCCTGCACTTCAAACACAACGGGAACCCACCCGCATCGGCTGATTACCACAGCCGGAACAAGACTGGTGACAGGCTGAATTACGTAGAGAACATCGACGCGAGGAACAACGAATGGCCCAATGAAGGTTGCCATAGCCGCAAAGGAGAGGAGGTTCAGGGCCCTCCTGAGGATCGATCGACTGTGGTCCGGGAAGAGCGGTACTCGAATGACTGGAACTCCCTCAATTTCCTCCCGCATGACGAGCCGCATCCGATACCCGTCGTAGAGCTTGCCGCTGGGGAAGTTGGGGTAACCGGTGAGCACTGTCACCTCGTGCCCCATCTCGCGCAACTGAACGGCAATATCGGCGACAACCTTCTGAGGCTCTGGAGGATACCATTGCGTGAGGAGGAGTACTCGCATATTCGATGTCGACCGTTGGGGCTGTTGACGCGGGCGTCAGTCAAGTAGGAAGAGCTACCAGCAATACGCGTGGCGTCCAAAAATGCGATCCCCGCACACGGCGCTCGCAGGAGTTTTCCGCCCGTCTGGCGACTAAGGGAAGCCACTGGGATCGCTATCGATTCGAAATTGCAGAACCCTCCAATGTGGAAATTGGCCGCGTCATCTTCCACTCCTCCAACTCCTCCTGCACCTCCGGCAGTCGACCGACAACCTTGACGACATCCTCGACGCCGAGCCGCCGGGTATTGTGGGACGTGTAGTCGTCAATCTCCGCTTCCTGGAGGTCGCCCTCAGAAAAGTACTGCTTGTACTTCTGGTAGTTGAGGTCGCGGGAGTCGGAGCGGATGCGGAAGTAGTCGCCCATGTCTTCCGCCCGGGCAAGCTCCTCGCGGGTGGCCAAGGTCTCGTAGATCTTCTCACCGTGGCGGATGCCGATGGTCTGGATCGGTACGTCGACCTCGAACAAGGTCCGGACCGCCGCCGCCAGGTCGCCGATCGTGCAGGCCGGGGCCTTCTTGATGAAAAGGTCGCCCTGCTCGGCGTTTTCGAAGGCAAACAGGACCAGCTCCACGGCCTCGCTCAGAGCCAGCAGGAACCGGGTCATGTAGGGAACCGTGACCGTCAGCGGCTTGCCTTCTTTGATCTGCTTGATGAAGAGCGGGATCACCGAGCCGCGCGAGCACATCACGTTGCCGTAGCGGACCAGGCAGACCGTCGTGGCCGACTCTTTGAGCATGAGGGTCGAGGCCATGGCCACCTTCTCCATCATCGCCTTGGAAATGCCCATGGCGTTGACCGGGTACGCGGCCTTGTCGGTGCTCAGGCAAACAATCCGCTCGATCTGGTGCTCGATGGCCGAGGTGATCACGTTGTGGCTGCCGATAATGTTGGTCTGCACCGCCTGCATGGGAAAGAACTCGCAGGAGGGGACCTGCTTCAAGGCCGCGGCGTGGAAGACGAGGTCGACGCCGTCCATGGCCTTGTCGACGCTCTGCTTGTCCCGCACGTCGCCAATATAAAACTTCAGCCGGGGATTGGAGTAGGCGATGCGCATCTCCTCCTGTTTCCATTCGTCGCGGCTGAAGATGCGGATCTCCTCGCAGTCGGTGGCGAGCAGACGGTGCACGACGGCCTTGCCAAAAGAGCCCGTGCCGCCGGATATGAGGATGATTTTCTTGTCGAGTTCAGTCATTGGTCGGGAGTCAGGGGTCGGGGGTCAGAGCGGCAGAGGTCAGAGCGGCAGAGGTCAGTGGGGCAGAAGGAACGGAGCGGAATTATTGATCATGGCACCGAGCATCTTGCCTACCTCTTCGCATTTGGAGACGAGCTCGGTATGTTGTTGGTCGGTGACGTTGCCGCAGTCGTGGGCAAAGTCCAAGGAGGTGTCGGTTTCGCTGTTTTCGCCGTCGCAATCCGTCAGCTTGCTTATGAAATGCGCCTCGTAGCGGCGTTTGGCCCACGCTTCGCGGAGATTCATCGTCACAGATCGGGAGGAGCGGCGGATCTGGCTGGTTAGCGAATACTGCTCTTCCCGCGGAAAACTCTTGCTCAGTTCGAATATTTCCATCGCCAACGCATACGCCTTCTTATAAGCCGTCAATTCCTTCGCCGATTTGATCTGCACGACCATCCTCTCCGAAGATGATTCCGCCCTCGCTTATGCGTCGGGTTTCCCTGGCCTCCGACCTCTTCTTCCTGCCCTCTGATCTATCGATTCTACCCTACCCTACACGCATCGCAAGGCGATGCGCCGTCTGTAGCCTCCCCAATCACGTGGGGCCGTTGTGAGTTGCGCCAAATACGAGGGAAACGCCGGCCTGGCGCTCCCCCTGCCGTTCTGCCCTCTGCCGTTCTGCCCTCTGCCGTTCTGCCCTCTGCCGTTCTGCCCTCTGCCGCTCTGACCTCTGCCGCTCTGACCTCTGTCCTACTTCCTCCACACCGTTCGGTTTACGTAGTCTGTGTAGCTCATGATGATTCTGACGACTTTTTCGGATACGTTGGGCACGTCGTAGTCGCGGACCATCCGGAGGGTTCGCTTGGGGCCGCGGGGCTGGTGGGCGAGGACTGTCAGGGCCTCTTGGATACGGGGCCACTCGAGGCCAACCATCATCACGGAGGCTTCCTCCATACCTTCGGGCCGCTCGTGGGCGTTCCGGATATTGAGGGCCGGGAAGTTGAGGATCGATGATTCTTCGGTGATCGTGCCGCTGTCGCTCAGGGTAGCACGGGCGTGGATCTGGAGGTGGTTGTAGTCGGTGAACCCAAACGGTTTTAGTAGCTGCACGCGGGGGTCGATACCCATACCGGATCGCTCGCCCGTCGAGGGGCTGTACGGCTCCCGCGACTCTCGGAACTGCACGCGGGCGTCGAGGCTGACGCCTTCGGCCTCCAGCCGCTTGCGGGTACGGGGATGGGTGGAGACGATGACCGGCAGTCCGTGCGTCTCGGCCAACCCGCTGAGCACCTGGCAAAGCTTGGCGAACTGGTCGGGGAAGTCGATATTCTCTTCGCGATGGGCACTGACGAGGAAGTACTCTTCGTTTTCAAGTCCAAGCCTGGCAAGTACATCACTCGTTTGGATGCGGTCGAGATAGTGGTGGAGCACCTCGCACATAGGACTACCGGTCTTGATGACCCGGTCGGGGGGCAGACCTTCTCGCAACAGGTACTCGCGAGAGATCTCGCTATAAGGCATGTTGATGTCGGCCGTGTGGTCGACGATGCGGCGGTTGATTTCCTCGGGCACTCGCTGGTCGAAGCAGCGGTTGCCGGCCTCCATGTGGAAGACGGGGATCTTACGCCGTTTGGCGGAGATGGCTGCCAGGCAGGAGTTGGTGTCGCCCAGGATGAGCACGGCATCAGGCCGGATCTCGGCCAGCACGGCGTCGGTCCGCGCGATGACCAGGCCGATCGTCTCGGCCGCGTTGGCCCCGGCCGCCTCGAGGAAATGGTCCGGCTTGCGGATCCCCAGATCGTCGAAGAAGATCTGGTTGAGCTCATAGTCGTAGTTCTGCCCGGTGTGGATGATGACATGGTCCACATAGCGATCGAGCGCCGCCATGACACGGGAGAGGCGGATGATCTCCGGCCGGGTGCCGACTATTGTTGCTACTCTCATGGAATTGGACGCTGTTTGGTGGTTGGGCGTTTTTTGGGGTGGAAGGGAGGAGTCAGGGGTCAGGAGTCAGGAGTCAGGACGGTCAGGAGTCAGGGAACAGGAGGAAAGGTTTTGGGTTATTGATCATGGCGCCGAGCATTTTGCCTACTTCTTCGCATTGGGCGACGAGGTCGGCGTGCTGTTGTTCGCTTATGTACTTGCCGTCGCGCGCGAAGTCCAAGGAGGTGTCAGTTTCGCTGTTTTCACCGTCGCAGTCTGTCAATTTGCTGATGAAATGCGCCTCGTAGCGGCGTTTGGCCCAGGCCTCGCGCAGATTCATGGAGACGGACCGCGAGGACCGCCGAATCTGGCTGGTGAGCGAATACTGCTCTTCTCGCGGAAAACCCTTGCTGATCTCAAATATCTCCATCGCCAACGCGTATGCCTTCTTATAAACCGTCAATTCCTTCGCCGAACGGCAGTGCGACTCTTTAACCATACTATTCTATCTCCTGACTCCTGACTCCTGACTTTTCTGACTCCTGCCCCCCTGCCCCCTGACTCCTGACCGTCCTGACTCCTGACTCCTGTCCCCTACTCTTCCACCGGAAGGAAGTAGGTATCCGGCCGATCCGGATCAAACGGCTCGCTGGCCCAGAACAAGGTGATCATTTCGGTTGTACCGATATTGGTGATCGAATGGGTAAATCCGGGCGGGATTTCGACGATGCGGTAGTCTTCGCCACGTACTCGATACTCGAGGATTTCGTTGCCGTGGATCTGGCGGAAGCGGATGAGGCCCTCGCCCGAGATGACGATGAATTTCTCGGTCTTCGTGTGGTGGTAGTGGTTGCCGCGAGTGATGCCGGGTTTGGTGCGGGAGACGAAGATCTGGCCGAAATGGGGCGACTTGACGAGCTCGGCCAGGTTGCCGCGCTGGTCGGTCTTGATATCCGGCCCATACTCCCAGCGTTCGGGCGGCACGTAGGAGAGGTAGGTCGCGTAGAGCTGCCGGTTGAAAGGGATGGAGAAGTCGGGGATTTGCAGGGTATGCTGCATTTCGCGGAAGAACTGGATCCGGCCGGCGAGGTCACCGAGGGTGATCGTGTAGGACGGAATCGGGTCGGGATCGACGAACACGGTCGCGCGTATGGGGCGTTCTTCCATCTCGCGGATGAATGCCTCGACGACGTCGTCGACGTAGACCAGTTCCAACTCGCGATCCGGATCGGAGACTTGGATGGCGAGGTCGTTGGCGATATTGTGGCAGAAGGTCGCTACGACCGAGTTGTAGTTGGGTCGGCACCACTTTCCGAAGATGTTCTTGAGGCGGAAGACCGAGACGCGCGTGCCGGTCTCGGCGGCGAACCGTTCGAGGATCTGCTCCGCGTGCCGTTTGCTTTGGCCGTAGGAATTATCGAGAGCCGCCTGAATAGTAGAACTCATGATGATGTGCGGCTTGCGGCCGGACTTGCGGAGCGTGTCGACGAGGGTCTGGGTGAAACTCGCGTTGCCAGCCTCGAACTCCTCGGCATTCTGGGGCCGATTGACACCAGCCAGATGAAAGACAACGTCGGCCTGCGAAAGCCACTCACGCAGTTCTGCTTTGGAATTGTCAAGGTCAAACTGAAGCAGGCACACATCATCGCGTCGTGAAAGATGCACAGCGAGATCGCGGCCGAGGAACCCCTTGGCGCCGGTAATGAGAACAAGTTTCACGGTGTTGTCCTATCCTTACTCAATTTCTTGCTCTTGTTACTGGGATCACCGGCGGTGGTTCGTGCACCGCGCAAGGCAATCATAGCACTCGACGAGGAGACAATCTCAGCTTTCCATTCTAGCTGCACGTCGCCACTCCTTCATCAATTGCTCAAACACGGTGTTGATACCATACTCTTTCAAGGCGTAGTTCTGTGCGCGCAATCCCAGAGAGAATCGTAAGTCACCATCGTGCAGCAGGTGAGCAATAGCGGCGGCCAAATCGGCAGCAGATCTGGGGGACACGAGAAGACCACGCCCATCAGCCAACATTTCTGGTATGGCTCCTACACGCGTTGCAACGATCGCTTTACCCAGCGTCATCGCTTCGAGCACAACGTTCGGAAAGCCTTCTGTGTAACTCGGCAGCACAAGAATGTCGGCTTTTGCCAAGGCAACCATGGCTTCACGATGGCCCATCTCCTCGACGAACTCGACGCTGTTTGGCCGGTGCCTATTCAGCAGTTGCTCGCGGTATGCGGGATTACCCGGCCCGACAATACGCAAACGCCAATCATTCGGATTCAGCTTTGCCCAAGCTTCGACAAGTTCATCCATTCCCTTGGTCGGGAGAACCCAACCCAAATACATCACGGTGCAAGTGCCGTTGCCTGTTTCTCTCGTAGGCGGAAGCTCATCTGGAATGATGCAATTTGGAATCCGCGCCAACCTGATGTCGGGAAGATGCCTGCGTATGGCCGCTTCCGTTAACTGATCGAGGGCGACAACCGTGCTCGCCATACGCATTGCACGCGACATCAGTGACCATTCCCGTGTCCCTTCGTCCGCAATCTTAGGCACGCGTCCGAAACGAACATGATAGACTATCGGGACCCTCGCCAGCCTAACCAGTGTCATGATCCCGATGTCGCGCAACACCGATAGCTCCCCTGCCGCCGTAATGTGGACAACGTGAGGCCGATAGCTTGCTAGAATGACCGCAAGTAGTGTCAGGTTGTACAGAAAGCACAACGCGCCGCCCAGAACTCGCTTCCAGAGTCTAAGATCATGAACAGCCCGCCAGCGAGGAGCCGTGTTCAGTACACGAATCAGAACGTCTTCTCGTCCTGCCGCGTGTCGTAGCACTATCATTGTCCAGTTGCTGATACCTCCAAGAGGAGGAGGCGTGGGGGCAACAAGGCAAACGCGAATTCGCCTATCGGTCATCGTTCCCCCTTTGCAGCGCCGATAGCTTCTCACACCGTTGCAACTTGTCGAGATAGCTTTTCGAGAAGCGTTTCTCTGCCGGATACAACAATTCCTCGTGTGCCAGGATAGTATCAACATCCCAGCGAAACCGAACAACTCGAGCGGGATTTCCCACAGCTATGGCGTAAGGAGGCACCGAATGGGTCACCACGGCTCCTGCACCCACCACCGCTCCCCGGCCAATCGTAACACCGGCAAGAATGATCGCGCGTGCTCCAACCCACACATCATCGTCGATCACTACTCCTGGATCGTCTTCAGGTCGCTTTTCACCATCGGTGACGCTCTTCATCAGCCGCCCGACGATGTCGATACGATGATTCCCACCGCGAATCGTCACTTCGGGCCCGAACATCACATGATTGCCGATCCGAATCTGCGCTCTTGTCGCAATCAGGACCGGCCGCAGCCCAAGGCTCACGTCATCGCCCACCGTGATCGTGCGGAACGAATAGATCCCGTCCGGGTCGAAGTCGAAACGGCGACCGTATGCCGCAAACAGCGGTCGGATCGCAATCATGCGCAAACGGAACCACACGCGCAGTGCAACATCTATGAATGTCGCATACATTGCCATTGACGCATCTCTTTCAGGAATGCGGCCAGCGGTTCGGCGTAAACCCTATAGTCAAAGGAATGCTCCGCCTCTCGCCGCGCTGCTTGGCGCATCTTCGTACGCTGCTCCGTGGTGAGCGACATAGCACGTCCCAACCCTTCCGCGAACGCCTCAGCCGAATAGTCACGGCACACGATGCCTTCGGCCCCGTCATGAATATGGTTGCCTAAATCGCTCGTGATGTTGCAGATGATGGGCGTGCCAAGGGCGAGACTCTCCGGGACCTTGGTCGGAAATCCGGCTTGGGCATAGCGCAGTGGCGGCCTCAAGAGTGGCACGAAGTCCGCGCGTCTCACCAACTCCAGAACTTGATCATGGGGCACTGAACCTAGCGCATCGATACAAGGGGGGAGTGACGACATCCCTCGTGATCGTAGAGCGGGCAGGCGAGCAACATCGCCAGCATCCGGCCCCGCCAGCGTCAACCGGACGTGTGCGCCTTGCGGATCCAACCGCAGGATGGCCTCGATCACGTTGTTAACAAGGTCCTTCTTTCCTGGGAAACCGGCATACACCAGCTTCATCACCCCCGCATCGGCCGTCAACCGTGCTACGGTCGCCTGCACGTCAAGTGTGGGCGGCATTCGCAACGTATGACAGTTCCTGCCCTTGTAGTAGTTCTCAAGATAACTGCTTATCGCAATGATGTTTCCCGCTTGTACGTAGTAGTGCCGTAAGGAAATCTCCGTATTCCAATGAAATGGACCTAGCCATCCGCCCGGCAAGTGCGTCGGTTGATACCACTCCACAACGTCAACAACGACCGGTATCCCCTCGCGACGACACCAAGGCAGGATAAGCCGCGAGTATGGCGCATACCACCCAAAAGCGAACACGACGTCTGACGTCGGCTGGAGGCTCTGCAACCAACGCAACGTGTTCTTTCCCCAGGTGAAGTGCCTCATCAGCTTCGACGGCCGAGAGGCGTTCTCGTCCGGACACTCCCGCAGAGCGTGGAGTGAAAAAGGCAGGCTTCGTGCATAAGGTGTCTTGATCGAAGTCTGATCACGTTGTCCCGCACCGATGAGGATCTCATGGCCAAGTTGTTCGAGGGACTGGGCAATTCCAAGCACGCGCCGCGATGGCGCCGAATCATCGGGAAAACTGAATGGCCCGACATATGCAATTCTCAACCCCGTTTTGCTGGTCCCACTTGAATCAGCCATCATGCGCGACCTCCCCCGTGGTGCTCTCTTGTGAATAGAGCGTTCGAAGAACCTCCAGGTGCGAAGCGCACCGCAACGCGTTTCCTATATTCATCTTTCCGGCTCTCGACTTGAAATCGGCAAATCCCGTCATTCGATTGGCAATAAGACCTACTCGGCCGTAGCCGAAGAGCAGACTCTGATAGTCTCTTCTTTTCGCCCAGCAGAACTGCTGCCATTCTTGTTCCAACGAGTGTTGATCCGCAACAATCGTGGAATATCGCTTGACTGCCTCGACTATGCGTGAAGATTCAGAACTGTTTGCATGGCGAACCAGGTCGGTTCCCGGTTCCTGGACAATTGGATTCAGTTCATAGTCAGTCAACCGAGTCCCATCCACGCTCAGAGAAACCAATACTCCTTCCCACCACGACGGATATCGCGATGGCAAATCAAAAATCAAGTTACCCTGCCCATACACGATAAGTCCTTCGCGGTATTCCTCACACGCGCCGATACAGTGGCTGTGCTGACAGACCACGGCCTTGGCGCCAAGCTCAATCATCAGACGGCAAGAGTCCTGAAGCCACGGACTTGGTAGTGGAAAGTGCTCGTTACCTCCGTGAACCAACACAATGGAAAAGTGGTCCTTTGGGAGCACGGAGAGCTTGCGCACCACCAGATTCATATCCAAGGGGCAAGCGCCGGGTTTGTCGCGCGTGGCACATGAGTACTCACGTTCCGCAAACGCTAATACTGCGACTCGGCTTCCGCCACGATCAAACAGAAGAGGTTCGCCAGCCGCTTGCAGAGTTGGCCCCGCGCCGACATAGCTGATTCTCGCCTCATCCAGTGTTCGCAGAGTAGTCAGCAGGCCGGTTGGACCATGATCCAGGATGTGGTTATTGCCGAGTGTCACAGCATTAACGCCAAGTGATGCCAGTTGCACGCCTGCCGACACCGGCGCGCCCAGCACTGGCCCCCCTTTCACAGCAGGAGTGGGCCTTTCAATCAGCGGACATTCGAGATTCGCCAAGACGATATCATACCCGGTAA
Organism: Planctomycetaceae bacterium; assembly: GCA_012719125.1. Classification (GTDB taxonomy): domain Bacteria; phylum Planctomycetota; class Planctomycetia; order Pirellulales; family Thermoguttaceae; genus JAAYAY01. The sequence goes on along the minus strand of JAAYAY010000110.1, from coordinate 44,680 downwards.
GAACTGACGCCGCCACCCCAAGTCTATTCTGCTCGCTGCAGAAGGCCGACTGATTCCGGCCGATTGGACAGATGTCTCCACAAATGACAATCTTCATGAGCGTTCCGCGCCTTCCTTAATCTCATCCGTGCTGGAGAACCACCCCTTCTTCGTTGCGTATGCAGTGACCCCATTCACAAGTGTGCGTTCAAGCTCAACCTGTGACTCCACAAGCGTCCATTCGTCATCGTGTCGCCGCCAATGAAAGTCCGACCCTTCAAGTGTCAGCGGTCCGAACTGCACGAACTGCATTTCAAGCAGATGAAGCTGGCCCTGACAATCGGCAATATCAAACGACGCATGTGGAACGTCAAATCCCTGAAATAGCTTCCATGCAAAATCAAGCAACCCCGGGGGCAGCTCTCGGGGCCAACTCACTTTTCCACTCCCACTTGCCCGGAAATCGTTGTTTCTCACTTCCCTGCGCACGACAAAGACGCGGTCACCATAAACGAGCACTTTGTAGTCGTGGGTCAAGGACGGAATGAATTCCTGCAGTAGAAATTTTCGCGGCCTGAGCGAGTAGGCGACGTAGTCCTTTCTAATCAGGCGTTTGGACAATTCTCGAATCGTCCGTATGCTTGGTCGGCATCGGCTCATTCGGCGTAGGATCCTCACGGCACTGTTTTCGTCATGCAGCAGAGCTACTCCTTTGGAGCCCGCGCCGCTGGCCGTCTTCGCAACGACGGGGTAATCAACGGCGCGTTCACGAAAATCCTCATAGGTACCAAAACACTTGGTTGACAATGTGTTGGCTTCCGGAATCCCGCTCGCGCGCTGCAGTATTGCCATGAACACCTTATTGTGATGGGCTCGCAAATACGGGAAACCCGGCACGAGATGGGCGCCCGCCAACGAGAGGCCAAGGACAACATCTTCTATGTACGACTTATACTCAAGGCCCGGATCCTCCGCCGACTGATAAAGCACCACCCGTCGCTGCCACTCTTCTCGATGATCAACATCTGGGAACTCAACCACCTTCGCATTCCACCCACGTTCGGAGAATCGAGATTGCAGCCGCGCAACATCCATGCTGCACAGGGTACGTACGTTCTTCGTTGAGGAGTAGAATGCCCCACGATAGTCAACAAGGATCGTCAAATCGCACATGTTGCTCACCATACCACTATTGGGCTTCTGTCACTTTGAAATGCCGCTTGAGCGCCTTCGCTTTCTCCTTGGCCGAAAGGTGGCCGAAATGCAGAGAACGCTCCTCGGCACTCTGCAGATATTCATCGACCGTTTTGACGACGCGCGCCGGGACGCCCACGGCGACCGAATTGTCCGGAATGTCCTTCGTGACGACCGCCCCCGCACCAATAATTACCCGATTGCCAATCGTAACGCCGGGAAGAATCATCACGTTCAGTCCTATATAGACATCGTTTCCGACCGTAATCGGTGCTGTCAACTCAAGATCCGGCACTTCCTTCCTCAGTATAAGCGTGCCGCCATCATGTGTTATAAACACGCATCCGGCCGTAATGTAGACATTATCGCCGATGCTAATCAGCCACGGTTCGGTGCTAAACGTGCCAGGACGAAGGCCGTAAAATCGGACGTTCTTGCCCACCTTGACCCCGAGCGAACGAACATATTGCTCAGGAAACAGCTTCGCATACACCTGCGACTTAATATACCGCATGACCCCCCAGAACCGATTGATGACCGAGAACACACTCATTTCTCCTTCGATGGAAAGAAAGCACCCGCATAAATGAAATAGGCAATTATTGCAGGTATGTGCAGCATGAACGTATTCGTGAGCCCTGGCAGCACCAATGGTAGAGCCATTATCCAACCAGCCCTGAGACACACTCGCTTCACGAGCACGAACATCAAGGCTAAGCTTAGGATGCCTCCAGTTACAACTATCCGTAGCCAATCATTGTGATACGATCGGGGACTATGAGTGAACGGATAGTTCCTGTCCCCGACGAAACCAGATCCCCAGAGAGGGCTCTTCGTGAAACGTCGAAGCGCTTCTTCCAAGTGAATCCCGGGGCGCTGGGTCGCTTCCTCTAACGTTGTGGTATGTTCCCCCATACGCCTGTACAAACGCGTCTCCTCGAATTCGCTCTTGACCGAGCTTGATGTGAATAGCCAAGCTACGCCGCCAACTAGAATGACAAGACATCCGCAGAGCAGAATGCTGCTTCGAGCTCCCGAACGCTTTCCCAACTCCCACAGGAACACAGCTACAATCACCAAGAACGCCACGCTTTGATTCCTACTTCCTAACTGAACGCAAATAATCGCAGCAGTTGCAAGCACACTCAAATATACCGGAATGCTGTATTGCGTACCCCTTCGCCATTTATACCCCAAGTACAAGCCGACAAGGATCATATTGTGTAACAACATCGCACCGTTAGGATTAACCCACATACCAAGTCTCGTGTCGCCACTTGCGCTTACGATCTCCAACTCTTCACTCCGATAGAGAGCTGCAAGCCACGGCACGTTCTGCCCGAAGAAGGCCAACATGAAATGCACACTTGCGTCCGCAACAAAAATGTACAGCATATGCTCGGAGTTGCAGCCCCGGTATCTAAGTCCAGCCAGAACTGCCAGTAACATTAGCACGAGAATACCGATGCTTCGTACAATCTCAACGCCGTCCCTAACGCCAATCGGAAACCAGACACAGAACGTAGCTTGGCCGAGAACTCCGAGTCCAATCAGACACGCAAAACACGTGACAGTGTTTCCTATAATACTGCGTCTTTTGGCTCTGCCGGAAGGAACGCTGGCTCCAGCGGAAGAACCTCGTAGCGCCATGAATAGCATCAGGAAGTAGCTTGGTTTGAAAGGTATCGGACCGATGTGAAACATCGGCAGCACCAACTGATCGAACAGTATCACCGGTATGACATATTGCATCGCGAGCACTCTGAATGATCTGTTCTGAGGCATCTCAGTCTTGTGACTTCTGGGCCCACACTGTCATGTCGAACTCCGAAAGTACTGGCCAACTGCCCTTACGGCTCAAGGAGCCTGCACAGCTCCTTGATCCGCACCTCCCATGTGTTCTCGCTTGCTATTCGTAAGCGTTGTTGGACCCTGGTTTCGTTGTCTTCTGAACAAGCCTGTCGTATCTTTAATACAAATCCCTCGGCACTCTCAGCGCGATAGACAATGCCTTCTCCAAGCTCACAGAATCCCGGTAAATCAGGAACGACTATCGGTTTTCCGGCTGCGAGATAGAAGTACGTCTTGTTTGGCACCGCAAAGGCCGGTGACAAGTCGGCAGACAGGTCGAAAGGAATCGTGAGCACGTCCATTCCCTGCATCCAGTTCAGCAGCGCGGGACCTGTAACAGGCTTGTGGAAGTGTATGTTGGATGATGCCAGAGCCCCGAGTAGATCGGGCGACACTGGACCTATCATATGCCATTCGATATCCGATTGCATGGCTGAATGCTGGATCCATTGCACATTAATTCGGGTGTCGATCGACCCCATGTATCCCACCTTCAGACGTTGTGACGTCCTTTCGTGTGTAGTGCGGTACGATTGAGGAACAATCAGGTCATGCCCTGGGGGAAAGAGCGTTGTCTTGTGGCGTGCTCCAAGCAACGTCGCAATATGCTCAGACGTTGCTAGGCAGGCATCGGCGGATCGCGCCGAATCCCGCATCTGCCGGGCCTTATGTTCCGCAAGAAACACTTTTCCTGCCCTTCGGGCCAAGCCTGGGAAATCGTCGTTGCAGATGTAGATTGACCTCGGAAATAGAGCGTTGTCCTGAATCCAATGATGGCGATAGTCGAAGTTGACGACTCCAACGGGAAAAATCTTCGTCTTCCTCAGGAATCGTCGGATTTGTCGCTTCAGAAATATTCTCTCAGGCATATTCAATAGCGGAGCAATCGCAGCAAGTCGCTCTGGAGGTGTGAGAAGATTCCCAGCTTGCCAGACGGCAATATTGGGTTCCACTTGTGCGAATCGCGAACGATGCTTCCTTCGCCACTCGTAGGGCCAATACACGTACAGAACGCGGTAGTGTTTGGCAAGGGCGCGCGTCACCTGATGACGCATTCGCGGAATGTCCGACCATGGTGTGGGGGCCGAAACGACAACCCAGTTGATCTCCTTACTTGTGGATGTGTTCAATATCATACTTCTTTGCCTCTATGCCGTCGTACACATTGTTTAGCGTTTCATCCTTGCTCGGGGCCCTTATGCATCGCGCAACGAATGCTCGTCCTAAGAACAAACCAGAGAATAACATAAGCGAGAACGAGCATTCCTGAGTAAACTGCCACAGTTGTAACGGGCGACCAGCCGTAGAAACCAGCCATGGCGAAACCTGCCAAGACGAGCATTAGTCGGAAACAGTCCCATACGAGAAGCAGAACCTGTCGCTCCAACAAATTTAGCGTATGCCCCAGAGGCGCTACAACCAAATTGAACGCCATGAGCAGAGCCAAGGGGCGGGCAAATTGCCCGGCCGCCTCCCATTCGGGACCAAAAGCGAACGTGAAGAGCGAAGGGCCAAAGGTTACCAGAAGCAACATTGGCATGGCTGCTATCGCTAGAAGTCGCTTGCTGGCGAGAACGAAGAGGTCATGCAACGCTGATGATGAAGTCCGAACAAGGGAAGCGCCCTCACCGAGGTAGACCTGTCCGACAGCTTGTCCGAGAAAACCCGTTGGGGCGATTACGGCCGTCCGCACAAGGGCAAACTGTCCCGCGACAATGGGACCATAGAGGTATGCGAGCATGAGCATGGGCAAATGCAGTCCGGCAGCATTGATGATGCCTGAGATGCTCGATACTTGAGGAAAACGCCGGTAACGAACCGCCATGGATATGGCACGGCGAGCGGGAGTGCGGAAGAGATCGCGATCGTCTCTTAGAATAGAGCAAGCTAATGAACCAACTCCCGCGGCGACGGCGGCAATGCTGCCGAGTAGCAAACCGATCAGTCCGAAGGGGAAAAGTACGGTCTTTGTAACGACGGAGGCAAGGCCTTGGGATAAACGTGTGCGGCCAAGAAGGCCGAAGGCCTTCTTGCGAGTTGCCCAAAGGCTAAAGGTCTGGTACACTCCTGCCGCGGCAAAGCCCACGGGCAACAGCCAAAGGTGGCGACTCAGTAGGGGAGTATTCGTCCACTGAATGATCTCGGCTCGAAGCCACCATACGCCGAGCGCCATTATTGAGACAGTGAGAGCAATTGCCGCGAGCGACAGCACTACGATCGCCGCTGCGTCTTCGTCGTTCTCGGCCAAGGGAATTGCCAGTTCATAGCGCAGACTGGCGACAATAAGGGTGATGGCCAAGATTGAGGAGTAGACGCCCATGGCGCCAAACTCGGCGGGAGAATAGAGGCGAGTGAGAAGCGGTGACGCAGCGATACCGACAGCCTGTCCCAGCACTGTGCTACCAGCCAAAACAGCTACGCTACGCGTCAAACGCCCAGCGGGCAGGCGGTCGAGCAAGCGGGAGACAGATTGACCAAGCGAAGTCCGGAGCCAACCAGATGTACTTGGCAATGTCGCCGAATTCACCTCCTGGCTGGCGTCGGGCGATTCCCTTGCCGTTCCATTTGAGAGCGGTGCAGATTTCATGGTTTTTAACTTCAAGGCATGCTGACAGCGTGCTGTGGACATCATTTCCTGTTTTCTGCTATCACCTGCTCCGAAATGAATACGAGATTGGCACGTCGAAGATGCGGCTCATTTTTTGTCCATTCTCGCACTTGCTCATAGATACCAAACAGCACGTATTGCCTGTGTTCTAGGTGTGCCTTTAGCTCCTCAAATGGCGTGTGCAGCGCGTTCCTGAAACTCATGCCTGCTTCCACTTGCAGAATAGCAGCAGCCTGGTTCTTCAGCATATTCTCGGCACCCTTCAGTACCTCAAGATCATAACCCTCGGTATCGACTTTTAGAAAGCTGATGTTCTCAATGTGATGCTCATAACAGAAATTGTCCACCGATTTCAGATCAACTTCTTGCAGCTGTCCCTTGTATAATGTACCCATGTCTTCGGGCAAAGGTAGTAGTGAAGAAAGCGTCGACTGGGATGAAACCTGTATGGTTCGTTTCCCATCCATGGCTCCAAGTGCCAACGGGAAGCACTGAACATCTCTGTAGTGTTTCAAATTCGCCGTGAGTTGGGCAAACGTTGGCGTAACCGGTTCGAAGCAAAAAATTCGGGCACCTGGGAAGAAAGAAAGATACTCCAATGCGGACTGCCCTGTGTTGGCGCCAACATCGAAGACAATATCGATTTTGGTTCGCGACAGGTGGTTTCTAATGTCGTCGGCTAAGCTGATCCCTGCTGGCAGGAACCTTCGGCGAAAGATACGCGTATAAGTTAGTCGTTCGGTTGCATTAAGCAAGCGTCGGATTACGCCATCTACTGTCATCTGAGTCTTAAGCCTTCGTGTTGGAGCGCACTTTAACCACAAGCGGCAATCGTCAAGGGTAAGCGATATACTTGGGTCTGGCGGTGTGGTGACTGCACGTAACCGGAAGCGTTGACGCGGCGCCCCAGCTTGTTGAATCGGCCGGACCGAGCCGCCGGATCGAGGACCCCGAAACTTGTGGCGATTTGTTGATTTGAGCCATGTAAGTGCATTGTGCGCTTTCTGAGGGTTTGGAGGCCATTTGCGCGTCGGCGCCCATTGTCGGGTGCCGAGATGAACTCCTTCAGGGGAACGGTCATGACGTCTAAAATGAAATAGCCAGCCTCAAACTCGTCAGTGTGACCTGGGAAGAAGCAGTCGCGGTGAAAGTCCAGGTCTTTCTTCGAGGCAAGGTGAGAGCGTAAAGGAAGAAAACCATCAGAACAACGGAAGGGAGCATTCCTGCCGGGACCGCTTGCTTAGGGAGACAACAGCGGAATTCAGTCTGTTCTCAAAGTCTTTTTTGGGATTGGCGGCAGGTAGATAGGAGACAGGGGTCAGAGGTCAGGGAGCAGAGGTCAGGCTTCTGCGGGTTGTTTTGCTTGCTCCAGTATTTCTTGTTGTTCCTGGTATTCCGGCACGAGATCGGCGAGGCGTTGGCGGATGATTGCGTCGGGGGCGTCGGTGAGGGACTGGAGATCGGCGACTTCCTCCTGCACCTCGGCTAGCGTGTAGGGGCGGTGGTGGGCGGCGCGGAGCTTGGGGTGGTTGGTCGGGAGCGTCGTCTCTTCGCTGAAGTAGAGCTCTTCGTAGAGCTTCTCCCCGGGGCGGACGCCGCTGAAGACGATGTCGATCGTGTCTTCCGGCAGCCCGGAGAGGCGGACAAGGTCGCGGGCGAGGTCCACGATTCGCACCGGCTCCCCCATGTCGAGGACGAAGATCTCCCCCCCCTTGCCCATCGCGGCTGCCTGGAGGACGAGTTGGGAGGCCTCGGGGATCGACATGAAGAAACGGGTCATGCGCTCGTCGGTCACCGTGATCGGGCCGCCGCGACGGATCTGCTCCCGAAAAATCGGAACCACGCTCCCGGCCGAGCCGAGGACGTTGCCGAAGCGGGTGACCACGAACCGGGTCGACGATTCCTGGGAAAGGGCGTGGACATAGCGCTCGGCCAGGTGCTTGGAGACTCCCATGATGCTGGTGGGGTTGACGGCCTTGTCGGTGGAGACCATCACGAAGGCCATACAATCATACTCGTCGGCCAGGTCGGCCACGATCCGGGTGCCGCCGATATTGTTGCGGATCGCCTCGCCCGGGTTGGCCTCCATCAGGGGCACATGTTTGTGGGCGGCCGCATGGAACACGACCTCGGGGCGGTGCTCTTCGAAGACCTGGCGCATGCGGGCTTCGCAGGTGATGTCGGCGATGCAGGGGGCCAGGGCGACATCGGGATAGTCCGTGCGGAACTCGCGCTCGATGTGGAAAATGCGGTTCTCCCCCCGTCCGAGGAGCACGAGGGTCGCCGGGCCGAATTGGAGGAGCTGCCGGCAGATCTCCGAGCCGATACTGCCGCCGGCGCCCGTCACCAGCACTCGGCGGTCGCGGATCAGCTCGCTGATGGCCTTGGTATCGAGCGTGATGGGGTCGCGGCGGAGAAGATCGTCGATATCGATATCGCGGATGGGGATCCGGTCCTGGCCGCTGAGCAGGTCGCGCGGGGGGGGGATGATCTTGAGGGCAAGGCCCGCCTCGGTGCATTGGCTCAGCAGGGCCCGAAGCTCGGCGCCTGGGATGGAGCCGGCGGCAACGAGGATCGATTCGATGCGGTGTCGTTCGGCAAGGCGGGGGAGGTCCGGGAGGCGGCCCACGATGGGAATACCGCCCAGGCGGACACCGCGGCTTTCACCATTGATAGCCAGGAGTCCGCGAATGCGATAGGGCGAGTCGGGATGAGACTGGAGAGCGTGGGCCAGCCGGCCGGCAGCATTGTCGGCCCCGACCAGGAAGGCGGCCTGGCGGCCTTGCATACGGAGCGAACTGACTTCAGCCAGGAGCCGCCAGGTGGAGCGGAGCGACCCGATGACGAGGATACTGAGGATGAAATCGAGAAGGAGAATGGAACGGGGGATCTGGTAGTCGAGGGCGAAATGGTCGACGGCAGCCAGGGCGACCAGGGAGACGACGCTCGCGCGGAGGAGGGCGACCAGATCGGAGAAGGTGACGTGGCGCCACCAGCCGTGGAAGTGGCCGGTGACGTAGAAGACGACCAGCTTCACGCCGACGATAACCGGCAGGCTGAGCCAGAAGATTTCGAGGGAGCTGTGGGAGATGTTGAACTCGAAGCGGAGCTGGAAGGCGGTGAAGTAGATGCCGAAGAAGAGCACCAGATGGCCGACAGCCAGCAGGCCGATCCGCAGGGCGAGCAGGCAACTGTTCTCGGGCGGGGAGGCCGGAGCGGCGGAGGAAGAGGGGGTCTGCCGGCCGCGGCGGGCGGCCGTTCGATCAGAACCGTTTCTGCCAGGAGTCGTCATGGATGCGGTCGCTTTCATCGGTGTCGGATCGGGGTCGGGGGAGAGGCATGGTCTACGCATGCCGAAGAGATCAACTCATCGGCGGGCGGACTTGCTCCGTCTTTGTGTGTTCTCGTGTTTTTTGTGGCTCAATTCGCACCCAGGGCGGTGCCCTGGGCTGATATGTTTATGCCCCTTCGGGGCGAAAAAAGTGTCTCCTGTTTTCTGACGTCCGAAAAAGTGGACAGTCACCTCTTTTCCAGTCCGTCCTCGCTTACGCGTCGGGTTTCCTCGATCTCGTCTTCTGTCCTCCCGTCCCCGCTTACGCGTCGGGTTTCACCGATCTCTGTCTCCTGTCTCCTGTCTCCTGTCCACCGTCGCGTGTTCTACTGGCGTAGCCAGCACTGCGGCGATTCTCGTCGCCGCCTGACCGTCCCAGAGGTCGGGAATGCCGGCTTGGTCGAATTGGCCGTTCTGGATTCTGTCGTAGGCGGCAAGGATGGCCTCGGTGCTGGTGCCGACGAGCTGGTTGGAGCCGACCTGGCAGGTTACCGGGCGCTCGGTGTTTTCGCGGATGGTGATGCAGGGCACGCGCAGGATGGTGGTCTCTTCTTGAAGGCCGCCCGAGTCGGTCAGTACGAACCGGGCGTTGGCATTGAGCTTCAAGAAGTCGAGGTAGCCAAGCGGGTCGACCAGGCGGAGGCCCGCCATGGTCTCGACTCGGGCCTGGAAGCCGAGGGCCTCAACGTTCTTGCAGGTGCGGGGGTGGATCGGGAAAACGATCGGCAGGTCGCGCTGGATCGTGTCGACGGCGTCGAGGATGGCGCCGAGGGCCGCCGGGGTATCGACATTGCTAGGCCGGTGCAGGGTCATGGTGGCGTAGCCGCGGGGCACAAGGCCCATGTCCTCCAGCACGGTCGACTGCTCGGCCTTGGCCCGGTTCTTCAGCAACGTGTCGATCATCACGTTGCCGACCAGGTGCACTTTGCCGTTGGAGATCCCTTCGCGGCGGAGGTTCTCGACGCCGGAGGGCTCGGTGCAGAACAGCAGGTCGCTGATCGAATCGGTGAGCAGGCGGTTAATCTCCTCGGGCATGGTACGGTCGCCGCTGCGGAGGCCCGCCTCGACATGGATCAGCTTGATGCCCAGCTTGGCGGCCACCAGCCCGCAGGCGATCGTGCTGTTGACGTCGCCCACCACGAGGACGTAGTCGGGCCTGTGCTGAAGGCACACCGGCTCAAAAGCCTTCATGATCTCGGCAGTCTGGACGGCGTGGCTCGCGCTGCCGACTTCGAGATTGACGTCGGGCTCGGGGATGCCCAGTTCGCGGAAGAACAGGTTGCTCATCCGCTCGTCGTAGTGCTGGCCGGTATGGACCAGCAACGGGTCGATGTCGGGATGGGCGTGGAAGGCTTCCATGATCGGAGCGATCTTCATGAAGTTAGGCCGGGCACCAGCAACGCAGAGGATCTTCATGGTCGGAGGTCGGAGGTCAGGGGACAGGGGACAGGGTTCAGGGGTCGGGGGTCAGGGAGCAGCAAGAACGGTTGGGGACGTTTGATCATGGCGCCGAGCATTCGGCGGACTTGCTCCATCTTTGTGCGTTTTCGTGTTCTTTGCGGCTCCCTCCTTTTCATTTCAAGTTCAAGGCAACGGATAGCCACAAAAAACACAACAAGGCACGAGAAACGGGTCGGAAAACGACGCGGTAAATCTCTCCCCAGGGCGGTGCCCTGGGATGATATGGTCATGCCCCTTCGGGGCGGAAGACGGTCTCCTGTCCTCGCTTACGCGTCGGGTTTCCTAACACATGTCTCCTGTCTCTTTGCTGTCTCCTGACTCCTGTCTCCTGCCTCCTGTCCTCTACGCCCTCGCAATCTCCTTCTCGCTGCCGTAGTAGTGGTTCATGTCGTCGTTACCGGATCCGGCTCGGCCACCGTAGCCGTAACCGTATCCGTAGCCGTAACCATAACCGTAGCCATAACCTTTGTTGCCGTAGCCATAGCCGTAACCAACGGTTTTGCCGGAGCCGTTGACCACCACGCCGAGGATCTTGATTCCCAGGCTGGCGAGGATCTCACGGGCTTGAAGCACTTCGGGCCTGCCGTGTTTCGTGATGCGGACGGTCAGCAAGACCCCGTCGACACGGGGGGCAATCACCGACGGATCGGAGACCGCCAGGACGGGGGGGCTATCGATGAGCACAATATCGTACTGTTCGCGCACCATGGCAACGAACTGCTCAAACTCCGGCGACGAGAGAATCTCGGCCGGATTCGACGGTCTCTGACCGCAGGGGAGCAACCAGAGGTTCTCGATGCCCGAGGGCTGAACGACGTCGATAACTTCGGCGTCGCCGGCAAGCAGTTCCACCAGGCCACCTTCGGGGTTGAGGCCGAACATGGCGTCGATTCGGGGGCGGCGGAGGTCGCCGTCGACCAGGAGCACCCGCTTGCCGGCCTGGGCAAAGGAGACGGCCAAATTGGCGGCCACGGTGGTCTTGCCGTCGCGGGGGTTGGCACTGGTGACCTGAATCACGCGGCAGTCGGAACCGCCGGCGGCACTGAACCTGAGGGCCGTACGGAGGCCACGGAAGACCTCGGCAAAGCGGGAAGACGGCTTGTGAGCGGCGACCACGGATGGGTCAATGACCGGCGAGTCGGCCGAGGCATTCTTCGAGACGCGTTTCTTTCGCTTGATTCCGGTGCCCGGGATATGGGCCATAATCGGCAGCCGCAGGGCATGATGAAGCTCTTCGGGGCTGCGGAAGGTGCGATCGCTGATCTCGACCAGGTAGGCAAGACCGCTGCCGAGGAACAACCCGCAGATGCCGCCCAAGGCGAGCACAATGGGGAGGGCCGGCCAACTGGGCGCACCGGCCTTCTGGACGGGCGAGATGATCTCGGTGAGATATCCACCGTAGTCTTTGATGAGGCCGATTTCGCGGAGCCGCGCAACGACAGTATCGTAGAGCTCGCGAGCACGGTCGATCTCGGCACTCTTCTGCCTGTCCTGAATTTCGTAGGTGGCCATTTTTTTGGCGGCGTCTTCTTCCTGCCGGGCAAGCTGTTCGAGTTCGGTGCGGCGCTTTTCGAGCTCGGCCAGGTCGTGTCGGAGGAGGCCGACGTGGGCGGCGAGGAGCTCGGCGGGTTTGAGGCGCTCGTCCTTTTCTTCTTCCTTATGGTCGGTGAAGAGGGCGTTTTCGGCGAGGAAGTCGCGGGTGAGCTGGATTTGCTGGCGGATGGTTTGCAGCTTGGGGTTGTCGTCGCCGTAGTCCTCCATGAGCTTGCGCTCTTCGAGGAGGAGGGTGAGAAGGCGGTTGTACTCGGTTTCGGCCGTTTGCTGGCGGATGGGGTCTTCTTCTCGGTATTTTTGCCAGTCGTAGTCGCGCTTCTTATCCGTGGCGCTCAGAAGGAGGTTGAGGCGTTCGACGTCGTTGGCGCTCAGGAGGGCGAGGCGCTCGATATCGCTGAGTTCGAGCTGTTCGTTGCGGGCCATGGTTTCTTCGATGACTTCGAGGCGCGATTTGGCCTCGGTGTGTTTGACGGCGATTTCGGAGAGGGCGGCTTCGGTTTTGGCGAGGCGCTCCTGGTGGATGTTGAGGCTGTTTTCGCCCTTCCAGAGGAGCGGGGCGGTGGCGCGGAACTCGAGGTAGGCGGCTTCTTTCTGCTCGAGCTCGCGGCCGATTTCGTTTTTGGCCTCGGCGATGAGGTCGACGGCTTTGGCGCTAGTGTCCTTGAAGGTTTCGCCGAGGAAGTCCTGGTAGCTGGCGACGATCGCGTCGAGGATCGCGGCACAGTCATCGGCTGAAGTGCCGGTGAAGGTGGCAGCCAACACGCTGGCGTCCTTGGCCTTGCCTTCGCCACCGCGGGTGACTTCAAGATTGTCGATGATGTGGGTAACGGGGTTGCCTTCTTCGGCCACGACTTTGGCAAGCGTGGCCAGTTCAAGGAGGTTGTTGGTTTCGATGGCCTTCTGAACCACCCGCGGGCTCTTGAAGAGCTCGATGTGGGTGGCAAGGACGTCCTCCTCGGCCGATTTCTGCTGGAAGTCGCTGCCACCCTTGGTGGACTGGGAGGGGAGGTTCGAGTCTTTGGGCATGACGAGGATCTGCACCTTCGACTCGTACATGGGGGTGGCTTTGAAGAAGTAGAGAGTGCCGAGCCCGACGCCCACGACCAGCCCGAACATGATCAGCCAGAACCGACGGCGGACGATGGCCAGGATGTCCAACAGCCCGGCCTCCTGCTGCTCGGGATTGAGTGGGAACGCGGGCTGACCGTTGGGCTGTGGCTGATGGATGGTGACGTCCGGTAAAGCCATGAAAAGTCTCCTCGTGGTTCGTAATGACCCCTCCAAAGGGTCAGTGCTCAGTCTGTTCCGGAAAGAGCCTGAAGCTTGCCGGGAGGCAAGGTCAAGTTGCTGTGAATAATGAAACTTCCATGCCGGGAAGAAATCTGAATCATGAAAACGTTCTCAATCACCTGACACAAAACAAGTTACGCAACCATATCGACGGTCTTTTTGAACTTCATACCACTGGCAGTGTTGCCTTCAAACAACGGCCAGTTGAAACCATCGTTGCCCACGGGCAACAATTCTTGTCTCCTGACACCCGGCCTTCTGTCTTCTTACCAAGCGCGGGGCAAGCCCACGCGGCTACCATTTTACCAAGCGCGGGGCAAGCCCACGCTGCTACCTCCTGTCTTCCGGCCTCCGCCCCCTAACTTCCGCTCGTGGCAGAGACCTGCGTGAGTCTCGTGTTGTGGATTTCCTCCAGGAGCTTCTTGTATTTCGACTGACGCGGTTCCAGGCGGGCACAGCGCCGGGCTTGTTCGTGAGCCTGTTCGAGCAGCCCCTGTTGCTGGAACAGGCGAGCCAATTCATATCGCCAGTCCACCTCGTAGGACCGCAGGGCCAAGGCTTGCGTGTAGGAATCGATGGCTTCGGTGTAAGCCTTGCGCAGCGACTGGATCGAGCCTCGCAGAAAGAGCCGTTCGGCCTCCGGCAGGCCGGATGCAGGTAGCAACGCATCGGCCCGGGCCAGTAGTTGCTCTTGGATTGCTTCGCTGCCCACGGCCGCAAACTGTTGCCCCGCAAGGCGAACGAGCAATTCGGGATCGTCGGGGAGAATACGTTCGACGACCCCGGGGGACGAAAGTCCTGCGCCGGCGATCTGGAGTACCGACGTCAAGTAGCGAGGCGACAGGGCCAGGCTGGCCTTCCATCCGGCATAGGCCGATTCGCGACGGGCAGCCTGGAAGTCGAGCAACCCGCAAATGTACAGCATGTCGGGATTACCTGGAGCGAGCCGGCGGGTACGGCGGATATGGACTTCGTCGTCCGATGCCGGGCCAGTCAACCCGCACAATTGCGCCAACCCGCAGTGCACTTCGGGCAAGAGCGGACAGGCCTCGCGCGAGGCGACCAAATGCCCCAGGGCGGGAATCAGGTTCTTCTCGACGGCTGGGGACTGACGCAGGGCATCGATCTGACCGGTCATCTTCGACCGGACGAAGAGCCAAGCCTGCTGGTGAATCAGTAGCGGCGAGGCCAGTTGCTTCAAACGCGGGTCGTCGGGCGGGAAGGAAGTCTTCGCCCCGAGGTCGTTGGCCCTTTCGACCTGATACCGCTGCATGTACAGTTCGGCTAACCGGCGGTGGAGTTCCGTATCGTCGGGCCGTTGGCGGCTGGCAGCGGTGAGGGCTTCGATATGGTGGGCAAGTTGCGGTCCCGACAGGTCTGCCAGTTTTCCGGCAAGGCGAACTTCCCGCAGAGCGGTTTCGACGGGGACCACAGTCCGAAGCTCGAAGATGCCCCAGACACACCCGGCCGCAAGTCCCGAGGCCATCAGAACCGCCAGACCCCGGTTCAGGCTCGGCTTCCACGAACCGGATTGGGGCCGAGTGGCCCGTAGCCGGGCGGCGCTGCCGGTCATGGCCCCGCAGAGCAGGGCGAACAACAAAAAGTTGGCCGGAATGAACAGTCCGAAGTCGAACAGGGAGGCCACCATTTGACCAGCCAGAGCAAAGACTCCAGCCACCGCGAAGGCCAGAGTGGTCAGATCGTCGGCACGAACGAGCAGCCGCCACACACTTGCCGCAATCAGCACCAGCCCCGCCAGCAGTAGAGCCAGGCCAGTGATACCCGCCTCAACGAGGACCTGCAGGTAGACGTTCTCGGCATAGTGATACCAGCTTTCGGCCAGCCGCTGCTGATACTGGGCATAGACAAACCGGTAGGTTCCCAGGCCGCTGCCTGCCCGGGGATAGTCTGCCGCCGCCCTGAGGCCGTCTTCCCAGTGGGGCCAGCGGGCGTCTTGTCTCGTCTCGTCGTCGAACAGCGTGGCCAGCCTCGCTCCCACTTCGTCGCTCAGGCCGACCCAACCGATCAGAAAGAGTCCGACCGACATGGCCGCCACGGGCCCGAGGACCGCCAAGCCGCGCCGCTGAGAGACAAACATCACAGTGACCGTGACCAGGACGGCGGCCAGCATGGCCAGCACCGCCCCCCGCGAGAGGGTACAGCAGATGGCCGCCACCAACAGGCCGGCGATCGTCAGCCAGGCGAGGGTCCTGGCGTTCAGTTCGGCCAGGGCAGAGACAATCCGAATCTTGACCCGCGAGGTGGTGCGCTGGTGCGTCCTCCGGTAGGAACGCGACGTCAGATCCCAGGCCTGAAAATAGTGCCCTAAGCACCAGAGGGCCAGCCCGATCGAGGCAGCCAGGCAGAGCACGAGGTAACCACCGCCATTGTTTCGATTGATGAAGGGCCCAAACGGGCCTCCCCCCTGCGTTAGGATGATGCTCCAGTAGATCTGGCCGTTCCAGGTAAGGTTCTGGGCGAGCCCGAAGAAGCCAATGATCGCCCCGTTGGCGGCTACCAGGCCGAGCAGCCAGAGGTGCGTTGCCGAGCGAGAAAACAATACGGCCGCCAGGAAGAACACGCTGGTCGCCAGGATCAGATGCGTGAGGCTCTGACGTGTTGCTGCCGGATAAACTGTAACCGGGTGACGACCTGAAATCTTCTCGAGTCCTGGAGCAGCCAGAGATGCTCGTTCGGACACTCCGGCAGACGGAAGGAACTGTTCGATAATCTCAACCGCCTTGGGGGACACTTGGGCGCGGGCAGTGCGACCGAGTGGCAATAACTGCAAACATCCCAAACCGCTTGCCAGAAGCAGGGGCAGGATTGCCAAGGGGATCGACACCGGCCCCCAGAGCCGGGGGCGTATCAGCAAGTAGACGATTGTCAGCGTCAGGGCTACGAAAACCGCAGCGAGGATTGCCACCTGAGCCCAGGCCTGAACGGCACCCAGAAACCAGGGCGCGGCAAGAACGGGGATCAGCAAAGCACCACGGGCGAGCCAAGCCAACACTGCGGCGGCGAGATCCATGGCCCCCCCGGCACCAGGCTCGGAACGAATGCCCTGCTGTATGCTTCCGGGCTGCCCTGCCCTCATGGAACGCTCCAGTACCGCTTCTCGGTCTTCCAAGGTGGAACCGAGAATCGTTGCCCTGGTGCCTGAGAGGTTGCCGGTTCAGCAACCGCAGAACAGAAGGAGGGCAGACCGTTCTCGGCGGATCTCTCGGTGCATTCCGTTGCGGATCCAAAAGCGGCGGCGATCCCTCACCCGCCCCGACCACTACACCAACATGTGCGTGTGACGCGCCGTCACCCCCGTGGGAGTTTTGAGTCCGCCCTCCAGCAGACTTGGAGCCTTGATTGGATCAGGGAGTCGCGGGGCTCGCAGGGCCGCCGCCTCCGAGGCCAGCTAAACCGGCCAGACCAGCCAGTCCAGCCAATCCCATCAACATTCCGCCGCCCCCGTAACCTCCCCCGCCGCCACCAGACATTACCGACGGATAGCTTTCCATCGGAAGCGGTTGGTCAACCGGCTCCTCTTCGCCGTCAGGCGGCAGAACCAAATCGAGGGTCAAAGACGCGGGCGGCATGCTTTCGCGGGCAGTCTGAGACGTCAGGGAAACGGGAGCCGCCTCGACTTTCTCGCGCAGCGGAGGCAGCACTTCGACTTCGTAAACCCCTGTGCTGTGCGTGCCGTCGGCCACTACGGAATAAACCCCCGGGCGCAAACCGGGAAGTTGAAAACGGCCCTGGTCGTTGGATTGGGTCGTCGTCAGCAGCAGTCCGTTCTGGAAAGCCGAAATGGTCGCACGAACCGGCATCAACGCGCCGGTCTTGTCGGGCTTCTTCACACTACCAGGTACGTTCCCATCAACCGCCAAATGTACGCGATGGGATGCGGACGGCACCGGCGCAACGAACTCCGCCGTAGTTGGGGTGGAAGCTGGAGGCTCCACAATCGGGAGATCTCCAAGCTGCGCGGTCGCCACCGAAGGGCATGCCAACAAGGCGAGCAGCACAAACAATCGGCTGATGCAAGACAAAGTTGATTGAAGTCTCATTGGTGTAATCCCTACTAAAAAGTCGCCTCTTCCGATTGCCAAACCCAGTGCCTCAACACGACCTCCCGGCCAACATTCTTAGAATCTAGTCTAACCAGTGCCGTTCGAGTGTCAATGCTCGAATTCAAAGGAAAAACACAACCCCAGATGGGACACCCCCCTTCTGAAGAAGAACACCTCCCTGCCCGGGCATGCAACGGTATTCGACTACATCATCCAGGGGGATGCGCTGCCACAATTGAGAATACCACCCCACAGAGGGACGCTGTACCCGGAACAGGACGAGGATCGTGCGATTGCCTCACCAATCGCTTTCGTGGGCAGTCCGCCACAATGCGAGTTGTCGGCTGCATTTCGGGCAGAAGAAACGCTTGATTCGGACTCGAAACACCCAGGCAAGGATCTGCTGAAATAGCGTGGTTCGGAGGCGGCGCATTTGGCTGCCGCAGGAACAGAGCGGTTCCGAGTCATACCGCTCGTGCCGGCGCAGGATCCGCGTGCGGATATCCAGCCCGATGAGTCCGACCGCACAGACGAGCAAAACGACACCGCCCACATCCGACTTCTCGATAGCCCCAACGGATTTGATCAACCAGACGGCGATGTCGTTGAGATAAGCGAGAGCTTGACGCGCCAATCCGAACAGCCAAGTGCTGATCTTGAAAGGCGCGACCAACAGAAAGATCCCCCCACCGATGAAAACCAGAGCCAGTAACTCGTACTTGAAATCCCAAAACACTCGTAGACGCCGAGGTCTGCTCTTGCGCTCGCCGTGTTCTCTTCCAGAATGGCGCCGCCCGTGTATCCTCTGAGCCGATCCCTCGCCCGGTTGGGGGGATTCCCCGTTCTTGACGGGTCGATCGGAGCTGGTTCGGCTTCGCGAGTCGTCCCCCAAGTCAATCATGTCGTCCCCCCTTGAAAGATCGCTGTGGCAGTTCGACGGTTCGTGAAAAAGAAACTCAGAGAAGTCGAGTGAGCGAGACCCGAGGAAATCAGAACTATTGCCTCGCCCGAAATCTGCATTATCCAGCGACCCATCTTCGATCTTCCGCGGCATTCCTCGGCTTGTCAATCAAGTTCGTGGAGGTTCGGCAGAAAACGCCGTTATGGTGCCGTCGCCGCCAAGACGGTCCAGCGCGTCTTCCACAATCCGCACGAGCCCATTCGCGGCCACGGCGGCGGAGCCTATGAACAGTCCGGTTTCTCCTCCAGGGCGGCGCAGCTCTCCGCCCAATTGCCGCAGAACAGGTGGCAGATCGCCAACAGCCGCGCCCCCTCCTGCCTGCCGGCCAGCAGGGCGTACCGCCTGGCGTACTCCAGAGCCTGTTCGGACCGCCCCCGGCATAATTCGTCCAGGCATCTTCGACGCACCGCTTCGCCGGCGCCGTGCCACTGGCGCAGCAGCGACAGGTCGCAACGGCAACGGCGGCACTGGTCCGACCAGACCTGCCGGGCCTTGCATGCCGGGCAAACCATCTCCCCGGCCGTGTCGCGATGGACGCTCGATTCGGTCCCGTCCGTCATACGGCGTCCTGCATGTAGAAGACCAACTCGTCCAGTTCGGCCAGGGCACTCTCCATTTCTGCCTGGGCACGCGTTTCGATCGCCCGGCGGAGGCGGCCGATCAGGTCGCGCATCTCGCCGGCGTCCTGCTCGTTGGCGCCCGGCAGAAGCTCTTCCGCCTTCGACATCAACTCGTTGGCCCGGCCGACGGCCCCCGCCAACTCGGGCGGCAGAACTTCACTCGTTGGGCTGCTCTCGGCAGACGGCACCTCGGCCGACAACGGCCCGGCGGCTTGCCGGTCCCCGGCAAAGGCCGCCTCCAGCCGCGTCCTGGCCGCCTCCTGATGTTCTCCGCGAAAGCGGGACATGGCGTTCTCAATGGTGAGCGTCTTTTCCAGTCCGGTGAGCTTCTCGGTGGCTGTCACCGTGAGAATGCCGTCCAGATCCAGATCGAAGCGAACCAGGATTTCGTTGCCTTGTTTCGTTTCGGCCAGGCCTTCCAGGTGAAAACCGCCGACATGCTCGTTGTGCCGGACATCCCTGTCTTCGCCCTGAAAGACTTCCACCATGGCCGCCTTCTGCCCGTCCTGCGCCGTGTAGAAGACCTCGCTGCGCGAGGCGGGAAGCGCCGTATTCCGTTCGATGACCGGCGCGCAGCAATACGACGAGCGATAACCGTGCAGGTCGCCCAGGCATTGAACGCCCAGGGTGTGCGGCGTGATGTCGACCAGCACCGGCCCCACGTCCAGGCCGACGATGAGGCCCCCTTGGATGGCCGCCCCCATCGACACGCACAGGTCGGGATCGACCTCGGCGTGGATCGGCTGCCCCAGTTGCTCCTGGAGCAGTTGATGGACCAGCGGGGTACGGCTGGCGCCTCCCACCAGGACCACGCGATCGATCTGCTTGGCTGTCAGTTTCGCGTCCGACAGGGCCTCGTCGACGCAAACGAGCGTCTTGTTGATGAGCGGTTCGATCAAGGGTTCGTATTCCGGGCGGGAAATCTCTCTTTTCAGATGGAGCGGGACCCCCGCCTTCTCCGCGACGAACTCCAGTTCGACGGCCACGAACGCCTCGAACGAGAGCTGCCGCTTGGCTTCTTCCACCGCTTTGAGCACCCTGGATTTCGACGTCAGGGTCGCCCGCAGATCCACGCCGTGCTCTTCCTGGAACCGATCACAGACGTGGTCCAGAAGCAACTGATCGAAATCGTCGCCGCCCAACTGGGTGTCGCCGTGGCTGGAAAGCACTTCCACCACGCCCTGTTCGATCTGGACGATCGAGACGTCGAAGGTTCCGCCGCCCAGGTCGTAAACCAGAAGCCGCTCCAGCCGGTCGGGGCTCGGATTGTAGGTGAGCGACGCGGCGGTCGGCTCGTTGATGATCCGCACCACCTCCAGGCCCGCCAACTCACCGGCCTCGCGGGTGGCTTCGCGTTGCTGCTCGTTGAAGAACGCCGGCACCGTGATGACCGCCTTGCGAATCTCCTCTCCGAGCTGCCGGGCCGCCCGTTCTTTGAGCGTCCGCAGGAGGATGGCCGAGATCTCCTGGGGCGTGTAGGTCTGCTCTCCCAGGCGGACCGTTTCGTCCGAACCCATCTTGCGCTTGATCGAGCGGACCGTGCGATCGGGGGCCAAGGTCCACTGGTTCTGGGCCGGGAACCCCACCAGCAATTCCTTGTTGGGCCCCAAGCCTACCACGGAAGGAAGGATTTTCTGCCCGTCTTCAGCGAGCACCTCGACCTGCCCGTCGCGGAGGATCGAGACCACACTGTTGGTCGTGCCCAGATCGATGCCGAGAATGATTTCCATAAACAGACACTCCTGATTCCGATACGTTTCCTTGCAGGTTTCGAGGTTCCAGTCACCTTGCCCCACGCAGGTCTTGGTGCATCTCCGGATGCTTGAATGCAAAAACGCAGACCGCGGATCTGCCCGGCGGTCTCCCTTGGCCCGTCTGCCTCACTGCTCGCCAACCGCTTTGACTTCGGCAAACCGCAGCACCCGGCCCTTCCAGCAGTAACCGGGGCGAGTCTCTTCGATCACCGTTCCCGGCCGGCGGCTCGGGTCGCTGACGACCTCGACGACCGTCATGCGATTCGGATCGGCCTGCGTGCCGAGGCACTGCATGCGCACGATCGACTGTTCGTCCATCAGCCGGTCGAGGCGTTTGTGGATCAGGTCGTAGCCCTCGAGGAAGGAATCGAAGACCGCCCGGCAGCCATCCAATGTCCGCCCCGAGTAGAGGTTCTTGGACGCCTCGTGCCAGGGGCCGCACAGGAACCTCCGCCACCAGGGCTGGATGCGAAACAGACGGTCCAGTTGCTGCCGCACCTCCTGCAGTTCCGCGTTCAACTCCTCCACAATCCGCGCTTTTGCCTGAACAATGACGCCTCGGCAGCGCCGCAGCGACTCGTCCAGTTCCACAACGGCTTCGACCAGCGGCCGTGCCGCCTTGTCGGCGGCTTCCGCTTCCCGCGGCTCAACCGAGCGAAACTGCTCGATCGCCGCCTGGAGCGACAACCTGGCGGCCTCCGTTCCTTCGTCCATGCCGCGGGCCGCCTTGGCCAGCAGTTTCACGTCGTGGCGCAGGGCGGTCAGTTGCTCGACGAGTTGGTAGAGCCCTATGGGCTCGCCCGGCCACGGCTGGCCCGCGGCCTGCTCGTCGAGCCACTGGCATTCGGCCTGCGTCTGGTTGAGCCAGCCCCGCAGACGAGCCAGAATCTGTTCTTGATCGGGCCACCCGTCCATACTCACCTCTCCGCCAGCGAAAGCAGGGTTTCGGTAGCGATCCGCCGCTCTTGCAGTTTCGACCGCATTCCGGCAATGACGTCGTCGAGTATCTCGCAGCCGCCGGCCTTGAACAACTCGCGTTCCAAGCGGCGAGCGGGATCCCGCAACTGCTCATAGGCCTCCCGGACTTCGGCAAACTGCTGGGGGCATCGTTCGGGCGGATAGCGGCGCACGAGCTCCAGATAACGCCGGCGCAGGGCCGCGTCGTCCACGTCTGCTGAGACGTCCAACACCTGATAGGGGTCCCTCATACCAATCCCTTTGTTTTCGCGGTCGCCCCAGTCCGAGCCGGGCCTCGCTTGTTCAACTCGTCGATCACCTGTTCGGGATCCAGTCCCAACCGAGCACAAGTCTGTTCGAAAAGCTCCCGGATGGCCTCCACGGTCATGTCAGCAAAGGGCACTCCGTCGGACGGAGCCTCGTCGTCATCGTCGTCGTCCCAGTGGCACACCGGATCGCAGTTCCGGGAGGTTCTGGAGTGGACGCCGGGCAACATCCCCGTGACGACACTCAGACCTTTTCGGGCTTCCTCCAGCAACC
Source organism: Planctomycetaceae bacterium (assembly GCA_012719125.1). Classification (GTDB taxonomy): domain Bacteria; phylum Planctomycetota; class Planctomycetia; order Pirellulales; family Thermoguttaceae; genus JAAYAY01. The sequence continues at coordinate 22,516 of JAAYAY010000110.1, read as the reverse complement.
GGCGGTCCCGCGGATCGCTGGACGCCGAAGCCAACAGGATCGCTCGCTGGAAGGCATCGATCGTTCTCTTCCGGTTGAAGCGGAGAGGCCCTTTCCGGATCTCTTCCACCCCGACCAGGTGGTGGAAGTAACCGACCTCGGGAAACCTGCGAATTCCCTTTTTCACAAACTTCATCAGCAGCGACCACTGATCGTAGGCGCCCAGAAACTCGCACACGGCCCGCAGATCCTCCAGATTCCATTTCACCCGCGAGCAGCGTTTCACGTAGCCCCAGAGGTCCCGGGCATACTTCGACAGTTCCGCGTCGGCCTGGGGTGCCGGCGGGGTCTCGACGATCAGGCGGCACATCCCGCCGGCGGTGGAACTGCGGCAGCGCCGCCGGAGCGCCTCCCGCCACCGTTCTTCGTAGAGCCAGACCTCCTCGAGTTTCAACTGGTAGCGCGACGCCGCCAGGGTCATGGCCAGCCACAGGACCGTCGGCTCCTCCAGCCGCTCCAGGGCCTGCTCCACCAGACTCCTGGCCCCTGCCGGATTGTTGGCTTTGATCTCCAGCACGGCCTTGCGGGCCATCACGTCGCAGTCGGCCGCCCGCATCGGCAGAACCGAGTCGGCGGCCGCCAGCGCCTCGCGGGCCTGGTCGTAGTCACCCGCCCGCCCCAGTTCCTCGGCCATTCCGAGTTGCGAGGTCCACAACAACTCGCCCGTCGCCTTGTCCAAGGGCTTCAGGTCGCGGGCGCGGATCGCGTACTGGAGTGCCTGCCGGGCACTGCCGCGACGAACATGGTGATCTGCCAATTCCGTCAATGCGTCCAGATGATCGGGAACCCGTTCCAGGAGGCCGGCGTAGACCTCGGCCGCTTCGCGCGGACGTTGTTCCTCGCGGTAGAACCGCGCCGCGAGCATATAGCCTGGAGCGTAATCCGGGGCTGCCCTCATACATGCCCGGAAACAAAATTCCGCATTCCGCATGGCGAGTTCGACCTCTTCGGAGTGATCACGTCCGCAGGGGCAGCCTCGAAACCGGACCGCCTCCTCCAGATCATCTTCGGCCAGATGGAGCCAGATGAGACCGCGAGCCAGGTTCCTTTGAGAGACGGGCAGCCAGGGCAGAGTCTCCAGGTCGTCGAGGTACTGCTGCCAATACACGCGCGGATCGTCGTCATAGTATTCCGAGTTCTCGCAGGCAATCGCCTGGGCCCGATTCCAGCGAGGATCGAGCGCGGGCGGATCGGCGATTCTCGAAAAACGGACCAGCTCGTCGAGACAGCCTTCCCGAGCCAGACTGCCCCACAGGCAGTCGATCACCTTCTGGTACAGGTCGACGTCGAAGTCTCGCAGCGTCTGCCGGACTACCCGAAAGGTCTTGACGACCTGTGCCCAATTGTGATCTGCCAGCAACTGCCTCAGACGGATCAGGCTGCTCAGTACCGATTGACCGGCTGCCTGGGCTTCCAGGCGGGCGATCTTGGCTCGCAGAGCGACGCCTTGCTCGGGCACCGGCATGCCGGCCATGATCTTCAGCGGTGCAGCAATGCTGGCCGCCGCGCGATCCGGGGCCAGTCGGCCCCAGTTCGCCTCCATTTCGGAGCGGTCCTTGCGGTAATAGGCCATCAGGCCGCGAATGAAGTACTTCCAGTCAGCAAACACGGATTGACGCGAGATCTCTTTGAGCTGGTCCGAGGCCCCCGCTTCGTCTCCGCGTTCGACCGCCTCCAGGGCAGCCCGGATCCGCTTTGCCTCCCCGCGCAGCTCCTTCATCGAGGCGGGCGTGTTTCCCGGCCTGACCACGGCCTGATCCGCCGCCTTGACGGCCAGCCGGCGATGGTCTTCGTCGGTCAGGCGGCCTTGCGCCTGGGGGAGACGATCCAGCATCCCCACGGCCAGCAGCACGTCGGGCAATATCGACTCGACCGCCGTCTCGGTCACCCCCAGATCCAGAAGCTCTCCGGCAATTCGGCGGGCATCGTCGGTCAACCCGTTGCGTATGAGCTGCTGCAAGCGCCCCATGTAGGCATGTTCGAGATAGCACCGTAATTCCCCGCCGGGCGATTGCCGGTACCACACCCGGGCATCCTTCAACGCCTGCTTGTAATCCCCCCGATCGAGGCTGCGTTTGACTTGCTCGACCGGATCGTGATTCGTCCGTCCCTTCGCTCGCTTCCTACTTTTCGAAGCCATGGAACACTTCCTTGCGAACAATCCTCACGGACCTTCCAGAGAAACGGAGATTAAGGAACAGGAAGACGGAGAACCCGCGTCAACCCTACCCGCTTCTTGCATCCCGTCAGACAAACAGTCTAGCCGTTCTCAGGCGTTTCTCCAAGTGAGCCTAGGCAGGACTTGGGCGTTTAGCGGGGATACGTGCCAGTGGGCGGGTTCGGAATATGCGGGCAGTTCGCTTTGGAGCGGCCCGCCCGGCGCGGATTACCGCCCCCCCCGGGAGTCTGCGTCATCCGGACGACCACCATCGATCGTGCGTAACGGCCGCTTGCTTGTCAGTCAATTGCCCCGTGAAACTCGAACACCGAAAGCGACTCATTTGGCGCGCCTGCCATCTCTCTGGTAGAGTGTCCTGCACGCCAATCCTGCCTGCTCCGAGAACGCCTCAGAGCTCGGATCTGCGGCTCCCAAGTTCGTTATGCGTTGTCCACTTCCATCTCTCCCAGCCTCCTGCATGCCGATTCTATGAACCGTTATCTTCTTACTGGCTGTGCCGGATTCATCGCCTCGAAAGTGGCCGAACTTCTCTTGGAATCGGGGCATGAAGTCGTCGGCGTCGACAATCTCAACGACGCCTATGACCCTCGGCTCAAGCAGTGGCGATTGGCCCAGTTGGTGGGGCGACCGAACTTCGTCTCCCATACGGCCGACATCGCCGAACTGGCTGAGATGGAAGCACGTTTCGCTGCCGACGCGGCAAGTCGTCCGCACGGCCATCCCCCCTACGCGGCCGTCATCAATCTGGCGGCCCGGGCTGGCGTGCGTCCCAGCGTCAAGGATCCATGGGTCTACGAGCGGACCAACGCGGCGGGCACGCTTAACCTCCTGGATCTGTGCCGCCGCTACAACGTTACAAAATTCGTGCTCGCATCGACTTCCAGCCTTTATGGAGCCCACAATCCGATCCCCTTCTCGGAAGACGCCGACACAAACCGTCCGCTCTCGCCTTATGCGGCCTCGAAGAAGGGGGCCGAGGCCATGGCCTATACCTACCACCATCTCCACGGGCTGGACGTAACCGTTTTCCGCTATTTCACGGTCTACGGCCCGGCGGGCAGGCCCGATATGAGCGTGTTTCGCTTCGTTCGCTGGATCTCCGAGGGCGATACGATCACCGTATTCGGCGACGGGAGCCAGCAGCGTGATTTCACTTACGTCGATGACATCGCCCGCGGCACCATTGCCGGCCTGAAACCGCTGGGTTACGAGATCATCAATCTCGGCGGCGACCGGCCGGTTGCACTCCACGAGATCATCAGCCAGATCGGTCAGTTGACTGGTCGCGGGCCTCTGATCGAATACCGCGACGCCCACCCCGCCGACGTCCCTGCCACCTGGGCGAACGTCGCCAAGGCTCGGGATCTGTTGGGCTGGAGTTCACAGGTGGGGGTCGAAGAGGGGCTGCGGCGCTGTGTTCAGTGGTACCAGGATAATCTGGACGTTGCCCGGACGATTGATCTCGGAGAGCGGTGAAGCACTGTGTTTGTCGTGTGTCCTCTTGCCTGAACCCGCGACCTGCACCCTCTCAAATCCCGCCCTTCACACCGTGCTCTCTGTCAGGGAGTCTGCACGCCCACGGGCTTGCAATCCGCCGCTGCGAATGCTAAGTTTGTTGTCTTGAATGGTTGATGGCGGCTTAGCTCAGTTGGTTAGAGCAGCGGAATCATAATCCGCGTGTCCGGGGTTCAAGTCCCTGAGCCGCTACTTGTCGCCGAAGGTCCGCGAGCGGGGGGCTCTTTGGTCGCAGCGGACCGGATGACCGGTACTCCAGGTCCTCTGAGACACCCACCGGACGGGTACCCTGGGCGATCGGTCGTTCGAACGGACAACTTGACTTTTCGCACAGCCTCACATTCGTGGGGGTTCGATCGAGTGACCGGGCCACGCTAGTCGTTTCTTCCTTGAAGTTCGCGTTGCCTGGACACGCACATCCCCCATCCGGGCCCGGTGTTCGTACAACAGAACCGAGAGAGAAACGGGAAGGAGTTCTGAGAAGAGGCGTTTTTGGAGACCGGTTCTGGGAGCCAGGTCGGCCCGCAGGATCGGTGTTTGGCAGCACACTCGTCGCTCGCAGCACTACCGCACCAGACATCTCTGAGGAAACGCCATGCCGCGAAAGGCCAAGAACGCCTACTGTAACCCGAATGTCAGCGTCAATTGGGACGTCTTTCTGAAGAACGACAAGACTGTCGACGCATTGATCCGTTTCATCGAGGGAGATTCGAACAACCAGCAATTGCGGATTGCCTGCGGTTCGGAGGATTGCCGGCGCGAAGTCGACAAAATGCGACGTCTCGGTAACTACGAGAGCCGCGAGCGCGCCAGGAAGTTCCTCAGCCAGTACTACTCGTGGTAGATCGACGGGGCCCCGCCGGCACCGGGGATCGTCAGATGCGAAGGTCTTCCAGTTCGGGGTACTCGTCGACACGGACGACCGTGCTCAAGCGAATCCCCAGATGATAGAATCCGGCCCCCATCGGGTTCAGGTGCATAGCCTCTCCCTTGAGGTAGACCATCTGATCTTCCCATCGGAAGGCTAGGATCACTTCGTCGAGTCCCCGGGGCTGGTCGAGAACGATCGACACGCCCGTCGTCGAAAACTCCCTGGTGACCGCGGCGAAGCAGCCTTCCGGTTGCGGCTTGCCGTTTTTCATGGGCACGACCAACGTGACCACGCACACGGGAACTCGGCTCTCATCCCGCCGGTTGTCGAACAGCGGCGTCAGATCGGGACAGTGATTATTGACGAGCTTGAGTAGAAACGTCTGGACGCCAACGGCTTTGTTCCGAGAGAACAACAGCATCGGTTGTTCCTCCTTTGCGACGCAACCTCCAGCCGTGCCGGCCGCATCCCCTTGAATCCATACCCCCGGCGCGGTTCGACCGCGCCGTCATCCAAGGGAGTATAGTTCACAGTTTTGCTGAACAACGCCGTTCGGACAATGTGTTTCGCAGGGATACAATACAATGACGCATCGGCGGCGTGCTATCGTTACGATTGCTACAGATGGCACGCGGGCCGCGGTTGCCGTCAAGGTAACCGATGCGATTGACGGGAAATCGATGGACGTTGATTGGGTGCGCGTCTGGCAACGAGAGACCAGTGGGGAACAAGGCGGAAAAGAGGATTCAGGCTCCCTTTCCGTCGGACTCCGCTCGGAATAGACCACCCACACTCCCTCTCCGCCTTCTCACCCTTCGTTCCCCGGCACAATCGCTCCGTGCTCTCTCAACACTGAACGAACCTGTGCCAACGGCACCTTCATCGGCGTCGTGTTCGCGGCGGCCGCCAGGGCCGCGGCCGCCCCCGCCGCCTGGCCCATGGCCATGCAGGGGGCCTGCACCCGGAGGGCCGAGTTGGCCAGCCGATCGCTGGAAACGCAGCGACCGGCAACGAGCAGGTTGCGGCTGCCTTTGGGAATGAGAGCACTGAGTGGGATCGTGGGAACGGTGCCGGGCTGAAGCGGCTGGGGTTTCACGCCGTGCTTGTCGTGGAGATCGACGGGATAGAAAGCGTAGCAGACGGCGTCGTCGAACAGGCGGCCGGAAGTATAGTCGTCGCACGTGATCACCGTTTCTCCCTCGATCCGGTAGGTCTCGCGAACGGCCGTCTCCTGCATCATCTCCAGCACCCGGGCGTTCTCGCAGCCGGGCAGTGAACGGACGAAGCGGAGCAGGCGGAGGATGGAACGCCGGCCCGCAATGTTCGTCTGCGTTTTGGTGACGGCCGTGGAGGAATCGGCTCCGAACACGTGCTGGGCGTTCTTGCCGCCGCCCCCCAGGAATCCCATGAACGAGCCGCCCGCGTGGCTGTAGTCGCCCTCCTCCAACTCGCCCTCGTCGAGAGCCTTGCGATAGCGCCGCTGGATCTCCTGGGCGTCGAGCTGCTTCACGTCGTAGTCCCCGAGGCGGAAAGTGAACGTGCCGGGCTGGATGGTTTCTTCCCGGAGCCGGGCCAGCCCCAACATGCCCACCACGTCGGCTCCGCCCGTGCAGTCGATCAGTTGCTTGCAGGCGAGCGGATAGCGGACTCCCTTGCCGACCACATCGACTTTCCAGCCCTTGCCGGCCGGCTCCACAGCGAGCGGGAACTGGTAGTAGGCCAGGGAAACGCCGGCGTCGAGGCAGGCCTCTTCGAGCAGGGCGGCATAGAGCTGACCGTTGATGCGGACCTGGAGGGCCGAGTGCCGGAGGTCCGTCCGGGTGAAGTCGGGCATGGTGCCGCTGTCGAGCTCGACCGCTTTTTCGACGAGGTCCCACCCGATTCCGGCAATGACCTGCTTGCCCCAGGCGTGGAACAGGCCGGGAAAATTGACGCCGCCGGTCGTGGTGGTCCCGCCGAGTTGGCTGCCCATTTCCAGCAGCATCGTCTTGGCCCCCGCTCGGGCCGCCTGCAATGCGGCGATCGAGCCGGCCGTGCCGCCGCCTACGACGAGCACGTCGACCTCTTGGGGAATCTCGGCCGGGACGTCGCTCGCCCGTGCCATGAGAGGACTGATTGCCAAAGCCCCGGCCGCGGCAGAGGCGGCTTTGAGAAGATCGCGTCGTTTCATGGTGAAGCCTGAGTTGGACGGTGGTTGGACTGGGAACCGCTAATGAACGCTCATGGACGCTAATACCAGGATAGGTTTGAACAGGAGAGAACCGAGGAAGCAGAGAAGGTGTATGATCATTTCATTCTGGTCAATTTGTCTTAACGTCCGGGTCGTATTTCAGATCAACGCGAACTAGGACGATCTTCTGAACCTTGGTTCCACTCTCCCGATTACGAAGCTGAAGCGTGTGGGTCCCTGCCGTCAGAGGATAGATCTGTTTGGAGGGCGCACTCTGGCCCGCTTCATCTCGATGGTGAACGTCGAGCCAATACCACTGGTTCATCCGGTTGACGTCCGTAAGAGCGGGCGAACCGCGGTCAACGGCTACGTAGAAGCTGTTGGCTTCGCCGGAGGGAGCGAAGGCGTGAACCCAGATTTCGTAATCACCGGCCTCGGAAACCTCAAATCGGCAGAGTGCCGAGCCGTGATCTCGCGAACCGGATGGCGCCACGACGATGCAGGTCCGTGACGGATCGTCGGCGTCGGTCTCCGACGTCATCGGATCGAGCAGCCGCATCTTGGGGGCCTGAATCGTCACCAGCCCCGGCGAGGTTTCACGAAAGAGCGGCAGATTCAGGTCGACTAGCCCGCCCGGTCTGACGTCTGCCAGGGCCGTCTTCGCCCCGCTTGTATCGCATGAATCGAGCCGGACGTTCTCGGACGTCTCGGCGGTCACGAAGAGATCAGTTCCCGCCGGGGCTGTGCAGTCTTGAATCGTCGCATTTCGCGTGTTGATCAGCCACATGACAGGCAGCTTGGAGGCAACCTCGCTCGCATTGACTCGCTCGGCGGTCAGGTTGGCCACGTCGTCACAAACGAGCATCGGTCGCGGATCGGGCGCCAGAAAGCTCATTGCCACGTTGCGAAGCCGAATCCCGTCGACGTGCCGGCAGTAGAGCCCGTAGGCAGGCAGCCGGCCGAACATCAGGGCCTCGGGGTATCGCTTGATGACCTGCTCGTCAGGGACTTCGGACAGGATCCAGTCTTCCTTGCCGCCGCCTTCGTACTCGAGCCGGAGATTCTCCAGCGTGATGTCGCTGACGCAATGGCCCGGGATGCCTGTGATCGACGACTCGAGCAGAGAGTGTTCGGCCGTAATGTTGCGTATCACGACCTTCTCGATCCGGCCGGGTACGCGGGGTTCAACTTGCTGCGTCCGCGGGCTGTTTCCGCCCCGGTGGCCGAGGCGAACGAAGATGGGCGCTCGGACGTTCTTCATGGTAATGTCCGACACGGTGATGCCCGAGAGGTGTGCCCCGTCGACCGACTCGATGGCCACCCCGGAGATCGGTCGCTCGAGCGAGATGTCCGAATCGCCGTACAGGTGGCAGTTGCGGAAGACGATGTTCTCGAAGCGATCGTGGGTCTCGGTGCCCAGTTTCAGGCAGTTGCAGGCCGACCAGATCCGGCAATCTTCGATGGTGATATTTCGCGAGGGATGATCGTGGCCGGGTTCGGTGCTCTTGAGGACGACGCCGTCGTCGCCTGTGATAATATCGCAATCGCGCACCAGGACGTCGATCGACGAGTTGATATCGATGCCGTCGGTATTCGGGCCGTGGAGCGGGTTACGGATGGTCACCTTCTCCACCCGGGCGTCTTTGCATCGCAGCAGGTGGACGGTCCATGCGGGGGAGTTCTTCAGCGTCACGTCGCGCACAATCACATTATTGCAGCGGTGAAAGTAGAGGAAGGAAGGCCGGGGGAGCGCCTCGTAGTTGAACTGGGCGGTGCCGCCATAGGACGACCCGCTATAGGTCTTGTCTCGCTTCCGCCAGAAGGCATCCCCCTGCCCGTCGATCGTGCCGGTGCCTTCGATGCCGACGTCGGTGGCGTCGGAGGCCGAGATCAGTTTCCGCGACGGGTAATCCTCCAGATTTCGGCTTCCCAGCAGCGTGGCTTCGGTGGTGATCACCAGGTGCACGCCGCTCCTCAATTCGAGCGAGCCGCTGAGGTAGGTTCCCCCGGGAAACACGACCCGCCCGCCACCGGCGGCCGCACAGGCGTCGATGGCCTTCTGGATGGCAGCCGTATCGAGGGTGGTGCCATCGCCGACAGCGCCGTGGTCGCGGACGTTCAGTGGTGCAGCCTGGCCGGATGTGGCCGAGAGGACCAGGACGAACATGCAGAGAGCCATTCTAATCAGCATTTCACTCTCCAACCAAGATGCCTGATTGCACTTGCGCGAACGCCGGCCATTGTACCGCATGGTCAGCAGTGTTCCGAGGATTAGCCGGGTGAGGGATTTGGAGCGGTAGGCTTGTGACATGAGGCGGTTCCGGCGGCGCGAGGCGGTCGCAGGGGGACGAACGGGCTGGATTTTGGTCAACAAAAGCGAGGTTTTGCCAATATCGACGATCTAGAGAGGGGGTGAACGTTGCCAGTCAGGGGGTCAGAGCGAGTTGGTCAACGGGGAAGCGATTTTGCCAATATCGAGGATCGGGCCTGGCTGTGTCGAGTTGGTCAACAAGCGATTGGTTTTGCCAGTATCGGGGTTGCAGAGTGGGGGGCGACATCTTGGGGCGGTGGAGTTGAGGGTTCTCTGGCGGTTCTTCTGGTCGACTCGGGAGAGTCAACCTACGGTGTGGGTCGGGTCGGTTCCGTTCGCTGTCGACTTGAGGGGGATTAGTGTTCTTTTGTATATTATATGGATTGCGACAATGATTTCAAGCCAAGAATTGAACAGTGGCGAAGAGATTTCGCTGATGGGGGGTATTCGTGCTCCCCGGCCCGGATCTCACGTTTCTCCCGATCTCGTCCTGCGATACGGCTTCGACCTCTGGCGGGCGCGGGGAATCGCCATGTCGGTCGTGTTGGCAGGTGCGGCATCCTTCACCGCAGGCAGCCACTGGACGCCTGGAGAAACCGGGCCCTGCAAGACGCCTCATTCCTCGCGCGTGATTTGGACGCCGCAGAGAACCGGGGCCAGCGGCCCCTTGGGGCGCAGTTCGATCTCGAGGCGATCGCCGATAAGGACGTTCTTCCACATTCCTGCGATCGATCGCATGGGCCCGTCCGCCTTGGCCGCGATATCCAGGTCACGAGCGACCGTCTCGCCCTGGACGACGACGTCGAACACCCGGTCGCCGGGCTTCACGGCCGGGTCGGGCTCGGCGAAGATCATGCGGACCGAATACGGCACGGGCGTTCTGTCGGGCGCAACCTGGGTCGCCTCGGCAGCCGCGTCGAGTTCCACAATCAGTTTCGGAAATCCCTTTTCGCCGCCGTCGGCCGAACTGGCCACGCGTTTGCCGGTGCCGCGGATCAGCAGGGCGATCGCCTGACCGGGTTTCCAGCCGGGGCGCGCCAGGATCTCGTTGAGAACGGCCCTCAGATCGGGCGTCTGATGATCGGGGCCCGGCTCCGCCTTGTCGGACCACGGTTTCGGCTGCCACTCGACCAGCGCCGAGGTGGTGGGACGGGAGCTGACGTCGCGGTCTTTCTTGGCGAAGGCCGGGGCGTCGTCGGTCGCGTGGCCGCGAATCTCCAGACGCGTCGGTTCGTCGTTCGGCTCGTCGACCTCGAACTGCACGTAAGCCCGCTTCATCGCCGCGCCGGCGGCCAGGGGCACCTTCTGGAAACGGATGCCGACGGTTTGCTCCTTGCCGTCGGTCGTGAGTTCCAGATCGCTACTGGTCAAGTCGACCTCTCCCGACGGGTCTTCTTCGGCATCGTCGGCCGAAGCGGCGATGGATACCACGATCTTCGAGGCGTCCTTGGGAGGCGGCACAAAGTGAAGCACAAGCCGCCGGATTGCCTCGCCTCCCGAGGCCGCTACCCACGGAAGGTCGCCGCCCAGCATGCGGCTGGAGTGGCTGCGGTACCATTGGACTTCTTCGTTGACTTCGACGATCACTTTCGGAGAGCGGCCTTCGTCGGCGGGAAAGTTGACCCAGAGCGTTCCGTCGTCGGCAAGCCGGTCGCCGGGCGCGCCGAGATTGACGCCCACGCGGCGGATCTCAGGCACTCCTTCTTCCGGCTGCGCATACAGGCTGTAGGTCCAGATCTCGTTTTCGGGCATGGAGATCATGGCCAGCGAGGTCTGGTTCTGGTAGGCGCAGGTGCAGGTCCGGGTGTAATCGGGGGCGTTGAGCACGCCGTCGGCCACGATCAGGTTGGAGGTGCAACCCGACTTGAACCCGCCGAAGTTGCCGGTACCGCCGTGGTTGGCCAGGTCGTAGAACCCGGCCGCCCCGGAACGAAACGTGAGGAAGTTCTCGCAGGCCACGGCCGTGTTGCAGCCATAGGTGCGGATGAACCGCCACGGAAAAGCCTGGCCGGTCACCGGATCGGTGATCGTGAGCGGCGATCCGTCGAGCAGGTTCAGCGCGCCCTGGTTCTCCTTGTAGCTGGTCGAGTTGGTGATGATGGCATCGCCGTGGAGGATGCAGGGGCCGGCGTAGGAGAGCTTCTCTTGCTGCCAAACGAGGTTCCCGTCGGCGGCGCGAAAGACGGCCATGCCGGAACTGACTTCATCGGGGCTGCGATCGGATGCGGCGGCGCCCGCCTGTAGCAACAGGTCGTGTTTTTCGGAGTAACTCAGCCAGGTACCGAAGACGTTCTTGGAAGTCCAGACCATCTGGCCCGACCGGGCGTCGACGGCCAGGACGCGGTAGGTCGCGGCGTCTTCGGCACCACGGCGGCGGTTCTGCTCTTCGACGCGTTTGGGCAGCTTGTCGAGCAGATAGACCCGCCCGCCGCCGGCCACGATGCCGTTGTGGAGGAAGCTGTGGTTGGCCTTGACCTGCCAGCGGATCTGGCCGCTCCGGCGATCGAAGGCGGCCAGTCCCAGGCTGCCCGAGCGGTCCGGCCCAAAGGCGACACCCTTCTTCTTGGCCGGCGTATATTCGTAACCGAGACGTTTGGAATACTCGCCGAACCCGACGCCCGCCAGGAGCAGGTCTTCGTAGACGCCAACGTAACCCCATTCGGGCAAATCGCCGTCCTTACCGGCCGGCAGGATGAATTCGCGGAGAGTCGCGCCGCTGGCCGCATCGAGCAGCAGGCAGCGGCTGCCCACGACCAGATAGACGCCGTCATGGGTGGCAACGAAGTTGGTCCCCCGCATGTTGGCACCCGGAATATGAACCTGCGTGTAGGCGGTGCTCAAGGGAACGTTTTCGTAGGTTTCGTCGAAATAGACCTGGTAGGTTCCCAGATCGGGGAATTCTCGCCGCCAGAGCACTCGTCCGGTGTAGACGTCTCTCGCACTGACGCAGTTCATCCCTTGAATGAACAGGCGACCGCCCACCACCTGCTGGCTGGGCCCGTGGCCGTGTCGCGGGAGAACGTCCGTATTCGCCGGGCCGCCGAACCAGAGGACCCCCAGGGGGAGTCTCACTCGCGAATCGTCGGACTTGACCGTGTTGGCCACGTTGCCGTAGGCGTGCGTCCAGTCGCCCGCCCCGGGCAGGGCGCCCTGGCGAGTGACAACCGTTTGTGAAGAGAACGTATTAACCGCAGCTCCAGGCAGCGTCTCCATCGCGAGATGACCGCCCAGGCCGCCGGTCTCGGTTGCCTTGGCCGGATCGATCCAGAGCTTGCCGCCGTAGGGCCTGACCGATTCGTAGACTCGCCGCAGCCGCTTGGCATCGGCAAGACCGGCAGAGAGAGACTGGCCGACCACAACGAGATTGGCGATGTAGGGCGGTGCGGCAAAACCGTCGATTGTGCCGGGATGGAGATCGATACGGCTTCCGTAGAGGCCCGCGGCGTCGAAACGTTTGCGCAAACGGGCGATCTTCTCCGCGTCGGGATCGACCGCCACGACGTGCAGTTCCGACTGAAGAACGACAGCTTCCAGCAGTTCGGCATCGTCGACACCGAACCAGAGTGCGTAGCCTTCGCGCTGCCCCGTCGAGTCGAGCAGGTGTTTGGCCGCTTCGACCTTGCCCTTCGCCGGATCAAGCTCGATCGGCTGTTGCACGAGAATCCGCGGTTCGGCTTGCCCCTGGCCGAAAGCCATGATGCGCCCGTCCAACGTCACGGCGAACAGCCGATCCGCTGCCGCCAGAAGCCGCACCACTTCACCGTCGACGGGAAGCGACCAGGCAATCTGCGCCGACTGCTCGCCGCGAGGGAGATCGATGGCACTGATCGAGCCGCCTCCGGCCGCGTAGAGCCGGTTGCCGGCCAGGATCAGGTCGCCGCCCGCGTCGGCCTCGACCTCCCAGACCTTCTTGCCGGCCCGATCGAAGGCAGCGACCATCGCCGGGGTCGCCTTCTCTTTGTCGGTGGCCGCCTTGGCGTCGACGGCCGTGTAGAGCAGGTTGCCGGCCAGGACGGGCTCGTTCGTGCGGAACTTGGTGGCCTTGCCCTCAGGCAGGCTCAATTCCATCGTGCCGCGGACGCGGGTGTGCACGAAGGCTCGCTTGTCGTCGGCCACAACCAACGATCCCCCTTCGCCCTTGCCGCCGAAGTTGAAGAACTTCAGTTTGCCCGAGTGGCGATCGAACCCCGCCGGCAGCGATCGTCCGCCCGGCACAAGGAGCAGGTCGCCCGCAACCGTGAGTTGCCCTTGGGGTGCGACGCCTGCGAATGACGGGGCGCTGTGCGGCTGTTTCTGAAACTCAGAACTCGTGTCGTCGTTGAGCCAGCGAACCTTGCCGGTCTCGGCATCGAGGGCATAGATGAAGGTGCCCATGAAGGGCCAGATGCTGGCCGCGAAATAGACGGTGTCGTCGGCGACGACCGGTCCGCCGCGAGCGGGCCACGACGAGATCACTCTCCGATTCCCAATGACCCGCCGCTCGGAAGGCCCGCCGCGGAATCGCCAGCGAAGTGTGGCGTCGGCCGCCGCAAGGCAATAGAGATAGCCGTCGTCGCTGGTAACGTAGACGGAACCCTTGTGGGCAACCGGCGAGAATCGCACGGGCCCGTCGGTGTAGAACGACCAGACCTCGGCCCCGCTGACGACATCAAGGGCCACGACCTTGTCGGCATCGTTGAAATTGACGAACATCAGCCCGCCGGCCACGACCGGTTCGAAGATCCGATCGTAGGGCATCATGTCCTGGTTAAGCGGATCGTCCCAGACCGGCACCCGCGGGGAGTACTGCCTGACCCACTGAAGTCGGAGCGTCGGGGGGAGTTCGTGAAAGGTCTGAGCCGTATGGCCCGCGTCGCATCGCCACGTGGGCCAGTCCGACGCCCGGGAAGGAGCCATGAAGTGTACAAGGAGAACAAAGGCAGCGAGAGCGAGTCGGCTGCGCATGGACGCGTTCCTGGGGATGAATTCGGAGGGCTGGGGGGGGCAGCATCCTGCCGGCAGGGATCGCACGGGGCAATCAACGCAGGGGTGCTGAGGGGTCATGCAACCGTCTTTGCGCCTCGCCTGATCCGTCAATTCTAGCCGCCGGGGCAAGGCCGCTCAAGTTAGCAGGTTGGACTGTTAGGAAAGCGTGAGTTACGCCTCTTCGACAATCTCCAGCCCCAAGCCCCGGCCGAACTCGATCAGAGGTTCCTTGACGTCGCCGTAGACGGTCACCCGGTGCCAGCCGAAGTGGTCCCATTGGTCGAACAGGTTCCCAATGTCGCCGCGGACTTCGCCGACCAGTTGGGTACGGCAGCCGCGGTCGGCGTCCAGGTTTCCGACAGCCTTGGCCTGATGAATAACCATCTTCTTGCGGGCGAAATCGGTGCGGAACGACGTGGTCATGTAGCCTTCGGGAAGAAACGACTGGGCACAGGTCCCCCGCGGATCGCGATCGTGGAGGGTGCGGATACGGAAGCGGTTCGAATCCGTGTCAGGACCGAGCGGCCTGGTTGTCGCCACGCAGTGAGCGTAAACGATCTGGTTCTTCGACGTGTCGAGGGCCGGATCGGAGACAAACCCGGGTCGCCCGGTGAGAATCCGGGCCATGAGCATGCTGAGCGTGTCGTCGGGCATGGCTTCGCACACCCCTTGGCCGCCGCCGTCGAGAATCTCCATGAAGCCGAGGCATGGGTAGGCCGGCAACTTGCCTTGAGCGAAGCCGCCCAGACAGTTCATCGTCACGCTGTCGGTACCGTGCCGCTTGAGCAATTCCTTCGTCGCCAGGTAGACGGCCGCCGCCTTGTGGATCCAATCGGGCGTCGGTTCGACAATATGTTCCGCCTGCCCCGACCAATGCGCGGCCCACTGGGCCGCTTCGTCCTGGTCGACCGCGTCGTAGAGCGACTTGAGTTCGTCGAACCCGATGTAGACGCCCGTGGCGCCGAGGAAATCCTGTTCCTTCCCCTCCTGCCCGCGACCGACGATCAGAAACCGCGATTTCTTGAAGCGATCGATGCACTGACCGATGTCGGTGAGTTTGACCGGGTCGGCGACACACTTCATTTCGCCGACCGGTGCAAACGTCTTGCGATAGACTTCCTCACAACGTGCGGCAAAGGCGGCCTGGGTCGTATCGGGCTTCACTTCTGCGAACGTTTGCGCCGCCAGGACGAGGTCTTGCATCCGCGTGGTCGACACAGCGGCCGCGGGGATGTTCTGACGGCACAGATCGCTGTAACCGCGAAGAAAGACGCCGCAACCGCCAAGGAACTCGTCGGCCAACAGCATGGGTTTGCCCAGCTTGCCGATCTCGGCGACCGTTCGCTGCAGGTTCCAGTGCAGCGTGACCACGTAGACCAGGTAACCGTCCACTTCGTCCTTCAAGGCAGCCGCCGCCTTGACCTGATCGGGAGTGCGGACGGCCACGGGCACCAACTCGACACCTGGGCAGCCCGCCCGGAGCAACTCCAGAATTTCTTCCTCGCGAGGCTCGACGAGGAACTCGGGATGGGGCCAACTCGGCTTGTGGTTCGAGAGAAAGACGAGCCCGACGCGGACCGGCTTCTTGGAATCGTCGCCGGCCTGAGCCGTCCTTGAAGCCGAAGCCCCTATCGACGTCAGCGTGGCGCCACACCCGGCAACGAAACGCCTTCGGTTCAATCCATGGTGACACCCCAGGCACGGTCCCGAAACGTGCGAATGACACATAGCCGAATCTCCCTGAAGAGCGAGAAATCGTGGATTGGACAGTTGACGACGCCGGCAAGTATGACGGGCGAGGGCGGGGGGATCAAGCGCCTTGGGCAATGAAACGGCAATAGGGAGCGTGATTGTTTCACTGTTGCTCGGGAATCTCGTTGCCAGCGTCGGCTAGGAGTTGATCGCGGATGGCAAGGTACTCAGCTTGTTTCTGACGCTGAGGTCGCAGCATGAGCCATAACCCTGGAACACACATGGCCGCCAGGACGCCAAACGCCGCCGCCTGAGGTCGATCTCCGGCCAGAAAACACATGGCGATCACGGTTGCCGCGAGGAGGCAGGCATCTCGCAGTACACGTGTCTCCCTTTGGATCCGGGTCAAGTGATATTCGACTTCCTCCAATGACTGCGGGCGGCCCGTGAGGGAGACCACGAGCGTTTTCTCTTCGGGAATATGCTGTTCCAGGAACCGGGCTACGACGGCGGCCGAAGCCCCTTCCCATACCTTTCTGTTCTTGCTCTCGCGGTGACGACTGAATCCGACGCTGTAGCCTGGGAGATCGAGGGTTGCTTCATAGAAATCGATCCGATCCCGCTCAGGGCGGACGACAGTCCACTTCAGCACGTCGGACCATTCGAAGTTCGTCGCGTGTTTGTCCGAGCCTATTCGAATTCCGTCTCGATCGATGAAGACGGACCTCCCCCGCAACCCATTCACAGAAACGGACAGCACGAGATTTGAAGGCAACGCTTCCGGAGGGGGCGCAACCCACATCTTTCGGCACAAGGCATAGAATTCCTCCTTCTCCTCCGGATCGAGCAATTCCATGGGCAACGAAGCTCCAGGTCCGCGGATCTCAGGCCAGTAGAACGCCCGCAATCCTTCCTTCAACTCGACGCGTCCCTCATAGAATGCGAGCCAAGGCCAGAAGTACTCTCTGAAGAAACGCCGAAAAGTGATCCCGCTCGGGTCAACGCTCAATCGGAAACGGTATTCGAATAAGGGAAGCAGCCAGATTGGCGAGCCAAGAAAGAGGAGGAAGAAGACAAGTGATGGAGCGTCCGACCATTTGGGAGGGGCCGCTCCAAGACGGATCATGAATCGAGCAACGAGAAACATCACAACGACTATCAGAACGATTGCCGCCGCCGCATAGTATTTAGCCCGCCGGAAGGATCGGCTGATGCGATAGCTCTTCGTTTGGATGTTACCCAAAGACTGCCGAAGATGGTCAAGCATCTTACCGCCTGAATCGTGGTGCGAGTCCTTAACCACTACACACCACGATTATTGCACACACACATCCGGTGAAACAAGGCTGGTTACAACATCGCCAGCCGCACGAAATTCAAGGCACGTTTTGCACAGAAGAGCTTGAGGACGGCGGGATGGGCGGCGTAGGGGTAGGACTTGGTGGCGACTCCGTCGGCCGTGGCGAGAGCGAGGTGGAAGGAGGCGGGGGATTTCGCTTGCGGATCGTGCTGCGGAAAGGCGCCGACGGCAAGGCCGTAGTCGGCGCCGAATTGCCGGCGGCAGGAAGTGGCCATCGCGGCAGCGACCTGTTCGCTGATGGAGCCGTGTTGTCCGAAGATCTCGGGCGCGACACCGAGAGTTCGCTGAACGGCTCGTTCGCAGGAGACAAGGAGTCCGCCGACGAACACGTCCGACGCGTCAGGGACTTCATTGAGCCAGTCGGCGATCATCCCGCCGGTGCCCCATTCGGCCGTGGCCAGGGTCTTGCCTCGTTCCTTCAGCAATCGGCAAACGGCGTGCTGGAGTTCGTCGTCGCCCTCGCCGAAGACCAGATCGCCGAGGCACTCGCGGATCGTGGCCACAGTGGGCTCCATGGCGGCATAGCACTCTTCTTCCGTGGCGCCTTCGGCCGTGATCCGCAGGATGATCGTGGTCTTGCTGGCGTTGATGCCGACGCGGGGTTCGCGGCCACGGCGGATCATGTCGGGAAGCATCTCTTCGATCCGGCTTTCACCGGCCCCAAAGCATTTGATCTTCCGGTGGCGAACCACGCGCCGGCCGCCTCCGACCTCCCGCAGAGCCCCCTCCAGCGTGCCGTGCCACATCTCGAACATCTCGGCGGGGACGCCCGGCAGCGCATAAAGGTGACAGCCGTTCCTGCCGCTTCGGGCAATCGCCATTTCCACGCCCGGTGCGGTTCCATTCGGATTGAAGATCATCCGGGCGCCTTCGGGCAGGAGTCCCTGGACTTCGTTGGTGCCAGGCATCGGGTATTTGCGTCGAGCAAAGATACTGCGGACATGAGCCAGGGCTTCTTCGTTCATGACAAGTCTCACTCCGGCAGCTTCGGCAACGGCCTGCCGGGTCAGGTCGTCGGCCGTGGGGCCAAGTCCGCCGGTGGCGATGATTACATCCGCCCGCTCGATCGCCCGGCGGAAGACGTCGGTGATGGCGTCGAGTTCGTCGCCCACCGTCGTGTGGTACAAGACGCGGATTCCCAACTCCTCCAACCGCAGGCTGAGCCATTGGGTGTTGGTATCGAGCAGTTGGCCGGAGGTGATTTCGTCGCCGATGGCTATGATTTCAGCTTGCATGGGAAGACCGAGAGGAGTCGGATTGATGGTCTGAACGTAGATGAAGTGGAGGCGGGGGTAGTCGTTCGAGTCTTTGTTCGCGACTTCTGCGCATGGTGCGCGCATATTTGTGAAGGTTGGGTTGCGGGCTTGCCCCGCTTTGGGGTTCAGGGGTCAGGCTCACAGCTCATGGCTCATAGCTCACCGCTCTTCGAGCAGATTCTGAAGAAACGTGCCGGTGACGGACTGCTCATTGTGGGCGATCATTTCGGGGGTGCCTTTGGCGACGATTCGGCCGCCCTCTTCGGCGGCGCCGGGGCCCATGTCGATGATGTAGTCGGCCGCCCGCATCATTTGCAGATTGTGTTCCACGACGATCAGGGAGTGGCCCACGGCCAGCAGGGCGTCGAAACAGTCGAGAAGCTGCACGACGTCGGAATAGTGCAGGCCGGTGGTCGGTTCGTCGAGGAGGAACAGGCAGCGGCCCCGGCGCGCGCTCGACATGTACCCGGCCAGTTTGAGCCGCTGAGCCTCGCCTCCGGAGAGGGTGGCCGCCGGCTGACCCAGCCGCACGTAGTCGAGCCCCACGTCGATGAGACGCTTGAGCCGTGCCTGGACCTTGGCACGGCCGCGGAAGAAAGTGAAGGCTTCGCGAACGGTCATGTCGAGCACTTCGGCGATATTGCGTCCCCGATAGGTCACTTCGAGGATCTCGTCGCGGTAACGGTTTCCGCCGCACTGGCTGCATTTCATATAAACGTCGGCCAGAAACTGCATGTCGATTTGCACGTAGCCGTCGCCCTGGCAGGCAGAGCAGCGGCCGCCCTCGACGTTGAAACTGAAGTGGCTGGCCGTATAACCGCGAGTGCGAGCCTCAACCGTCTCGGCGAACACGGCACGAATTTCGTCGAAGGCCTTGAGGTAGGTCACCGGGTTCGATCGCGGCGAACGTCCGATCGGGCTCTGATCGACCATGATTACGTCGTCGATCTGGCCGTCGCCGAACACGTCGTCGAACTGGTAGGGTTTCTCGGCGTCTTTTCGGAGCCGACGGCTGAGTGCCGGGTAGAGCGTTCCCTGCACCAGCGTACTCTTTCCGGAACCGCTCACGCCGGTCACCAGGCACAACACGCCGAGCGGGAATTCGATGGTGACGTTCTGCAGGTTGTTGCCCCGCGCGCCGGCAAGGCGGATCCAGCCGTGGTCGGGCGCCCTGCGGCGTCCGGAAACAACCACCCCGCGGCGTCCCGCCAGATAATCGCCCGTCAGGCTGTCGGGGCAGTTCACCATTTCTTCGGGCGTTCCCTGGAAGACGATGCGTCCGCCCCGTTCGCCCGCACCGGGACCGATCTCGACGATCTGGTCCGCCGCCCGGATGACGGCTTCTTCATGTTCGACGACGACCACCGTGTTGCCGCGATCGCGGAGTCCGGCGAGGGCGCCCAGCAGCCTGTGGATATCGCGAGGATGGAGCCCGATCGAAGGCTCGTCGAGAACGTAGAGCATGTTTACGAGGCTCGATCCGAGGGCGGAAGTCAGGGCCACGCGGCGCGTCTCGCCGCCGCTGAGCGTCCGCAGCGTTCGATCGAGAGTCAGATAGCCGAGACCGACCGTCTCGAGGTAGCCCAGTCGCGCCCGGACCTGTTCGAGCATCATCCGGCCTACGTGTTGTTCCCATTCGGGGAGCTGCAGTTCGCGAAAGAAGGCGGCCGCCTCGGAGACTTTCATTGCGGCAATCTCGGCGATGTTCTTGTCGCCGACCCGCGTCGCCAAAGCCTCCGGTCGGAGACGGGCGCCATCGCAACTGGGACAGGGGCGATAACTTCGCCATCGGCTCAGGAAGACGCGGATGTGCATCTTGTACTTCCGCCGGTCCAACCAGGCGAAGAAACCTTTCAGCCCGCCGAACTGGCGCTCGGGCACACCTTCGGTGATCAGTTCCAGGTGCCGTGGTTCGAGCTGCGAATAGGGCACGTCGACAGGCAGGTCGTAGTCGGCGGCAATCGCCATCAGTTCCTCTTGCTCGTGCTGATAAGCCGGGCTGTTCCAGGGAGCGATCGCGCCTTCGGCAATCGACTTGCCCCGGTCCGGCACGACGAGGTCCATATCGATGTCAATGATGTTCCCAAAGCCTTCGCATTGCGGACAGGCGCCCAAGGGGCTGTTGAAACTGTAGAGCCGCGGCTCGGGGTCGGGGTAGTCGAGCGAACAATCGTCGCAGGCGAACTGCGAACTGAAAGCTAGACGCCGCCAAGGACGTCCGTCGATCGCCTCGGTCCGGCCGCCCAGATCGAGGTTACTGTTCTCGGTTGCCTCCACCAGCACGAAGCAGCGCCCACCTCCGTGGGAGAAAGCCGTCTCCAGCGAGTCCTGCACCCGCACTGAGTCCGTGCCGGCCGTCAGGCGGTCGATCACCACCTCGACGCCGTCGGCATCCGAAGGCAGAATCGCGTCCTCCGCCAGATGGACGGTCTGCTCGGCTGCGATCAGCCGCACGAACCCCTGTTCCCGCAACGACGCAACCTGGGATTGGGGCTCCACGCCCGGTTCGCCGGCCAACGGAAAGGTAACCATGAAACGGCGCCCGGCAGGGAGCTTCTCCAACTCCTGGACGATGCTTTGTGGAGAATCGCGGTGGACCTCCCGGCCGCACCGGCGGCAGACGACATGTCCGATCTTGGCAAACAGAAGCCGGAGGTAGTCGGCCGTTTCCGTAGCCGTCCCCACCGTAGACCGGCTCGAACGGCTCCCGTTACTCCCCGTGACCGCAATGGCGGGGGGGATGCCGTCGATGTGCTCGGCCTCCGGCTTCTCGAGTCGCTGGAGAAACTGCCGCGTGTAGGCCGAGAAGCTCTCGATGTACCGACGCTGACCTTCTGCATAAAGCGTATCGAGGGCCAGACTGCTCTTGCCGCTGCCGCTCAACCCGCAAAAAACGATCAGCTTCTCACGCGGGATATCCAGATCGATCCCCTGGAGGTTGTGAACTTCGACGCCTCGCAGCGTGATGTGCCCGGGAGAGATCATGGACGACAGGGTTCAGGGTTCAGGGTTCAGGGTTCAGGGTTCAGGGTTCAGGGTTCAGGGTTCAGGGTTCAGGGAAAATGGTTTTCGCGGTTAACCTGGTTCAGACGGCTAAGCTTTTACCATGATAACACAATAGGTAGTATTACATAGTTCCTATGCAATTTTTATTGTGGTGCGGATGCTACCAGATACCCGCATCCGCTGGAGGGGTCTCCAGCCTTTCGGGGGGGCAGTGGGGAGCAGGAGTCAGTAGGGTGGTCCAGAGCGGCCCATCACCACGGAAGGGGGCATCGCCAATCCGCGCAACACCACCAGCAGCGGCGCTCGCATCGCCACGCGCGGAGCGCCGGCCGACCACGAGTCGGCCATCGGTGGGGCGTCAGGATCGGCAGCGGCTGCCTCAGAAGGCAACGTCGATCTGGCGGGGCTGCACCGTCAGCAGCATCCCTTTTCTGTCCGCTCCTCCAGGCACTCCTTGATCGCCTTACGCAGATTGGCCCCGGCTTCCGCTTCCGCCGGGCCCTGGCTGACGCGGCCGGGAGTGGCACGGCATTCGGCGATGAAAACTCACGAGGCGATCGTCAACCCGAAGCGTAAACGAGGCCGGGTAACAGGCGGGGCCTCGCTTACGCGTCGGGATGGGGTGGCCTCGCTTACGCGTCGGGTTGGGATGGGATGGGGTGGGGTGGGGGGGCCTCGCTTACGCGTCGGGTTGGGATGGGGGGCGGAGGTCGGGCGTTGGGTCAGTCCTGGGTTTTTTCGCCGATCGTCAGCGTGAAGGGGAAGTTGCGGTAGGGCACTTTGAGCGGCGCGATAGTGTACTGCCACGTTCCGACCGCCGCCCGGTCGACGGGGATCGTGAACGTTTCGCGGCCGCTTTTTTCGAAGCGCTCGCCCGAGGGACTGGTGACGATCAGCTTCAGTTCCGCGCCCCGGTTGGCGAAGCCGAGGACGAACCGCAAGGGGCCGGGACGGCGGCAGTCGTAGGTGTCGCTGACCGGCTCCTCTTCGGCCGAAAGGGCGAGCAGGTTTCGCTGGCCGGGCGAGAACCCGCCGCGGACGAGCACCTGGCGGACGCCTTCCTGCTCGCGGGCGGTGACCGTCGTGAAGACGAGGTAGCGGAGCAGCAACTGCTCGACCTGGGTGTTCTGCGCCTCGTTGTGAAACGACGTG
>JAAYAY010000109.1 GCA_012719125.1 Planctomycetaceae bacterium | reverse complement strand
TCGCGTTCTCGGCAGATGGCAGCCGGATTCGGGCCAACCAGGGCCACTCGCTCCCGATCGACTTGGGGCTGGTGCCGGTGGAGCCGCCGGAGTTGCTGTACCACGGGACTGTCCCCAGGTTCCTGGATTCGATCCGCCGCGACGGGCTGACCAAGGGCACGCGGCATCACGTTCACCTGTCGCCCGACACCCCGACAGCAACGAAAGTCGGCGAACGTCGCGGCCGGCCGATCGTGCTGGTGATCGAGGCGGGGCGGATGTTCCGAGACGGGCACAAGTTCTACAGGTCGGAGAACGGCGTGTGGCTCACGGACGCCGTGCCACCGGAGTACATTCGCTAGTGACCGGGTACTCACGGAACATGGCGGGCAACCAGTGTGGGATTCAAGACTGCATTTTCAATGGACAAACTCACGTACACCACCGCGATTGTCGTCATTCCACCCGTACACGTCTGGCCCCCGATCCAGGCCATCCGGACGAAGCACGACGCCAAGGCCCGCCGTTGGATGCCCCACATCACGCTGGTGTACCCCTGCATGCCAGTGAGCGAGTTCCAGGCGGTCCAGGAACGACTGGCACTCGCCTGTCACGACCTACCTGCCTTTGAGGTCGATCTGGCCGCCCTCCGCACGTTCCGTCACCGCCGCGGCAACTACACGATTTGGCTGGCGCCCAAACCCGAAGCCGCCTTGATCGAACTTCAGGCGGTCGTATATCGGTCAGCGCTCGGCGACCACTTCGACGGCGGCCGGCGTCAGAGTTTCCAGCCGCATTTGAGCGTCGGGCAAGTCCAGGGCAAGGCCGAGATGCTCCGGATGGTCGCCGAACTCCAGGCCGCCTGGCAGCCCGTGCGGTTCGCCGTGACGGGCGTCAGCCTGATCTGGCGGGGCGAACCACCCGATGACGTGTTCCGGGTGATGGCGATGGTGCCGTTCCGCGGGCGAGGTGCGCAGGTGGCTGCGGCAGCAGGTCCTTAATCGACGTGGTCACGTCCGTTGCGAAACGTAGCTGGTACAATGGCGCGGAAGTCTGCAATCGCCCGCACGATAGAAGTCGTACTGTGAACGCCGCCGCGAGCCTGGGCCGCCGCAACGTAGGAGAAGTCCATGCTGTCCCGCTACACGATGTACCGCCGCCGACCGGCCGATGCCGGCCCCCTGCCCAACGGGATTCGCCAGGACACCCGCTACCGCACCAGTCACATCCTTCGCCCCAGCGAAGCCATCGTCGAAACGTACCTGGCCGATCCCTCAGACGCAGCGTGGCGCACGTTCCAGCGAGAATACCTCGCCCTGCTGGAGAAGCGGTTCCGCGAGGACCGTACGCCGTTCGACGAGCTTGCAGACCTTGCGGCGGGCAACGATGTGTTTCTCGGCTGCAACTGCCCGACGCAGAAGAACCCCATCCCCGGCCGCTGCCACACTTACCTGGCCCTGGGATTCATGAAGAAGAAGTACCCGACGCTCGGAGTTGTAATCCCTGCGACGACGCCGGAGGATTGAGGCGCGGCGTGTGTCGCCGTACGCCTGGATGACGATGCGTCAGATGGAGAAGTCAGGCGGTAACCGAATCTAACCACACCCATAGGAAGGTTTTCTACATTGGACATTCCACGGATCTTCAACATCACCGAAAGTGCTCACCGCATCCATAACCCGTTCACACCCGAGAAGTTCGCCACTCTCGGCGCGGCGCTGCGTCTGGAAACGGCGACCCGAGTGCTCGACCTCGGCAGCGGCTCGGGCGAGATGCTATGCACCTGGGCACGCGATTACGGAGTCACCGGCACCGGCATCGACATGAGCCAGTTGTTCACCGAGCAAGCAAAACTCCGCGCTGAAGAACTCGGTGTCGCCGATCAAGTCAAGTTCATCCATGGCGATGCTGCCGGCTACGTCTCTGACGAGAAGGTCGGTGTGGCAGCCTGTCTCGGTGCAACATGGATCGGCGGGGGAGTCGCCGGCACCGTCAACCTTCTGGCTAAAAGCCTTTGCGTAGGCGGAATCATACTTATCGGCGAACCCTATTGGCGGAAGCTACCCGCGACGGAAGATATTGCCAAAGGCTGCCTTGCCGGTTCGTTAGCAGACTTCCTCTTGCTCCCGGACTTGCTCGCGTCTTTCGGCGCACTTGGCTACGATGTCGTGGAAATGGTTCTGGCAGACCAAAACGGCTGGGACAGATATGAGGCGGCTAAGTGGCTCACAATGCGCCGATGGCTTGAAGCAAATCCCGATGACGAATTCGTCGGAGAAATTAGAGCCCAACTGACTTCGGAGCCCAAACGCTATGCTATGTATACGCGTGAATACTTGGGATGGGGAGTGTTCGCGCTGATGGCGCGCTGATGAAATTCTCAAACTGCTTTTTAAAACGGCCGACTAATTCTCATTCCACTCCAATAATCTGCGTTGTCCCTTGAGTGTTCGAATTCTCGTTATGTCTTGGCTGACTTCAAGACAGCCTCTATAGCGGTTTTCCTTGTCACGAATTGCGAAGTATCGAATATGGATGAACCTTTCGCCGATCTCAAGCCAGAATTCAGCGAGATTTTGAGTGCCGGCTCGAAATGAGTTGAGGATTTTTTGTACTGTATCAACGCTTTTGGGCGGATGACAGTTTTGCACCTTTCGTCCGATAACGGCAGGACTGCGAGGGAAAATTCGTTCCGGACCTTCGGAATAGAATCGAACGGTATCGTTTTCGTCGACAAATGACAAATCCATCGGAAGGCCGGCCATGATGAGATTGAGCTGTTCAAGAGATATATCACCTGTCATAAGCCCAAAAAGGCCGTCTTTTACCGCACTGTCTGCAACATTTAAGACAGATTGTGCTCTCTGCGCCAAAGTCGGCCATTCAGCAGCCGGCTTTGTTAATACATAGCCTAGTTCATCTTCTCCCTTTCGAATTTCAGTCCACTCTTTGTCCGAGAGCGTCTGTAATGCCATGGGAAAAAGGATTTTTTCCTCTTTATAAACCATTTCAACAAGGTCGCGAGCAAAGGCAGGTGTTTTGGATGCAAAGGCTTTTACGTCTCCTTTTTCCGCCGCTGAACGCACTTCCTTTAGATCTGCCCGAATTT
>JAAYAY010000108.1 GCA_012719125.1 Planctomycetaceae bacterium | reverse complement strand
GTGAAGGCGGCGCGGGAATTCAATCCGCATCAGCGAATCCCCGAATTCCCGAATTCCCGCGAAGTCGGCCCAGTTCAACGCACGATCTATCCGGCTGAGTACAGCCGGATAGATCGCATTACGTTGGGCCAGCTGAATCTCGGAAGCTCTCGTGCGCCGAGGGGCAAACGAAATGCCGTCGCCACCGACCAACAAGGCTGATCGCGAACCTCTTCGAATCCACACCCGATGTCCACGATGCGGAAAGCAGGGTACGGTTCCCGCGAGCTATATGGGCCGAAGAATCATTTGTCGTGCTTGCGACACGCGTTTCACCGCAACACGCACCGAGCCGACAACTACCGAATGCAACCACGGTGAGATCGTGACAGCTATGGTCGTCGATCCCCCACCAAGCAAGAGTGCGGAGGTTCCTCCCGATTGCGAGATTCTGACGGCAGAAATCCTTGCGGGAGAATCCACGCTCTCGCAGGACCTCAACCACTATGCGCGCGAATTGTACACTAGGCGGGATCTGAAGGCGGGGATCAAGATCCTGAAGGAACTAGCGGGGATGATCACCGTAGGTGGGTTCGCCCTATCCGCGCTGACAATCTGGCTGCCTGCCGTAGGTATCACGTTGTCGACGGCAACGATCGCACGAATCCTGATCCACGTCGCCAAGTTTTACCATAACGCGTCTGAAACCGAGCGCAAGCAGATCCGGGCAGCGCTTTCATGGATCAAGGGCGGCTTCAGTCTAGGGGAACGGCTGCTGGGTTAGTACATCTTCGTCCGCATCGGAGTCAGTGACATGATCGAAGGCAAAGATGATACGAACACCGCTGTGCAATCGCAACAACCACGCCCCCGACTGATCGGGCTGAGGCGGCTGCTGGCCTGTTGGCGTCGCCCGTGGTCCGTCAATATAGAGACAATTCTCGCCGCGGCGGAACGTGGGCAACTGGAAGAATTCCTTACGACCCACTACACAATATACTACGATCGCGCATGGCGAGCCCATCTACGCCTTTGCAAAGACTTGGTCGAGGACGGCTACCTCAAAGCCGATTTCCAGGAGCACTTCGACGGTGGTCCAATATTCTTGAAGCCAGATCCACGGATAACAATCGCGGGACGCGAATACCTTGAACAAATTCGGCAGAGAAAGACATGGCGCAGACTGTTGTTTTGGATGTCTGGGTTTCTCACCGGCCTGCTATCATCCGCTCTGGTAAAGTTGTTGAATGTGTTGATCGACGTTTACGCGAAGAGGCACGGGCTTTGACGGAGGGGTAGAAGCTCCGCGGATCGTTTATCCCCCCTTGTGTTGGATAGACTGTGGCCGAACAAGGCCGTGCATCCGAGCGGCGGATCGGGGCGGAATCAGAATGGAAAGTCACTTGGCCGCCGCCGGGTGACGCCTGTCGCTCTGGGAGCCCCGACATGAAAGCAGTTGCTCGTTGCCCAAATTGCCATGCGAGCTTCAACGTCGATCGTGCGAGCGCAGGCAGACGGACGAAATGTCCGAAGTGCGAGCAGTCATTCCTTATCCAGTTCGATGAACCCACGCCTGAGGCGGAGCCGGACCCGATTCGGAATGTGCCACACTCCCCGCCTCCGACGCCACAGCGGGTGTCCAGCGTCATTCGCGCAGCCGCTGACTCTACGCCGCCCCGCGAGGAGAACCGAAAGCTTAGGCCAATTGCAGTACCGCTCTGGGCGATGATTACGATCCCATCGATTGCATGTCTGATTATCGGATACTTCATTGGCCGTGAGCATTCGAAGCAGCAAATGGAACGCGCGGTGGCCGATATCGGAAAGGCGTTCACCGAGGGCCTCACCTCTGAGGTTCCCGCCATTTCGCCGTCCTCCGGGCTCTCTTCAAACTTGGAAACCGAATCCGAAAAGCCGACGCCACACCCGCGAATGCTCATTGGTGAGAGACATGCGGCCAAAGGGTTTTCGATCGCACTTACGAACGCCTCCATCGACAAATCTCAGGTCAAAGACTTGATGGGCAATGTTGGCGTCGGACAGAATCCGGACTTGGTACTGCGGTTCAACGTCGTAAATACCGACGATCGGCGGATACTTCGCTTCCATGAGGGCAACATGTTTTTGCCCGGCCATTTCCGCTTGCGAGACGACGTTGATAACGTGATTCGCGGCGTGAACTACGGCATGGGATCGAAACCAGTCGGTGCGCTCACTGGTGCCGAAGACATTGCACCGGGGGCCTCCGCCACGCACATCGAGTTATTTTCTGTGCCACTACCCAAGACAAAATTCCTGATCCTTACTGTTGACCTCGCATGTTTCGGGGATCAGGGCGAGATCGAGTTTCAGATCCCAGCGGACAAGATTAAGCGATAGCTGACTCGGAATACAACGTGACAAAACAACGGCACGAAGGGGAGCCGGCGTATTGGCGGTTGCCAGTAGTTGCGTCTTCCCGTCCCCGCCGCCTTATCCCTGTCGTTCGTCCGCTGCGACTGACAACACCAGGATTACCCGAACCACATAGCTCACGCCGTACCATGTGCAAGAGAGCAATGACGGGGTGACGCGACCGAACGCAACTCATGAATGCAAATTCCCCGGAGGCAAGAAAAGGTGTCAGAAACCGTTTTCGAGGAACGGCGGCTGGCTTGTGGGTTTGAACCGCAATAACGGTGCCTGACACCTTTTCCGCGCCCCTCACGACCCTCGAATCACAGCTGAATTGCCATGAAGATCACTGAAGCCCTGGATGAGTTTCAACTGCCCTTTGCCAGAGACAACCGCCGTGCTCTACGGCTGCTTGCTCCAGCCGGTTCCGGGAAGACGCATTCGCTCCTGTGGCGGTGCGTGCAGCAATGGGAATCTGCGCCGAAGACCAAACCCCGATTCTTGCTGTTCACATTCACGCGGGCCGCTCGCGACGAGTTGCGGGACCGCCTGCGGATGGCTCCGGAGTTTGCTGGTGTGCGTGATTCGATTGAGGTCTCGACGTTGAACGCCTGGGGGTTTCGTCGCCTCAAAGCGCGCACGCACAATCTGCGATTGCTGACGAGCCGAAACGACCAGTTCTGGGCGGTCAACAACAACCTTCAGCCGATCTGGTCCGAGCATCCCAAGCTGCGCGAGTTGCTTCTCCAAACCAGGTCTCGGAACCGCACAGCGAAGGCGGTGATGGCGGTGATGGACGGTCTCAAATCCCTCGGCTTTCGGCACGATATCCACCACACCGCTAATGAGTTCGCGAACCATTTAGTCTGGCTCGATTCGGTCGGATTGGTCACCTACCTGGCAAACCTCATCCGGCAACTCGCCGATCTTGAGATCGTGGACGCTCAGGCCGGCAACATCATTCAGGAGATGGAGAATGGCTTTCTCGGCTTCTGGCGTGACGCGACCGTGAGTCTCCGTCAGATGGCTATGATTACACTCGAAGACCAGAAGTACTGGGCGTGGCTTGACTTGGAGGAAGCGATTGCCGAAGGGAAGTTCACGACAGGCATCCACCGTTGCGACCACATACTTGTAGATGAATTTCAGGATGTAAATTGTCTGGACTTGCGACTTCTCCAAGCGATTGCTGCGGTAAACAAGGCAGAGCTGACACTGATCGGCGACGACGACCAAGCTATCTACGAGTGGCGGGGTGCCAGTCCGCAGTTCATTCTTCAACCACAGGAGCACATCGGCCCGGCCTTCACTACCCACATCCTGAGTCGCAACTACCGCTGCCCCTGGAACATCGTGATGTTGTCCCAGCGGTTAATCAAGCACAATACACGTCGCGTGGACAAAGAGGTGGACGCGGCGTCCCCGGTCGACGCGCAAGTGGATGTGCTGATGCTGCCCTCCATCACGGAGACAATCGACTATGTACTGGCGCAGGTTTGCGCAATGCTCAACGAAGGGGTGGTGAAGAAGGTCGCGATCATCGGGCGCAAGCGAGCCCAGATCATTCCGTACCAGATCGTCTTTGCCAGCCACAACATCCCCTTCTATGCCGCCGAAGACCTGCAGGTGTTTCTCAGCGATGCGTTTGGAGAATTGAAGGACATGCTCGGGATCAAGGCCCGGGACGACGCGGGTCCCATTCCTGGAATGGACCCGATTCAGGACTTCATTAAACTTGTCGACAAAGTGAAGCGATATCCGCTAAGCAAAGCCGAGCGCGGCAGTCTGTTGCGGCATTTGCAGAGTGAACGGCCCACGACGGTTACGGCGTGCCTGGAGAGGCTCCTGACCTACACAGGACCATTGAAGGGCAACAACGACGATTGCAGCCGATCCCGTGTCTTCGTCAGCGCAATACTCCCATTGTTGACGGCCAAGACCGTGTCCGAAGCGATTCAGGCGATCAGCGATCACTTTGAGGGTCTTCAGAAGGACTACGGGAAGTCGATTCAGGACGTATTCTACACGGACCCACCGTTCCTTCACCTTGCTGACTTTGCCCAGCGCTACGGCACGGACTATACTGCGTTCTACGAAGACCTCGACAAAGCGATTGCGACGCTGGCGCGGCTGCCAGACGAAGATGAGAAGCCTGCGCCCAATAGGGAACCGGCGTGGAAACTGCCGCTGCACCTGATGACAGCGCTGCGGGCGAAGGGAAAGGAGTTCGATGCGGTCGTGATTCTTGACGCGAACAAGGACATCTGGCCAAGCAAGCTCGCTACGACGCCGGAGAGACTTGAAGAAGAGCGCCGGGTCTTCTATGTGGCGGTCACCCGCGCACGCAAGCGCCTCATGCTTCTCGTGAACCAGAGCATACTTGGCGCTCCGGCGCTACCATCACCGTACATCGGCGAAATGGGACTCGTTCCAAGGCCGTACACGCCAGGCTGACCAACATGGATTTCCGCATCATCGCCATCGCCCACCCGCCCACCGAGAAGACCACCCGCACAGGCTCACGCCTGGACAGCAACCTTGCCCATGCCGACGAATGGGGGCAGGTGGCGAAGAAACTGGGGCGGACCACCGACCACGAGCACTTTTCCGTCCCACGCGGGCGGGTGCTGCTGGACGTGGACTTGTTGACCAACATTATCCTGCATGGACCCGCGACCAAGCCCGACCGGCTGGCTTTGATTGCCCGGCGATTTGGATTGGAAAAATGGCGGGCAGAACTGGACCAGCATTATTTTACGGGCGAGGATGCAGACGGACGGTTCGAATCCGATGGCGACCCTTGTTGACAACGCAAGCGGCATCCCCTAGCGTGATGGGAAGTTCTGGACGGTCGCCGTTAGCCCACGCCCAGCCGTTAGTTAGGACGCGGACAGGAGACTGTTCAAATTGAGCAGAAGGTTGATGTATGCACTTCTCGTCAATGGCGCACGTTCTTGGTCTGGTTGGCGTAACCCCAGTAAGGGCGTTTCTCCCCGCATTCCTCACCGCCTTGGTCATACGGATCGGCGGGATTCCGTATTTGACAGACGCCGCGACAGCCGACGCCGCAACCGCCCCGTCATGGTTCACGCATGACTATACCTTGATTGTCTTGGGTCTGCTGTCCCTCCTTGAGTTCTTTGCTACGAAATCGCCGGAAGCCCGCCAAGCCCTTTCCACGATTGACGAGTATTACAAACCTGCCCTTGCAGCCCTGACTTCATTCGGCGTCATCTCTGCCTCTGATGCGAGCGCGGTCGAAGCCCTGCACGCAGGGACAACCGCTACGTCCTCGATTCCAATTGCCGCGATGACGTTCGGAAGCACAAGTGCTTCCTTCATATTCTCGGTGCTCACGACGGGCGGCACGTACCTTGTGTGTACCGCAAGGTCCGAATTGCTCAACCTCCTGGAAGATGTAGATGCCGACGACAGTATGGGCATACAGTCCTTGCTTTCCTGGGGAGAGGATGCGTGGGTCGCTGTCCTCGTCGTATTGCTTGTTCTGGTGCCAGTCCTTATTCTGTCGTTCGTCGCGCTGTCACTGCTCGGATTGTGGCTGTTGCGCACGCACATGGATCGCAAGGGCGAAAGATCGAAGGTTGACTGCCCTAGTTGCGGCGCAAAAGTATTCCCATTTGCAACCGTATGCCATAGTTGCAGAACATCCATCACGAGTGTCTCGTCAATCGGCTTTCTGGGGCAAAAGCGTATGGACGCGGTGACGGACCGAACCGCCCACCGCCTAAAGCTGATTGCCCTAAAAAAATGCCCGCAGTGTGGTTCTCGCCTCAAGCAGAAGACCTTCCACCAAACGTGTGAAATCTGTACACACGCCTTGGCATCCGGGGATCGCCTCCCGGACAGCTATTTGAAGATGGTGCGAGGCCGCCTTACGCAATCGCTTCTGATCTGTAGTCTGTTAAGCGCCATACCAGTCGTGGGCATGATCCCTGCGATTGTCTATTACCGAATCGTTTTGGTCTCGCCCTTTCGTGCCTATATCAAGCTCGGCTCCTCCTTCGTATCAAGGTGGCTGTCGCGGGTTGTGGGAATTATCCTACTGGCCTTTTTTGCGTGGGTTCCGGTTCTCAGCACCTTCGTCGCCCCAGCACTCGCCTACATGAATTATGCGATCTACCGCCAAGCGTTCCTGCGCCAGTGGGAGCGCGAGAAAACGTCAACATTTAGCGGAACAACTTGCAGTCCAACGAGATAACCCTGAGCAAGACACAGGTATCAACACCGCCCGATGGTCCTGATCCCGAGACGGGCAAAATGACGCTGTTGAAAGCGATTGACCGGAAAAGGGGACGGGGGTCTTTTTCGTCATATAGACTCGTCACGCTAGAAAAGACCCCTGTCCCCTTTTGCCCGTCCACACGTTGTAGAGGCCGTCTGGACGGTAGAATGCGCGCGATGGCCGAGTAAATCCCGTGACTATCCCGTCTACAGGAGTCTGAATCATGCAAACTGAAGAATTGCTGGCCCGCATCGGCCGCCTGGAGAAACAGAACCGCTGGACCTTGGGCATCGCTCTACTAACTGTCGTACTGCTGGGCGGAACCTTCTTCATGGGTGCCGCCGCGGTTCAGAATGAAATCCGGGCGAACCGCTTTCTTCTGGTGGACGAGAACGGAAAGGGACGTGGGGCATTTTGGATCGACCAGGGGACGCCGTCCATTAGCTTATACGACGAGAATGGAGGAAAGCGAGTAACACTCGCCGTTTCGCCGGCAGGGCCAGCGCTCACGCTGTTGGATCAGAACGGGGAGATCCGTGGGGTATTCGACGTCAAGAAGGACGGACCGTACCTCGTGCTCTTTGGCGAGGGGGGGAAGAGTCGTGGCGTATTCACGGTCACAAAGGGTGAACCAGCCCTCGCGCTATTGGACGAGAAGGGGAAACCCCGAGGGGGATTCGCCGTCTTGAAGGATGGGCCAGCCCTCACGCTTTTGGACGAGAATGGGAAACAGCGAGGGGAATTCGCCATCTCGAAGGACGGGCCAGCTCTCACTCTGTTGGAAGAGAATGGAATGACCCTCGGAAGATTCGCCGTTGCAGAACACGTGCCGACCCTCGCGCTATCGGACGAGACAGGGAATGTCCGCGGGATTTTCCAGGTCTCGAAGACCGGACCGAGCCTCGCATTGTTTGACGAGAAAGAACTCCGGGGGGTGTTCGACGTAACAGAGAAAGGCTCAGGGATCCTCCTACGTGGCGAGGCTTGCCTCACCCTGTTGAACGCGAGCGGGAATATCGGCGGGACGTTCAAGCTCACGAAGGGACTACCAAGTGTTGACATGCGTGGCGACAAGGGGAGTTGCGCACTTGAAGTCGGGAAAGACGGACCGAGCCTCGCCCTGGTTGACGAGAACGGTAAGCCTCGCGGCTCGTTTCGCGTGACGAAGGACGGGGGGAGCCTCGACCTGCGTGGCAGGATCGGGGATTTGACACTTGACGTCTCAGAGGACGGGCAAGCCCTTGCGCTGTTCGACGAGAAGGGAAAGGTCCGTGTGGTGGTCGAATTCTCGCAGGACGGTCCAGAGCTCCGTCTGCTTGACGAGAACGAGAAAGTCCAATTCAGCGTTCCGAACCCCTCCAGAAAGTGACCGAGGCCCCGCTCCATGACCGCACCCAAGCAACCGCCGCCAACGGCCGAGATGCGCAAAAAGGTGTCAGGAACCGTTAGTGCGGTTCAAACCGGCCACCGTTCCGTCAAAACGGTTCCTAACACCTTTGTCGGTCCCCAACCTCCGGCCGACGCGCCGGAAGATGTCACGAACGATTGGCTCTACGGCTCCAGTGGAACCCCCCTTTTCCGCCCGACCTCCAGCAGCGACCTGCTATCGGGACACGGCAGTCGCCCGCTTGGCGGCAGCCGGGAGAGGATCGTCGCCGTGGGTGTGGATCCATTGGCGGGTCCAGTCCACGGCCTCCAGCCCGGCGCCGACGGTCCCCGTGGACAAAAAGATGATTCCAGCAATGCGTCCGGACATCAGCCACTCGCGCCCCAGCGCCACCTGTTTCTCCATCAGCGCCACGGGCAGGGGCTTGTTGCGATGGAAGTCGAACATGTAGCAGCCCAGGAGAACTTCCTTCTCGGGCGCCAACTTCTCCAACGCCGCGAAGTTCGCCTCGAGGTTCTTCAGATCCTCGGGACGCCAGGTCCATAGGCAGATCTGATCGACTTCCGCCAGGTGGGCCCGGGCGCCCGGCTTCACCTGGGCCGTATAAATCACGGACATCAGCGGCACCCGAGCGCCGCGAACCGGCCGCTCGCGGATTGCGCGGAGTTCGGCGGGAGTGAGCGACGCTCGGAACGCTCGGTCAGGCCCGGGATCCGCCGCGTTGCCCGCGTTCGGCTCGTGGAAGAAATCGTCGAGGATGAACCCCACGATGTTCTTGTGCTTCTCCGCCAGCGCGAAAGCCGCCTCGCGTGCCACGAGGGAAGTGCCGCCGCCGGCCGCGACCAGCGACCAGTACACGCGGTCGAGCCTTTCGAACGGCCGGTAGTACTCTTCCAGTGGCTTGAGGTTCTCCGTGGCGATGAACGTCACGTTCCTGATCCCCATCTGCTCCGCCCCATTCACCGGCTCGACGGTCGAGCGGAGTCCGAGCGGGCGGAAGTGGGTGTTGTTGTAGATGCCCGCCGGCCGTCCCCAGATCCACAGCCGGTCGCGCACGGTCTCGGCGCGAAGCTCGAGGGATCCGCAGAACAGCGCGATGGTCGCTGAGACGAGCAGGATCGTTGTCGGGGACTGTTTCTTGCTGGTCATCATTTTCTCCAAACCATCGGCCGTGAACGAAAGCCGGTGAACATCGTTCGAGAAATAAGTGAGCGGAATGGCGCTAGCCACCCGTTCCTGGCTGCCGGCCACACCGGCGGCTAGCGCCGTCTCGCTCACGGAACACCTGACACTTATTTCTCGAACGGTGCTAACCACAGGCGACGCGTCCGAGTCTACGCGGGACGAGGATGGTATGCAACGGGCGCCACAGCCCGGACCGACTTTCGGGAAGGAGAGCGGGAAACGCTTGCTTGACCGTCATCGGACCGCAGCGTTAGAATCGGCTCCTCGACGATGAGCCCCAAAGACGCAGGTACGAACATGAAAATCATTGCTTGCTTTGCCTTGTGGTTGATTCTGACGGGTGTCGCCGGCGCGGAGCCTCAGGCGATCATCGACACCGACTTCGGGGTTCCGGGAAAGCCCTTTGAGACAATCACCGCGGCGAGAGGCGTCCGCATCACCGGGCGTCTGCCCGACGGATGGAGCGATAACTCAGAGTGGAAAGGCAATGTGGTGGCCGAATACAAGCCGACGAGCGAGGAAGGGCGAGATTTCCTTCGCGTTGAGCAAGCCTCCGGAGATGGCTTGCAGTTCATGCACCGCCTGCCCCCACTGGACGACGCCGGTGCTTATTACCGCCTGACGTTGACGGCTCGCAGCCTTAAGGGCGTGAGTCTGGGGATTCGCGATGTCGGGCCACCGTACAGCACCCTGTCGTCGTTCACTCCCGCCACCGACGGCCAATGGCGAGACTTCTCCTACGACTTTCGACTCTCTCCGCATCGGTCCCAGACCGGGCTGTTTGTCTATCTGGCGGGAAATGGCCGGCTGGACCTGGCGAAGCTCAAAGTGGTGAAGCTCTCCGAGCAGGACCTCATCGCCGAGATCAAAGCCAAGCACCCCGCGGCCGGTTCAGGCAACCTGGTGAGCGCGTCTGTATTCCCGCTCGGACTGCAAAGCGGCTGGTCGATCGATCGAGATTACTCCGACGGTGACGAGGTGAAGGTGGAAAGCGATCGGGCCCTCTCAGGCCCGAGCGGCAGTCCGGCGCTGCGGATCGACGCGACCGTGAAGGGGGTCCGCGTTTACAGTGCCCCTTTCGCCGTGCCGTGGAGCTTCGAAACGCACGTGCTCAGCCTCGCGCTTCGTGGCGATTGGGAGGGCAGCCTGGCGGTAACCGGTGGGCGCGGCCAGCAGTGCGCGAGACTGCCGCTCAAGTTGTCGGGCGAGCGGTGGCAACGCGTCGAATTACCGTTCAAGCCCGTCCTGCTGGCCCCATCGCACGCGATGCGGCTGGAGGGCAAGGGAACGCTCTGGCTGGACGGGTTACAGGTGGAACACGGGGCCAAGGCCGGCGCGTATGCCCCGCAGAAACCGATGGAAGTGTCCCTCGCTCTGCCGCCCTCCGATGCGGCCAGCGCGCGGGTGCAATTCACCGATGAGCCGATGAAGGTCCAGTTTGCCGTGGCGGGCCAGGCCCTGGGGGCGGTGCTCAAGACCCGATTGGTGACCATGTACGGCGATGAGAAACTCTTGCCGGCCATCCCCTTGGACTCCGCGAAATCGGGCGTCATCGCCTGCGAGCCGTTTGTCCCGCACGGACTCGGGCCGTATCGCCTGGAAGCGTGCATCCTCGACGCCTCGGGGCAGCGTCTGAGCCCGTTCCAGGAAATCGTGTTTTATCGGCTCCACCGCCCGCGCTATTGGGGCAAGGACGCGCCCGACTCCTTCTTCGGCACGCACACCTTATCGACCAACCGCCATCTGGCGATGACGAAAGCGATCGGTGCGAACTGGGTCCGCCTTCACGACGCGGGGACGGAATACATCGGCTGGTCGTTTCTCGAACCCGAGAAGGGCAAGTGGCAGTTTCGGGACAGCGACCTGCGGCGCTATCGCGACCACCATCTGAAAATCCTGGGGCTGCTGTCGACAACGCCGGGTTGGGCCAGCAATCTTGGCAGGCCCGCGGCCGGCTACTTCGATCGCTACCTTGAGCCGCTCAGCATGGACGACTGGGCCCATGCGGTGCGGACGATCGTCGGCCATCACCGTTGGATGATCGACACTTACGAAATCTGGAATGAACCGTGGGGGAGCACGTTCTGGAGTCTCAAGATCGATCCGGCGCGGGGCCGCAACTCGAACGATCGCTATGTCGCCAGCGACACGCCCTCGAAGGATTACGCCGGCTTGCAAGAGACGGCTTACGAAGCCGCGCACGGAGTATTTCCGCAGGTGACCATCATCGGCTTCAACACCTACGGGGCCGAGAACGGCACGAAATGGACCAAGGAGGTCCTCGACTTCGGCGGGCTGGACACTTGCGATGCGATCTCCTACCACCATTACGAAAACGGCTTGACGGGCTTTCCGGACGATCCCGCCGCAAAGGCGTACCAGGCGGCCGTGGGGCCGATCCTCCAGAAACTCGACCGGGTGCCGAAGCCGGTGTGGATGTCGGAAGGGGCGCCTTTGTCCGGCGATGTGTCGAACGGTTTCTATCGCTACACGTTGCCCTACGAGAATCGCAATGACAACTGGCGAATCGCGGATCGGCTGGCGCGCTACACGATCGCCCGCATGGCGAACGGCGAAGTTCGCCAGTTCCTCTACACCATGCACGGCCACAGCACATTCGGCGGCCCGGTGGAGTGGACAACGCTGGTTACCGCCGAGGGCTTCTTGCACCCTTCGGCGGCGGCCCACAGCGCGCTGGCGTGGCTCTTGGAGGACACGCAGTTCGGCGGTCGCGTGACCTTGGCGGACGGCGTCCACGCCTACCTCTACTCCGGAGCGAACCGCGCGGTGGCGGCGATCACCTCGAGCCCGGTCCACGCGGCGTTCCAACTGCCGGCCTCAGCAGAGGTCCGGTCGTTCGACCTGTTCGGCAATCCGGTTGCATCCGGCGCGGCGATCGACGATCGAGTTCACTACGTTGAATGCGACGCCGGGCTGCCCGGTCTGAACTCGGCACTACTGAAAGAATAGGTAACGCGGTACGCTTTCCAGCCTGTCTCCGATGAGTCCGAAGGCAATCCGTGCCCGTACCGGCGTATTGATGCTTCTTCCGCAGGAAAACGTCAAGCGGTTTTCGCCTTTGGAAAGAGCCGGGACATCACCGACGAGTTTCATCCTGCTCACTTCCTGGCCGGTGTGATTGCAGACGGACGCCGTCTCGCCGCCTTCCCACTCCATATAATGGCCGCTGGCGATTGTTCCCTGGAAAAGGAACTTTCGGCCGTCCAAGACGAAAGAGGGGTCGATCAAATCGTATTTCCGAATCGGAAGCGCCTTCAGTGTTCGGAACCTCAGGTTCTTCGGATCGCCGACGATCATCAGGTTGATTTCGGAAACATGGTTGTAGTGGACGATCTCGCGATACTCGTCGAGATACGATCCGCAGGGTTTCGGCCATTCCACCGGCGGGCGGGTTCCGTTCTCCGCCTCGATCAGCGAAAAGTACCTCCATCCGGAGAAGTCGACGTCGATGAAATGGTCGTTGTGTCCGGAAACATACTGGATCGGGCTTTCCACCCGGACATTGATCTTCTGCCCGCCGTTGTCGCCGCGGACCCAGAGCCCCATCGCAAGATGGCCCCGCAGGTCGATGGTGGGATCAAAGATCCGCGTCGTCGTGTTTCCAACAGGTTGTGTTTCGTCGAAGCGTATCAACTCGACGGACGAAGCGGTCTGGTAATCTTCCGCCGCATACTGATTCTCGATCCGAATGGTTGGTCTGGCCGCTGGGAAACGATTGGTTACCACGATCGGGGTCGTCAAATCGGTCATTGCGTCCGAGGCCGGGAAAGAAGCGACCGCGTATTGATAGTCCGCC
>JAAYAY010000107.1 GCA_012719125.1 Planctomycetaceae bacterium | reverse complement strand
TGCTACGCAGCAAACTCTGGGACGACATGATCAACGCCATGGAAACAGGCTCGCGGAACCGCCGCGTCGGCAAGAAGCTCAAGGAGATTATTCAAATGTAGCAGTGCTAGCATTTTCACTATGAGGGGGTACATGGCGGCCGAGACGGTCCCCGCCTCGTCGCGAAGGGCCAGGAGGAGGAGTTCCTCATGCAGGAAGAGCGGTTTTGGATCGGTCATGGTAACCACCTTCGCGTTACGTGTTCCGTGGAGGCTGAATGATTTCGACGGACCGGTTCAGCGGGGAGAATCACCATTTCCAGTATACCCTTTCTCGACACCATCAGAATCCCCCTTGAATGAAGGGGTGGCGAAGATTCAAGGCAGGCGAGCGAAAGTATCCTGGAGCGTCGAACTGGTAGATTATCTTCGTTCGCCTGCCTGAGGCAGGCGAACGAATCGATCTCGTGTGCCGTACGGAACATACCCCCCTTCTCTCGGCATTCCGTCAGGAATACGATTCTTCCGAGGGCAGGCAGCAGACCTTGGTCGCAACACGGACAGAGCAGATGCAAATCCACGGAAAAGACTGTGAACTCGCTACTTTGCCCTCATTGCGCATTCCCAACCACCAAATCGCCGGAACCGTCCTCCTGCTATTCTGGCTGGTGCAAACGGCTACCGCAGCTCAGCCTGCCCTCACCTCATCGCCGGAGAGTCTTGCGGATCTCAAGGCTCTCGAACAGCAGGTCCAGGCTGTTGCCAAGAAGGCGACTCCTTGTGTGGTGGGCGTGTCGGGCGGAAGCGGAGTGATCGTGAGTGCGGACGGCCTCATCCTTACCGTGGCCCACGTGGGCGAACGTGCCGATCGGCGTGTGACCGTCACCCTTCCGGACGGCCGGCGCGTTCGCGGCCGGACGCTCGGCAACGATCACGGCGTGGATGCCGGTATGGTCCAGCTCGACGACAAGGGCCCCTGGCCTAACGCCAAAATGGGAACATCGAAGGACCTGGAGCCGGGACAGTGGTGCGTCACTCTCGGTTATCCCGTCTCATTCGAGAGGGACAAGCCGCCGGTTGTGCGGCTGGGCCGCATTCTGCGGAACCGCCGGGGCATGATCTTCGCCGACTGCAAGATTATGGGGGGCGATTCGGGCGGTCCGCTCTTCGACCTCGAGGGGCGGGTCATCGGAATCGGCAGCCGCTGCGACGACGACGTGCTGGTCAACATCCATGTGCCCATCGACAGCTTCCGCGAACATTGGGACCGGCTCGTTCAGGGAGAGGATTTCGATAGCCTTTCACCGCGGCTTACGTTCCTCGGAGTTGGCCCCGGAGATGATATCTCGGATGATCGCATCCATACCGTTGTTCCCGGATCGCCTGCGGAAAAGGCTGGCTTACGACCGGGTGATCAGATCGTGGAGTTCGGCGGCAAGCCGATCGACCGGTACGAGCAACTGCCGCCGCTGGTTCGGGAGCAGAAACCGGGCGACAAGGTGACGATCGTCGTGCGACGAGAGGAAGAAACGGTCACGTTGGAAGTCACTTTGGGAAGCATCGGGGGGTAGAAGGCCGCGGGCAAGCTCATCGGACCCGATTGCCGCTTGCCCAGCGTTCCTTTCCCTGCGGGGTTACCAAAGCAAGACCAAACCCGGGGCAAATCTTCCCAGCTTAGCTAAACTTCCCGTACTGTCTGCTTCTGTACAGGAAACAGAGGGAATCTGGGGGACCGCCACAGTCAGTAATGGTTGTAGCGAAGTTTCCAGCCCTGGACTGCCGATCCAAGAAGGAAGGGATTTCTTCTATCGGGAGAGGTTTGCGCTGTGAGCGAGGGGCTGGCCACGACATTTCAGGTGCTCACTCAGACGCCCAACGAGGCGGCCGTGCGCGCCCTCACGGCCGTCCTTGATTCGCCGCTCGAACCGATACGCCGCCAGGCCCTGGAAACCCTCATCGCACGGCGGACCAGCGGGGGAAAACGCGAGGTCCTGGCAAGGATCGATCAGCTCGACGAAAAGGGACTGGCCTTCTTTCGTGCTCGTGCTGCTCGTATGACCTCCACGCTCCGGGCGGCCGTCCTCGACGCCAACGACCCTCTGCGGAACAACGCCTGCCGCGCGGCGCTGCTGCTCAACGAAGTCGACCTGATTCCGGCTTTGGTCAGTGTGCTGGAAGATCATCAGGATCCCGACAGAGCCCAGATCGCCGGAGTGTTGATGGAATTGGCGAAGTGTCTTGCCGACCAACTCCACGATCCCCAGGCCCCCTCCGGGCACCGTGATCCGCGGGCGGTGCGCGACAACGTCCTCGGAGCCCTCGAACGCGCGATCCGCCAGTTCACGCGCCACGATCGACCCGAACTGGCGGAGGCATTTGCCTTGCTGGTCCCGGCGTCCAACGCCGTGCTCACCCAAACCCTCAATTCGTCGGGAAACCCGGCGACGGCGCTGCTCTTGGAGCAGTTCACCAGGAACCCCCATCCGGCGATCCTGCAACTCGTTCTCGACCTGTTCGACGATCCCAAGGCTCCCATGGCCGTGATCACGGCCGTGGCTCGCCGAGCGGATCTCGACTTCGTGCAAAGGCTGCTTCGCAAAACGGCGGGAGAGCCGGCGCCGGCCATGCGGAAGAACCTGAAACGCGTGCATTCACTCGCGTGGCTCCAGGGCGACGCCGCGTTGATCGATCAACTCAGCGACGAAGAGCAGGCCGCAGCTCTCAACCTGGGGATGCTCACC
This sequence comes from Planctomycetaceae bacterium, assembly GCA_012719125.1. Lineage (GTDB taxonomy): Bacteria > Planctomycetota > Planctomycetia > Pirellulales > Thermoguttaceae > JAAYAY01. The sequence continues at coordinate 36,685 of JAAYAY010000107.1, read as the reverse complement.
AAGACGCCGCGCGATCAACTGTTCCGCCTGATTCGCCATCTGCTCCAGCACGGCGGACAACGTGCGCGGCGGGCGGCGGCCCGGGCCCTCGAACAGTTCAACGGAAAGGAAGCCAACGAATTGACGTTGCAGAGCCTCGACGATCCCGACCCGTTCGTCCAGGCTGCGATCCTGGGCCACCTCCGGCAGCGGGGAATTCCCGGCGTGATGCCCCGACTGGTCGAGATGGCCAGGAGCCCGCACCAGGTCGTACGCGAGGCCGCCCAGGAGAACCTTGGCGAGTTCAGCTTCGATCGCTACCGGGAGGCCTACGGCATGCTCGACGACGACGTGAGGCGTTCCACGGGCGAGATGGTCAAGAACGTCGATCCCTTCACCGTTCCCTTGCTCCGCGAAGAGTTGGCCCATGCGTCCCGCGCCAGGCGGCTCCGGGGAATCGAGATGGCCGTCAATCTCGAACTGGTGGACCAGGTCGACCACGAGTTGGCAACGCTCGCCGAAGATGAGGACCTGATCGTCCGCCTGGAGGCCGTTGCCGCCCTGTCGCGAGCCACGTCGCCCGAGTCCGATCGCGTTCTCCGCGAAGCCGCAAAAGATCCGAACGAGCGAGTCCGCGACGCCGCCCGCCGCAGCCTGGAAGAACGAAACGTGGTGAGCCAATGGATGGAAATCTGGGGCAGCCCTGATCGATGAGGCAAACGGACGATGTTTCAATCCATCACCATTTTGACGGCGCAGGTCGATTCCCGACTGGAGATCTTCTCCGATGGTTTCCGCAAGAACCGGGCCCAATTCGATTTGGGCGACGTCGTCGTCTTCGTGGCAGGTCTTGCCGCCGCGATCGCCGTCCTGTGGCTCTTGGCAAGGTGGTCAGAACGGCATGTGCGGACCGACAGTTCAGTCGGCCTGTTCTGGAAGCTTGCCAAGGCGCACGACATCCCGTGGGGCGATCGCTGGTTGTTGTGGCGAATCGCACGAGCCAAGGGGGTCGCGGAACCGGCAATCCTGTTTCTCGATCCCCGTCTCACCTCGCCCCAGTCCACCTACCATCTCGCGCCGCAGTCGGCCGCTCGGCTCAAGATGCTTCGACGCACCCTCTTCTCCGGGATCGGCGAAATGGCCGACGCTCCGGCCGAAATCTCCCCTGCGAGTATCCAGACACCTTCCCCTTCGGCAGAGCCAGTGAAGACCGCTTCCTGGCAGAGCTCGTTGCTCGAACCGACCGGAGACCTGGCCGACGCGCTCAACGCGATTCGCACCTTATGTCTCCAGGATCAGCCGGTTCGGCGACCGGAACCTGAGCAAGAGGCGCCGGTGGATCGGCAGGCAGAAACGCCGCCACCTCGGACGGCCGACTTGCCGGCCGCCGACGCTCCCGTGCTCGATCTCTACCCGTGGCTGAGCAGCGAGTGGGAAATCACCGACAGCGATCGATAGGCCCCCCTCACGCGTCGGTGCGTCAATAGGCGCTGTTGATCACGGGCTTGGGCGGCTCCTCTTTCCGGTACAGACCGCTGACGGTCCCCGAAGACACACGAGGAACGCCCTCGGGCGGCTGGGCCCGGAAATCGGCCGGATTGGCCTTCGAGTCGTAACGGACCACGTGGACCTGGCGGACATACCCCATTCGATTGAGCAACTCGTCCAGGCTCATGGTCCGAAAGCTGCGATTCTTGGCTTCGTCGATAATCCACTTCCTGGCGTTGAGCCGTTCGGTCGTGCTCCCCTCGGTGGGTCGCTTGCCTTCGACCAAGTAACGCGTGTCCGGCGTGATCTGCCCGAATTTTTGGCCTGCGTCGTCCAGCCAGAGGTCGACCACGCCGCCGTTCGACGTGATGATATTGCGAACTTCGTCGATGTCGCTCCGTCCGTCGTTGTCCAGGTCGATGCCGCAGGTCAAAGCAAAATGCTGTTGTTCTCCCGGTTTCCAGAGCGGGGTGAAGATCTTGTCGCCCGCCAGGATCGGATTGCTGATCTCGTCTTCCACGATCTGGGCAACCGCACTGTCGTCAAAGACGTCGATCACCTCAATGGCCCCTTTCCGGCCCGCCGACGTCACGTCGGTCATGTCCCTGGCGTACACCGAGAAGTTGGTCAATCGCTGCAAACCGTGGGCCCGCCCCAAATTGATCGAAACCGTGTTGCCTCGGCCGGCATGCGTGACCACTCCGTCCGGCTGGTCCACGACCGGGGGATCCATGTCGTCGATCGTCGTGTGAAGCTTCTGGATGTAGTTTTCCTGATTTTGGATCTGCTTGTCTCGTTCTGCTTTCTCCGTCGCAGCCTTGGTAAGTTCATCCTGGCTCTGTTTCAAAATGTTCTTCTTGTCCTCCCCCAGTTTCTGATTGGTGCTTGCCAGGAGAAGTTGACTCTTCTGGAATTCCGCCTGTCGCGCGGCCAGATCCTGCTCGGCCTTCTGGGCTCGTTCCTGCCATTGCTTGATCTGTTCGTCCTTGGCACGCTCCTGCGCGGCAACCCAATCCTTCTGTTCCTGAAGACGCTGCTTCTCGGCCGACAACAGGGCGTTCTTATCCTGCAGCTCTTTGAAGAGCCATTGGCAGATCAGACGATAGGTCTTCATCTCACCGCCGCTGAAATTGCTCGCAAACGTCAGCATGTCGGTGTTGAACTGGGTGGTGACGGCGTCAAGCGTGGCCGTCTCCGGATGCCCCACCAGCGCCTTCATCTGCATGTTCTCGCTCTCCGCCTGCTGCAAGGCGGTATTCGCGTCCAACGCCTTCTTCTCGGAATCGGCGGCCAGGGCCTTCGCCTTGCTGTACTCCTTCGAGAAGATGAAGGTTGTGACGCCCAAGAGGATCGTGAAAAGCACGAAAACGATCAGTGCGATCTGCAACCCTTGGCTCTCGCGTGCCATAACTCATGCTCCTGTGCAGCGATTTTTCCCCAAAGGAATACCGCGCTCGGCCATCGGCCACGGTCTCTGTGTATGGGATTCTTTCCCCTCCGTCGCCGGGAGGTTCCGAAACGACCAACGGAGGAGCGGAAATGCTTGGGAAAAGACGGTTTCGGTCAAAACTTCAGTCGGCAACCAGATCTTTCCAGAACCAGAAAGACCCTGTCTCCTAATGCAAAGTCAGAACCCTAGCCTCGATTCTAAACCGGCCAAAAATCAGTGTCAACGAAAAACCCCCACCATCCGGGGATTGGGTCGTGGACTTCTTGCCCTGCCTCCCTTCCCAATCCGTCCGAACCGGCAACACCGCGCGCCCACTCCACCCCGGCTGGTTGCCGACAGCACCGTTCGGTATCGTGAGAGCGTCAAAGCCGGATTATTCCTGGGTGACGCACTCAGAGCGTAGCGATGGGCGTGGATGGTCAGATCACCACGCCCATCGCTACGCTCTGAGCGTGCCAACCACAGTGTCTCCGAGGGGGCTGTCTTTAACTTGTTTGCCTGCAACGAACTACGAGCGATCAACAGAGGTTTGTGAATAATCCTCAGCCCCCGAGGCCAATTGGCCCCAGTCCCATGAAACGGTAGGTCTCGTACCATGTCGGACGCCCCCCAACAGAAGATGCTTTTTGGCATGGGCCCCGAGCCCGTGGAGCGAGACGCGGAATCCTCGCCTGACGAAATCCACCCCCCCACTCGGCCAGACCCCGTGCCTGAGACCGCTCGCGCCACCCCCCCTCCCGACAGCCTCGACGGTTCTACTGTCTACGTGATCGATGCCCACAACCTGATCTACCAACTCTTCCATGCGCTCCCCGAAATGACCGGCCCCAAGGGCGAGCCGGTCGGGGCCGTTTTCGGTTTCGCCCGCGACCTGTTCTTTCTCCTCGAAGAGAAGCGTCCCGACTACCTCTTCTGCGCCTTCGACATGCCGGGCGATACGTTCCGCCACGAGCTCTACGCCGACTACAAAATGAACCGGTCGGCGATGCCCGACGACCTGATTCCACAGATCGCTTCCATTCGCCGGATGCTGGCCGCCTTTCGCATTCCGGCCTTGGGAATCCCCGGCTACGAGGCCGACGACATCCTGGCCACCGTGGCTCGAATCACGGAGGAGCGCGGTGGGCTGTGTCGCCTGGTCACGTCGGACAAGGACTGCCGGCAACTCATCACCGACCACGTGGCCCTCTACAACATCCGCAAGAACCTCGTCTTCGACGCCGGCGAGTTGGAGAAGGAATGGGGCATCCGGCCTGACCAGGTTGTCGACTTCCAGGCCATCGCGGGGGACAGCACCGACTGTGTGCCCGGAGTCCCCGGGCTCGGCCCCGGCTTTGCCAAGAAGCTTCTCGAACAGCACGGTTCCCTCGACGCGGCCGTTGAAGCCCGGGGCGAGGGACTGGGGCCCAAACGCCGGCAAGCCTTCAACGACAACGTCGAACTGGCCCAACTCAGCCGCCGCCTCGTCCGCCTTGAACCGAACGTGCCCGTGCCCATCGACTGGCAAGGAGGCCGCGTCGCGGGCGTGGATGCCGGCGCGCTGGCCGACCTGTTTCGCGAGTTCAACTTCCGCGCACTCACTCAGAAGGCGGTCCAACTCCAAGGCAGGGTCTCGGAACCCGCTGCCAAGCGATCACCCCGATACCGGCTCGTCGACAGCCTCGAGGCCCTCGATGCGTTCACCGCGGAACTGGCCCGGCAGAAGACCATTTCCGTCGACACCGAGACCACGAACCTCTGGCCCCGTTGGGCCGAAATCGTGGGCTACAGTTTCGCCTGGAAAGAAGACGAAGCCTGGTACATCCCCGTCCGCGCCCCCGAGGGCGATCCGTGTCTCGATCCGGATACCGTTCTCGAGAAACTCCGCCCGATCTTCGAGGACGAGTTGATCGAGAAGATCGGGCAGAACCTGAAATACGACTACGTGGTGCTCCGCTCGGCCGGCGTTCGCCTGGCGGGCATCGCCTTCGACACGATTGTCGCCAGCTATCTGCTCGATGCCGGCAGTCGCAATCATACCCTCGACGAGCTGGCCCGCCGCTACCTCAAGCACCAGACGATCACGATCAAGGAGCTTATCGGTTCCGGCAAGAACCAGAAGCGAATGGACGAGGTGCCGGTGGCACAGATTGCCGAATACGCCGCCGAAGATGCGATCGTTCCCCTGTGGCTCAAGCCGATCCTGGAGAAGAAGCTCGTTACGGCCGAACTCGACGAACTGTTCCACAAGGTCGAGATGCCGCTGGTCGAAGTCCTCGCCGAATTGGAATACACCGGAATCCGGGTCGACGTCGACTGCCTCAAGACTCTGAGCGAACGGCTCGGTCAGCGACTCCTGGCCCTGGAAAGCGAGATCTATCAGATCGCGGGACACGAATTCAACATCGCCTCGCCCAAGCAACTCCAACAGGTGCTGTTCGATGAGTTGAACCTCCCGGTGGTCAAAAAGACGGCCAAGACCGGTCCCAGCACCGACGCCGAGGTGCTCGAAGAACTGGCACGCCAGCATGCCCTGCCGGCGCGAATCCTCGACTATCGGCAGGTTGCCAAACTCAAAGGCACCTATGTCGACGCCCTCCCCGGCATGGTTCTGCCCGCCACCGGCCGGGTGCACGCCTCGTTCAACCAGGTCGTCGCCGCCACGGGGCGTCTCAGTTCCAGCGACCCGAACTTGCAGAACATTCCCGTTCGGACCGAAGCGGGGCGAGAGATCCGTTCCGCCTTCATTCCCGGAGAAGAGGGCTGGCTCCTCCTGGCCGCCGACTATTCTCAGATCGAGCTCCGCGTGCTCGCTCATTATTCGGGCGACGAGAACCTGTGTGAGGCGTTCCGCCGCGACGAAGACATTCACGCCCGCGTCGCCGGCCAGGTCTACGGTGTGGAACTCAAAGACGTTACTCCGGAGATGCGGCGCCAGGCCAAGGCCGTCAACTTCGGCGTGATTTACGGCCAGTCGGCCTGGGGACTCGCCAAGCAATTGGGAATCGACAAGGAAGAAGCGGCCCGGTTCATCGACGCCTACTTCGCCGGTTATCCGGGAATCGAGGGTTTTCTGGATCAGGTCCTCGTGGAATGCCGCCAGCAGGGATTTGTGAAGACCATTCTCGGACGCCGGCGAGCCATCGAGGGCGTCCGTCCCGACGCCGGCCGCCAGCGGAATCTGGCCGAACGAACGGCCGTCAACACCGTGATTCAAGGTTCCGCGGCCGACCTGATCAAGCTGGCCATGCTGGCCGTCGGGCGGCGCCTGGCCCAAGAAAGCCTTCAAGCTCGCATGCTCCTGCAAATCCACGATGAACTGGTGCTGGAGGTTCCGAAGGCGGAACTCGACCCGGTCGCCAGGTTGGTCCGGCAAGAGATGGAAGCCGCCTGGCCGATGGCGATCCCGTTGAAGGTCGACGTCAAGCTGGGCTCCAATTGGGCGGATACCGAGCCGCTGACGTGAGTGACGCGTAAGTTCTTATATGAAAGAATGTTGCAGCAATGGACATGCAGGTGGTCGGGCTTCTGGGAGGTGTGGCGAGCGGCAAGAGTACGGTTGCCCGGCTACTCGTCGAAGCGGGGGCCGGCCTGCTGGACGCCGATCGTGTCGGGCACCAGGCTCTGCTTCTGCCCGAAGTTGAGGAGGCTGCCCGAAGTCGTTGGGGTAACAAGGTTTTTGACGCCGAGGGCAGGCTCGATCGAGGTCGTCTGGCGGAGATCGTCTTCGCCCCGCCGCCGCACGGGCCGGAAGAACGCCGCTTTCTCGAAAGCCTCACTCACCCCAAGATCGCCAAGATCATCCAGCGGCAGGCCGACGCCTTGGCCCGGCAAGCTTGTCCGGTTGCCGTGCTCGACGCGCCGTTGCTTCTTGAGGCCGGTTGGGATAGGTTGTGTAATACGCTTGTCTTCGTCCAGGTCCCCCGCGAGATTCGGCTCGCTCGGGCGACCGAGCGAGGTTGGACCCCTGCGGAGTTTGCGGCTCGCGAGCAAGCGCAGATCTCCGTGGAGGAGAAGCGCTCGCTTGCCGGCCACATCGTCGACAACGCGGATGGCATGGAGAAGACTTGCCGGCAGGTGAGCCGGTTGTGGCACTCCTTGACCGGGGAGTGACAGACGTTTTCCGACCTCGCCTGGCTGAAGTGTTACCCCTTTTTTCACCGGGCCACTCACCGGAACCGGCCCGTAGCAGGAGTTTCCCTCCTTGCAAGGACGCTGCGCCGACCCAACCTCTTCCACGATCCGAAGGGGCGCGGTCGCCAATCGTAATCCATCCCCCGACCATCCATTCCCTTGTCGCGTTTTTCCTCTAGTCCACTGGGGCACGACCTGCCCAACCACCCACCTTCGGTGACGTCCGTGCACCGAACCATCTCGTCCGTCCAGGAGCTTCGCCCTTATGGCAACCTCGAAACAGAATCGACCGGACGCTCGTCCGAGCCGACGCGGGGCTTCCACCAGGAACAGCCAGCAGAAACCGCCTCAAGATCAGATCCAGGAAATCTACGAAGAAGAACCGATATCGATGGCGGAGGAGATCGCCCGTGGAGCCGATCGCTACGACGACGCCAGCACCAACGAACGCTACGAGCAGATCAAGCAGTCGGGCGACACGCACATCGCCGAACTCCAGCGCATGTCGATGGCCGAGTTGATCGACGAGGCCAAGAAGGAAAACCTTAGCGACTACGCCGGGATGAAGAAGCAGGATCTGATCTTCAAGATCCTCAAGGAACGGGTCAAACTCAACGGGCTGATGTACGGGGAAGGAACGCTCGAGATCCTCCCCGACGGGTTCGGTTTCCTGCGCAGCCCCGACTACCACTACCTCTCCTGCCCCGACGACATCTACGTCTCGCCCAGCCAGATCCGCCGTTTCGGGCTGCGTACGGGGACGACCGTCTCGGGGCAAATCCGTCCCCCCAAGGAAAACGAGCGTTACTTCGCCCTGCTCCGCGTCGAGGCCCTCAATTACCAGGACCCGAAGCTGGTCGCCACCAAAGTTCCGTTCGACGAACTGACGCCCCTGCACCCGGACGCTCGCATCGTCATGGAAGACCCCAGCGGCGACGTCAACACGCGTGTGGTCGACATGATCGTGCCGGTGGGGTTCGGCCAACGCGGCCTGATCGTCAGCCCTCCCAGGGCGGGCAAAACGATCCTCATGCAGAAAATGGCCAAAGCGGCCCTCGCCAACTACCCCAACCTCTACGTCTTCATGCTGCTGATCGACGAACGACCCGAAGAGGTCACCGACATGGAGCGGCAGGTGAAGGGGCCCAATTGCGAAGTCATCAGTTCCACCTTCGATGAACCGGCCTCGCGTCACATTCAGGTTTCGGAAATGGTCCTGGAAAAAGCCAAGCGGATGGTCGAGTACGGCTACGACGTGATGATTTTCCTCGACTCGATCACCCGTCTTGCTCGGGCCTGGAACGCCGAATGCCCCAATTCCGGCAAGATCCTCTCCGGCGGCGTGGATGCCAACGCGCTGCAGCGCCCCAAGCGGTTCTTCGGTGCCGCTCGCAAAGTCGAGGAGGGGGGATCGCTCACCATCCTGGCGACCGCCCTCATCGATACCGGGAGCAGAATGGACGAAGTGATCTTTGAGGAGTTCAAGGGAACGGGCAATCTCGAGATCGTTCTCAGCCGGGCCCTGGTTGACAAACGCATCTGGCCCAGCATCGATATCAACGCCAGCGGCACCCGCCGCGAGGAGATGCTGATGGACGCCGAGGAACACCGCCGTGTCTGTGTCCTCCGCCGCGTCCTCAACGAGTTGAACCCGCCCGAGGCAATGGAACTACTCGTCGAACGACTCAGAAAGACCAAGACGAACGCCGAGTTCCTGATGGGTATGAACATGAAGTGAGTTGTCAGGGTTCAGGGTTCAGGTGAAAGAGGTAACAGGCACTCTCCGAGTGCCGTCCGCAGAATCTGTGAGGAGAACAGAAGGATATCATGCCGAACGTGTATGAAGGAAAGGCCGGAGGCACCAAGGGCCGGTTCGCAATTGTTGTTTCACGATTCAACGAGACAATCACCTCGCGGCTGGCCGACGGCGCCGTGGAGACCCTCAGGAAGAACGGAATTGCCGACGACGCGATCGACCTGTTCCGCGTCCCCGGAGCGTTCGAGATCCCCACGGTGGCCGGGCGGTTGGTCGACGCCGACAGCTACGATGCCGTGATCTGTCTCGGGGCCGTCATCAAGGGCGAGACCTCGCACGACGAACACATCAACCGCGCCGTCAGCCTGTCGCTGGCGCAACTGGGGCTCGACAGCGGACTGCCGGTGATCTTCGGCATCCTCACCTGCAACACGCTCCAGCAGGCGATCGCCCGCAGCGGGGGCGACGCCGGCACCCGCGGCAAGGACCGCCCCGACAGCCGTATCGGCAACAAGGGCGCCGAGTGCGCCGAGGCCGCGCTCGAAATGCTGGACCTTCTCCGTCAGATGCCCGAATCCGAGGACTATTAGGACATGACCAAGCGCAGTCATGCTCGCGAAGTCGCCTTTCAAGTGATCTATCAGGACGATCTGAATCCGCGCAATAACCCTGCGGTGGCCGATGACTTCATCAGCAATCGCATATTTGCGATCGAGATGGCCGAGTTTGTCCGATCGTTTCCTGAGGACGAGCGGCACAGCCGGCCTGAATTCGACATCCTGCTGAGCCAGGACGCCGACATTGGGACATTTGATTTCGACGATGCTGCGGATCTGGACACGGTTCACCTGGCCGCCAATCGACTGCTTGCCGACCCTGAGTTCGCCGCTGCTTTCCACGCGCGTCGAATCCCGGTCAAGGGACTGATCGAGTTCTGCCGATCGCTGGTGGCGGGCGCGCGTCAGAACCGTCCGGAAATCGACGCCGCATTGAACGCCACGGCCGACAACTGGAGCCTCGATCGAATGGCGGCCACCGATCGCAACATCCTCCGTCTGGCGGCCTACGAACTGCTCCACACCGACACGCCGAGAGCGGTGGCCATCGACGAGGCGATCGAGTTGGCCAAACGCTTCGGTTCCGCCCAGTCGGCCCAGTTCGTCAACGGCATCCTCGACCGCCTGACGCCACCCGCCGGAGCGACCTGAGACGGCTTGTGCCTGCACGGCCTCCAGCCTCCAGTCTTCAGTCTGAGACACTTTGCCATGGGTATATTCGACAAGTTCAAACAAGGCCTCAAGAAGACCACCCAACTCCTCAACACCGACATTCGCGACTTGTTCAAGAGCGAAGGCCGGCTGGTGGACGACGAGTTTCTCGACCAACTGTTCGAGAGACTCATCAAGACGGACATGGGTGTGCGGTCTGCCCAGGAGACGGTCGACACCGTCCGCACAGCCTTCCGGGGACGGGTCGTTCAGTTGAGTGAGGTCCTCGAAGAGTTCAAGAAGAAGCTCAAAGCACTCATGGCCCAACCGGCCGAGCCGATTCGCTTCGCCGCCGGCGGACCGACCGTGATCATGGTTTGCGGCGTGAACGGCTGCGGGAAGACGACCACGATTGCCAAATTGGCGAAGCTGTTTTCGGATTCGGGCAAGAAGGTGGTCCTCGGCGCGGCCGATACCTTCCGCGCGGCCGCGGTCGAGCAACTGACGGTTTGGGCCGGCAGGCTCGGGGCCGAGATCGTGACCGGCGACCAGGGATCGGATCCGGCAAGCGTCGCGCACCGCGCCGTGGCCAAGGCACTGGAGATCGGGGCCGACGTGTGCATCGTCGATACGGCCGGCCGGTTGCAGACCCAGCACAACCTGATGCAGGAGCTCTCCAAGATCCATCGCGTCATCGGGAAACAGATCCCCGAGGCCCCGCATGAAGTGATCCTCGTCCTGGACGCCACGACCGGACAGAACGGCATCAGCCAGGCACAACACTTCACCGAGGCCGTCCGATGCACGGGCATCATCCTGGCCAAGCTCGACGGCACGGCCAAAGGGGGCGTGGTGGTCGCCATCCGCCAATCCGTCGGCCTGCCCGTCAAGTACGTCGGAGTCGGCGAACAGGCCGACGATCTCGCGCTTTTCGAGCCCGATCCGTTCGTCGACGCCCTGTTCGACGAGGTGGGAAGGAAGAAATAGGCGGGATTCTGTCAAGGAAAGCACGATGAAACGATCCAGTATCACCGCTGCCGTCATGCTGGCGTGTTGCGTGTGTTGGACGCCTTCCACTCGGGCCAACGACTCGATCGACGCCCAGGTCGAAAAGGAGATTGCCGACGGCATGTTCCTCGGTACCGTGGTCATTGCGGGAACCCCGGAAGGCGTCTCGTTTCACAAGGCCTACGGCCGGCGCGATACGGGCAAGGCCATGACCACCGAGAGCCTCTTCGACGTCGCCAGCATCACCAAGGTGACAACCATCGCCACCGCCCTGGCCGTCACGCTCGATCGACGCCCTGATATGTCGCTCGACGACCTCATGCGGGATCACCTCCCCGGCATGACGGGCGAAGGCGCCGATCGGATCACAATTCGGTACACGGCCACCCATCGATCGGGGCTCGACAATACTAAGAGCCTCTGCAAACAGTTCGAAGGAGAGCGGCTGGTTCGCGAGATCCTTGCACGAGACATTTCCTGGCCGGTCGACTCGAAATACACCTATTCGTGCCTCGGCATGATTCGTCTCGGCGAGATGCTGGCGGAAATCCATGGCCAGGAATTCGGCGCATTCTGCCGACAGAACATCTTCGATCCCCTGGGAATGAACGACACCTGTTTCGGACCGGTGCCCGAGGATCGGCGGGATCGCTGCGTGAGAATGAGTGTCGCTTGCGGCGAGATCTGCGATCAGAACGCCCGCAGGATCGGACGCCCCGTGGGAAACGCCGGGATCTTCACCACCGCCCTGGACCTTTCGAAGTTGGCGACCCTCTGGCTGAACCGGGGCAATTGCGAAGGACATCGCTTCTTCTCGGAGACCATTTGGCGAGAGTTCACCGCGGCGGGAATTGTCTGGCATCGCGGCAACGGAGGAAATGTCCCCGAGCAACTGTCGCCGAATACCTTCTACCACACGGGTTATACGGGCCAGACCCTGGCGATCGATCCTGACCGGAACGTGTACGTCATCGTCCTGACCAACTGGGACCATCCGGCGGTTCGGGCAAAGAACGAAGTGAGCGACCTGGCTCGCAAGCGGATTGCCGCGACGGTGTTCGCCGAGGTGCTGACGCCGAATCTCGCGAAGCATTGCGGAGTTCCGTGATTGGATACCTTCGTTCTCTCGATATTTCTGGTTGTTTATCTCGGCATGATCCTGGGCGAACTGCCGGGGCTGGCGATCGATCGTACGGGAGTGGCGCTGATTGGTGCGATTGCGGTCCTGGCGGCTGGGCGGCTGGACATGCACCAGTTGGGGCTGGCGGTCGACGTTCCGACGATCGCGCTGCTGCTTGGTTTGATGATTGTTTCAGCCCAGTTTCGTTTGAGTGGATTTTATACCTGGGTGGTGCATCGGGTGGACGCCTTTGACGGCCCGCCGGCGATGCTTCTGGGCTTGATCGTGGCGGCTGCCGGCGTTCTGTCGGCCGTTTTGGCGAACGACATCGTGTGCCTGGCGATGACGCCCGTGCTGATCGAATGTTGCGTGCGCCGCCGGCTGGATCCGAAGCCATTTCTTCTGGGCCTGGCCTGCGCCTCGAACATCGGTTCGGCTGCCACGCTCATCGGCAACCCGCAGAACATGCTGATCGGCCAGGTTCTGCGGCTTTCGTTTGCCGGATACCTCCGGGTGGCTGCCGTTCCGTCGATCCTGGGGCTGGCAGCCACCTGGCTGGTGATCGTGGGACTGGCGCGCGGGAGGTGGCAAAGGGAGACGGTGATACCGCCGGTTCCCCCGGTTCCGTTCAATCGCTGGCAGGCGACCAAGGGTCTGGCCATTACGGCAGCTCTGATGGCGGCGTTTTTGTTCGCCCCTTGGCCGCGGGAACTGGTCGCCCTGGCGGCGGGTGGGATCTTGTTGTGCTCGCGGAAGATGCACTCCCGGGAGATGCTCGGATTGGTCGACTGGCAGCTTCTGGTGCTGTTCGTCGGCTTGTTCGTCGTCAACCATACCATGCAGACCAGCGGGAACCTGGAGTGGCTGATGGCCCATCTGCGTAGCGGGGGCGTGGAGCTCGAGAAGCCGGCCTGGCTGTTTGGCAGCACGGTCGTTCTGTCGAATCTGGTTTCGAACGTGCCGGCGGTGATGCTTCTGCTTCCTTCGGCCACCCATCCGATGGCCGGGCCGATCCTGGCGATCGTGTCGACCCTGGCCGGGAATCTTCTGCTGGTTGGTTCGATTGCCAATCTCATCGTGGTGGACCAGGCGAAGCGGCTCGACGTAGAGATCACGTGGGGCGACCACGCTCGCGTGGGCATTCCGGTATCGGTGGTGACCCTGGCGATCGCTGCTTTGTGGTTCTGGCTGTGAGGCGAGCGGAGTTGCGGCGTGGAGAGCCGGTGTGGAGCAGCGGCACCGGTATTGCGATTTGCGGGAGAACTGGGTATCTCACCCTGCGGCGGGGTTTGTTGCTGTGGAACACGGGTCGGGCCGGTGAGTTTTTGGGTAACAGATGGAAGAAATTCCGAAGATGGGCCTCTGGCGGGGGAGGCAGCGGGCGGTTCGTTGTGGCGGTTCAGGTTGGCCAGGGCCTGCTGGTGAATTTGGGCAAGGGGGGGCGGGAAGGGGAAGCGGGAACTCGGGGATGAGGTGTGGCGGGACATCGGCGTCGGTGAGGCGTGGTCCGGCGGTTCTGGAGCCGCGAACCTCTGATCCTTTGAGGTAGAGGCCGTTGCCGAAGAGTCGGAACATCTCTTTGACGTACTGTTCGAGTGGGCGGATGACGTTTTCGCGGAAGAGTTGCCGGTTGCGGCGGTGCTCTCGTTTGAGGCGCCGGGCGGTGTGGGTCTGGTGGAGGAGGCGGCGGACCTCGTCGACGAGCGGGCCGTCGGCGCCGAGGTAGACGGAGTGTTGTCGGCGGTTTTCGCGCCAGGTGAGTCGGTAGTAGGGTCCGAGGCGCCGCCCGCGGTAGGTGCGCCAGGTGGCGACGACGGCGCCCTGGTCGGCGAAGCGTTCGGGGTGGTCGGCGAGGAGGTTGAGGGCATTGTGGCGGGGCGTGGTGATGTTCATACGTATAGTATATCGATTTGGGCGGACAATTCAATAAGAAAATTGAACACTTGGGGAGTTTTTTGGTGGGGGTGGGGGCTGTTAGTCCCTTTCTCGGTCGCTCCACGTGGCGACTGCCGTACCGTAACGGGTTCTGGCAGAGAGAGCGTGAACACAGAGGCACAGAGAACACGGAGGGGGCTCGCGCAGAGGCGCAGAGACGCGGGGGGAGGTTGAAGGATGACGGAAGAGGAGGACGCCGGAATGCGAGGAGGGAGGTGGGGTTTGTCGGCTTGGCAGCGAGTGGTTTCCGGGACACGGGCCGGTCAAGGGTAGCGACGGCAAGATGCTCCTTGTGCTGCTCACCAAACTCTGGCAGCAAACAGATCGACTTCTTTATGGTTCATCCGGAATTCGCGCAGGGTGCGAAGTGCATGAAGAGTACCGGTGCCTCTTCTCTGTTGCACGATGACCATAACCGCTTGACAAACAACCGTTTAGGCGCGTCGGCAACAAGAGAAGAGGGGCCTGGTACTCCCGGGCGAGGATGGAACCTACGTTTGCGCCGGATGTTCTTTCAAGAACTATCAAGAACAAAGACACCCGACCCCTTTGATCGTCTTCAGTTTCCAGGGTCAAATTCAATCGACGAGAAGAATTTGTCAATCATCTCTTCCACACGAGCCGGCTCTGAGTCGTACGCTGATTGAACTACGTCGACGAAAACTGAGCAAATTGTATTGTCGACTAGGAACGTTTTCCATACAGCAAATCCCGGGGCGTACTGTTGTCCTGCGTTGTTTGTACCCATAGGATAGCTATAGCGGTGCTCGATGGCGGGTACAGCCGCTGAAGGTTGCGAGCGAAGATACTCCCGTCTAGCACCAGCCTTTGCCAATTCATGTTGTTGCGAAATCTGCATCAGGAAGGCCTGTTTGTCATCTCTTGCCTCGATCGTCGATTCGGGAAATGTTGCCAGCAGTACATTAAAGAAGATCCCGTTTACCATCGCCTTATGAGAAGCGAAACGAACGACGCCCTCTTCCGTCTCAGCGTTTTGTGTCTCAGCAACTGGGGTGGCAGGAAAGTCGACCTGAATAGATTCGTCCAAAAAGCGCAGTGTTTGCCATGCATCGGATCGGTCAATCGAAGGTGAGTTGCAGGAAGAACAGCCGACTACAACTGTTAGAGCAAGAATACGCCTCAGGTTGCGTCGATTTATAATGCCTCCTCCATATGTCGCCGAACTCATTGATTCTTCCCGCGTTCGTGTTCTTCCGGACCGTTCCGTGTCGGCCTGCCCGGTGCCACTGAGGATACCGTCCCCGCTTGCCAGGTCAACCCGGTTCGGCGGCATTCTTTGGGGGGTGGATGGCCTCGGGGGGAACAGACGAGTAATATAGCCACGTGAATTTCATGGTGATACGACTCGGGATATATCCAGGGGAGTCGGTCATGCCGGGCACCAGCAACCACCTCGACGGAGTGCTCGACGGCTACGGGAGGCTGGTGGGGGATAAGGACTCAGGCCTCGCTCAACAATAAAGGTTCATCCGGTGTAAGCGTAGGTTCCATCCTCGCCGCTGAGTACCGGTGCCTCTTCTCTTGTTGCCGACGCGCCTAAACGGTTGTTTGTCAAGCGGTTATGGTCATCGTGCAACAGAGAAGAGGCAGAGGCACCGGTCGGAAGGCGGGCAACGTGGGATGCATTGGGAAAGCGATTCCTGGCATCTGAGCGTGTTCGGATTTGACGGAGGTTCCGCCGCCTACCGACCTTTCCAGTTACTCCACTTGGCTGAAGTGTTACCGGTTTTTTAACGCCCAGCGGCGGGAGCCTGCCGAGAGTGGGGGCCGGCGCCTGCGGCTGGGCGTTAAACTATTCTGGCACAAAGCCTTGGATTTTTGGCAATTCCCTGTGGAAACACGCCGGCGTCGACGAGAACTCAGTCGGCACGGAATGTCGGGATATACTGGTGGGACTATTTCATCAGCTCCCACCCTTCTCGATACGGGCAGCGGAGGAGCGGCGCCGCTTCGGGGGCGTTGGTGGCGGAGAGCTTGACCGGATCCCAATCCAGCTTCTTGCCGACGCGGTAGGCGACGTTGCCCAGATGGTTCGCTTCGGTGAGCAGGCCGGCGTAGTGGAAGTCGGCGCTCGTCTGCTGGCCGGCCTTGCAGGCGTCGAGCCATTCCTGGTGGTGCGACGCGACCCGGGGAATGAACGGGTCGGGACCTTTGAAATCGGCGAACTTTTCTTCCGGCAGGAGGACGTGCTTGCCGTAATCGGCGAGAAGCATGCCCTTCTCGCCAATGAACAGCGCGCCGCTGCCCCACTGCGGAATGCCGCCGTCCTTCCAGATCTGGGGCTTCTCTTCCCCCTGGTACCAGGTCATCGTTACGGGCGGAAGGTCGGCGCGGGCGCCGTATTCGTACTTGGCCCACATTGAGGCCGGTGCGATTTCGGGATGGGGCGGCGGGCCGCCCGCCTCGATGGTGAGCGGGTATTCGAGCTTCAGGGCCCAGAAGGGGAGGTCGTTCCAGTGGCTGCCCAGGTCGCTCATGGTGCCGTTGCCGAAGTCCCACCAGCGGTACCACTTGGGGCCGGGGAAGTAGGCTTCATGGAACGGTCGCATGGGCGCCGGGCCGATCCACAGATCCCAGTTGAGCCCCTCGGGAACCGGCATGGATTCGGTGGGGCGTTCGGTGTAATACCAGCGATCGCCATTCTTCTCGGCCGCTTCCTTGCTCTGCAGGCCCCAGGCGCGGCCGACCCACACGTGGGCCTCGGTCACGGCCCCGATGGCTCCGGACTGGATCAACTCGACGACGCGGCGGTAGTTCTCGCCCGCATGGATCTGGATGCCCATGTGGGTTGTCGTGCCGGCCTCCTTCGCGGCCAGGCGGATCTGGCGGGCTTCGTAGACGTCGTGGGTGAGCGGCTTTTCGCAGTAGACGTGTTTTTTGTGCTTGAGGGCCAGCATGGTTGCCATGGCGTGGGTGTGTTCGCAGGTGCTGACCACCACGGCGTCGAAATCCTGGGGACGCTCGAACACCTTGCGGAAATCGGCGAACTTCTTGGCTTCGGGGAATCGTTCTCCCGCTTTGTCGACAGCCGGTTGGTAAACGTCGCAGAGGGCGACGATATTCTCGGACTTCACACTGTTGGTATTGGAGCCTCCCCGCCCGCCGGCGCCGATGACGGCGATGTTGAGTTTGTCGTTGAGGTTTCTTGCCCGCACGATTCCGGGAGCGGCCAGCAATGCCGAGGTCCCGGCTGCCGCCAGTTTGGTGAACCGTCTGCGGGTGATCCGGTGATTGCCTTGTGCTGATACGTGGTGAGTTGGGCGACGCATGGCGAGACCTCCGCAGGGGGTGAGATGGGGTGGGCAGTCGATGGTCCCATTTTGGTCGGGTGGGCGAGACGTTGCAAGAGTTGGCAACCCAGTAGGTACCGGGCGCCGCACGGTTTCTGGTATCTGGATACGGAGCACGTCTTCAACCAGCCGAACCACGCGGAAGCCGTGTCGGACGTGCCCGATACGACAAGCATCCCTCACTCCCCACGCAGCGCCCGAATCGGATCGATGCGGGCGGCGCGGAGGGCGGGCCAGACGCCGGCAAGGACGGCAATCAGGGTGGAGAAAGCGACCGTGGCCAGAGAAAGCCAGAGGGGGAAGTTGAACATGACCATGGCGGCTTCGACGCCTTGGCCACGGGCGTAGACGTTGATGCCGATTTCAAGCCCCCAGGATACGAAGCGGCCGAGAGCCAGGCCGCCCAACCCTCCGAAGAAGCCCAGAAGGATTGCCTCGGTGAGGAAGAGGACGACGACGTCGCCGTCCGAGGCTCCGACGGCCTTGTAGGTGCCGATTTCCTGGTAGCGTTCCAGAACGGACATCAGGAGCGTGTTGATAATGCCTAACGCGGCCACGGTGAGGGCCACCGTGCCGACGGCGGCCAGGAGCACATCGAGAAACACGAAGAACGTGCGAAGTTCTTCGAGTTGCCCAACGGTGGTTCGGGTGCGGAGCCCCATCTCTTTCAGCCGGTTTTCGACCCGCACGAGATCGCCGGGATGCTCCACTCGCACAATCGCCTGAGAATAGCCCCGAGGCGGTCCGTTCACATGACGATGCCCCGGACCGCGAAGTCCGAACGCGACTCCCGGCACGTCTTTCATGATGTCCACGGGCAGTACGACGGTGTTCGCCAGGGGGCCGATCGCGGGTTGGGGCGGCTGGTAAACGCCCACGATCGTTGCCGCAAGCTCCTGGGTGCGATACTCGAACGCCTCATCTTCGCGGGCTGTGAGTCCCGACACTTGCAGGGTGACCGTTTGACCGACGGCCGCTTCCGCACCGGCCAAGCCAAGCGATTCGGTCATCGGTTCGGAAATCAGCACCTGGGGCTCGTCTGCTGCGAGGTCGAAATATCGACCGGCGACAAGGAGTCCGGTTCCCTCGCCGACAAGTGCGATCTCTCGCGGGGCCCCAATCACGATGCAACGCTTCTTCTTGTCTCCGCGGCGGATCTCCACATTGCCGATGCGGAACTGAGGGTAAGCGGCTGCCACTCCGGGCATCTTCTCGATCTGGTCGAGCAGGGCATCGTCGACGACAGGCGACTCCTTCGCACTCTCACCGTGTGCGCTGTCGTCATGGAGAACTTCGGGATCCGGATCGTCGGGATCGTCGCTGTGCTGGGGCTCCGACCTGGAAGAGATCTCGATATTCTTGAGCAGGTCGAGTTTCTCGAAAGGCGCCTCGGCCTGGCGTTGGATGCCCAGGGCAAAGCCGACCATCGAATAGAGAGATCCCGCCGCGATCGTGACGCCCAGGACGGTCAGCAGGACGCGCAAGGGACGCCGGCGAAGCCCGCCGAGGGCCAGCAGCATGATCCACCAGGCCCTCATGGTTGAGTTCCTTCGTCAGCAGTGACGCGGCCGTCAGTCAGCCGCACAATTCGATCGGTCGCCTGGCGAGCCATGTCTTCGTTGTGCGTGACGATCACAACCGTCGTGCCGGTCTCCTCGTGAATCTCTCGAATCAGGGCCATGACGTTGTCGGCATTGGCCCGATCGAGGTTGCCGGTCGGTTCGTCGGCCAAGAGCAACGGCGGGCGGTGGACGATCGCTCGAGCCAGGGCCACTCGCTGTTGTTCTCCGCCGCTCAACTGGTTGGGCCGATGGTGGGCGCGCTGTTCGAGGCCGACCCGGCAGATGGCCTGGCGAGCCAGTTCGCGACGGCGGCGTCCGAAGACGCCCTGGAAGGTCAGGGCAACGGCGACGTTCTGCTGAGCGCTCAAGCCGGGAACGAGGTAGAAGGACTGAAACACGAAACCGACGGAGCTGCGGCGGTAGACGGCTCGCTGCTTTCCGCTCAGCCGTCCCAGGTCGCGGCCCTCGACCGTCACGCTTCCGGAAGTCGGCGTATCGAGCCCGCCGAGGAGGTGAAGCAAGGTCGACTTTCCCGACCCGCTGACCCCCAAAACGGCCAGCAGTTCGCCGCGCCCGATCTGAAGGTCTACCCCGTCCAAGGCCCGAACGGTGGCCGGCCCCACGCGATAGTGTCGGGTCAGACTGTGAGTCTCTATCAACGGTGCGTCGGACGCCGGCCGGTCCATGGAGCTTCTCTGTTCGTGTGGTGTTGTAGGCACTCCGTGGCAGGTACAACCCAAGAACAGTATAGCGGGCTGCCGAAGACCTCAAAACGGCAGACTGTACCACCCCCCTTCCGGTCTCTGCCGAGGACCTTGACGGCTGGAATTCTGGGGCTCGATTGGCTCGGAATGGGATTTTTTGATATCGGATCGGATAGTACAATTGGAGGGCCGAACCGTCTGGGCAGACTTCCCTGCCGACGGGGGGCCATGTTTTTCTCTAACTCAAGGGAATCCGTTACAGGAGTGAACTCGATGCGGGAGGTATGGAGAGTCCGATGAAACGGTCTTTTCGAGCTCAGATTGCCAAAGAAACACTCGCGATTCTGGAAGCCGGCGTCTACACGCCCAAGGGCGGCAAGCCGGTCTCGATCCGCTCGGCGCAAAAGGCCTGCGAAAAGGGGACGGTGCTCTACACGCCCGAAGCCTTGGCCCAACTCAGCCCGTCCGAAAGGAATGGCGAAGCGACCCGGTTCGAGGTGACGAACGAAACCACCCTGGCGGCAGCGAGGCGACTCGTGCAGGAGATGGGTCTATCGAAGGTTGCCTGCCTGAACTTCGCCTCGGCGAAGAATGCGGGCGGCGGATTCCTGTCGGGAAGCCAGGCTCAGGAAGAGAGTCTTGCGCGTTCCTCCGGGCTCTATCGCTCGCAGGGACGTGCCTGGGGCTACTACGAGGCCAACCGGGAGAGCGAGACGTGTCTTTATACGGACCACATCATCTTCTCCCCGGACGTTCCTGTCATCCGAGACGACGGGGGAGATCTGCTCGAGGCAGCCTATCAGGTCTCGATGATTACCGCTCCGGCGGTCAATGTGGGAGCCGTTCGCAAGAACGAACCGGACAACGCGGCCGAAATCAAGCCGGTGATGCGACGTCGAGCAGGCTACGTACTGGCCGTTGCCCAGGCGAACGCGTGTGAGCATCTCATCCTCGGAGCCTGGGGATGCGGCGTATTCGAGAACGACCCGAAAGACGTTGCCGCGATCTTTGGAGAGCTGCTGCTCGGCAGCGGCCCCTATGCCAATGCCTTCCGAACCGTCGTCTTTGCGGTCTATGATCGATCGGACGACCAGGCAATCATCCAGTCGTTCCGTGCGCGATTTGCTCCGGCCTGACCAGGTGGTTCAGTCCGCGATGCGTCTCACTGTTAGCCTTGCCGCCTACCAGCCGTAGCGGTGGGGCGGGCTGTTGTAGTAAGATCGCGGGTGATAATTCGTCCGGTACCGGGAATGGGTCGCCTGGATCCGAGCGACTGCCTCGTTGTGGGTCTCGAAGCCCCGACTGTTGTAACCGCGGTATCGATACGGGTGATAGTCGTACCCGTAGTCGCGGCGGTAATCGTAGTTGCCCCGACGCACATTCGGCCCGGTATTGTAGTTGTCGTTGATGATGTAGTTGTTGTTGATGATCTGGATGTCCGGGTTGGGCCCTCCAGCCATCGCGTCGACCGGTACGGCGGCCGCCAATACTGCGACCGCCGCAGCAAACAGTAGATACTTCATCAGGGAGTCTCCTTGTTTCTCACGTGAGCGATGAGTGTGCACGTGGCGCTCGGGTAGCGGAGATGTTGCCCGAGATCGCCATATAGGGTCGTGTGCAGACGGCATGCCAAGGTCGTCGGATGCTCTGCGCAAACTACTATCCCGCAATGGGTAACGCAATCTTGCCAGGCTCTTGTTGCAGATCGTCCAGCCCCCAAGGCGCCGTCGGATTGACGACGATCGTGACCAGGTCGACGACAGCATGTTGGGCAAGCGTTTTCTGGGTGGAGATCTCCCCCCGGCTTGTCATTCCAACGCATTCTCAGATAATGGCGCGTCATGGGCACACTGCCGCAGCACGGCTAACGCACTTGCCGTAAGTTGTGCAGTTTCTCTATTTTACAGCCTGGAAAGGAAGCTCCACGATGCCTTTGGTTGTCGTTGGTTCCGTGGCGTTGGACAGTGTCGAGACTCCCAAGGAGACCCGCGAGAACATCCTCGGCGGCTCGGCCGTCTATTTCTCTGTAGCGGCCAGCTACTTCGCGCCTGTCCGGTTGGTTGGGGTCGTGGGTGAGGACTGGCCCCCGGAGCACACGCAACTGCTGCAATCACGCGGGATCAACGTCGACGGCCTGCAAGTCGTCAAGGGCGGCAAGACCTTCTTCTGGCGCGGCCGGTACCTGGAGAACATGAACGATCGGGAGACGATCGACGTGCAGTTGAACGTCCTGGCCGATTTCGATCCCAAGCTGCCCGAGGAGTGCCGCAGATCGCCGTTCATGTTTCTGGCAAACGGTTCGACGACAACCCAACTCAAGGCGATCGAGCAATCGATCGGGGCGACGCTGACGGTTGCCGACACGATGGACCTCTGGATCAGGACCGAGCGCGAGCAGCTCGAGGAGATGCTCACGAAGATCGACGGGCTTGTGCTCAACGACAGCGAGGCCAAGCTGCTGACCGGCGAGGAGAATCTGGTGGTGGCCGGCCAGAAGGTTCGCGAAATGGGGCCGCGTTTTGTGGTCGTCAAGAAAGGCGAGCACGGCGCCATGTTTTTCAGCCAGTACGAAACCTATGTGCTGCCGGCGTATCCGACCGAGAAGGTCGTCGACCCGACAGGCGCCGGCGACAGTTTTGCCGGCGGCATGATGGGCTACCTGGCCGAACAAGGCAATTTCGAGCCGACGACGCTCAAGAAGGCGATGGCGTTCGGGATCCTGGTGGCTAGTTTCACCGTCGAGGACTTCAGTCTGGACCGTCTGATCAACATCACCCGCGAAGACCTCGAGCGGCGGATGGAGCAGTATCAGCAGATGCTGTCGTTCTGATTGACCTCCGGGTCAATCGGCAAGTTCGAAATCCGAAGCACAAAGGTTCCAACTCTTGACGTAAGGTGTTTCATGAGACAAGTTCGGACCTTTGTGGCCGTCGAAATCAGCGAGGCGGTTCGAGCGGCGGCGGCCAAAGTGATCGGCCGGCTTGCCAAGTGCAATGCGAGCATTCGCTGGGTCGAGCCGGAGAACATGCACCTGACGCTCAAGTTTCTGGGCGAGGTCGAGGCGGTGGAATTGCCCGACGTGTGCCGCGCCGTCGAAGAAGCCGCGGCCGAGGTGACGGGTTTCACGTTTGACGTGGCGGGCGTGGGCGTCTTCCCGAAAGTGGAGCGCCCGCGGACGATCTGGCTCGGCGTCACCGAAGGCGCCGAGAAGCTGGCGGAGCTGCAGGAGCGACTGGAAAAGGGTCTGAAGAAGCTCGGCTATCCGCCGGACAATCGCCGATTTTCGCCCCATCTCACGCTGGGCCGCGTGAAGCATGCCGGCCCGGAACTGGCCGAGGTGAGCGAGCTGATCCGATCGCTGGCCGATCAACCGGCCGGGACGACCGAGGTGGACGAACTGGCGGTCTTTTCGAGCGAGCTGACCCGCGAGGGGCCGATCTATCAGGCGTTGTCGCACGCGGGGTTGGCGTAGGGGGGTGCGATTCGTGGATCGCCAAGGCGGGACAGAAGCATTCGGCATAATATCTATGTGAAAGCATTCATATAGAAACTACGGGGTTGACGGCATCACATACCGGGTTACTCCGGTAGGGGCTCGCGTAACCTGTAGTGCTTGGAGCGGTTCTTTCTGAGTGCCAAGCCGGAGTCGATTCTCGGCACGAGTGCTCCGATTAGTGCCTGTATGGTGGAAGCGGTTGTCTCTGAAGAGGGGGTGGCATTTTTCGCCTGCTCTCAAAGCCTCTTGTCACGGCAGGCTCTATTAGCACGGAGGTAGTACGATGCGAAGGGAATCGCGTAGTGGGCGTTCGATTCTGCTTTGGCTGGGCCTTGCCCTGCTGGCCGCGCCGCAACCTAGTCGGGCGGGGGACGTCTACAAACCGTTCAAGCTGCTCGCCCAGCCCTTCGAGGCCAAGCACCGCGAGAAGCCCGTCACCGGACAAGACTGCAGCATCGAGCAGTTGGCCGACCAGATCGACTGGCTGGAACACCACATCGACACTTACGGCTCGATCGTGGCGAAGCACCCGGACGTGTGGGGCGAAAGCCGCCTGATGCGCCATCGCTACGAGTACGAAGAGCAGATGGCCGCCCAGTTGGGCCAGTTCGAGGTCCGCATGAACGCCGCCCTTCGTCGCAGCGATCAGTCGTTCCTGGGAATGGCGTTCGCCTTGCAAGCGGCAGCAGGAACGGCACCGGACGGAACGCCGGTCCAAATCCCCGACGCCAGCAAGACCGGCACGTATCTCACCAACCTCAACGCCATGATCCCCACCACGAGCGAGAACCCCGCCAATTCGGCGGCCGTGATCTTCCGCTCCGAACCGTTTGCTGCCGTCAAGGACCCCGCGGTTCCCGGTTTCAGCTACGAGAACGACGAGCTGTCCCTCGAACCGACAATCCAACTCGATCAGATGTCGCGCTATCTCAACCACCTGCACGAGCTTCGCCGCATCAACGAGGGGGACGATATAGCCGACTCGCCGGGCTATGCATTGAACCTGGTGCGCATTCCGATATCGGTCCTGCCGGGTAAACAGACCCGCAAGGGCTACGGAGCCGAGATCACCATCACCGCCGAACCCTACCTCAGCGACGACCTCCTGCCGACCACGTTTCGGAACCTGGTGATCAACGATCTGGTCGATCAGTTGGCCTATCCGATGACGCGAGTGGTAAACTCGCTTGATGGGAATGTCAAAGAGAAGCTGCGTCGGATCGCAAATCATCATTTCCTCGTCAATACCCAACCGGGCCTAAGGGATCTTCCTGCCGAGAAAGCATGGGAGGAGTTTCAAGGGGCGGAGGACCTTCTGCTCAAAGTGTTGCTTGCTAAGGTGATTCTCAGCGCAGATGAGGCCGATTTGAGGAAGATCCCGGAGCTGGCGGCAGATAGCGACGTGTCCGTCACAGGAACGAATCTCGCTTTCTCTCTTGCGGGAGAATCAAGCACCGTAGGGGCACCAAGTGAACTGAAGGAGATGATCCAGTTGGGCTACGGAGGAAGTCAGCGTGAGCCAATCCTAGAATGGCGATCGCCGACTGCAGGAGCGGTTGATTCGACAACGCCAAGGGAACTCCAGACGGTACGTCCTTTCAGTGTGTCTCCTGACGCCAAGGTCGCGCCGGGTGCTCCGAAGGACGCAGCCAAGGCGTACGCGTACAACATGGGAGTGGAGCTTGGGAAGGCACGGGACGACCTTCTGAAGGTGTTCGCGCAACTCCAGAACGACTTCGCCACGGACATATCGTTCGCGGTTCCTGTCACTAGGTCCCGCAGGGCACGCATGCCCATCGCCCCATCTCAACTTCTAAGCGCGTATGATCTGGCATTGGTCGCGCACGTTGCCGCAGACACATACGCCGGACTTGAGAACAGTCCGATAGACAAAAACGGCATGCATCTCATGGACGTTCAGGGATGTTTACTTGAGGAAGCCGCGAAGGCATATGATTTCCTCACGAGCGAGAACAAACTGTATCTGTGGACCTACTGTGGACCGAACGTTAGCAAGGGAGGTCTATCGCTGGCTGATGCTCTCCGAACGTGTAATCAACGCGAGATTGAGGACATTCGCAACAAGTTTCTCGGCCAAATCGGAGTCTCTCCTTCGACGGAGGGGCTGGCTGACGGTGACACCACACGCTCCCTCGCCTGGATGATTCTCGTTCATGCCTCACTATTGAACGATCAGTTGATTCAGGACATTCGCGAGGCAACCGCTGCCAAGGGGTGTTCAGCGTGCTTTGCGACCCCTGAAGGGCTCGACTTTTACAATCCACAACCGTCGGACACCGCTGTAGCCGCCTTCAACGAATACGTCAAATGCCGCTGGCCAATCCGCGTGTTCGCCCTTGACCCGGTGACCGAGGATCAGAATGTGGCGGACGAGTTTGCCCGCCGCCGGGAACTCCAGGTGGCCGCCGCCCTGGCCTTCGCCAGCGGACAGATCAATGCCCAGGCCCTGATGCGGTTCACACGCCGCCTGGAATGGGATATGGCCACCATCGCGCTGAACCGCACCGTCGTCGCCTTCTCCCACGGCAACGACACCTTCGGCTGGCGGTTCCAGCCCAGGTTCCAGACCCCGCCTACCCCGGGAACACTCAAGGCCTTCGGCGAGACCCTGCTGGGCGGCCCCACACGCGATGCCGACATGCGCCAACGCGAACTGGAAAGCGGCATCCGGGAGTGCACGGCCATCGTCGTCATGCCCTCCTTCGTTCCCTACGCCACCTTCGACGTCCGCACCAATTGGTACAAGCTCACCAATCCCAAATGCACCGAGATCAGCATGCGGGAAACGATGGAACTGAGCCGGGCGATCACCGCCATGAAGAACAGCGCCGCCCAGTGCGCCCGTTGTGCTCACCTCTATCGCGAAGGGGAGGTCGACCGCCTGCTCCGCCGCGTCGATCAGCTCGATCGCGAATTGCCGCTCCAAACCATGATGGTGCAGATCCCGTATGAAAACACGTCGGGGGGATTCGAGATCTTCAACCGGGGCATCACCGAACTGACGCCCGAGCTGATCGGCTGGTATGGGGCGCCGGGGATCAACCTTCACGACGCGACCACGATGTTCCTCGTCGGAGACGGTTTCAGCGTGCACGACACGCGGGTCATCGCCGGGGGACAACCCATTGCGTTTCAACTTATCAGCCGGCAACTCATGCAGGTGGAGATTCCCACGGGCCTGCAAGTGCTCACCCGCGGCCGGTCGGAACCCAGCGGCAAGGTCGACCCGGAAGAGCCGCAAGACGTGGTTGACGTACACCTGGCCACACCTTACGGCGTCAGCAGCCACCTGCTCGTTCCCGTGGCCGCGGCCAAAACCGTCCGCGAACGCGTGAAATTCGAAATGTGCTCCGGTGCGGTGCTGACACTCACCTACACAAAATCCGGCACCCCGCCGACTCGGACATTCGACAAGTTCTTCCGCTTCAAGCCGGATGCCCTGGTTATTCGCGTGCCGCATGCGGCCGAATTGACCGACAGTGCTACGATCACATTTTCCCTTCATGATGCAAGAGCAAGAACATTCCTGGGACAGTTCCCCCTGTCCTCGACCGCCTTGAGCAAAGGTTCACTCGAATATCGCCTCTCCGAAACCAACCTCTCTGAAATGGCGACGCAAATCCAAAAGCTTGCCGAGCCGTATCTTCAATACCTGCGCAACGTCGATACGATCTCCGTCCGAGTGACGGCGGAAATGCCAAACAAGACTCCTGTGGAGGGCCACTTCATTGCCGTGATATGCGAGCGGAAGTAGCACGCCGAACTACGCCAGCGCCGCTGCCTGAGGGTTGTGCTGCGAAACGGCGAAGAATCACATTCCTGATCATGAGCGACGTTCGCCGATGGCTCGTGGCGGTGTCTGCCATGGAGATTCATTGGACGCAGCAACTCAGCAGAACAGGCCACGTTGTCCGCGGAGAACTCTGCACTGGACGCGACAGTCGGACACACTGATCCACGGCCCAGAGAGGCAAAGCGAAAACTTGAGTGACTCAGTATCGAAGTTGGACGTTTAGATCCACAGTCTGTCCGGTTGCGGCCCTCTCCAATCGAATAGACATTTCCCGTGAGGAACGAAACACAGCATTTGTCATTTGCCACGCAGCGTTGACAGGTGTACCGTTCACCGAAAGGATAGTATCTCCCCGAGCAATTCCTGTCTGATCGGCTGGGGAACCTTGTTCTACAGAAAGCACTCGAACACCCGCTCCACGTTTGCTCCACACACGCACACCAAACCGCGCACCAACTCGAGGCGGTTCGACTTCGTTTTCACCCTTCGCCGGTTCCGGGAGATTCCACACTCGAAGCGTTTGTGTCTTCTGAACTCGTCCGTTCCGGTCAGTGTATCCTTGTGGAAACCATGTCGAAAACGTACTGGCAACTTCCCTGGCAATCTCCGCTGCTGCTGTGTCCCAGCCGATCTTCCGATCTGCGTTGTCGAGGACATACGAGCAGAACGGATTGAAGAATGACGTTCCTTCTTCAGTGCTAGAGAAGCCGTACTCACCTTCGGACGCACCATTAATATCGACCAGGCCTCTCGACTCCAGAAAGAGGGACTGTAGTAACGGCGCCATTTGAACCGGTGCCTTGGCGAGGCAGGGCGCACTAACCTCAGCAGACAGCGGGACATAGACGTTGCAGCTACTCGTCAATAGGACATGAAGTGCGGCATCTTGCTTCTGGAGGGCGTCCGTGATCTCCGACCTATACAAGCGAGTGTTGTCTGCAATATGGAGGAAATGACCGCGTTGGTCGTGCGCGCCGTGTCCAGACCACAGGAACACGACTGCATCATTCACGCTGCTGGCCAGCGTCGAAATCGCGGCCAGGATGCGTTGCCTCGAAACATGCTTGCCCACGATCTGGCGCATCTGTAATTGCGACGGTGGCACGCATTGTTCAAACATGGTCTGCAGTCTTGCCACGTCTACGCTCACACCGGCACCGACAGCTTTGTCGTTGGTATCAGCGACGATCAGTACGTGAATCGTCTGGGCGCTGAGGCGACTAGTCTGCAAGAACACGACCGTCCAGAACAAACACACTGCCAATTGATTCCCTCTTGTTCTCATCGCGAAGTCCCCCACTGGTTATGGTAACGCCTACTTGGCTCAAACATCGTCTTAACACCGGAGTGTAGCACCCTCCTATATCCTCGCGGAATCGTTCAACGTGTCAAGTCAACGCATGCATCCTGCCAGTATTCTGGCAGATATTGCTTTCAGAACTAGTCACACCGGTTGATGTTATCCAACTTTGTGCGTTCCCATACACCGCAGCAGAAGATTCAATTGATCAACATAAGGCACCCTGGCTCGCGGAACAGCGGGACTATCTGAGGCCGCATGCACATCCAGAAGATCCTGGACACCTACCCCGCTTTGCACCCTGAGGACGTGCAGGCTGCGATCAGTTATGCAGCCGATTTAGTCCGCGAGCGAACCATCCACCTGCCCGCAGAAACCCTCTGATGCCTGGCTTCAAACTGGACGAAAACCTGCCCAGAGAGGCATCTCGTGCCGCTTCTTGATAGGGAACCTGTTGCTGAAAGGTTGTAGATCGTGGACGAAGCCTCCGTCCGCGTCCGAAGCTAGTGCTGATCCTGCCACGCTCCCAGGACCTTCCCGAAGATCACCCGATCATCGCCCGGCGCATAGAAATCCGCCAGGGTGGCTTCGACGGCGTAGCCGCAGCGTTCGTAGAACCGGCGCGTGGGCAAGTAGTCGGAACGTCCGGACGTTTCGATGTAGATCCGCGTGCCGCCGGCCCGGGCGATCAGGCGTTCGCTTTCTTCGAGCAGCCTTCGGCCCAAGCCGCGGCCTTGCTGGTCCTGGCAGACGGCGATCCAGAAGAGGTCGAAGCTGGAGACCGTGCAGGCGATGGGGCCGTAGCAGGCGTAGCCGACGACCCGGCCTTGCTGCTCGGCGAACAGGAAGTAGTAGCCCGAGGGCTCGCCCTTGGCCAGGCGTTCGTCGACCAGTTCGACGGCCACGTCGACCTCGTCGGGTCGGAACATGCCGGTCGATTCAACGATGGCGCGAACGTGCTCGCGATCGGCGGGGGTCGCGGTCTGGCGGAGGGTGACGGTCTGGGTGTTGCTCATGAGTGGACGAGTCCGCGGAAAAAGGAACGGGCGTTGACGCCCAGGGTACGGGTACGATAGCCGCCTTCCTGGACCACGAGCGTGGGCAGATCGAGCCGGCCGATCATGCGGCCGTTTTCTTCGAAGTCTTTGGCCCGCAGCATCCAGGTGCCGGTCGGGTCGCCTTTGGCGGTGTCGAGGCCGAGGGCGACGATGAGGAAATCGGGGTCGTACCGGCCGATCGTTTTGAGCGCGTGGGCCAGGGTGTCGCGATACTTGGGTCCGTCGACGATCTCGGGCAGCGGGTAGTTCTTGTTGAGTCCCTCGCCCTCGCCTTCTCCTTGTTCTTCGGCGAAGCCGCTGAAGTAGGGATAGGCAAACACCGGGCTGCCGTGGATCGACACGGTGAGTACGTCGCTGCGGTGCCAGAAGATGTCCTGCTGGCCGTTGCCGTGATGGTAGTCGACGTCGAGGACGGCCACCCGCCCGTACTGGGTGAGGTAGTGCGCGGCGATGGCCGCGTTGTTGAAGTAGCAGAACCCGCCGAAGACGCCCCGTTCGGCGTGGTGGCCCGGCGGGCGGACCAGGGCGTAGGCGACCCGGCGGCCGTCGAGGATTTCGTCGGCGGCCGACAGGGCGCAGTCGACGGCGCGGCTTGCGGCCGGAAAGGCGTTGCCGTTGATCGGCGTGAAGGTGTCGATGCAGTAGTAGCCGGCGCGGACCGACCATTCCCGCGGCGGCCGGGCAACGTTGCGGATAGGGAACACGTAGGGGTAGACCGACTTGCCCTGCCCCACGTTCCTGCATGCGCGGCGGAAGTATTCGTAGAATCCGCGATCGTGAACGGCCAGGATATGGCGGCTCGAATGTTTCTTCACCGGCAGGTTCTCGATCAGGCCGTTTCCTTCGAGTTCGCGGAGGATGGCGTTGATCCGTGCGGGCGCTTCGACGTAGCCGCGTTCGCGCACGTGGTGAATGTTGTGTTTGTCGTTGACGAACACGGCGATCGGCTCGGGGGCGGGGGCCGTGGCCGGAACGCGAGGCGTTTTTGCCGGCAGATAGCGGGGCTCGCGCACGCGGACGGGGTCGTCGCGGAAGGAGGCCAACACGTGCTTGACGAACTCGGGCGAGCAGAGATCGGCATATTTTCTTTCGAGGATCGCGCACACCACCTTCTTGGCGTAGCTGCGACTCAGCGGCTGCCCGCGATCCAGGCCGTCGAACACCAGGTACGGCATGTAAGGATCGCCGCCCGGCGTTAGCGGACTCTCATACGCGGTGCCGACGATCGGCCGGGCATTCCAGGCCTCGTAGAAGCGCAGCCGGTCGCCGTTCAGCTTCTGGACCACGGGGCTGGGGCAGACGGCCGGATCGTCAGGGAGGCATTCGAAGAAGATGCCCACCGAATCGAGGCCCAGGGCTTCCTGCCTGAGTCGTTCGTAGACGGCCGCCCCAATGCCCCGGCCGCGCACGGCTTTGCCGATCGCCAGGTAGTCGAGGTAAGAGAAGCGGAGTTCGGGGTCGTGCATCAGGAGCGCAAAACCTTTGACCGTTCCTCGCGACTTCTCGGCAACGAACAGAACCGTGCGAAACTGTTGTTTGAACGGATTGCGGAGCTTTTCGGAGAGTCGTGCCGCTTCGTCGGGATGGAGATCGGGAAACTGATCGCGAAGGATCTCTTGAACCTGGGCGATGGCCTGCTTGTTGATCGGCAGGACGTCGTCGTGAATGCGTCGAATACGAAACATGGCAAATCGGCCCGCAAAAAAGGGGTCAGGACTCTTTGTTTTCGGAATCTCGGTCCGCCAATTGGTGGAAATCCCGATGCAGAACCGTCTTCTTGTTCCATCCTGCCAGAATCAAAGAGTCCCGACCCCTTTTCTTCAAGTGTCGTTCAGGATGGCTTGGATCGCCTGATCGAAAGAAATCCCGGCTTCCTGCAAAGCGGCCGCGTACCCGGCGTCGGGCGACAGGCAGGGGTTGGCGTTCACCTCAAGAATCCACGGATTTCCCCGGCCGTCAACCCGGAAGTCGACGCGGGCGTAACCGTGGAGTCCAAAAACGGTCCAGCAGCGGCGGGCCAGGTCGGAGAGCCGCACGCCCAATTCGAAATCGCTGCTTCCGGGCGTACATGGGAACTGCCGCGGCGTGTTGGCATACTCGAACGAGCCGGAGGCCCACTTGGCGTCGTAGCCGACGATATGCGGCTTGCCCGCAGGGAAGGCCGAGAAATCGATCTCGGCCGGCGGAAGCACGATCGGTCCCTCCGGGGTGCCCAGGACCGCCAGGTTGAACTCGCGTCCCTCGACGAACTGCTCGGCAAAGCAGGCCCGATCGACGAGGCTGGATTGCTCTTCGAGTCGCGATTGGAGTTGCCGTTCGTCGGAGGCCTCGTAGACGCAATCGTCGGTCATTCCCAGCGATGCGTGTTCTTCGATCGGCTTGAGGATGAAGGTGGCCGGAAAGTGAAGTTCCGATGCCGGCAGGTTGTTCTCAGGCTGTGTGCCACTGCGTGCTTGCAGGCAGTGTGTGGATTCGGACACTGCCTGCCGGCAAGCAGCGGCACATGGATCTGGCGAACGACGGCGCCGTGCCGTCTCCAGCCAGGGCGGCGTCGGCAAGCCGGCGAGGGCCATGGTTCGCTTGGCCCGGATCTTGTTGTTGCTGAGCACGAGGGCGGCGGCCGGGGCGCCCGTATAAGGAATCTCCATCGTTTCCAGCAGGAATGCCGGAAGATGGGCGAGGGAGTCGGTGCCGTCGAGCGACTCGACCAGGTAGAAGACGCAGTCCGGATCGGTGGCCACGAGTTCCAGCCGGGTCCGCTCGAGGTCGAGGGTCGCTTCCGCCGTCTCGACCGTGTGTCCGAGTCGCTTCAGCGACTCGGACACAGTTTTTGCCTGAAAGAGGACGTCCTTTTCATCCTCGGAAGCATCGCGACCGACGGCCTGATGGAGGATCGTCACGCGCATGCCGGCTTCTCGCAAGGCTGGGAGGCGGTCAGTCCGAGCGGCGGGCCGGCTGGGCGAACGCGTTGGGCGGCTGACTGCACGATCCGTTGGATGAGTTCCCCATAGGGAATCCGGCGGGCGGTGCAGATCATGGGCAGGTCGGAGTGCTCCGGATGGAGACCGGCCAGGGGGTTGATCTCCATGACCTGGACCCGGCCCTCCGAGTCGCAGCGAAGATCGATACGGCCGGCGTCGCGGCAGCCGAGCGCCCGCCAGGTGGCCAGGGCGATCAACTCGGCCTCGCTGACGGCCACGTCCACCTCAGCGGCGACGGGCCGATACTCGACCAACTCTTCGCACTGCTCTTTGTTCACGTAGGAATAGACGCCTTCTTCGGCATCGGCGCGCAGCACGATTTCCAGGGTGCCGATCACCTCGGCCTGGTCGTCGGTGCCCCAGACTCCCACGGTGAACTCCCGCCCCGGCAGGTACGGTTCGACCAGCACGGGTTGCCGATGCGTCAGGAGCAACTCCCGGCAGACGGCCTCCAGTTGATCGGGAGCGTCGATTCGGGACGCCGGCGTGATTCCCTTCCCCGTCCCCTCGGCGATCGGTTTGGCAAACACCGGATAGCCGAGCGAGACGGAGGCGACGTCTTCCGGCCTGCGCACCACGGCGAACTCGGGCGTGGGAATGCCGGCCGCCCGGAGCAGCGTCTTGGTCATTCCTTTTTCGAGGCAAACGGCCAGAACGAGGGGATCGGAGAACGTGTAGGGGATATCGTAGACGTCGAGCAGGGCAGGAACCTGGGCTTCGCGAGCCGGTCCGTTGAGTCCCTCGCAGATGTTGAAGACGAGATCCCACCGATCGCCCGCCGCCAGCCGGTGAACCAGTTGTCTCGCATGGCCGATACGGTCGGTCGTGTGCCCCAGATCCCGCAGCGCGTTCTCGATGGCGTCGACCGTATCGGGACGGTCGAATTCGGCCGTTTCGAGTTCGCTGTAGCCCATGGCCAGATACTCGGAGCGGAGGTCGTAGGTCAGGCCGATTTTCATGGGGCAAGGTTCCTCTCGGATTTCCTGATAAAGCAGCCGATGCCAGCGATCGGCGTCGGCGGGGCTCATGCTGACAGCCTCGTGAGGCGAGTCGTCGGGTGCCAGCAGATACCACGGGCATTCGGGCGAGAGCCCCGGCTGGATGCCGCGCTCGTCATACTGGCAGGGATGCAGCCGGCACACAAGGGGGCGCACCTCCATCGGGATCCGGCAGCCGGTCGATGTGAGGAAGACACAGTCGCCGCCGACCTGCTGTTTGAGCACGCGGCGGGAATTGTCTCGCCGGATTACCCGGCTCTGCCAGAGCGGATCGTCTCCGACGTCGAGGTACTCCGGATTCCAGGGAACCCGGTATTCCCAGAACTCCCCTGTCCCGGTGAACCGGCGAATTCGCCGGATATCCGACAGGGTCACGTAAATATCATGCGCCTGGCAGCACGTCTGCTGCCGTAGGGCGCATTGGGCACAAAGCGACTCGCCGCGTTTCATCTCTTGCTCAGGCTCCGCCGCAGGACGAGCAGGAGAGAGATGCGTGGGAGGCGGTCGGCGTTTCGGCCTGCGGATCGGGGTAGCGGTAGAGGTGCCCCTCGAAGTTCTGCAGGAGGAGGTCGTCGCCGTCGCGTCCGACGACGTATTGGGGCTGAAGCGGGATCTTGCCGCCGCCGCCCGGTGCATCGATCACATAGTTGGGTACGGCGTACCCGGTCGTGTAGCCGCGCAGCCCGTGGATGATTTCGATGCCTTTGCTGACCGGCGTCCGGAAATGGGACGAACCGGAGATGGGGTCGCACTGGTAGAGGTAGTAGGGGCGGACCCGCATCTGGAGCAGTCGATGGACCAGGTCTTTCATGGTCTCGACGTTGTCGTTGACCCCCTTGAGGAGCACGGTCTGGCTTCCCAGGGGAATCCCCGCATCGGCCAGCCGCGTACACGCCTGATAGCTCTCCGGCGTGCACTCGTCCGGATGGGTGAAGTGCAGGCTCATCCACAGGGGATGGTACTTGCGCAGCACGCGGCACAGGGCGGGCGTGATCCGCTGGGGCAAGACGGCAGGCATCTTGGTTCCCAGCCGGACGAACTCGATGTGGGGGATCGCCCGCAACCGGCCCAGGATCCAGTCGAGCCGATCGTCGCTCATCGCCAGGGGGTCGCCGCCCGAGACGAGCACGTCGCGAACCTGCGGCGAGTTCTCCAGGTAGTGGAAGATCTTCTCCAGCCGCGGCTCGGAGGGGGCCAGCTCTCCCTGCCCCACGACGCGCGACCGGGTGCAGTAGCGGCAGTAGGTCGAGCAGAAATCGAGGGCCAGAAGGAGCACGCGGTCCGGGTAGCGATGGACGAGCCCGGGAACGGGGCTGTGCCCGTCCTCGCCCAAGGGGTCGTCGGCTTCGCCGGGGGTTTGCACGAACTCGCCGGTCGACGGCATGACGGTCCGCCGCAGCGGCTGGTCCGGGTTCTCGGCGTCCAGCAGCGACAGATAGTAGGGTGTGATGGCAAACGGAAGCAGGTCGCCTCCGCGAACGATCGCTTCCCGCTCGTCGTCGGAAAGCAGAAGGAAACGTTCCGCTTCCGGGAGCGTGCGGATCCGATGCCGGAGTTGCCAGCGCCAATCGTTCCACTCGCGATCGGTTACCTGGGGGAAGAACCGGCGCCGAAAAGCCCGCGTTTGCCGGCTATATCCCCGTTTGGAGGCCGCCGAAGAAGGCCCTGTTTGCGGAGCCAAGACGGCCGGTGTTCGTCTGGCCGTGCCGGACTTCTTCTGCCGAGCCAGCGCGGGGGCGACGACGACCCGTTGGGCTGGCTGGGCGCTGTTTTTGGTGGGCGTACGGCGGCGGAGGGACCGGTCGGGAGTCTTTCCCGGCGGGTCGGAGAGAGTGAGAGTCACTTGGAGGATTTCGGCCGAAGTGAGGCAATCCCCGGGGGGCTCCTCGTCCATGGCCACACACGCGCATTCTTCAGTGTCCGCCTTGTTCATTCCGAGTACTCTTTGGGGAGCGACCAATGGGCCGGGGCATCCGAGCTCCCTTCGTGCCCCAGCGGTTGTGTACGACCACAACCTTCTCAAGTCGCCATCGCGTCGCTCTTTGGGGCACGCCCGTGCCCACGCAGAGATGAAGCGGTAGCGTCATGGGCTCGTCGTCATACTTGGCAGCAGGACTTGCGTGATCGCTGGTTTTCTGACGGGCAAGAAGCCGATCAGAAGCTTCTGGGATGCTCTCTTGCCGACGATTCAAGTCGGCGCGTCGTGTGAGTTTCGGAATAGGCTCAGGTGTCCTGCCAAGCAGATTTCCGTGTCAGAGAAACGCCGGGCCGACAGCGTCGGTCCCAAGAGAGCCTCATCTGGCACATTCTGTCGGATTGTATCGACCGACAAAAGAAAATCAATATAACTTTTCGTTGCTTTTCGGAATTTTGCGGTGAGCGTCTTCCGTCGGCACCGTCGGTGTCGTGCCGGCGCCGTTCGCCGACTCGCGATTGCCTCTGCAAGACCGCCTGCCCCACAACTCGTTCGCACCGCACGGTCGGTCCCGGCGTTCGACCCTGGCGGGTTTCCCTAGGTGCCGAGGTCAGGTATGATGCGTCGGGTTGGCGACGGGACGATTCCAAGTGGGAGATTGCCAACGCCGGGCAGACCCTCGCCCCAACCTTTGCGAAGACATGCGCACCAGTCCCGATCCAAGATACTAAGAATGACAACAGGTCAGTGGTACTACACGCAGAACGGCCGGCAGTCGGGCCCGGTCTCCTTCTATCAACTGCAGCAGTTGGCCAACTCTGGAGCCCTGAAGACCGGCGACTACGTGTGGACCGACGGCCAGGAAGACTGGAAACCGGCCAGTGAGATTGCCGGGCTCTTCTCCGCCCCAGGGCCGCCCGTTCCTCCGCCGCCCGGCAGGGACTATCATCCGGCCCCCGGCAGTCCCGACCTCGTCATGCCCAGCGATCCGCCCCGAGACCCCGCGGTGATGGCGATTCTCTCGTTTCTGCTCCCCGGCCTGGGCCAGATCGTTCTTGGCCAGAACGTCAAAGGCATCGTTCTGCTCGTCCTCTACTTCGGTGTGGGCTACGCCACGGTCTGCGTCGGCAGCCTGCCCGTCTTGATCGTCGCGATTATCGACGCCTATCAAATCGCGACCAAACTCCGCAACGGCCAACCCGTCCGGCAATGGGAGTTCTTCTGAATCGCCTTGCGGGATTCGTTGAGGAACTGGCCGCGTGGGCTTGCCCCGCGCTCAGAGCCTGGCGACAGGAGCGTTTGACCACTGGTGGTGCGGGGCATCCTACGGGCAGGCGACCAAGCGCGGGACAAGCCCACGCGGCTAGATGTCCGTTTCGTAAGTTCCTGGCCAGTTAGGCCGCGATTCGGGTGTAAGGGCGCGGCGGGTACAGAAGTCGTTCGTAGGTCTTGGGGCGTGGGCTGAAACCGGCCCGGCCTCGTTTTTGTT